>CAYGJL010000014.1:0-67314 GCA_964350145.1 uncultured Gemmatimonadaceae bacterium
GGGGCTGCCCGTGTGGACGATCGTAGGGCTCGCGGTGGGCGGAGTGAAGGAGAGGCGCGAGCGCGTCGCGGCGGCGCTCACCAATTCCGGCTTCGTGGTGCCGCACAAGCGGATCACGGTCAATCTCGCGCCGGCTGATAGGCGCAAGGAAGGCACGGCGTTCGATCTGCCGATCGCAATCGGGATCCTCGTCGCGACGGGGCAGCTCCCGGCAGCGGCGGTGGAGAACGTGGTCGTCGTGGGGGAGCTGGGGCTGGATGCGTCGGTGAGGCCGGTGCGCGGCGCATTGCCCATCGCGCGGCACGTCGCGCGGCGTGCGCCCGGGTGCACGCTCGTGATTCCGCCGGCGAACGTGGCCGAGGCCGCGCGAGTCAGCAGGCTCGCGCTCGCGGCGCCCGCTACGCTGGCGCAGCTGGTGAGCGAGCTGCGCGCCGGTGAGCTCGTCGCGCCCGAGCGCCCCGTGGCAACGGTGGAATCGCGGGACAATCGCGATTTCAGCGACGTGGTGGGACAGGAGTCGGCCAAGCGCGCGCTCGAGGTCGCGGCGGCGGGGCGGCACAACGTGCTGATGGTGGGTCCGCCGGGCACGGGGAAGACGATGCTCGCTCGTCGGCTGCCGACGGTCCTGCCGGAGCTCACTGAGGAGGAAGCGCTGGAGGTGGTGGCCATCCACTCCGTCGCGGGCTCGCTCACCTCGGAGGCAGCGGTGACACCGCAGCGGCCGTTCAGGGCGCCGCACCACTCGATCTCCGGCGCCGGATTGATTGGCGGCGGCAGCTCGCCGCGCCCGGGAGAGGTGAGCCTCGCGCACCACGGCGTCCTGTTCCTGGACGAGCTGCTCGAGTTTCCGCGGCACGTGCTGGAGTCCCTGCGGCAGCCGCTGGAAGACGCGCGCGTGGTCATCGCGCGGGCATCCAGCACCGTGAGCTACCCGGCGCGATTTACCCTGGTGGGCGCGATGAATCCGTGTTGTTGCGTTGCCCTATTACCGCGGTTTGAGGGGAAGGGGGCGAGTAGCAGAGATCTATCGAAACTGAATCCTTGCCGACGGTTATCTGCCGTAGCACGCTCTCTACGATCTCCCGCTTCTCATCCGGCAGAAGGTCGTCCCAGCGTCCGTACAAATCTTGGGCTTCGGAAACGATCTCTTCACTGGAGAGATGCTGAATCGCAAGAAAGTCCGCCTCCCCTTGAAGGCGAGGTATTTCATCCGCCAGCTGTTTACCGCGGGCTTCAAGAGGACTGTATCGAGCGCCGAAGCCGTGTGAACTGATCGTCCCGTCAAGGTAGAGCTTGTAAGTCTTGTCCATGTTCGCCCGGAGTTGCGTTTCTTCGGCCTGTAAAGCGGCCAGGAGCGCGCGCTTCTCGGCGAGGGCCTGATCACCCGCGTCAAGGTACTTTCGTACGTCCTCGGGGCTCAGGAAGAAGCTCCTGAGCTGGTCGCGGAAGACTTCATCGAGGTCAGAAATGCCAATCTTTCGGCGACATCGTCGGCATGTGTAATTCGGCGACTCCCACAAAACGGTCATAGTTCCACCGCATTCACAGATCGCCAGCCCGGTGAAGAGATGAACAGCTCGCTTCTTCGGCCGTTGGCCCTTCTTACGTTCCGACAGGATGGCGTTGCAAGACTCCCACAGCGAGTCGGAAACGATTGGCTCGACTTCAGAGAAAATCCACTCGTCGGGCGGTTTTAGATCCCAATGCTTCTTATCTCCGGTTGAGCGAGTGTAATTCGAACGGCGAAGCCCCTTCGCCATAGGATCTTCGATAAGACGGCGGACTGTCGTATCGGAGAATTTCGAGCCGCTGCGTGTTCGGTAGCCTGCCTTGTTTAGCTCCGACGCAACGGTCTTGAGTCGTTTGTGTTCGAGAAAGAGTTCGAACAGTCGGTGTCGGATCGGAGCTTCTACTGGATCCGGTACCCATCGCCCTTCCTCGCGGCGATATCCGAAGGGGGCAGCGCCACCAAGCGGTTTACCCATCTTCGCGCGCACAACGACGGACGCCTTAATACGACTTGAAATCTCTTCACGTTCCCACTGTGCCAGCGCTGCGATGAGCGTGTAGAAAAAGCGGCCTGCCGGAGTGGAAGTATCGATTGACTCGGCGAGAGAAACTAAATCTGCCCGATGCTTTTCAAAGTATTCTGCGAAGTCGAGAAGCTCGCGCGTGTTTCTAGCTAGACGGGCGAGCTTTGAGAAAATGAGGCCTGTGATCTTCCCAGAGGCGACATCTGCCAACATCGCTTGTGTCTCGGGATGGTCTATAACTGTTTTGCCGGAAACGCCCGAGAGATCGTAAACGCGAACGATCTGCCAACCCTTGCTCTCAGCGTACATCTCGGCGCGTCGTCGATGATGCTCAGGACTTTCGCCTTGGGCCTGGTCTTCCGTGGAAACTCGGATCCAGACTCCGACCACTTTCTTCTGGTTCCCCTTTTCTATACCCAGCGGTCTAGCCAAGTCGATCATGTCTTTCCCCTCAGATGCCATCGGCGTTGGCGATTGCCGTACGAATGATCCGTCTTGCCGGTTGCCCTCCGATGTGAGGACTGTCCATGAGCTTCCCAGCTAGCGCGCGAACGGCGAGCCAATTCTGCTCCATGGCGAGCAGACTCTTAGCTTTCATGCGAAGGTACCATGCATAAGCGGCTATCTCATCCTCGTGACCACACATGTAAGCTGCGAACCTCGCTGCTTGTTCGAAGTCATGGTCGCAACCGCGCTCTGCTGATGGTGCGTCGATTGGGAGATTCAGCAAGGCTGCTTGTGCGACGTTTCCCCCGTATAGCGAAACGATTACGGATTCGACTCGCCGCCTGTTTCGGTCGGAATCATCAACGTCTGGATGAAAATTGGACCAAATCTTATGTCGTACCTGGCCGTCGCAGTTGTCATCGCCAACTATCGACACATACTCAAATTTCCAGCCGGACAGGTACGCGGCAACGGCGTGCCCGGCTTCGTGATGGGCAACAACCTCCAGGGTGAGCCCCGAGGGTAGCAACGCTTGTGGATCTCTTCCTTCGGCGACGGACGTCACGCTTTCTCTCTCATGCGCCTTACACTCTTGAGCATCACTTCCGCGATAGTGCGCCTACGATCGGTATCGGTTGGGCGGCCCGTGGAATGTCGCACTTCGATCGCGTATCCAGCGACTCGTTTTGTTTCGCGCGTAACCGTTTGCGCGGACAGGAAGGGCAAAAGCTCTTCGGGCGACAGGAAGTGAATTCGCTGCATTTCGGCCGAACTGAATTGTGCCGGCGCCGCGGTGGCCAACCGACTAAGAAATCCCCGGTCAAGCGACACGGCGCAGACGTGCGTGCATCTAGCATCCAGGCACTTTCTGAGATTTGCGATCTCCCGCTCCGTGGTAGTCGTCCCTGCGATCTCGCAGGCAATCGACAGGTCGTCGCGCGATAGAAATACGTCTACGCGACCGCCCTCGGTTAGCTCCTTCTCTACGTCGGCTCGGAATCCGTGAGTTTGGGCCCACTCTTTAACGAGCCCCTGAAGGTATTTGTGTATCGCGCCTCCACGGCCCGGTTGGAGTACTGGTATCTGAGCTTCGAGCGCTACTGCGGGCCGAAAAACTTCCGGTTGGGATGACGTGCGAGGCACCGGTGGGGACGAATTCTCGGCCCACGAAATCGGCTGGCTACGTGTCGTCAGAGGTCTTGGCCTGCCGTACTGCTCCATGCTCGCCGCGCGTATCCGCACGCGCCTCGATTCTGCGACATCTGAAGCGACATCAGGCAACGGCAGAGTCCCTATTCGAAAGGCGTCTTCTCGCCGCCCAACCCGCATCACGGCTTCACCTCGCCCGAGATCGGAAAGGTTCTCCATTGTGAACCCGCCCATTCCCCGTTCGAGCTTTCGTGCGTCTTCGTCTGAGACACGAAAAACAACGCGACAGTACGCATTGGCGAGTGCGGCTCGCTCAACCTCGGGAGCGGTGGCGTGTAACTGATACAGGTCTTGGTGTGCGACCGTTAGGCCGAGTCGGTACTTGCGGACACCGGAAAAGAGGCCAGCCATCGAGGGAGTGGCCATCTGATGGAATTCATCGATGTAAAGAAAAAACGGACGACGAGATTCCCTAGCCACATTCTGGCGTGAGAACGAAACCTGGTGGAACTTCGAGACGAGAAGGGAGCCAAGAAGTGCGGCATTCTCTTCGCCGATCGCTCCTTGTGGCAGTTTGGCAAGAAAGATTCGTCCGCTATCGAGGACGTCGCGGAAGTTCAGGGGCTTCTCACGTTCTGTAACTGCCGCGCGGACAAGACGAGACCGGAGAAAAATGTCTAGGCGCGTGAGGATCGGAGCTTGAGGCTTTTTTCCTATCAGAAGTGGAAATTCTTCCCGCCAGAATGAGACAACGTGATCGTCTTCCACGGTACCGAGAAAGCCGGTGCGAAAGGCTTCATCCAAAAGAAACTTGCGCAGTTCGGTGAGCGTACCGCCGCGCGTGGATTCAAGAAAAGCCAACACTGCATTTCCCAAGACGGCGCTCATCTGATCGCCCCATGACGTGCTCAGGCGCCGGAACACCGCCACTAGGTCCGAGGCAAGGAGCTCCTTTTCGATCTCTGAATGCGCGCCGAGAATGTTCCACCCGACAATCCAGTCCGGATCGGATGGATCGAAGAGCACAACATCGCTCGCTCTTTCTTCCGGGATCCGGCCGAGTATCTCATCAACCAAGTCCCCGTGTGGATCGAGGACGCCAACGCCATGACCCATCGCGATGTCTTGAAGGATGAGGTTTTCAATCAGAGTAGACTTGCCCGTACCGGAGGCTCCGACGATATAGGTGTGCTGCATGCGAGACTCATCGGAAAGCCGCACCGGGACCAGCGCCTTCCTATGTCTGGCCTCACCGAAAATAGGTCCGTCGCCGAGGACTTCAGGAGGAAGGGTTGCTTCCGGTTCTAGAGTTCGGAGAAGGGCCGCGCTGTGTACGTGTTCTCCTGGCACGCGAACAAGGGACGTGAGCTCGGGAAGCGAGAGAAGCATTCCGCTTCGGCGCGTGGAGCGAGCGAGGATGTCTCGCGTCAGGTCTTCGAGATCGTCAAAGGCGAGCGGTACCAAGGCATTTCTGTCCGGATCGCCATATTGATTGAGAGCGCTCGCTACTGCACGAATCATTTCATCCGCGGCGTTCACGTCCTCCGTCTTTACAAGCGTGCGGATTATGACGGCATAGAGCGGAGCAGAGAACTTTGTCTCGGCACAACTCGTGATTTGCGGAGCGTCGAAGAAGAAAGGTTTGCCGTCAGGAGAAGTAACTGCTTCGAGCGCGTGCGCCGCCCAAGGGTAACGAACCTCTTCGAAGAGAACCTGAATGACGGCGAGATCTCCGGCGGCCGTTTGGGCAAGTGCGCCGATGATAGGCGTCAGTGGATCCGGATTTGAGCGCAGCTCGCGCAGTGGTAGCATGAATTCACGAGATAGCCCAAACTCGAGAGCTTGTACCGCCGACCCTTTGGTATCCAGCCAGAGTTTCAAAAGCGACGGTTCGCTCTGACGGATAGTTATCGTCGGAATGAAGGCTCGAAGCTGGCTTGTTACAAGCGATGCGTCCTGAGCGTCGAACGCCACTCGCACGGAGACCGTTCGATCTCTACCGACGAGCTCGAATGAAATCGGGCCGGCACCGGCAGAAACTGCACGGAGCCAGGAATCCGTGACAGCCGGATCGATCTTTCCACCGAGAGGCACGAGAAGCTCAACCTCTTCTTTTGGTGTTGTCCGCACTTCGACATGAGTAGAATCGGTCGAATTCATGTCTTGAAGCGGTGGAGCAGTCTGGCTCGAAGAAGTCTTGGCTCTGTCCCAAAGTGACGACAGGAAAGTCGGTTTACGTGCGTCGTCCGGTATGGATTCGCGGGGAATCTCGTGCCCAGGAAAAGGCCGAAAAGGCGGCTCCAGCGAAACCAGATGTGGAAACGTCCGCCAACCACGACCGAGAAGTTCCCAGTCGTAGAAGTTCTTGGTACGGATTTCGATAGCGGACGGCACTGACACGGTTTGCTACCGCTAATGCAGTAGGTCGCGCATGGTGGGACGCAACTCTTCTGGCGTGAGGGCGCGAAGGCCTTGCGCAGTACGTATCTCGGCAACCGCCTGCGTCACTGTCCGATGCACCGATTCCTGAAACATGAGACGGGTGTCCTGCGCGTAGTACGTCACTGGGTTAAAGAGCAATCGGTAGAGCGGGCCGATGATGGGCATGGCGGAAATGGTGTCTTCAAGGCCGGTCGATCCTGAAGCGATCATTAGACGGACGACCCACCATCCGATGCCGGCTAGGATCAAGAAAATGAAGGTGCCCTTGATAAGGCCTGCATTGGCAACTGTGACCAAGAAGACTAGAAACGCTCCGATGAGTGCGCCGCAGCCATAAAGAGCCGCGAAGTCTGGTGGCTGAACTGCCATCCACGATGAAAAGAAATAGGACTTCCCGTACGGCGCGCCACAGATGTCGTAGGTGAGGCGTCCGCGAGAGACACGCAGGTATTCCCGTTTTGCGGAAAGCACACCCCCTTCGTGCCAGTCCACGCGCTCTGTCTTTAGCTCGGGGATTTGTCGATCCTTAAGCTCACGCTCGACACGCGAGTAAAACTCAAGGGCGGATGTATTGAAGTCTTCTAGGAGGACGTGCCAATGCGACATGACTTCGGCAGACTGGGCCATAACTCTCCTGGTAGTTATGCTGCGAAGCAATCATCCCGACGGGGCAGCTCATCTAGCGATCCGATCGTCGTTGCCGAGAACGGGCGGGAAGTCTCCCCGTCAATGAGCAGACGAACATACACGTGGTAGCGCGGGAGGCCAATAAGATCGTCCTCGGAAAAGACGGGGGCTAACTCGCGTGCAAGGTACGAGGCATCCGACGCACCTACGCGGAACGAGACAAGAGTTCCTACGTTTCCGAATACGGCCTCACGAATGTCGCGCTCCAGCTGCGCAAGGTGTTGATGAGCGAGGACCATTCCTACTCGGTATTTGCGAAGTTCGGAAAGCATGTTCGCCAGCGAGAGGGTGGTGAACGTCTGGAACTCGTCCACGTAGACAAAAAAATCCCGCCGGCGACTCTCAGGCAGCTCGCTTCTAGATATTCCGGCAAGCGCAATGTGTGAGAGCAGCAGGGAGCCGAGCAGCGCTGCCGGCCCCTCTCCTATTCTGCCCTTGTCCAGGTTCACGAGAAGGATCTTTCCCTCGTCCATGATGTTGCGAAGATCGAGCGAGTCTCCTTCCTGTGTGAGAACTCGGCGGAGCAGTGGATCGGTTAGGAGAGCGCCGAGTTTGTTCTGGAGGGGTGCAGTCACCACGGCCCGAAAAGGGGGTGAGTACCGGTCATATTCGGTGCGCCAGAAATCGCGAACGATCTCATTTTCCAATGGAGACGTTACTTCGGTCCGATACTCCTTGTCGGTGAGGAGACGCGGCACGTCCGCCAGAGTGCTCCCTTCCGTTTCAAGTAGAGTAAAAAGGACGTTTCGGAATACATGCTCGAGGCGTGGCCCCCAATCGTCCGGCCATAGTTTCTTGAATACTTCGATGATGCCTGCGACGGCCAGTGAGCGTTTATCTGAAGGGACACCGGCGAGAGGATTGAAATACAAGTCGAGCGTCGGGTCTGGGAGGTCGAGGTAAATAACGTCTGGCCGGCGATATCCCGGCACCAACGAGAGGAGATCTAGAACGATTTCGCCATGCGGATCGAAGAGCGCGCAGCCCTCATTCGCGAGCAGACCCTGAGCGAGCATTATACGAAGCAGGTGAGACTTCCCGGTCCCTGTTTTACCTACCACGTACATGTGGGAACGCCGGTCTCTCTGGCGTATTCCGAAGAGAGTACCGGCGTTCCGATGATTTACGCGACCTATGTAGGTGATTCGCTTTTCGAGGACGTCTTCCATCCGCCCATTCTCTCGTGTTGGTCAACGCGCACGAAGGGGCGTGATCGGTAAACTCCGTCAGCATCGCCCGCGGTCAGAGTGCCGCGCCGCTATGACTTCAGACTGGTGAGAAGCTGCGAGCGCTCCGACGCAAGTGCGGCGTCCACTCCGGACCGGAAGCTGCACAATCCCCAGGACCAAGGCGGGTCCTGGGGACTGTGGTGACGGAGAATGTCTCCGGATGTTCCTCCGTGTTACCCCTTCTTCTCGGCAGCTTCAACCGCAGCCCGAAGCGTCGAGAAGGAGCCGCTGTCGACCTTTCCGTCCCTGTAGAGGACGAACTTCGTCCCTAACCAACCGTCCACTCGGACGATTTCGAATTTGCTCCGCGATCCAAAATGCGTGTGGACCACCTTCTTGTCCTTCATGCTGCCCTCCCGCTCAAAGGGTAATCAGCGCGACCAGTCCAGAATGGGCGCCGTCCATCCGTGAACGAGATCACGGTTTTGCGGACGTCTCTACGCCCGGTGGAATAGTTCCCGGCGCGTACTTCCAGATGAGCACTCCACCGAGCACCACGAGAAAGGCGGCAGCTACCCGGCCGAGCAGCCTGAGGAAGGGAGCGTTTCGCTCGTATCTCACGAATTCTCTGCTCGCCTTGCGGACGCGCCGACAGAGGATGGCGAAAACGGACGCGAGAAACAGGAGTAGAAACGGAAATCGCCAGGGATAACTGAGCACGCCGACTCTGACGATCACCGAGGTGGCGCCCAGCGTGTCCACGCCGGCAGCGTGATGGCGGATCACGGAGAGCGGAAACCTGTAGATCCCGGATTTCGCTTCCTCGGGCGCCGCCACGGCCACCGGCACGGAGAATGTGTTCACGGAGTCTGCGTCCCGTGTGAACGCCTCGTCCTGGACCCACGCACCGAACTCAGCGGGTACCGCCAGAGACGGAGCTGGCTGAAGTAGGCGCCGCAGGCTTTGCTCGACGATCTCCACTACCTCCGTGGCGGACGACATCGGGAGGGAGACGCCCCCGGTCTGGCGCGCCATGTAATCGAAGCCTGCCCGCGTTTCTGTGCGGTAGGGCTTCCGGAACGTGTCGTCATAGATGGCGAGTACGACGATTCCGTCCCGGGCAAGATCCGCGATGACGGGCTCCAGCCTTAGGTCGTCCTGTGTGCCGGCGACGCGGTCACGGCCCGGATCGATGCCGAAGTCTGTCCCGTAGAACGATGGATCGTGGGCGGGCGCGTCGCCGAACAAGATGAGGTATTTCTTGGCGCCGGGGCGCCAGCTCACATAGCGGGATTCGTAAAGCGCGCGGACGTAGGCCTCAGGGTAGTCAACACCACTTGCCAGGGTGATGGCACCCAGCGCAGTGCGAACTCTCGCGGTTTCGTTGGTGAGATCGGAGAACAAAGTCCACGGCTGCTCACCGTTGAGATAGTCAGCGAGACCAGCCACAGCGAATGAGCTGTTCGGGTACATGGTGCGAACGCCACGTACGATCTCGTCGGCATTTCTCTGGGCCTCCGTGATCGTGTTCGTCATGGACGCTGTCCGATCGAAGAGGAGGACGACGTCCATCGGCTCGTGCGACACCGTCGCCCGGCCTAGATCGGCGCGAATCTCAAAGTGATCGGTGTTCCCGAATCCCAGATCACGCTCCAAAGGTGTCACGATCGGTCGGTCTTCGCGGGTGCAGTCAGCCGCCAAGAGAAGAACGGCCGCGCAGGCACACAGCCTAAGCGTGCACCTGCGCACGAGGCGGAGTCGGAACATCCCATTCACGGAAGGCATCGTCGCCGGACCTCGGTCACGGCCGCAGCGCGACAACGGCCGTACGGCCATAGTCAGACGGCTTGATGAGGGCCCCGGCCTCGCCGAAGTACACTATCCATAAGTCTCTAAGGGCGAGGTACGAATCGGTCGCGTGGTTGCTCGCGCCCGCGCCCACCACGCGCACGCGTACGTTCGAGAGGTCCGGTATCCTGTCCGCCTCGCGTTCGCGGTGGACGAAGTTTGACGTGAAGGCGGAGTCGATGCGCTGGCGGTCTAGGTTCAGCACCGCGGACTCGTGTCGCATGTCGGATAACACGACCAGCCACCGCTCGGCGTGGTCGCTACGGCTGAAGACTTCACCCGCGACCGCCAGCGCCGCGAGGATGTCGGACCCGTTCGCGTCCCTGTTCTGCGTGATCCTGGTGAACGCGGACTCCGCGTTCACCAGCACCGAGTCCCGAGCCTCGACATCGTTCAAGTAGACGTCGGTGTTGGGGAGGGTGGCGTCGAAGTCGAGGGTAAAGTCCCGGACTGCATGGCCTGAGATCCGTGCGATGACCAGCCGATCGCCGGGAGCCAACTCCTGTAGCACCGTGGAAAAAGTTTTTGAGTACACGGCGATGTCTGCAGCGGGTACCGTTTTCGACACGTCCGTGAGCACCACGATGATCCTCGACGCGGAAGGCTCGCACCCTACCGCAACGACGCACAGCAATAGGAGAAGCGCCTTCCCGACGTATCCTGCCTTCGTCGTCCTCATGACTCATTCTCCGTGATGGGGGTGATGCGACGGGTACCTGCCGCTAGCGACTGCTTCGCGTTGCGGGGGCTGTCGCCGTTTCGGCCGGTGATCGTGTCGGGTACGGCGGCGCGAGCTCCTTCGAACGGGCTCCTGTGGCTTACCGGGTTCCGGCTAATAGCCGTGTCCGGCTTCACTTTGGGCCCGGCGGGCTCGGTGTGCAGCTCCGGGCCGGCCTCCGCGTCGCTCGAGCCGGCCGCCGGTCCTTCATGATCAGGCACGTCGAAGCCGAGCGCCGTCAGCACGTCGTCGATCCCCGTCGGGGCCGGGTCGAGTTCGGTGATCAACTCGGGGTCAATAGGCCGGAAGAGCTCGTCAACCAGCGGCTGCCCGAAGTAGGTCGGCACCTGTCCGCCCTGGCGCGCAGCGGCGTCGCCGCGACGATACTCGTCCAGCCGCGCCCGAGTTTCTGCATGGAGGCCGAGAATCTTCTCTAGGGTAACGGCGCGTAGCGCGTCGTACTTGCCCGACACACTGTTCCACCGCTGCCACGCTCGCCGCATGCGACGCTGAACGCGGCGCCACTGACACCAGAGCTTCTCCAGCTGGTAGTCCGTTTCGTGGGCCAAGTACGAACCGATCGCGGCGACGATGAGAAGTGCCCCGTTGAACGCAGCAAGCGCCAGGGAGGACATGACGTCGGCGCTCCCGGCGGACCATCTTAAAAACCCGTGCCGGAGAAAGCCGGCAGCCGCCGGCAGGACAATGATCGCTGAAAAGCAGGCGAACATGGCGGTACGACGGAAGGAGAGGTCGCCGTTCGTCTTCCATTGTCGAGCCAACTTTCCCGCGCCGTGCGCGGCCATAATGCCGATCACGCAGAGCGTCGCGGCGATCATGGCCGTTTCCAAAGATCCCTGGCGAAGAATCTGAGCAGCCGCCTGATTCAGCGGAAACTCTCCCACCGCCGCAACGGCGACGTAGGCGACATACCCAGCAAGGGGAATGTCGCGATGCGGCTCTTTGAATCCCAGCTTCCGATGCTGATCCCGGATCGCCGCTCCGGCTTCGAGGAAATAGACCAACTCGGTACGGGCCAGCTTGCAGACCCCATCAAGTGGTTCTTTTCTTTTCCGCCACGGCGCGCAAATGGCCGCGACCTCGCGGTCTGTGAGGTCCACCGTCTCGTGTTCCAGAAAACCGAGGTTTCTTTTCGTCCGGTGCGACGGCCTAGCGTGGCTCTCGCCCGGGAGGCCGCGTCCGCCGTCGCGGATCCCCTTACCCAAGGCTGTCCAGCCGAAAAAAAAGGCTGTAGCGCGTTGCGTCCACGAGGGAATCGTGGTGTGCTGCCGTGCTCCCTTGACAGGAATCGTCCGTTTGCTAGTCTTTCTATAGAAGGGTTCCCGGAGTTCCTCCGGGGGTCGATCATCGTCTGGGGACATTTTTGTTCTCCTTAAGGTTTCGAGGGCGCGACGATCTGCCGTCAAGCTGTCAGTCGCGAACTCGTGGTCGACTTGGGGGGCGATGTCTGCCCCCCCGCCCTGCACCCCTACCTCCTTTCCTCCAAAGGAGGTTTTTTTGGCCCTCCTATGCGCGAAGATAGGGCTTTCAAGGGGGTAAGTCAACCATGTCCATAGGTCAACATGCTTGAGCAAGGACTTTCTTACTCTCTTAGGCAAAAGTCCTGCCGAAGCCTTTTTGCCGGTCTGGCGATGTGATCTTCTTCGAAGTATATTCTCAAGTCTATGGCCGGAGAAGAAGTAGGCGGATCAGCCCAAGGAGAACCCCCCACCCGCTCGCGCCGTGGCACGCTCGCGTGGCTTGCCGAGGAGGTTTCGCTCTATGGAATGGGCGCGGCGACGAAGGCGCTGGCACCCCATCTCCGGGGTCCTGCGGACCTGCGCCCGTTTGCCGTGGTCGACCCCGGCCGGGGAAGACCTGCGTATCGCACGGACCTGAATGAAAACGATCGAACGATTGTTTACTGGGACCACTCCGCCCCGCCCGTTTGGGGGCCGACGTTTTCAGTCTTGCGGGTGCAAGTAGCCTCGAATACCGGGCATGCGTATCTATTTCACGCAGGCGAGGAAGCGCTTATACCAGTTCCTGCGTCGACGCACGTCTCGGGCGCTGTGTCGTCGAGGGCAACGGACGCGGAGCCGGCTGGCGGTATCCAGTACACCTTCATAACTGCGGACGCGTCAGGCCCGCGCGTGCTTCCGCCACGGATTGTGAACGTCGGCGAGGCCATTCGCATCAACCCTCAGATTCCACATCACGCTTCAGCCGTGAACACTCCGGCCGCGGCGTGGATGATCATGAGATCGGTGACTGACTCGCCGTACAAGACCGTGGTGAGCGACGCCGGTTACGCTGCAGCATCTCCGGTGCGCACGCACAGAAACACGAATCTTGAACAATTGCGCGACCCGGAAGTCTATGCAGCCGTCGCGTGGGGCCTAAGTGAGTACATCAGGGCGTATCGCCAGCGAGCGGATCTTACAATAAAGCAGCTAGCGGAGATATGTAGAGTCGAAGCAGCCCTCATATCACGTCTCGAGCGCGTTCAGGACGAGCCAAACGCTAAGGCGATAAATGTTTCGCTCGACGCCCTCGTGCGAATCGCGGCTTACCTCGCGATTCCTTTTCCATCGCTCCTCGCGCGGTCGCAGCGAATACCCTATGACATCGATCCCCTGGGCGAGATCAAGGGCAAGGAGATTGTTGCGAAGCCGATACTATGGAAGAGTAGAATTGACCACGAGCTTCACTTCACGCGCATAAACGTCCCGGCCGGCTTGACCGCGCAGCTACCTCCAGAGAGTTGCTTTTCACCTGGCATGCTGAGCGCATGGATTGTCCTGAAAGGAGCGTTGTCTGTCACTCTCGACACGAACGACCCTTTCCCACCGTCAGATCCCATGCAGGAGGAAGGGCTCACCCCCGGCCCGGTGATGCTCCTTGAGGACAGCGTAATCCATTTCCGTTATGCAGCTCCGCGCACCGTCAAGGCCGTTGTGGATACGCAAATAATTCAGGTGATCCACTCGACGCACTGCGGCTGCACTTCGTCAGAGTAGCATCCCCACATGCGATTGCTGCTCGTCAATCCTCCCCACTCGCAGTTCGATCTTAGCGAACTTGGGCCGCCACTCGGGCTCTTACGTCTCGCCGGCATTGCGCGAGAAGCTGGCTGGGAAGCCGACATCATCGACTTTAACTTGCTTTGGCACACAGATCCACGTCTCCGTACGGATTTTTTTCATGCCGCTGGAGCTATCCTCGCCGAAGCAGACGCGAGCGTATACGGCTTCACGTCAATGGCCGTCGATGGTCACGTTGCGCTCGAATTAGCCCGAGGTGTCAAACGTGATCATCCCGATGCTCGGGTGGTTCTGGGCGGCACACATTTCTCAGCGATTGCTGGGGAAGTCCCGGCCCGGTTTCCATGGATTGATGCAGTCATAACGGGCGAAGGTGAGACCGAGTTCGCTGCTTTGCTCGGAAGTGTCGCTGGGCATGTTCCTGTGCGCGGGGCATCGCCCGGTTTCGTTGATTATGACATCCTTCCACTCGAGCCGTACTTCGCAGTGAATCCTTACAGAACGGTCGATGTAGAAAGCGCGCGCGGCTGTCGGTTTAAGTGCACCTTCTGCTACAGCCCGACGCACTACCCCCGGCGCCGAACACTCGATACTGAAACCCTGCTTCGCGAGATGTCTTTCCTCGCAGAGCATGGGACGCGGCATGTTTTCTTCGTGCAGGACAACTTTCTGAATGACGAGGCCTACGCGTTGGCGCTGTGCGCTGAATTAGCAGAGGCGAAGCTACCTCTTACCTGGCACTGCTACGCAACGCTCCCGCAGATCAATGAGAGGCTCGTACGGGCGATGGCGCTCGCTGGATGCCGGGCAGTGTTCACCGGCATAGACGCAATCGGAACTGCGTCAGAGCGTCGCTATGGAAAGCGATTTTCGTCTGGAGCTGAGCTGAAGATACAGCTGTGTTTGGAGCACGGCATAGCTCCAACATGCGCGTTTCTTGTCGCACCGCCGTCTCATTCCTGCGGTGTAAACGCGGAGCAAACGATCCGTGCTGCCCTGGTTGCACGAGCGCTCGGAGCACAAGTACGGCTCAACGTCCTAACCTACTATCCAGGTACACGCCTCGCCTCAGCGACTCCCGAACGGTTCGCATGGGATGAGCGAAGAGTTCATCTGGAGATGGATGTGCCCGAAGTGGTGGTGGCCAACCCGTACGCCGTCAACGCACCGCAGTTGTTCCCGTTCCATGCTAGGTATGTTTCGATGGGCGAATGGGATCGCTTCATCCAGCATATACACGTCCTTTTTACACTGCTTCACGCGCGCACGGACGAGCTGGCGGATGCAGATCGTAGCGATGCACTTGAGTTTTTTGCCTTGGCTGACCGCGTTCTAGCTGGTACCGGGGATCTGTTTGCCGTGAGCAAACCTGATCGTCGTCGGCGCGAAGTCGAGGCGTTCGACAGTTTAATAGACCATTCCTTTTCGGGGGCGGACTATGTCTTCGCGGGAAAAACGGAATCCTAGAGAGGAAGAGACGATGAATATTCACGTTGACGACCTTCCCACCGGTCAAGACAACATTGCACTGGTTACTCCTCCGATTGGAGTTGAGCCGCGGTCCGATCGAACAGCGAGCGGCGAGCGATCAGTGAGTCCTTGGCAAGACGATCGCAACCAACAAGGCAGAGTCAAGCCGGGACGGTAGCTGAAAGCATGAAAAAAGCCAGCGACATGTCGCTGGCCAGCCTTGTTACTCCTCAGCCATTCTACTGGGCGGCGCGTGCTCTCCCCTGTACGGATTAGGCGTTAACTGAAGGGTATTGGACCACCGGCACTTGCGTGATCGGGTCGAAGCGACGGAAAGTGGCTTGGTACGGCACCACCAGATGCCTCGTGAAATGATCGAGCGCAGCTGCGAAAGGAAGCGTGCGCCGGAACTCGCCTGGAGGCATGCCTAGGACAATGCGAATGTGGCGTCCGAAGCTCTGTGGAGATGAGTAATTCAGGCTGTCGGCTACCGCGGCAAGGGACGTTTCCTTCGTCTCGAGAAAAGCCGAAGCGTAGAGCAGCCGAGTCATGGCGAGATACGTTCTCGGCGCGGGTAGAGAAGCACGGAAGAACCGGGAGAACAATGTGCTCGGGGAAATCTTGAGCAGCATTGCCAGGGCTTTCGCGTTCCTGATGTTCGGTGCCGATCGGACGAGGAGGGCAAAGAAGTGCCGGCTACCGTCCGTCGCACCGTCGAGAAGCGGAAGCAACTTGCCGAGAATCACTGGTTCTGTCGCTCCGCCACCATGGTCCAGTAGACCGCGGAGTCGATCCCAGCCAGCTCTTCCGTTGAGACTGAGCAGCTGACGAACACCGCAAGCGCCGAGGTCGAGCAATGTTTCGCTGGCGACTTCCCCGTCGCTGACCACTGCCACAGCCGTGACACCTGGACTCTTCACGACGAGCCTGTGGATGTCGGCGAGTGGCTGGTGGCAAACCATTGCGGGCGAGAGAAGCACCGCTTGTGCGGAATGCTCTCGAACAGCTCGCAGTGCCTCGGTCACGGAATCCACATGCACTCGGTTAAATGCTCCGTCTGTGGCTCCGTCGATGCGTGACCGAAGCGCGGGATCAACGACGGTTATTACAGTTGCCTTACCGTTGCTCGACCGGGGCCCGCGTTGGGGCAGAGCTCGGGACGGGCTGTCCGCCCGGCGCTGTCGCTGCCGACGGATATTTGGGTACTCATGCATCTCGACCTCCGCGAGATAGGTGGGTACAAAGCGAGACGCCGCACTCAAGACCGAGATATCGGTTTGAGTGCGGCGTTCGTGATGAAAGAACGGCTCGTCAGCGGCTAGGGCCGCTCACGATCCGCTAATCATGGTACGTCTATGTGAATGACTAAATAGACGGCTGATCGTGCCGTCGGAGGCACGACGCGCCATTGTTTCGCAGAGATCAGGGACTGCTAAGGCATATCTCCGCGGCCACTAAGGGGTACCCGTAGCACGTCGAATCATCGTCGGCCCGCGCCCTACGGGAGCGCCTGCCGCGAAGCCCGTTTCCGCGCGGAAGCCTTCTTCGCGGAAGCGACAGTAATCGGCCAAGTCTCTACCGCGATCTTGGCCAGTCGCTTTTGCCGTTCGGCGATGGTGGTCGCGTTCCAGTCTTCGTAGCTCCCTATCTCGGCAGTGAGAGGGAAGTTCGACTGCTTGAAGCTCTTGGCCTTGTCGGCGAACGATCCATTTCCAATTGATGTATTGGCGGTCCATTGGAGAAGCGCCAAATTGCCGATCCGACGGTGAAGATTGGAGGCCAACTCAGCATCTACGTTCCAGTGTGGACTCGGCCGGACAGGCAGGACGTGTTCAAGGGTGATGACCTTCTCGTCGTCGTTTGGGATATGCTCTGGCTCCTTGTGTCCCAGATGACGAAGCTCTAGCGAGCGGAGAACATAGCGCGCTAGATCGCCACGGTGGATTGAAGCAATTGCAAAGTTCTCTTCAAATTCATTGTCACCCGGAACGATCTCCGCCATGCTCGCGGCGAGTTCCTGAGCCGTCGTCGTTCGACGCGTCCCCACAGCGAACGCGCGAGCAGCGTACTCCTTGTCAATGCGGCCGAGTCGGCTTCCGCCACCGACGAGGAGGCGAATGCTCCAAGAGACAAACAGGCGAAAGGCTTCGCGCGCCTCAGGGATGGAGAACTGCTGCGCCACGGCGAACATCAGTGGCCTGATCTGCTCGACCTTCAATTTGTCCAGCGCCTTGATGTGTTGGCGGGTGGACGTGCCGTAGGGCTTCCACTTCGGGTGATCGGGCAGCCGAAGGGCTACGTAATCGTCAACGGCAGCGGAAACTGCATTCGTGAAGTCAATCGCAGCGCCCGAACTCTGGGCCTTGCCGCTGATGCTTTCGAACAACTCATGCTCACGCACGTGGCCGTACTGGGTGACGTAATAGTGGCGTAGGTACGTGACGACGATCTTCTCGTCGTCGATTTGCTCCAAGGCGCCGACCATTTCCGCCCACCGTGCATGAACCTGCTGAATGCGGTCACCAGACTTGCCAAGCAGATAGTTCTTCACGAGGTCAGATTGCGCTGCCTTAACGCCTCGGTCGTTCAGGGTCTCGAACATGCCGTAGGCGCGTCCCTCGTCCGCTGCCGTCACCAGAATGACGCGTGCGCGGTCCTGGATCAGATAGACCCAACTGATAAGGGTTTCGAGCTGCCTCTGCTGCGATAGGGTCGCGACCATTTTGCGCACTTGGTCTGCCGCTAACTCTGCCGCCTCGTTGATGAGATTGTGCGACGGTTTGGTGGCAGGATACGCGCGATCTGGCGAGTCGGAGTCCGATAAAACACGCCTGCGAAAGTATTCATCGTCCGCGACATTGAGTCTCAGCTTAGGCTCGCTCTCTTTCGCGAGAAATTCCGAAGTCTGCAAGAACTTGTCGTTGACCTTGCGTGCCTCAGCCGGCTCTGCGATTGACACCAAGTAGTCGCGTATCGCCGCGAGAAAAATCGAGATCGTCGCGAGCCGTTGCTGCCCATCGACGATAAGAGGAGTGCCCTTCGCGTCGGGTGTCACGACGATCATTCCCAGGAAATACTCTTCGCCGTCACGGCTCTTCGCGTCTGACAAATCGCGGAATAGATCCCCGACCTGCTTCTCTTCCCACGCATACTCCCGTTGATTGAGCGGAACGTGCATGGCCTTCTCGTGAAGGGCCTGACCGATGCCCTTGTCTGCAAATTCGATGGTCCGCGTGGAGGCCATTGTTAGGTGTCCGGATAGAGGTCTCGAAGGAACGGCGCGCGTTCCCCAATCTCTTCAAGATCCCGGATCGCTGCGCGCCGTAGTCGTTCGCGGACCCAAGCTGACAACGGCACGCCGCCAATGTTGGCGGCCTGCTGAAAGGCATCCTTTTCGGAGGGCTCGATTCTGATTTTCAGGAACCCCACCTTTCGCTTGTTCGCTGCCTTTTGCGGTCGTCCGAGTTTTGTCATCATGCAGTATTGTACCCACTCGAGGCCCACAATCCAATAACCATCCTTAACATGGGTGCTTTATGTGGCCACATAAACTGCCTATGAGTCGTTGAATCTTGCAGCGTCGGCACGCGTTTCTGACAGGGGCCCGAGGGAAATTGCTAGAAGGGCACGGGGCAACTACAGCCCAGGATGACAAGAGAACAGATCGGCGAAGCACAGCGACTGTCGTCGACGTGGACGGCGAAGCAGCATTAGCGCTCGCTATCGATGAACGATCAGCCGAGCGTCTTTCGCCCACACGCAATGGGTTCGCCCGAGTGACGGAAATCCAAGTGTCCTACACGATTGGAAGACCAGAGCCCATATCGCTTCGAGGTGATGCGGTGGTGTAGGGATGTAGGGACGTTGTACGGGACCTGACGTCCTCGGGGTATTCAGGTAGGATTGCATCATGTCGCTCGGTCCCATGCTCATCTTCGACAAGTCGGTACTCCAGGCTCTCAGCCCGGACGAATCCGTCTGGCTGGAAAGCCTCTACCTCACGAACATCACCCCGATGTTTTTTATCGAGACTCTGGCTGACCTAGAAAAGGAGGTCCGGAAGGGTCGGACGCCGGAACAGATTGTCGGCGGCATAGCACGCAAGACGCCAGACATGAGCTCCTACCCGAACGTGCACCATCGTCGAATTCTGGCCGCCGAGCTGGCCGGCATCGAGTCGGTAGAGATGGAGGGCCGCCCGATCCTGGGCGGTGGGCAGGCCGTGGAGATGGCGGGCAAGACGGGTGTGATGTTCAAGGTGGCCCCGGAGACAGAGGCCTTCCATCGATGGCAGAAGGGAGAGTTCCTTGACCTCGAACGGCATGCCGCTAGAGAGTGGCGAAAGGCTCTGGCTGAACTGGATTTCCAGGATATCGCTCAGATCGTCAGTCGCTGGTTTGCCCTCAAGGGCAGACCGAGAACTCTCGAAGAGGCAAGAGCGCTTGCCACAGATGTAGCGGGCCAACCAACCCGGGAGTCAGTGCTCCTTTTCGGCCTTGGACTGCTTGCGATTCCTCAGGATCTGCAGGACATCGCCATCAGAAGGTGGCGCGAGGCCGGCCAGCCTGCGCTCGAGACTCTCTTTCCGTACTTCATGTACACGATGCAGGTCGACCTCGTTTTCTACATCGGGATAGCCGCGGGGCTCATCTCCGGAGAGCGAAAGAGCAACCGCATCGATCTCGCGTACCTATACTATCTGCCATTTTGCCTGGTGTTCGTGTCTGGCGATCACCTACACGGAAAGCTGGTACCACTCTTTCTCCGGGCCGATCAATCGTTCGTGGAGTTGGGTGAATTCAAGCGGGACCTCGCAGCCCTCGATCACCACTTCGACCAGCTGCCCGACGACGTGAAGCGTCGCGGCACGATCCACTTCGCCTCATACCCACCGACAGACACCTCCTTCCTCGTTACCCGGCTCTGGGACAAGCACTTGCCGAGGTGGCGGAAGCATGAGTCTGAGCGAGGAAAGGAAGAATCCGTGCCCGAACACGTCACTGAGGGTATTCGAAAACTCGTGGAGGAATTCAAGAACGAAGCGAAACCAACCTCCCGGCATGTGGACTCCGACCAATCTCAGGTCATGTTCGAGCGACGTGCGTCGATGTACAAGGGCAAGTGGCGGCGGTTCCCCCCGGAGGTTGAAGAGGCCGAACGAACGAAGAGGGAGGGTTGATCCTAGGAAGTTCCGTCCTACACGCAAACAAGGCCCCAGAAACGGGGCTTTGTTGCTATCAGCGACCGACCCGGCCCGGACTACAAACCCGATCTATTCGGTGGTCGATCGTAGTTATCAGCCAATGCGAGATTAGGCCTCCACACGGCTCGCGCTTTCGGATCATAGCGCTGCAACGATGTCTGCGAGAAGTTTCTCGATCCGTCCCCTCGTCTCAGCAGACAGATCGCCCTTTACGACTTTGCCATCATTGACCGCAATCATAAAATCTCTTGCAGTGATTACCTTCGATATCTTCTCCCTTTTTATCCACTCTGAATTTGAAGTATTGATCTTCCCCTTCGCCTTTCCTAAGACGATCGAAGAAAAATCGGAATTAGAAAAAAGATCTTCTATGCCGCTGCACCCGTCGATCTTAATTAGGCTGTCATCTGAGCACACGCGAGAGTCTTTCAACACTTTCAGCGTCTTCCTTCCATGCGCATCGTCATCAAGAACGATGGCGAAGGACAATCCCCAGCCAAGCATCAGATTGGCTAACAGAGGCACATTGGGGCAACCAGTTGCCGGTAAGAAGCTTACTCTTTCCGTTTTCCCAAAAATCGTCCAGAAAGCTTTCAGATAGAAATAGGCAGAGATCTCCTCGAGAATGACGTTGTTGTCTTTCTTGATCACAGTTTGGTGAGAAGCGTCCACGCCCATATTTGTATACAGAGGAAGCAGAGTATCAACAGAAGCGCTTCCTAATTCCTGAAATGGTATTACGCGAGTCTCGCTCTTATCGTCTTCTGTATCCGCCCGCTCGACCGCTAACACTCGGTAGACTTTATCGACGTTGAGTAGGTATGGTGAATGGGTAGTGAAAATGATTTGGAGACCAGCCTTTTGTTTCTCGAAGACCTGCAGAATGTCTTCTTGAGCTCTTGCGTGGAGGTTTGCGCCCGGCTCGTCGATTAAGAAAACTTGCCTTCGATCTTCCTTCGCGGCGGCTTCAAGTTTCAGATAGAAGGAGATAAACCACTTTACGCCTTTGCTTCTCTGGACTGGGGAAAGCTTTCCGTTCTTATCGCGTATCCAGAAAGCCAAGTAGGGCTGTCCTTGTTTCCCCTCCACCGAGTTCTTGTGGTGCTTTAATTCCGCGATCACCTCAATCTTGTCTTTCTTTCCTACTGTTTGATGCCAGTATTTCTGCAACTCGACGTTGACTTTTTTATTCTTCGCCTCGAGCTGGTCCTCCACAATTCTGATGTTGCTAGCGTTCTGGAGATCCTCCGCCTGTATATCGGCGATTAGCAGGAAATTTTGGGCGCCTTCGTATCCAGCGGCTTTGTTATCCTTCTTTACCAGCACATCCAGGTCAATGGTCGGCGGAAGGAGGCTATCCTCTTCGAACATTGTGATCTGAGGCAGGCTACTAAACACTTCATCTGCGAAGTCTTCTTGCGTGATAATGTCTGGCGGCGTCGGCCCTTCTGGGCCAGTTGCTTCAGGAGTGGCATCGGCCAATTCGGCTGATTCTTCGGCGCCGTCCCAAAGACTGCCTAACTCGGCGTTTTCGATTTCTAGTAGGCCACTTTCATAATCCTGCTCCCATAATCTTGTCAGCGCAACATTTTTCCCAAGCTTTTCAAAGGTCTTCTTAAAGCCCTTCGGCAGCTCTTTCCCCTCGGGAAGACAATCGGCTAGTTCCGCAAATGAGTCGAACTGAAAAATGCACGTGACTTCAGGACTTGAGTCGTTACTTCGGATGTCATCTACCGAAATCACTCCAGTCTCGAACGCGTGAATACCTTCGAGTACGGTAGATTTGCCGGACTCATTTTGGCCGACTATAAGAGAAATGCCGTCGGGCGACAGGTCCTGAAACCCGGTATCGACTATCGACCGGAAGCGCTTGATTCTGAAGGCTTGTAGTTTCATTTCAGCTTGTACTCTACCATTAGCCAACCGCCCCCGCCAGTTATGACGCGCGACGTGATTGGGAGTAGTTAAACCGGGCCGCCACCTGTCGCGAATGACAAAAACCGCCGTCTTCGACGTGCTTGCCTCTGTGATATGCTGGTCATGCGGCTTTGGCGAGAGGAGTGGAGTTTGCTAGAACCTTCGCGTTGATCGTCTGGATGTTCTCAAGGATTTCTATGAAATCCCGATCGCGCAGCGCCGTCAGAGTTCTAACGTCCTTCACGAATCCGCACAACTCTGAAACCTGAGTCGGCTGAGACCATCGAACGAATGGTTTTCTGGCCTCAATGCTCAAGATCCTGTCCTTGAGCTGGAAGTTCGAACCGGTCGTTTCGAGGATGAGACGTTTGAGCGATACGTCCCCCGATCGGAAGTAATCCGTGGCTCTATTGAGGAATTCTCCGAGGAGATCGTCTGGTTCTAACCCCTCCGCTTCCTGCGAGAGTTTTTCCCGCCGCTGAAGAAGGGCGAGGCGATTGCGTTCCAACTCCGAGTGGTGTTTGAGGAAGTTCTCGTCAGAGACGAGATGGCGAATTCGGAGCCTTGTAAGTTCCTCAAGTTCGGTGCTGCAAGCGTCTATGCCTGCGTTAACTGAACGACGCTCTGCGTCCATGTCGGGCTTTGTGCGACGACTATACTCGGCGAAGCTCTGTCGAAGCGCCTTTAAACACTCGTCCCCGATGCTGAGCGAGTTGAGAAAGGCTTCGATGTCCCGCTCAAGATCGGCCAGCACGACATATGGTTGTCGACATAGTTTCGTACCGCGGCGTTTGGTGCAGTGGTAGTACACATAGGTCTTGCCGGTCGGCTTGGTTTTTTCCTCTGCCGTTACGGAAAGACCGCATGCCCCGCATCGAATCGCCCCTGTATATGCGAAATGCCGTTTGCTCTTTGGGCGCGCTGCTCCGGGTCTTCCAAGGAGCTTCTGGACCTGGTCAAACTGATCCAGGGAAATCATCGGCTTGTGTTTTCCGGGGAGGAGTCTGTCGTCCCAGCGAAAAGCACCGGCATAGAACGGATTCGAGAAAATCGCATAGATAGTGCTGAGTGACAGGAAGTACCCGCCGCTTTTCCGGCGTTTCCTCGTGCGCAAACCCCACTGATTGGTTGCAATATCCAGAATACTGCTTGGCGAATGGGCGCCACTGAGCATGAGTCGCCACATCTGCTCCACAAGCGGAAAGCGCTCAAGATCGGGGACGGTCAACTTGGTTTCGTGATCAGTGAGGTATCCAATCGGAGGTTTGGAGGGACGCCACCCTTTCTCGGCCTTGGTTCGCAGCCCACGTCGCACGTTCTCGGAGAGGGCATCCGTGTAGTACTTGGCAAAACCAAGTAGGACCGAGAGCATGAGTTTGCCCTGCGGCGTGTTATCAAACGCAGCCGTAGCGAACTTGAGATCCTTGAGCCTTCCCACATCGAGGAGTTGAATGATCTGGCCGCCGTCCGCTGCGTTGCGAGCCAGACGATCCGGATGCCATGCGATGATCCCCTGAGCTTCGCCTTTTGTTATGCGGTCTAGCATGGCGGAGAAAACGGGCCTGCCCGGAGCCTTGGCGCTCTTGGCTTCTTCGAATGTCTCAATGATGTCCAGCTTCCAAGCCGCAGCAAGGCGCTCCATTTCGATACGCTGCGATTCGAGGGAAAGGATTTGACGGTCCTCCGCCTCAGTGGATTTGCGACAGTATAGGAAATACTTCATGGGGCCATGGTATCACGGCCGGCGCTGTCGCTGCTACTCGTGCGATCTACGGAAGTGGCGCTCGCTAGAATACGCAAGAATGTCAGGAGGCGGGACAGTTCAGAGCGTGCGGCATCTTTGGAGAGGGTTTCTCCGAAATCCTTTTTCCACGCGCGTATGAAGCGCTCAATCTCGTGCTCGGCGAGTTCCATGGGGCCACCGTAACGCATTGAATGCGGAACGCGGAGACGGGCGAAGGTTTCCCCGCTGATGATTTCGCCC
The DNA here is from genome assembly GCA_964350145.1 of uncultured Gemmatimonadaceae bacterium. Classification (GTDB taxonomy): domain Bacteria; phylum Gemmatimonadota; class Gemmatimonadetes; order Gemmatimonadales; family Gemmatimonadaceae; genus JACDCY01. The sequence goes on from CAYGJL010000014.1 coordinate 24,112, forward strand.
GCCTCCGTGGAACGGATCCAATGCTATACGCTTCGCGAATGTCTCAGGACGAATTATCAAACGAGAAAACGCGATCGGTCGTGTCCGCAATTCTCGAGGATGGCGCTATTGTCGAGATGGTGTACCGACGTGAAGCACAGGACACCGCGCTTCTTGTTTATTCAGATGGCGAGAACACGGAGCACAAGTGGTTGGATGCGGGAAGCCAAGGCCGCATCGGTCCTTACTCCCCGCGGAACAATCTCCTGACACACCGCGTTGTCCTCTTTCCGTCAGGAGTCGGAGATTATGAGAGAACCGACCAACTCCTTGCCGCCGTTAGAAGCTTCATCCACAGCTATGCTGACCTCTCCACGATTTTTGAAGAGGTAGCTAGCTACTACGTTTTACTGACTTGGATCTACGACTCCTTCTCCGAGGTGCCTTACCTTCGACTAAAAGGGGACTACGGAACCGGAAAGAGCCGCTGTCTCCTAGCTATTGGCTCGCTCTGTTACAAGCCGATGTTCGTCTCCGGCGCATCCACCGTCTCCCCGATCTTTCGGATACTGGACAGCTTCCGCGGGACTCTGGTCATGGACGAATCGGATTTTCGCTTCTCTGACGAGAAAGCCGAAATCGTCAAAATCCTCAACAACGGCAACGCTGAGGGATTTCCTGTGCTCCGAAGCGAAGTCACACCGACCAAGGAGTTCAATCCACGAGCGTTTACCGTCTTCGGACCAAAAATCATAGCGACTAGACGTGACTTCGATGATCGCGCCCTGGAGAGCCGTTGCATCACTGAGGTGATGCGGGGACTACCGCCTCGCTCAGACATTCCTCTGAGTTTGCCCGACACTTTCCATGACGAGGCAAGGGAACTTCGAAACAAGCTGCTTGCTTATCGATTCAGGAACTTCGCCAGGAGGCGCGACCCCTCGGGCGCTAGAGAGCAGGAGATCGAAGCGCGCGTTGCGCAGGTCTTCTCTTCGCTCCTGGCGGTGGTGGAGGACGACAATGCTCGAAAGCGCATTCTCGATCTTGCACGTAAGCAGAGTGAAACCATCAGAGCGGATCGCGGCCAGAGCATTGAAGCGCTGCTTCTTGGTATCATATTGGACATGCGTCGAGAATCGTGTCCCCTCGGCGTGAAAGAAATTGCGGAACGATTTGCCGACCGCCATCAAGGGGATTTTGCGAGACCCATTACTCCACGGTGGGTCGGTGCGCAGATCAAGCGGCGTCTCTCTCTTGCCACGGTGAAGAGTCACGGCACGTTTGTCATACCGCAGACGGAGGAAGACAAACTTCTCGCGCTCTTCGAGCGGTTTGATTCCGGGGATGATCGGGTGGACGTGGGGATATTGGGGACGTCATCCGAGGCGACGTCCGCACAAAAGCAAGGCAATTAGGCGGTGCCTGGCGCTTAAAGGGCCGGCGGTGCTCTGCCCGATGTAACCTCCCCACATCCACCCGTTGTATCGTTTCGGCGGGGATGCCTCGTCCGGCATTAAGTGCCGCCTGCGTTCGTTGATAAAAAGGAGCTACGCTAATCGCACTTTCACATGACCACTATTCAATTGCCATCGTATCTGAAGATGTACCGAAAGCGCACCGGTCTCACCCACGAAGAGGTCGCTTTTCTTCTCGGTTCGATGAGTGGCGCGAGCGTCTCTCGGCACGAGAACGGCGCCCGGCTGCCGATTCTCAGAACGGCGCTTAAGTATCAGGCGATTTTTGGACAGGCGCTCTGCGAGCTCTACCCAGGGATCTTCGACGAGGCGCGAGAGCTTGTCCGGAAACGAGCGCGAGGCCTCCGGCTGAGTCTGGAGAAAAGACCGAGGAACGCAGTTCGGGACCGCAAGATCGAGATCCTGACAGGCATTATTGGCGAGGAGGTAGATAAAGCAGCTTAGAGCATGCGGATGAAGGCAAATCAGCGCCAATACGTTCGCGTGCTCTCTGTTTATCCTCACCACCGCGGTTTCGGTTTCGCGGTGCTCGAACATGAAAGACTAGTTGATTGGGGCCTTGCCCGTCTCTATTCGAAGGGCAACGATGAATTTTTGGCTCGTGTCGAAGCCATGATGGTTAAGTATCGCCCCCACATCATTGCCCTGGAAGATCATATGAACTCCCGGAGAGGAGAAAGGGCACAGCGGCTAGTCGACACAGTTCTGGGGTATGCCAAATTCCGGGAGGTCGAAACAGTACTCGTCGTTCAGAGTGATGTACGGCGAATACTAGGCCTTCAAGAGAGAGCGACGATCTATGACGTAGCGACATGCCTTGCCGAAGCTTTTCCGGAATTGACTCCCCTCGTTCCACCAAAGCGAAGGCCATGGCAAAGCGAGGCTGAGCGGATGAAGGTGTTTCAGGCGCTAGGGCTTGCGATTGTTGCTTTCCCCAGATCGAGTCCCTTTGGACCGGCGTTTGTACGCAGGCTGGCCTAGTGGGCCGCAACGAGGCGACGTGGGCGAGAACCCACGCGGCCTAACGCCATTCGAGTTAAGTCTTTGCTGCGACGGCCTCTCGCTTCGCAACAGGACTGCGGCAGCTTACGCCTAAGACGTTTGGCCGACATTTGGTTCCGCATCCTGGTCAGGCCCGACGTCGCCAACAATTACCGGTCGCTGTTCCCTACGAAGACAATGCTGTTCGCGAGGCCGGCAGCCCGGTAATATTCCGCACGGCCTGTGCTGCGCCCCCACACCGTTTCCATCCGAAACCATGACCGACTTCGGCGACTTGATTGAAACGACTGAGGACTCCGATGAGGAGTTTCAGGTTGAAGAGTACGAGCTCACATCGTCTCCGAACGACTTCAACATACTCACAATCTTCTCTTTCATCGAATCCGGAGCGGTAAAGATGCCCGGATTCCAGCGCAATTACGTGTGGGACATTGGGCGCGCTTCAAAGTTGATCGAGTCCATCATCATTGGCCTTCCTGTACCACAGATATTCCTCTACGAGGAAGCTCGCAATTCATTCCTGGTGATAGACGGCCAGCAGCGGTTGATGTCCATCTACTACTTCATGAAGCAGCGCTTTCCCAAGAAGGAAAAGCGCACGGAGCTGCGCCGCATCTACGACGAGCGTGGCGGCATCCCGGAACCACTCCTGCAGGATGACTCCTACTTTGACAAGTTCAACCTGCGCCTTCAGGAGGTTGCGGTCGGCACTAAGAACAAATTCGCAGGCCGGAACTACGCCACACTCGAAGAGTTCAAAACGCAGTTTGAGCTAAGAACCATCCGCAATGTTGTGGTTAAGCAGTCGGTGCCGAAGGACGACGATTCGTCAATCTACGAAATGTTCAATCGTCTCAACACCGGCGGTATCAACCTTACGCCACAAGAGATCCGGACCAGCCTATATCACTCCGAGTTTTACTCGATGCTGGGGCGCATAAACATGATCGCCGGGTGGCGGCGTCTTCTTGATGGCGCGGAACCAGACCTCCACATGCGCGACGTGGAGATTCTGCTGCGCGGGTTCGCCATGCTTCTTGAGGGGGACAAGTACGGATCGTCCATGGCGAAGTTTCTAAATCGTTTCTCGAAATCAGCAAAGGCATTCACGCCCGAGACGGTTGAGCGACTCGAAGCGCTGTTCCATTCCTTTCTAGGCAGCTCCGCTGACCTTCCAGCGCGTGCCTTCTTTAGTCAGTCGGGAAAGTTTAGCGTCACGACTTATGAGGCCGTGTTCGCGGCATTAGCAACTGATGGGCTTGCTGCAGGAGTCGTTACGGCGCCTCCGCTTCCACCCGAGAAATTTGCCACCCTGCGTGCCGATGCGCAGTTCGCTCAGTTTTCGCAGTCCCAATCCAATCGCAAGGCCAACGTCGCAGGCCGCCTCGCGCGTGCGCGGGAGCTCCTTTCTGGCGTGGCGTAGAGAGCATGGAGCGCACCGTCATCGATCAGATGGTCGACGATCACGGAGAGCTCGCACGGCATCTCCTTGAAGCCGGCCAACCATCGCTGCTTAACAACTCAGACGCCGCATTCCGCAAGTCGCTGACCTTGGCCGCCGCAAGCTCGTTCGAATCGCAGGTTAAAGCGCACCTATTGGCATTCGTCTCCGCGCGTTCGTCTAGTGATGCGCTCACGATAGCATTCGTAAAGAACAAGGCGCTCGAGCGGCAGTACCATACTTTGTTTGAATGGAAAGGCACAAGCGCCAATAGCTTCTTCGGCCTGTTCGGAGCGGGGTTCAGACAACACATGGCCGCGCGAACCAAGGCGGACAAAACTCTGGACGACTCGATCCGGGCTTTCCTGGAGCTTGGCAACCTGCGTAACGAAATTGCGCACCAGGATTTCGTGTCATACCCGATGGAAAAGACGGTCACCGATGTGTACGACCTCTACAAACGAGCGCGGATGTTCGTCGACGGGCTGCCGAGCTTCTTGGCCGGTTATGTCGAGGCTCCGGCTCCAGTGGCTCCTGCGGCCTAACGCCCTAGCTAAGCTGCGAACGGACCATTCCGAAAACCGGTCGTCAGCTTCAGCGTTCGTTGGCTGGCAGGCGCGAAGTCTGTCTAATACGTCGCATTTCGTCGATGCTTCGATTCCCGCGGTGATAGTGAATTGCAGCGTGACAGTTTGGGCAGACGGGTACGAGATCGGTGCTTGGATCTACAGATCGAGCACCGGTAGCTCCGCCTAAGGGTTTTAGGTGGTGCACGTGAATAAAACCGCTGAACTCCTCGCCGTACGCCGTGCCGAAATCAAAGTCGCAGATGCAGCAGTTTGTACCGTGTTGAGCCAGACAGGCCCGTCGCGCCGATGCGCTCCGTTCCAGTCTATCGACGGTGACCGTGACGCCGTCGCCCTCCGTGAATGGTCCGGATAGCTCTTCGGGCAAGGCAACGGTGTCTTCAGTAATTCCAAGAGCGACGACGGAAAACCCAAGGCGGCGTAAGCATGGAACGACGCCGCTCATCCCACCGTGCAGGCGGTCTGGCGGCTGACCATGCTGCAGGCGAATAGCGACGCCCGCGATCGCTTTCGATTCGTATTGCTGGCCAGCATGAAGCAAATACCATGTTTTCGCAGGGCCATAACCGTACTTCTCGAGGAAGGCGTCGCGACCGACACCATCGTATTCTTTGATCGCGCCTAGCACCGCTGTTTTGTCCGTCAGATCCGCGATTAGGGGCATACGTGGAATGCGGGAGAGGTATCTGGGTAACACTACGCGTTTGTTCTTGATTCGCCTCGGCGAACAACTGAATCTGCCAGCTAACGAAGGTTAGATAGCGATGCGGTCAGCGATCTCGGATTACGCCGCGGCCCAAGTGCGCCACTTCGTTCCGTCGAATGTACTTTGCGCCTCGCCGACAACCTAGCGTTCGTCACTCGGCACACTGGGGCTGATCCGCGGTGTCGCTCTTTTCCACGTTCGATGTCGGCCGCTGAAGCACAGCAAGGAGATAGCGCCAGCGAGATGCCAGTTCCTCATGGCGCTTGATCTGGGCGTGAATTGCGGCTTCCGTTTCGGGTCTCAGACTGGTTTGGTCCATGCACCAAGCTAAGAATGAGCGTCACATAAGCGTCACTGGGAACTGATTAGTGATTAACGCTTCCGTGGAAGAGCAGTCAACCGCTAGGCAGCTCCGGGAGCGTGGCCGGCAAGCCGATTCCTTATCTCACCCAGCCACTGGTTCGAGGACATTCGCATCTAGAAAAACAGGATGCTCCGAAAACCCCGGTTCTTCGAGAACGACGTGAGTTGGGGGCTCAGCCGACAATGGCAAACTGCCAACTTCTTCGGTCCGCTGCAGTAGCTGCTTGTCCAAGTAGGCAAGAAACTCAGGGTCAATGTCAGACGAAATACTGTGCCGACCCTCTTCGATAGCGACTCGCGTCGTTATACCGCTTCCAGCGAAGAAATCGAGAACAGTCGATCCGGGGTAGGACAGGGCCCGTACCAGGCGCTGGATGACGGCTCGAGGTTTTTGCGTTGGGTGGCCAACACGCTCTAGCGAGTTGCCGTTGAGTCTTGTAATGCGCCAAACGTTGGTGGGGTTCTTCCCCTTCTCAACGCTTTCAGGCCGCAGGCGCTTGTCTTTGAGGTACATGGCTTTTGTTGCTTCGTCGAACGGCTCCCGCACTGCGTCCAAGTTGAAGTAGTACTTGGATGTTTTGCCAAACCAAGCAATCTCCTCGTGTCTGTTTGCAAAGAACCTGTGCGCGCTCATCCCATTCGGATAATTCCACACGATGAGATTAGCGAGAAGCATTTTGCTGTGTTCCCGCATATGGCTGATGATGCTCAGCAGGTCTCCGGAGCCGGCCTCGCCCTGATACTGAAGGCCTCCAAAAATCGCGATGTTACCACTGGGCGACAAAACACGCTCGGCCTCTTTGAGCCAAGTCGCAACCCATTCGCGGTAGTTATGGAACTGATCCCAGCGTGCGACCTGAATGTTATAAGGGGGATCGCAAATTATGAGCTGAACAGAATCGTCGGGCAGTGTCTTAAGCAGCTCGCAGCAGTCTTTGACAAAAAGGGAATGGAAGGTTTTCTCAGGCCGATCCTCCGAACGATGCGTCGAATGATTTATCCCCCCCTTTTTGAGCCTATTTAACGCGATGTGGCCGGCGTTGAAATGCGATCGGTTTCCCATATGTATAAATGTTAACCACGAACCACGGCGAGCGTGGCTAAATGGTAGTTGGCGGTTAAAAACTTCGGTCCAAACAGTTCTCGCAGAATGCTCAGATCTTCCGGCGTGAGGCGATCGCTTTTGTCGGGCCATGCAACCTGGAGTGCGCCCAGTCTGGCTTCGGATTTCTCAGTCTCCTCACGTGCGTACGGCTTTACGAGAACGCGCGATAGCGCGAGAGTTTTGACCACGATGTCACTCCTCTCGGCGTCGATGATATCACAAGCCTCGAGAATGTTGAGCAAGAAAGGCAACCGGTGCTCGGCTGCTGTGACAGTTGTGGCTTCAATACCTTCTTGATCGCAGTACTGTTTGACAAAAGGTGCTTGGAAGAATTGATCGTAGATCTCCCTGCGCGGCACAGTCGCTTTTTGCGCGATGTGGTATAGAAACGCGAGCATTTGCTGAACAGCATGCATCTGCAAGAACACTCTAAAGAACACTACCTGCGCCGTTGAGTCATTACGGATCAGATCTCGGATGGCGCTGTTTACGGATTTCTCATCCTCCATCCGCGTCGTCGGAATGCCGTCCTCTCCCCGTGGAAAATCGAGAGTGAGAGTTGCAAACAGGGGCTCCATAGCCTCATAAAGCTCGCGTCCCTGCGGCGTCAATTCGATGGTGTATTCGTCTTCGGCGTAGTGGCGATCGTCGGTTAGAACGCCGAGCTCCATAGCCGCCTGAAGCTTGTACTTGATCTGCCGGCGATAAGTTGCAATGCGACCCTCGCCGAGGTCTCCACGTAGGCGGATGTATTCATCGTCGAAGGGTGAACCTTCACGTTTGCCGCTGCCGAAGAAATAAAGAATTGATAGGATGTGTCCGAGATGGGTGCCCTGGGGGTAGTGGTAACTGGCCTCGGTGTATTCGCCCACTTCCCGCAGAAACTGCAACCAAGACCCGAAGAGCTGCGCGTATTTGGCTGACTTGTATTCGCCGTCTCGGTCTAGATCGTCGCGGCTGGGCTTACGCCCCAGTTTTTCGGCGAGAGCGAAGTAAGCCTCCTTGAGATCGTCTTTGGTGATCCCAAGTTCTTCGGCGTCCTGACGGTCGAGAATGTCTTGGACGGTTTCGTCGAAATGCACTTCGCAGCCAGTCGCGTACTCATAGACAGTCTTTCGCCTATGCCGGCCGTTTTCCTCGACCTCGACGGTGGTGCTGCCCTTCGCAAGAAACTTTCTGATTTGGTTGGCGCGTTTGTAGTTGCCAATGAAGTCGAGAATCCGTACGTGATCCTTGCCAATGCAGAGACGGAGTCCACGACCGAGCTGCTGGAGGAAAACTGTCTTCGACTCAGTTGGGCGTAGGAATAGCAGTACCTGAACATTTGGGAAGTCGATGCCTTCATTGAACAGATCGACAGTGAAAGCCACTTGGAACTGGTCGTCGCGAAATGCCTGCACGAGCAAATCTCTATTCGGCGATGCTGAGTGTATCGCCGTGGCAGTAATTCCGTGCGCATTAAAAATCTCGGCCATGCGGTCTGCGTGTTTTATAGACACGCAGAAACCAATAGCCTTATCGCCATTGCCTTTGGCGAGATACTCACGAACGATGGCCTCGTTGCGTTCTGGCACAATCAGCAAGCGTTCGAGGTCCGCTACGTTGTAGTGCAAGCCCTGATAGCGGATCCGCGAGTAGTCCACATCATCCGTCAAACCATAGTACGCATAAGGAACTAGATACCCGCGATCAATTACCTCGTGCAGAGGGATTTCATAAATCTTGCTGTAGTCGAAGAGCTCGAAGATGTCTTTGCGATCGGTGCGGTCCGGCGTAGCGGTCATCCCCAGCATGAACGCCGGCTTGAAGTAGGAGAGAACATCCTGGTAAGTGGGACTCTGCCCGTGATGTACTTCGTCTACAACGATGTAGCTAAACCAATCTCGGTCGAACCTCTCAAGCTCTGGCGGCTGCCTCAGTGTGTCCTTGGAGGCGAATAAAACGTCACAATCGAACTCGTCGTTCCTGACCTCGCCTGTCAGGATACCCGCGCGCATTTCGGGCCACACAAGCTTGTACGCATCTATGCTTTGCTTCAGAATGTCTAACCTGTGAACGAGGAAGAGAACGCGACCACCATGGCGACGCGCGTCAATGGCAGAGAGGACAGTTTTCCCCGTTCCGGTCGGCAGGACTACCACTCCCTTCTGGCGGCCCTTCGTGTCGCGAAAAAAGCTGAGGGCTTCGAGTGCTTCCTGCTGTATAGGAGTTGGCTTCAGCGAGTACTCAGAAAGCAACTCAGGCGCCGCGTTAGCAAACACATCTCTTAGAGATGCCTGGACGATTGGTCGCCAGGCAGGAGATTGGAGCTGGCTGTACGAAAAGCGGGCAAGCAAATAGCCCACGCGGATAATCTCGTTCTGGCGATCCAGATTATCGTCGAACATCGCATCGGGGATGATCCCCTCGGCGTGATACGTCTCGCCGTTGACTTCAAGAGCGATCCGGTTCCGCTCGCCAACGTATGCGAAGTCGATCCTGCGGCACTTGCCGGAGCGATCCAGGAATGGACGCTGCGGCTCTATGTACTTGATGTTGCTGCCGAGTAATGGGTAGAGAAAATCGGACACGAACAAGCGTTCGGAATCCTGAGTGATCCTACTGCCGAATTGCTGATAGTATTCTTCTAGGGTCATGTTGTTGGCCTTGCTGTTCACCTCTCCCCGATCGCGCTCCGGGGCCCTCCCCAAGTTCACCAACCGCGCGCTGTCTTGATCTATTTGGGACAGGGCGCGGCTTTTTGACATCATACCATGTCCGGCGGCGCTAACCGATGGGCAGAAGTCTCACGAGTCGCTGCGGTCGCCGGGGTTGGGGCCACTCAGGATACGTCGGATACGGCGATACGACGATACGACGAGACTGAGGATACCAATAGGTGGCTAACCTCTTTCGTCCCACTGCATCAGTGGCACATACGAACCAAAAGCTCGATGATGGGAGTGTGGTTTGGGCCGCCGACATCGACAGCGATGCGCGCACGAGCGAAGCAGACACAATCTATGCGCGAAGTTAAACGCTTCTCTCATAACGACTTACCTTTATATTCAGTTCATCGCCTTCGCCTTCGCCCTTTGTATCGGCGAGGCGTGGCGAAGGCTCTCAGCGGCGCGCGTGAGTCGCTGACGGGCCAACCTACCTAGATAAGGAGACTCGTGTGGTGAAGATCTCATCGTTCGGGGGATCGGCGGCGGCGACACGCCGGGAGAGCATCAAGACAGAGCATTGGCCCGACACCATGCCATGGCTGGGTCCAGCTGAGGTCGGCTATTTCTGTGGTCCGCGAACCCTCCCGTTCGTGCTGGCTGCTCTCTCAGAGAAATCCGTTTCGCATGGAAAGGATCTGGGCGCAGTATACGTCGATCTTCTCGCCAATCATATGAGCGGAGGTGTAGTCGAGCTTGGACACGCAGACGATCACGCGTACGCATGCGGCTATGCGCAAGTTCGGACGTGGAGGGATCGGATGCACGCGCTTGAGGAAGCTGGTTTTATAAAGACGATCGTCACCGGAAACAAAAAATTCGCCAAGGTTCTGTTGATCCACCCCTCCACGGCTATGCATCAGCTCCGCAAGGCGGGAAAGATCGGTGACGAGCTTTGGAACGCCTATCGCGATCGTCAGACCCAGTTTAAGGAAGCGAAAAGCGAAGAAGTTGAGGTGCGCCCCAAAAAGAAGCCATAGGCGCGCGCGACCGTCTACGAGCCCACTGATCCGTCAGAGAACCGGTGACGCGCTTTGGTGAGCGCCTTGCCCTTGACGTTTTATCGATCCGTTCCCGTCAGTCGCCCGCCAGTTTCGATCCCAAGCACGGCAAGAATCGCGGCCGCTGATGCCTGGGCCAACCGCGGTCGATCTTCCTCGAGCCGCGCGACGGTTGCCTCGTCGACTCCCGCGATCAGCGCAAGTCGCTTACGAGAGAGCCCTCGCGCTATTCGCTCATTTTGGACGGCTTGGCCTCTCGATTGTGGGCTCGTCAGCGGACGAAACCCTAGGAAAACGATTAACGCTGGATAGAAACGCACTCCTATAGAAGTGCGCCCGGCTTCCCAATTTCGGACGGTATCGGCGTCGACTCCTAGATTCGCAGCGGCCTGTTTCTGTGTGAGGCCGAGGTCCATTCGCCGAGCCCGGAGATAATCACGTATGGTCTTAAGTTCTTTGGGATAACCAGGCCTCGGCCGCGCCGCGATAAGAGACCATCGGTAGTAGGGCAATGAAACTCTGCCCGTGCGGGCACGCGGGAGATCCTGCGGCCGCGTGCACCTGCACGCCGGCGGACGTCGCGCGCTATCGCTCGCGCTTGTCCGGTCCGCTGCTGGACCGCGTGGACATGCACGTCACCGTGGGCGCGGTGCCGGTGCGTGAGCTGGGCAACGGCGCGGGCAGAGAGCCATCCGCCGCGATGCGCGGCCGTGTCGCTTCCGCGCACGCCATACAGCGGCGTCGGTATGAAAAGCTGTTCGGCGATCGTACGAATGCGCACGTCCCCGGCCGCTGGCTGAGCGCGCATACGCCGATCTCGGCGGAAGCTCGCTCTCTGCTGGAGGTGGCATCGGACAAGCTCTCGCTGTCGGCGCGGGGGTATCATCGCGTGATCAAAGTCGCGCGGACGATCGCGGATCTCGACGGCGACGCGGCCGTGCAGGAGCCGCACGTCGCCGAAGCGCTGCGGTACCGCGTGCTGGCTCCGAGCTCACTCGTCGCTCGCCAGTGACCGTGGACTGAGGACTCAGGACCCTTGCGGCCTCAGGACTAACTACAATCGACGATCGGCGACTAAGTGAGGACTGAGGAGAGAAGCATTCCGCGATCCTCCGTCCTCGATTAATCGTAGATCCGCGATGGCCGTTAGTCCTGAGGCCGCAAAGGTCCTGAGTCCTCAGTCCGCAGTCCCAAGACAGCGTCCGCCAGGCGCCGAAGGGCTGGGCGGGGGAATATCTTTCACACGGCTTCTTCCCCTGCACCAGGAAACCGACATGTTCGGCTGCATTCGCAAGCTCGGCTGCCTGATCATCCTCGCCATCGCCCTCGCGGCCGCGTACTTCTGGTGGGCGCGCGTGCCCGACGACGAGGCCGCCGCGCCCGGCACCTTGGCGATCGTGTGGGAGCCGCTCAGTCCCGCGCTCGGCGCGCAGGGCCGGGCCGCAGTGGACGCGCTCGGCGCGGGTCAGGCCTACGCCGCGCTCTCCGCCGGGCAGGTGGCGTCGTACATCTTCCTCGAGATGTCCAACGGACTTCCGGAGAGCGCGGAGGATCTGGAGGCCGCGGTGATAGGCGACCACCTCGCCGTGCGCGGCCTCGTCTCGCTTGCCGACATCGGCGGAGCGAAGATCCTCGGGCCGCTGGCGCAGATGCTCGGTGACCGCGATACGCTCCTTCTCAGCGGAACCATGAACGTGCTCGCCACCGGCGAAGGGCAGTTCGTCGTGCGGGAGCTGCGGTTCGGGAGCTTCCGCGCTCCGTCCGGGATCATCCCGCGCATCGTCCGGCAGATTGACAAGACGGAGGACCGCGGCCCGATGTCGCCCAACGCCATATCGCTTCCGCTGCCGCCGGGAGTGGCCGACGTGCACGTCGGGGGCGGGCTGGTGACCCTGTACAGACGGCCGCAGTGAGCGCGGCCCGCGCGCGCGACGGCGACTCGCGTGGCGCCGCGGGCGGTGCGGCTTTGCGCCGGATCCTGCTGGTGGACGACGAGCAGGGAATCCGAGCGGCACTCGGCCAGCTGCTCGAGTACGAGGGGTACAAGGTGCGCGCCGAATCGAACGCGGCCGACGGGCTGACGGCGTTCACGCAGTGGAAGCCGCACCTGGTCTTCCTCGATGTGAAGATGGCGGGCGTGGACGGGATCGAGGCGCTGAAGCGCATGCGCGAGAAGGACGACACGATACCGATCATCATGATCAGCGGGCACGCCACGATTCAGACCGCGGTCGAGGCGACACAGCTCGGCGCGTACGATATCATGGAGAAGCCGCTCGACACTGACCGGATTCTCGTCACGTTGCGCAACGCGCTGGCGAACCTCGAGCTGAAGGAGGAGAACACCCGGCTCAAGGAGGCGATCGGCTCCAGCTACGAGATCGTCGGCGAGTCGGCCGCGATCCGCGCGCTGCTCGAGAAGATCGAGAAGGTCGCGCCGACGCCGGCGCGCGTGCTGATCACCGGCGAGAACGGAACGGGGAAGGAGCTGGTCGCGCGCGCGCTGCACAAGCGCTCGCCGCGCGCGTCGGCCCCGTTCGTCGAGGTGAACTGCGCGGCGATTCCGAGCGAACTGATCGAGAGCGAGCTGTTCGGCCACGTCAAAGGCTCGTTCACCGGTGCGTTGACCGACCGCACGGGCAAGTTCGAGCAGGCGAACCGAGGCACGCTGTTCCTCGACGAGATCGGTGACATGAGCCTCGCGGCGCAAGCAAAGGTGCTGCGCGTACTGCAGGACGGCGTGCTCACCCGCATCGGCGGGTCGAAGCCGATCTCCGTGGACGTCCGCGTGATCGCCGCGACGAACAAGAACGTGGAAGCCGAGATCTCCGCGGGGCGCTTTCGCGAAGACCTTTATTACCGCGTCAACGTCGTGCCCATTCACGTCCCGCAGCTGCGCGAGCGCAAGGAAGACATTCCGCTCCTGATCCGGTATTTCGCCGCGAGCATCGCAATGCGCGAGAACGCGCCGGCGCGCGAATTCGCCGACGATGCGGTGGCGAAGCTCAAGGCGCTGGACTGGCCGGGCAACGTGCGCGAGCTGCGGAACACAGTGGAGCGTCTGCTGATCCTGGCTCCAGGCGCGACGATCACGGGCGCGGACGTGGACCGGCTGGTGACGTCCCGCGCCGCCGCCGGGGACAAGGGCGGCGGGTCGCTGCTGCAGGCGGACACCTTCGAGTCATTCCGCGACGCCGCCGAGCGCGCGTACCTGCTCGCGAAGCTCCGGCAGTTCGACTGGAATGTCTCGGAGACTGCGCGCGTGATCGAGATGCCGCGGTCCAATCTGTACAAGAAAATCGAGCGGTACGGGCTCACGCGAGCAGAAGGATAGAACAGAAGTGTCTTCCGGAAATCGAGCAGGGAGTTCCTGGTTTGATTCGCGTGCCTTTCAGCATCTTCGCGCCCGGGCTAGCGTGATGCGTTGCCTGTAATTCCGTCGTTTGGTTCTCCCGTTTTCCCAACAATCCTGATTACGTCCTCACTGGCCACGCGACGACTGGCAACGCACCACGCTAGCCGGGCAAGACAATGCCGATAGGCAAGCCCAGCCGACATCGGAAAACGCGCTGAAACAGCCGGAAGACCCGAACCCATCCACCTCACTCCAATGAAACAGTTCAACAACTTCATAGCCGGCCGCTGGTCGGCGCCCGATGGCGGCGAGTATTTCGAGAACCGCAATCCGGCCGATCCCGCCGACCTCATCGGCGAGTTTCCGCTGTCCGGGCGCGCGGAAGTCGCGCGCGCGGTCGAGAGCGCGAAGCGCGGCTTCGAGGCGTGGTGCAGGTGGCCGGCGCCGGCTCGCGGCGACGTGCTCAAGCGCGTGGGCGACATCATGACGTCGCGCAAGGAAGAGATCGCCGACGCGATGACGCGCGAGATGGGGAAGCCGCTCGTGGAGACGCGCGGCGACGTGCAGGAGGGAATCGACACGGCGTACTACGCGTCGAGCGAGGGCCGCCGGCTGTTCGGGCACACGGTGCCGAGCGAGCTGCGCGACAAGTGGGCGATGAGCTTCCGTCGCCCGATCGGCGTGGCCGGCATCATCTGCCCCTTCAACTTCCCGCTCGCGATCCCGACGTGGAAGATGTTCCCCGCGCTGGTGTGCGGGAACGCGTGCATCTTCAAGCCGGCGGAGGACGTGCCGCACACGGGCGCGCTGCTGGTGGAGATATTGCTGGAGGCGGGGCTTCCTCCCGAGGTAATTCAGCTCGTGCACGGCATGGGTGAGACGGCCGGCGCGGCCATCGTGGATCATCCCGAGATCCCGCTGATTTCCTTCACCGGCTCGACCGAGACCGGGCGCATCGTCGGCGAAACGTGCGGCCGGATGCACAAGCGCCTATCGCTGGAAATGGGCGGCAAGAACGCGCAGATCGTGCTGGACGACGCCAACCTCGAGCTCGCGCTGGAGGGCGCGCTGTGGGGCGCGTTCGGCACGACCGGGCAGCGCTGCACCGCGACCAGCCGACTCATCCTGCAGAGCGGGATTCATGACGAGTTCGTGGGCATGCTCCTCACCCGCGCGCGCTTGCTCAAGCTGGGCGACGGCCGCAAGAAAGGGACGGACGTGGGGCCGCTCATCAACGAGGCGTCGCGCAAGAAGGTGGAGCGGTACGTGGACGTCGGGGTGGAGGATGGCGCCGACATGCTCTGCGGCGGGCGGCGGGCTGAGGACGCGGGCGACGGGTACTTCTTCCAGCCGACGATCTTCGCGCGGGTGGAGCCGGACCACCGAATCGCGCAGGAGGAGATCTTCGGGCCGGTGCTGTCCGTGATTCGCGTGCGCACCGTCGATGAGGCGTTCACGGTGAACAACGGTGTGAAGTACGGGCTCTCGTCGTCGGTGTACACCAGCAGTGTGAACGTGGCTTTCCGAGCGCTGAACGAGCTGGACAACGGCATCACGTACGTCAACGCCCCGACGATCGGGGCAGAGGCACACCTGCCGTTCGGCGGGGTAAAACAAACCGGCAACGGCCACCGCGAGGGCGGCTGGGAAGTGTACGAGTTCTACTCGGAGACGAAGGTGGGGTACGTGGATTTCTCCGGGACTTTGCAGCGGGCGCAGATAGACAACCAGCCAGCAGCTAGTAGCTAGCAGCTAGCTGCCAGCTTCCCACCACCTTGCTTCTATTTCCCAGTTCCGATTAATTCAAACCAGATGCAACCAGTTATCGACGACCGCCGCAGGAACGACGCGCTTCGCAGTCTGAATCACCGCGCTTCGCGCCCGCGCGCCCGGTTCTTCCGCGAGTGGCTGAAGTCGGTCGTCATCGCGCTCGCGCTGTTCCTTGTCCTGCGCTCCACCCTGGTGGAGGCGTACAAGATCGCCAGCGGCAGCATGGAGGGAACGCTGTTCGCGGGCGACTTCCTCATCGTGAACAAGCTGGTGTATGGCGCCGAGCTGCCGTTCCTGAACGCGCGGATCCCGGGCCTTCGCCAGCCGGAGCGCGGCGACGTGATCATCTTCCAGGCGCCGCAGGACTCGCGGCAGAGCTTCGTCAAGCGCGTCGTCGGCACGCCCGGCGACACCCTCGCGATGCGCGACGGGCGGCTGTACCGCAACGGGTCGTACGAGAACGAGCCGTACGCTGTGCACACGCGCCGTCGCGTGCGCGCGGCGCGGCACGAGTTCGAGTGGCAGCTCGCTTACCTCGTGGCCGGGGGGTCGCGACAGTACGCCCCCACGCGCGACGACTGGGGCCCGCTCGTCGTGCCGGCGAAGAACTACTTCGTTCTCGGCGACAATCGCGACAACTCGCAGGACAGCCGGTACTGGGGCTTCGTCCCCGACACGCTGGTCCGCGGCCAGCCGGTGTTCGTGTATTACAGCTACGACTCCGAGAGTCCGGCGCGCGAGCAAAACGGCTCCCGCGTGCGCTGGGCACGGGTAGGCTCACGCGTACACTGAGCGGCGCGGCGATGCCGACACCAGTCCGCACGCCGGCCACTCTCCGCCATCCCGCATGAGCGCCATGCGACCGCACCGCAAGCCCTCGTCCGACGAAGGCTCTCTGGACCAGTACCTCCGCGACATCAGCGTGTATCCGCTCATCACGCGCGAGCAGGAAGTCGAGCTCGCCAAGCGGATCCGCAAAACCGATCAAGAGGCGCTCGACACGCTCGTGCGTTCGAACCTGCGCTTCGTCGTCTCGGTCGCGAAGAAATACCAGAACCAGGGCGTGTCGCTCTCCGACCTGATCAACGAGGGCAACCTCGGCCTCATCCGCGCCGCACACAAGTTCGACGAGACGAAGGGGATCAAGTTCATCTCGTACGCCGTGTGGTGGATCCGGCAGGCCATCCTCCAGGCACTCGCCGAGCAGTCGCGGATCGTGCGTGTGCCGCTCAACCGCGCCGGCACGCTGCACCGCATCGGCAAGCGCGCGAGCTCGCTGCTGCAGGAGCTCGGCCGCGAGCCGACGCACGAGGAGATCGCCGAAGGGATGGACATCACCGAGGAAGAAGTCGCCAAGACGATGTCCATTTCGCAGACGCATCTTTCGCTCGACGCGCCGATGACGCCGGGCGAGGACAACAAGCTGCTCGATTATCTGCCCGACACGCTCAACCCAACGCCCGACGAGCAGACGCTGGAGAAGGCGCTCACCGACGCGGTGCAGGAATCGTTGTCGCAGCTCAAGGAGCGCGAGGCGAAGATACTGCGGCTGTACTTCGGGTTGGGCGAATCGGAGCCGATGACGCTCGAGGAAATAGGGGCGGTGCTCGGAATTACCCGGGAGCGCGTGCGACAGATCAAGGAGAAAGCTCTGTCCCGTCTCCGTCATGCATCGCGAAAGAGGGCGCTGGAGTCGTTTCTCGGGTAGAGCTGTGCCGCCCGATCTCCTGCCGGAGGGAGAGGGGATCCTAGCTGTTAGCGCTGAGTTGACTAATCAGTGGTCGGCAGGAAGTACCAGCGGAGATACACTGACAGTCTCGAGTAGAGTAGCGCACCCGCTCAACCTTACTGACAACTGCAACAGTCTAGCTTGATCAGAAGCCAGCATCGGCACGCCGGAGCGGCAAGCCGGTTGAAGGCGGTCCCGCGGGTACTTCCTACTCACGCCTGATTGGTCCACTCACCGCTAACAGCTAGGATCCCTTCAGCCGAATTTTCGTGGGTTGCCCTCCGGAATTAGGTTTCTTCCCTATGGCCCAACAAAACTCTTTTGACGTCACGACCGGCGTTGACCTCCAGGAAGTCGACAACGCCGTCAATCAGGCCCAGAAGGAGATCGCGCAGCGCTACGACTTCAAGGACTCCAAGGCCTCCATCGACTTCAAGAAGGCCGAAGCCGTCATCGCGCTCGTCGCGGACGACGACTACAAGATGACTGCGCTGCTGGACGTGCTGCAGACGAGACTCATCCGGCGGGGGATCTCCGTGAAGAACCTCGACCTTGGCGAGAACAAGACCGCTGGGGGTGACACCGTCACGCGCGACGTGAAGCTCAAGACCGCGCTCGACGGCGACACGGCGAAGAAAGTCGCCGCGGCGATCAAGGAGGCGAAGCTTAAGAAAGTGCAGGCGAGCATCCAGGGCGACACGGTCCGCGTCACGTCGCCGTCGCGCGACGATCTCCAGGGCGCGATGGCGATGCTCAAGCAGAAAGACTTCGGGGTGGAGCTGAAGTTCGGGAATTACAGATGAAAGTCGGTGTCGTCACCCTCGGGTGCGACAAGAACACGGTGGACAGTGAGCGGTACCTGGCGCGGCTCGGCGCGTACGGCGCGGAGCAGGCCGGGAGTCTGGACGAAGCCGAGATCATCGTGGTCAACACGTGCGGCTTCATCGACGCGGCGAAAGCGGAGTCTATTGACGCGATCGTGGACGCCGCGCGGTACAAGACCGCCGGCGCGTGCCGCGCGCTCGTGGCGATCGGCTGCATGGTCGAGCGGCATCGGTCGGAGCTGGAGGCCGATCTGCCGGAAGTCGATCTTTTTCTCGGCACCTCCGACGCGGACCGGCTCATTCCCGAGCTGGAGGCGCGCGGAGTGCTCGGCGGCGAGATGCTCGCACATCCAGGCGTGCGGCAGTACATGGGCGACCTCCCGCACGTGCGCTATCTCAAGGTGAGCGAAGGGTGCGACCACGGCTGCGCGTTCTGCGCGATCCCGCTGATGCGCGGGCGGCACCGGTCGTTTCCGCTCGACGAGGTCGTGCGCGAAGCGCAGCTGCTGGAGCTGGCCGGCGCGCGCGAGATCAACCTCGTGGCGCAGGACCTGGCGCACTACGGCCGCGACCTTCGCGACGGGACCAATCTCGCACTGCTGCTGGAAGCGCTCGCGCGCGAAACGGCGATCCCGTGGATACGGATGCTGTACCTCTACTCCGCCGGGATCACGCAGCCGCTGCTGGACGTGATCGCGCGCGAGCCGCGCATCGTTCGCTATTTAGACACGCCGATCCAGCACGCGTCCGACGCGGTGCTCGCGCGGATGCGCCGGCCGGAACGGGATCGCACGATACGTGAGAAAGTCGCGCGCTTTCGCGAGGTGATTCCCGACGTGGCCATTCGCACCACCTGCATCGTCGGCTTTCCCGGTGAGACGGATGCGGACTTCGAGCACCTGTTGAATTTCCTGGAGGACGTCCGCTTCGACAGAGTCGGCGCGTTCACGTACTCGGCGCAAGAAGGCACACGCGCCGCGGAATTGACCGACGACGTGCCGGAGGCGTTGAAGCGCGAGCGGCTGGAGCGTCTCACCGAGCTGCAGCGCGCGATCAGCGCCGAGAAGAACGAGGACAGGGTGGGGAAGCGCGCCGTCGCCCTGATTGACCAGCCCGACGCCGTCCTGGGCATCTCGCGCGCGCGGCTGCAATGGCAGGCCGACGACATAGACGGAGTGACCTGGGTGGATTCCGTGCAGCGCGCGGGCTCGTTCGTGGAAGTTGCGATCACCGAGGTGCGTGACGACTTCGATTACGTCGCCACGGTGGTGCGGGAACTGCCCGACGCGCGTGGCCCGGCTCGCGCGGCGCCTGCGCGCCAGTCGCTCCCGCTCGCTCCGGCTGGATCGCACAGCTTTGGCCGGTAGCGGCCGCTCGGCAGCCGCGCTCGTCGCGCTGGTAGCGATCGTCGCAAGTGCGGCGACCGCGCTGCCGGAGCCCGAGCGACTGCCGCAGCCCCAGTCGAAGGCGGGCGAGCCGTCCATCAGAGTCGCGCTGACTCTCTCCGTCCCGACGGCGACGATCGGCGCGACCGGTGCGTGGCGAGTGTACTCCGCCGACGGCCGGACCATGCTATACCGTCCTTCCGCGCGCGACAGCTGGCGGTTCGATCCCGTCGGCGGCCGCGTCCGGGGCTCGTCGCAAAGCGGATTCTCCATGGCGGCGCGCAGCGGGGGAGTGGTGCTCCGACCGGTGGACTCCACCGCGTTTCTGCTGTTCAATCGCAAGCGTTACCGGGGCGAGATAGTGATCGCGCCAGCTGGAACGGCGCTGTTGGTGGTCAACCGTATCGAGCTGGAGAGCTATCTGCGCGGCGTTGTGCCGCTGGAGATCGGGCGCCGCGCGCCATCCGAGCTAGCGGCGATCAAAGCGCAGGCGGTCGCAGCGCGGAGCTACGCGCACACGCGCATCCGGATTTCCAGAGCTCGTCCGTTCGATCTCGTTGGCACCGTCACCAACCAGGTATATGGCGGCGCTGACGCGGAGACCGCGCTTACCGACGGCGCGATCGCGGATACCCGCGGGCTCGTCCTGCATTACGGCCGCCAGCCCATTGACGCTCCGTACTTCGCCAGCTGCGGCGGCAGCACGGCGGCGGGGGGAGAGCTGTTCCCGGACGGCGATCGGCCGTACCTGCGGTCCGTGAGCGACAGGATTCCCGGAAGCGATGCCCATTACTGCGACATCTATCCGCGCGCGGAATGGACGCGCGCGATCGAGGCGCGGCAGGTGAACGCTTCGCTTGAGAGATATCTCCGCGAGTACATCGCGCGGCTCCGCGGTGGCCCGGGGCGCGCGATCTCGGTTGACGCAGCCGGACGCACGCGTTCGGGCCGGATCGCGGGACTACGCATCCGCACCGACCGCGGGTCGCACTACCTGCGGGGCAACAGCGCCCGCTTCGTGATCCGCCCCGCGAATGGCGAGATTCTGCCCAGTACCTATTTTTCCGCCGAGTCGGTGCGCGCCGCGAACGGCGACCTCGTTCGGGTGGTATTCAAGGGGCGGGGCAACGGCCACGGCGTAGGCATGTGCCAGTGGGGCGCGATCGGCCGCGCGCGCGCCGGCCAGAGCTGGGAGAACATTCTGCAGACTTATTATCCGGGCACGAGGGTGGAGGCATTGTACCAATGACTAGCTCCCCCATTCGCATCGGCCTCGTTGGCGCCGGCGCCATTGCGCAGCTCGCGCACCTGCCCGCGCTCTCGAAGCTGCGCGGTGGCCAGCTCGTGGCGCTGTGCGACAACGACGGCCCCAAGGCGGGCGCGCTCGCCGAGCGGTTCGACGTGCCGCACGTGTTCACCGATCTCGAGGACATGCTCGAGCTGGACGAGCTGGACGCCGTGATCATCGCGACGCCCAACCATTTGCACGAGCCGCACGTGCTGAGCGCGCTCAGGGCGAAGGTGGACGTGCTTTGCGAGCGGCCGCTGGCGATGGATGCGCGCGGCGTGGAGCGGATCCTCGACGCGGCCGAGCGCACCGGCCGGAAGGTGGTCGTCGGCAACAATCACCGGTTCCGCAACGACGTGCAGCAGCTGAGCCGCTTCCTGTACGGCGGAGAGCTTGGCCGCGTGACCGGCATGCGCACTGGCGAATATCGATTCCGGACTTCGCGCGAGGGCTGGCGCTTCCGGCGCGCGGAGGCGGGCGGGGGCGCGTTCTTCGAGCAGGGCTTCCCGCTGCTCGACCTCGCGATGTGGTTGGCCGGATTCCCCGATCCGGTGCGGGTGGCGGCATACTCCGACCGGCAAACCGCACAGAGTGGGGTGGAGGATTCGATGTTCGTGCACATCGAGTGCGCCGCGAAGATCGACTTCACGTTCGACATCAACTGGGGCTACATAGGCCAGGACGAGCGCTGGTGGTTCGAGGTTCTGGGCAGTCGCGGCAGCGCGCGCCTCGCGCCGCTGCGGGTGGTCAAGGACCTGAACGGCAAGCCGACCGACGTGTCCCCCACGGGCGCGGCGGCGCGCGAGAGCGTGTTCCTCCAGTCGTACCGCGCGGAGCTGGCGCACTTCATCGCGCTGTTGACCGGCGCGGCCGAGTACAAGGCGCCTACCGACCAGCTCAAGCTCCACCGGATCATCGAGGCGGTCTATCGTTCAGCCGAAGAGGGAGCGGAGATCCGGTTTTGAGCTTCGGCTGCGGACGCCGGCGCGATAGCGAGATGATTCGACCGTGAAGTTGCGCGGGTGGGTTCCGACGCGGAGCGAAGCGCTCGCAGTGGCCGTGTCGGCGGGCCTGTTCGCGATCGCGTTCCCGCCATTCGAGCTCTTGCTGCCCGCGTTCGTGTGTCTCGCACCGCTGGGCGTGCACGTCGCGCGGCTCGCCGACCGCGAGGGTACGGGCTGGGAGGCGGCGCGCGCCGGGCTCTGGTTCACCCTGCTCGGCTACGGCTGCAACATCTACTGGATTGCGGTCGCGCTGTCGCTGTTTACCAATCTCGCGTTCCTGGGGTACGCGGCTGCGCTTGTCTGGCTGGCGCCGTTCGGCGCGCTCACCGTCGCTGTGCTGTTCACCGCGCGCAGGCACACCGGCTGGCCGATGGCTGTGCTGCTGCCGCTGACGTGGGTCTCGTTCGAGCTGGTGCTCAATTACCTGAGCGACCTGTCGTTCCCGTGGCTCCCGCTCGGCCTGTCGCTGGCCGAATGGCCGATGCTCGCGCAGGCGGCGGACCTGAGCGGAGTGCGCGGCCTCAGCTTCTGGATCGCGGCGACGAACGGGTTGATCGTGGACGCCTGGCTCGCGGCCCGGGCGCTGCCCGCGGCTGAGCGTTCGCGACCGATCGCGCGGCGGGCTGCGCTCGCAATCGCGCTCGCGCTGACGGTCATCGGCTACGGCGCATGGCGGATGCGCACGATCGAGCTCACGCCGCTTGCGCGCGTCACCGTGGTGCAGCCGAACATTCCCGAAGAGGACAAGCTCCGCGCGGAGGACAAGGACAAGTATCTCGGGATCGCGGGGCGTGTGACCCGCGAGGAGCTGGCGCGCGCGCGCAGCGACCTGGTCGTCTGGCCAGAGACAGCGGTGCCTGACTTTCTCTGGCGCAATCCGCACTGGGCCGACTCGCTGCGCGCGACGGTTGGATCGAGCGGAGTCCCGATCCTCTTCGGCTTCCTGGACTCGACGATGCCGGGCCCGTACGGCTTCGAGTATTACAACGCCGCGGCGCTGACCGACGGCCTGGGAAATCTCTCCCGCCAGCCGCCGTATCGAAAAGCGTTCCTCGTGCCGATCGTCGAGCGCGTTCCGTTCGTAAATCCGGCGTGGTTCACGCGCTTCAACTACTTCGGCTCGTTCGGCCGCGGCGTAGACCCCGTTCCGTTCACGCTGCCATTCGGGACGGTGGGAGTGCTCATCTGCTACGAGTCCATCTTCCCGCAGCTTTCGCGCAAGTACCGGCGCGACGGCGTGTCCCTCCTGGTGAACGTGACTAATGACGCCTGGTTCGGGCGCAGCACCGCGCCGTACCAGCATTTCGCCCATCTTCCGATTCGCGCCATCGAGAACCGGCTCCCCATCGCGCGCTCCGCCAACACCGGCATCTCTGCATACATCGACCCGCTGGGGCGGGTGCACGGAGCCACGCCGCTCCAGGTGGAGGGAGCGTGGACCCACACCGTCCAACGCGCGGGTGTGACGACGCTATACACGCGCTGGGGCGACTGGGTAAGCTGGCTGAGCGCCGCCGTCATCGTGGCGATTCTGGGGCTGGGAATGGCCCGGAGCAGGGCCGCGCGGCCGACTAAACCACAGGCCTGAAAAGTTCCACCGAACCACCCGTTTCTTCAGGCAGTAGTGGCCGGTTCCTTGCTCCGTTGGCTCCCTAATAACGGGGCAACAGCCCCTCATTTTGGGAGCCAACGATGTATCACCAAAAGCTGATTCGTGTCTCGGTCCTGCCGCTCGCGTTGTTCGCGATCGTCACGGTCGCCGACGCGCAGGGACGCGGACAGGGACAGGGCGCCGACAAGGCGAAGGAAAACCAGGGACGCGCTGAGCAGCCTGCTACCGCCCGTGGCAACGACAAGGCCAGGTCGCAGCAGGCGCGCAACGAAGCGCAGGGGAATCGCGATGACAACCGCGGCAACCGGGACGCGCGGGATACGCGGGACAATCGCAGCGCGAGCGCCCCAAATCCGAGCGCGAGAGCGATCGAGCGGGCGAGCAACAACGCGCGCTTCAAGAGAACGTGGAGCACCGATGACATCCGCCCCGACCTTCGCCGCCGGATAGCGAGCGACCGCTGGGCTGAGAGAATCGCCGCCGGCGCACTGGCCCACGGGTTCGCGCGCAAGGTCGGCAACAACGCTTTCGTCATCACTCCCTCGGGGGAGATGATTCAGGTGCGTAACCGGAAGGGCGACGTGCTCATCTCGCTGGACGAGGATCGCGCGCGCAATCTCGGCGGCTGGAAAGTGAAGCCGGTCGACGACCGCCTGGGCGAAGGCGCGCCGAGCTTCTGCGAGTCGGGCGAGGGCCACCCGAACTGGGGCCGTCAGTGGTGCCTGGACAAGGGCTTTGGTATTGGCGTAGACAACAGCCGCAATGGTGTCAGGTGGGGCCGGAACGTCGACGCGAACGACGTTGTGTTCGTGCGGGAGCCGACGTCGGCCACGCTGACGCGCGCGGCGCTGGAAGCCGTGCTGGGCCAGCGCGCTGTGGACAGGCTGGCATTGCATGCGATTACGCTCGGTCTCGTGGATCCGCTCGTCGGAACCTGGCGCACAGACCCGGCCGGCCCGCGGGTGCTGCTCGTGAACTCGGGCAATTATCCGGTCGCGGAGATAGTGCACACCGACCGTGACTTGCGCAGCGATCGCATGGTCGTCGCGCTCAGGCCCTGGGACCTCTAGGGCGGTCCGGCTGTGACCCGGAAGGGCTCGCAGTCGAAGAGTAGATGGCTCGTCGTTGCCTTCCTGCTCGCCGCATGTAGCGGGCGGGAAGGTGACGGTGCCACGGACACAGCCGCGCTGGCCGACACGACACCTCCAGCCTCCGCCGGCGATGCGGAGCTCGAAGGCGCGGCGCGGGACGTGATAGCATTTCTGCAGGGGAGAACGCCATTCGACAGTCTTTCGCTCGCGGACAGCGTCGCTCTGTACGTCAGCCCGGAAGGCGGCGGCGCGCGGTCCGTGTACGGCAGGGAAGCGCTTCGGCAGCCGTCGAGCTGGAAGGTCTCGTCGGGTAGGCGAACGTTCTCGCTGACGCCGCCGGCCGGCAGCGACAGCCTCACCACGAAAGCGGGACGCCACTTCAACTGCGTGGAGTACGATCTTGCTTCCAGGTATCCCGAGCTCGCGCGGCTGCCGCACGTCGGCACGAGGCTGCAGCTCCGTGATGCGGCGAGCTGTCTCCAGTCGTGGAACCTCACCCTCGTTTTCGATTCCGCCATCCAACCACGCCTGATCGCGGCCGTGTACGATCAATGGGAGTGGTGATCGCCCGACGGCGCGGCTGGATTCTGCCGTGGCTGATCGCGCTGCTGGCCGCGTGCGGGCCCGAAGAACGCGCCGTAGCTCAACTCGGAAACAGCTCCGCCGAGAGCAGGGCTTTCGAGAGGGAATTGACGCGAATCCGGAGTCGCGCGGATTCAATCGACGCGATCTTCCAGCCATTGCCGCTGCTGCGGCCGCAGCAGGAGGCGGCCCTTCGCCGCTTCGACAACGACGCTCAGCTCCTCGCCGCAAGACGCCTCGGCATTCCCGCGAACACACCGCGCCAGACCGTGGAGCGCATGGTCACCGACGGCCGGATGGTGCGACTCGCCGACAGCACGGGGCTTTGGATCGTTCGCAAGCTCGACCATTCTTCTCCGTTTCTAACGCGGGACGGCGCCGCCGCGCTCGGGGAGATCGCGCAGCGTTTTCAGCAGGCGCTCGCGCGAAGCGGACTGCCGGCGTACCGGCTCGAGGTGTCGTCTGCGCTGCGCAGCGCGGAGGATCAGGCGGCGCTGCGGAGCGCCAACGTGAACGCGGCTGCCGGCGAGAGCACGCACCAGTACGGAACCACGTTCGACGTCGCGTACAGCGCCTTCGCGCCGCCGGCTGATCCAATCGTCACGCCGTCGCTACCCGAAGCCGCCTGGCTGGAGCCGCACCTCGCGTGGCTCGCGGGAACGCTCGCCGAGACGGTCGCGGCGAGGCGGTCGCGGGAGCTGATGGCGATCCTCGGCAGTGTCCTGCTGGAGATGCAGGGCGAGGGGAAGATCATGGTGACCCTCGAGCGGCTCCAGCCCGTGTATCACGTGACGGTCGCGGGGCGCTATTGAGGGTGTCAGATTCCTGTTGTGAAGATCATCGCCGGAACCAGCGGCTACGCGTTCAAGGAGTGGAAGGGCTCGTTCTATCCGGCCGACATCAAGCCGGACGAAATGCTCGCGTTCTACGCGACGAGGTTTCCGACGGTCGAGATCAACAACACGTTCTACCGGATGCCGCGCGAGAACGTGCTGCTGGGCTGGGCGTCGCAGGTGCCGGACGGATTCACGTTCGCGATCAAGGCCAGCCAGCGGATTACGCACCACGCGCGGCTCAAGGCCGAATCCGCGGCGGATCTGCTCGGCTTCCTGCTGAAGAACACGGCGCTGCTGGAAGACCGTCTGGGCCCGATTCTTTTTCAGCTCCCGCCGAACATGAAGAAGGACCTCGACCGGCTCAACGGCTTTCTCGCCTTGCTGCCCGCGGACAGAAAGTTCGTGATCGAGTTCCGCCACGACAGCTGGTTCGAGGACGACGTGTACGACGCGCTGCGCGCGCGCGACGTCGCCATGTGCGTGGCCGAGCAGGAGGAGTTCAAGAGCCCGGTCGTCTGTACCGCGTCCTGGGGGTATCTGCGGCTGCATCGCTTCGACTACGGCGAGGCTGCTCTGGCAGAGTGGGCCCGGCGCGTGGCGGACCAGCCCTGGACGGAGGCGTACGTATACTTCAAGCACGACGAGGGAGTAGGGTCAGGGCCGCCGGCGGTGGACGCCTTCGTCGCGGCGGTAAAGGCGCAGGCGTGAACCTGCGCCATCACGCAGTGTAAGAATGAGGAATCGATGACCAGGAATCGCCGGATTATTCGCGTAACGCGCGTCATAGCGCCTGCTTCTTTCATCCTCGCCTCGGCCTGCCAGACGACGTCTCAGGCGGACGTGGCCCAGACTCCGGCTCCGACTGCGGCAGTTGTTCCTGCGGAGCACCAGCACACTCCCGGCATGGTGATGGCACCAGCCCGCCCAGATACCGGAATGGCGCATCAGATGGACCCGGACGTCCGCTTCATGCATCACATGACCATGCACCACGCTCAGGCGCTGGAGATGACCAACCTCGTGCCGAGCCGAAACCCGAGCCAGGGGCTTGGACTCCTTTCCGAGCGGATCGACATTTCTCAAAAGGACGAGATCGCGCTCATGCGGCGCTGGCTGGAGCGGCGAGGGAAGCCGCTGCCGCCGACGGGCGAGCACATGATGCACATGGCGATGCCAGGGATGCTCACCGATGCCGAGATGGCCCGTCTCCGCGCCGCGACCGGCAGCGAGTTCGAGCGTCTGTTCCTGGAGCTGATGATCAAGCACCACGAAGGCGCCATCATCATGGTGGCCGAACTGATGGGGAGTCAGGGAGCGGCGCAGGATTCCGAGCTGTACGCACTGGTGTCGGACATAGACGCCGACCAGCGCGCCGAGATAGCCCGTATGCAGTCCATGTTGAACGCCATGGGACCGCGTCCGCCCCGGTAGCCGACGGCGGTACCGTTGCACAGCTTTAAGGACCATTCCGATCACTCCAAAACGAGATCCGACATGAGCTCCACGAAGTCCCCGACATTCGCTCGATCCATCTCTCTCTCCTTGCGTGGGCTGCTGCTCGCGGCCTCGGTCTTCGCCATCGCTGGCGACGCTGCCGCCCAGGCGGCCGACCCGCGTGTCGGCCTCGCCGGCGGCCACTGGGTGCCCGCTGACGAGGCGATTCGCAACCTCGAGAGAGTCTCCTTCACGACGCGCCCCGGGCGCTTCTTCGACCCGGGCAACCCGAACAACTTCGGCTTCGCCAACACCGATCTGGCCTTCGACGGCAATCGCGTGTTCCTGGGGAACTACAGCGGAGTGCAGATCTGGGACATCTCGAACCCCGCCACCCCGACGCTGGCGGCCGGGATCGTCTGCCCGGGCGGTCAGGCAGACGTCTCGGTTTACAACAACCTCCTGTTCGTCTCGGTTGAAGAGACGCGCGGCCGGCTCGATTGCGGCACACAGGGCGTGCGCGACACGGTCAGCAACGAGCGGTTCCGCGGCGTCCGCATCTTCGACATAACGAATCTGGCCGAGCCGAAGCAGGTGGCGACGGTGCAGACGTGCCGCGGCTCGCACACGCACACGCTGGTGCCGGATCCAAGAGACGCCGGCGTCATCTACGTGTACGTGCAGGGAACCGGCGGTGTGCGTCCGGCATCGGAGCTCGCCGGCTGCGTCCGGTCCCCGGACGACACGGCCACCGCGCTGTTCCGGATCGAGGTCATTCGTGTTCCCTTGAACGCGCCGCAGGACGCGCGGGTCGTGAGCATGCCGCGTATTTTCGCCGACCCGGCCACCGGCCGGATCGCGGGGCTGTGGCCCGGTGGGCGGCATGGTGAGGGCACGCAGTCAACGGCGCAGACGAACATGTGCCACGACATCACGGTGTACCCGGCGATCGGCCTCGCCGCTGGCGCGTGCTCGGGCAACGGCATCATCCTCGACATTCGCGATCCGGCCAATCCCAGGCGGACGCACGAGGTGATAGACCCGAACTTTGCCTACTGGCACTCGGCCACGTTCAGCAACGACGGCCGCAAGGTGATCTTCACCGACGAGTGGGGTGGTGGCGGAGCGCCGCGCTGCCAGGCGTCGGACCGGAAGGAGTGGGGCGCGAACGCGCTGTTCAATCTGATCGGCGGCAGGCTCAGCCTCGCCGGTTACTACAAGCTGCCCGCCCCGCAGACCGCGCAGGAGAACTGCGTGGCGCACAACGGCTCACTGATTCCAGTGCCGGGCCGCGACATCATGGTGCAGGCGTGGTATCAGGGTGGAATCTCGGTGTTCGACTTCACCGATCCCGCGCATCCGTTCGAAATCGCGTTCTTCGACCGCGGGCCGATCGACCGCGAGACGCTGGCGCTGGCTGGTCACTGGTCGGCGTACTGGTACAACGGCATGATCGTCGGCTCTGAGATCGGCCGCGGGCTCGACATCTTCGCGCTCAAGGCGAGCGAGTTCCTGTCGCAGAACGAGATCGACGCGGCGAAGTCTGTACGCGTGCGCCGGTTCAATCCGCAGATGCAGGAGAGGATCGAGTGGCCGGCGAGCTTCGCGGTCGTGCGGTCGTATCTCGATCAGCTCGGCCGAAACAACGGGCTCGCCAATGCGCGGGCCGCGACGGTAGCGGAGGATCTGATCCGCGCGGAAGGGATGAGCGGGTCGGCGCGGAGAAGCGCGCTGAACCGGATCGCGTCCGGGCTCGACCGGGATGCTCGCGGCTCGAGCGATGCGGTACGGGTGAGAGCGATGGCGGCTGAGGTCAGACGGTTGGCGAGGAGCTGATAGGGCTGCTGAGCTAACAGCAGGGATGGGTGACAGGTTGTTGGTTTTGGTTTTGGTTAACTGATTGGTTATGGGTAAACGGTCTGGCGTTGGCGATGATGCCGGCGCCAGACCGCTTGCGTTACGGACTCAAACCGGGTCGGGCATATGCGGATGAATTCACGTTGCGGCTTACTCGCGATTCTTCTTCTCGGTGCGTCCGCGCGGATCGCCGAAGCGCAGGCCGGTGTCGCTCGGGCCGATGTCGTCGCGCAGACGGAGGATCCGCATATATGGCTGGAGGAGGTTGAAAGCGAGCGGGCGCTCGCGTGGGTCCGAGAGCGGAACACGCGCTCGCTGGCGGTGCTCCAGGGCGATCCACGGTATCAGAGGCTCCATGACGACGCCCTGCGGATTCTCGAGGCGACCGACCGGATCGCTTCGCCGGGTTTCCGCGGGCGGGCGATCTACAACTTCTGGCAGGACTCCAGTCACGTGCGCGGGATTCTGCGGCGCACTACGCTCGACTCATACCGCTCGGCGAATCCAGAGTGGGAGACCGTGCTGGACATGGACGCGCTGTCCGCGAACGAGAGCGCGAACTGGGTGTATCGCGGCGCGAACTGTCTTCCGCCGGAGCACAGGCTCTGCCTGATCTCGCTGTCGAACGGCGGCAAGGACGCGGTCGAGGTTCGGGAGTTCGACACGCGGACGAAGTCGTTCGTGGCCGGCGGGTTCGTGCTGCCTGAGTCCAAGGGCGGCGCATCGTGGATTGACGCGAACAACATTTTCATCTCGCGGGACTTCGGGCCCGGCACGCTGACGAAGTCGGGCTACCCGTTCATCGTGCGGCGGCTGACTCGCGGGCAGCGGATAGAAGACGCGCCGGAGGTGTTCCGCGGCTCTGCCGACGACGTGTCCGCCAGCGCGTTTGCGCTGCGCGATTCGGACGGCCGAGTGCAGGCGCTGCTGGCGAGCCGCGGACTCACGTTCTGGGAGCGGGAGCAGTGGCTGCTCCACGACTCTGGGCCGCCGGTGAAGCTGCCGTTCCCGGCGAAGGGCGGGATCAACGCGCTCGTGGACGGCCAGCTCGTCATGACGACCGACATTGATTGGAACGGAATGAAGCTCGGCGATCTGTTCGCGTACGATCTCGCGGAGCTCAAAGCGGATCCGGAAGGCGCGAAGCCGTACCTGATTCTTCGTCCCGGCTCGCGCGAGTCCATCGAAGGCGTGTCGAGCACGCGTAACAAGTTGATCGTGGCGCTGTACGAGAACGTGAAGGGCGCGGCTTACGTGTACGACCGCGGTCCGAGCGGCTGGACGCGCCGGCGGCTGCCGCTGCCGGAGAACGCATCCGTGGACATCGGATCCTCGTCCGATCTCTCGGACGACATTTTCTTCAGCACGTCGAACTTCCTCGAGCCGAACAGCCTCTGGCTCGCGGACGCGGCCACCGGGCGCGTGGAGAAGGTGAAGTCCATCACGCCGCGGTTCGACGGGTCGCGGCACACCGTCACGCAGTACGAGGCCACATCGGCGGATGGGACCAAGATCCCGTACTTCGTGACGCACCCGAAGGACATGGCGCTCGACGGCAACAACCCGACTCTTCTGTACGGCTACGGCGGATTCCAGTCGAGCCTGTTGCCGGGTTATTCCGGTACGGTAGGGAAGCTGTGGCTCGAGGACGGCGGAGTGTACGTGAGGGCCAACACCCGCGGCGGCGGCGAGTTCGGACCGTCGTGGCACCAGGCGGCGATCGGCGCCAACCGGCAGCGGGCGCACGAGGATTTCGTCGCGGTCGCGCAGGACCTGATCGCGCGCCGCATCACGTCGCCACGCAGGCTCGGCATCATGGGCGGGTCGCAGGGCGGACTGTTCGTGGGCGTCGCGATGACGCAGCACCCGGAGCTGTTCAACGCGGTGGTGATCCAGGTTCCGCTGTTCGACATGCTGCGGTACCACAAGCTGCTCGCAGGCGCGTCGTGGATTGCAGAGTACGGTAATCCGGACATCCCTGAGCAGCGCGCGTGGATCGAGGGATACTCTCCGTACCAGGCGCTGCGCGCGGGACGGCGGTACCCCGAGCCGTTCATCCACACTTCGACCAAGGACGACCGGGTGCACCCGGGACACGCGCGAAAGGCGGTCGCGCGGCTAGAAGAGCTCGGGTATCCGGTGCTGTTCTACGAGAACACGGACGGAGGGCACTCCGCCGCGGCGAATCTGCGGGAGTCGGCGAAGCGGATCGCGCTGGAGTACACGTACCTTACGAGGAAGTTGAAGGACTAGTGTACAACAGGGTTGGGTGGCTGGTCGTAGGTTTTGGTTTTGGTTAACAACGGGTTCCTGGTAGATGGTTTTTGGTTACCAATCACCGTTCACCGTTGACCAGTGGTTAACCAGAACCAACACCAATAACCTGTCACCCAACCCTGCAGGAAAACGCTTTATGAGCACGTCCTTGAACCCAACGGCCGCATGAAGCTCTCGCATCGATCGTTCTTCACCTTGATGGCGGCAGCAATCGTTGCTGGCTGTGCTTCCGCCGCTCCTCCGTCGCAGTCTCCGCCCGCGCCCGTGGCCACGGAGAGCGGTCTTCTCCCCCTGCGCTACGACGCCGCGACCGGGAAAGTCCATCTCACCATCCCCCGACTCGGCGAGCGGCTACTGTACCTCAACACCCTCGCCACCGGCGTCGGCGCCACGGCTGCCGGCCTCGATCGCGGCCAGCTCGGCGACAACGCGGTCGTGCGGTTCGAGCGACGCGGCGCGCGCGTGTTCCTCATCCGCGAGAATACCGCGGTCCTCGCGCGCACCGACAACCCTGCGCTCCAGCGCTCGGTCGAGGAGTCCTTTCCCAGCTCCGTTCTCGCTTCGTTCGCTGTGCAGCGCGAAGGCCCGGGCGGAACGGTCGTGGACGCGACGGATTTCTTCCTCAGCGACGTGTACGACGTGATCGGCTCGCTGCGCGGCGCGCGGCTCGGCTCCGTGCGTCTGGACCGCGAGCGCAGCTTCGTTGATCCCGCGAACACGCGCTCGTTCCCGGAGAACACCGAGATCCGCTCGGTGCTCACCTTTTCCACTGACGATCCCAACTTCGTTCTCCGCCAGGTTGCACCCGACGCCCGCACGATCGCCATCGAGCAGCACCACAGCTTCCTGCGCCTGCCGGAGCCGCCGCTCCCCCTGCGCGCGTTCGATCCGCGCGCGGGTCTCTTCTCCAACGATTTCTTCGACTTCGCGCAGCCATTCTCCGGCGACTACCGCCAGCGCGCGGTCGCGCGTTGGCGGCTCGAGCCGTCCGACACCGCCGCGTATCTACGCGGCGAGAAGATCGAGCCCGTCAAGCCGATCGTGTACTACATCGACGCCGGAATCCCCGAGCCGTACCGCAGCGCGTTCATCGAGGGCGGCCTCTGGTGGAACGAAGTACTCGGCGCTGCCGGCTGGCGCAACGCGTTCCGCATCGAGACGCTGCCGGCGGGCGTGAGTCCGCTCGACGCGCGCTATCCCGCGATCTACTGGGTGCACCGGATGCAGCGTGGGCCGTCGGTCGGGCCGTCCATGATAGACCCTCGCACTGGCGAGATCGTGAAGACAGTCGTGCGAATGGACTCGTACCGCTCGCTGGTGGATCACGACATCTACATGGGGCTGCTGCCAGCGGCGCCGCCGGGTGGATTGCAGCTCACCGCCGAGCAGTTCGCGATGGCGCGCAGGCGGCAGCACAGCGCGCACGAGATTGGGCACACGCTCGGCATCGCGCACAATTACATCGCGGCGACGCAGGGGCGCTCGTCGGTGATGGACTACCCGTATCCGCTCATCACGCTGGATGCGCAGGGGCGGCTGGACATCAGCGACGCGTATCGCAATTCGGGCGGCGCGCACGACACGCTCGCGATCCGGTACGCGTACACCTGGTTCCGCACGCCCGCTGAGGAGGCCGCGGGGCTCAGCCGGATCGTGCGTGACGCAGAGGCGCGTGGGCTCCGGTTCATCGCGGACCAACATGTCGGCGCATCGGGATCGTTGCCGAGCGCGAGTCAGTGGATTGAAGGCAGCGACATGTTGACCGCGCTGCGGCGGACGATGGCCGTGCGCCGCGTGCTGATGGACCGATTCGACGAGCGCGCCGCGCAGCCGGGCGAGCCGCTCGCGGTGTTGAATCGCCGGTTCGCGCATGTGTACCTGCACCACCGGTACGCGCTGGTCGGCGCTACGAAGTACGTCGGTGGGATGGAATTCGGCTACGCGCTGCGCGGGGAGCAGACGGAGCCGACGCGGATCCTTCCGCCCGCCGAGCAGCGGGCCGCGCTGCGGCTCGTTCTTTCGGCGCTAACTCCGCGCGAGCTGCGCATTCCCGGACGCATCGCGGCGATGATTCCCCCGGTACCGGCCGGTTACGACTCCGATCTAACGCTCATTCCGACTCCGGCCGGCACATCGTTCGATCCGCTCGCGGCAGCGCACAGCCTGGCGCAGGAGATCGTGAACGGACTGCTGCATCCGCAGCGCGCCGCGCGGCTGGTGTCGTTCCACGCGCGGGACGCGTCGAACCCGTCGCTCGATGAGGTGATCAGCGCGCTGTTTGAGACGACGTGGGGCATATCGTCGGCGACCTTGGCCGTAGCCGGGGAAGAGCAGGGTCCGGAGCTGCGTCGCGTTGCGCAGCGGGCGACGGTGGATGGCTTGCTGGACCTCGCGGGGAGCGCTTCGGCGACGTCCGGCGTCCGTGCGACGGTCGAGCATCACCTGGCCTGGATAGCCCGGCGGACGAGCTTGTCCGAAGGCCTCTCGGCTGCCGACCAGGGGCACCGTGCAGCCGTCAGACGGGACGTTGAGCGGTATTTCGATGGTCGGGACGATCCAGCCAAGCGCCCGCGTCCGGCGCCGATCGGCTTGCCTTGGCCCTAACGGTTTCTTTCGATCCCGCTTGATCAGCGTAAAGGCCCTGCGCGAGTGAAGTAGCTGGTGTGGGAGCACCTTGATTAGCTCAATGTCGCATCGGCGCTGACCAGCCAGGCACTACTACCAGTAGTAGTCTGAAGCGAAGGCCAAACGATCGTTCTTGAAATCCCCCGAGCAGACCCACATCGTCGTCGGTGGTGGCTTCTCTCTTCAAGGGGGTTCAGATGCAAAGAATGAAGAGCAGTTTTACGATGCTGGTCGTAAGCCTGTTCGCGATTGGCGCTCTGACATTCGGAGCGAACGAGTTGCGGGCGAGCAATGCGGCAACATCTTGCATTATCAATCCGCCACACGAGCTTGGTGAATGTTCAAGCGAAGAACAGTGCGATCAAATGTGTTGGAATGCCGGCGGCTACGATGGAGACTGCCAAACAGGTTGTTGCGGCTGCTTCACGAGATAATTGCACCAGTGGGTTCAAGGCACGATTCTAGTCCGCTTCCTATGCACGCTGCGGCAGGGGACACGTGATGAGAAGTAGAACTGGTTCGTGGGTGGTGTTCCTTGGCGGCACCATGGTCCTTGCGGCATGCGGCGGCGGGGGGCGAGATATCGTCGAGCCGCCACCGCCCAGCGGAAACTTCGTTCTCACCATACTCGCAAGTGAGCAGGATGCGAGTACCGCAGAGAAGCTCGGATGGACGGGCGGAATACCAGGGGCCGAGGTGACGGTGACACCGGTGGACGGGAGTGCCGCACCTCGAACCTTGACATCCAGTGCCGCAGGAACCGTTTCGATTTCGGCATTGCCGGCAGGGAGGTACCGCGTTTCAGTTCGGCGGTTGTTGACCGCCTCTGAGATCGCGACGCTGAACGAAGTGAGTGGCGCGGGAGCTTTTGTCAGTGAGAGCGAAGTGGAGGTCGTATCCAGTTCAGGTACGGCCACCGTCCGAGTCCCGGCGAGCTTTCGAACGTCGCTCGTCATCAGCGAGTGGTCGTTCCAGCACAAATGGATTCCAGGTACAGGAAGCTACCAGTTCGGCGGCTTCCTCGAGCTGTACAACAACAGCGACACCACCGTTTATCTGGATGGCGTTCTCATAGCCGACGGACACGCAAAGGCCTCGAATGTGCCTGGTACGTTCTCGGATTGCGGTCTGTATGCTCCATACCAGAACGATCCCGCGGGAGTGTGGACGCAATGGATGGCCGGTTTTCCGGGGACGGGTCATGACTTCCCGTTAGCGCCAGGCAAAGCGGTAGTCATTGCCACAGATGCGATCGACCACCGGCCGTTCTTCGCGGACGCGCTCGACCTTCGCGGAGCGGACTTTGAGTTCATCGGGTCGTCCGATGTGGATAATCCGGCGGTTCCAAACATGATCGAGCGTGGCGTCCGGGAATATTTTCTCGGGCACGGACTAATGTGGGGCAACAGCCTCGCGGCTGTCGTTGCGCTCTCCTTGCCAGGCACATCTGCTTCGTTCGCTCGTGCGAACTTGCCGCCCAATGCGACCGAGCACATTCGGCTGCCGCGTGAACGCATTCTGGACCTATTTACGACCATCTCGACGTGGATGTCCTTGCAGCAGCCGCCGATCGCCGTATGCACCGAACTGGTCAACTCGGCCATGGATCGCAAGTACGGACTCTTCATGGTGGACGAGCCGGACGCGCACCTGGTTTCGTTCAGCCGACGGGTGCTCAGGACGCTGCCGGACGGCCGCCACATCTTGCAATCCACGCGCACCAGCGCGAACGACTTCCAGCGAACGTCGCGGACCCCGGGCGTCGTCACGCCGTAGAGCCTCGGGGCAAACGGGCGGGACGATCCGTCCAAGCGGGCCGCGGCCCGCGGCAATCGGTCTGCCCTGGCCCCTAGCGTTTTTTTTTCGATCGCCTCGTGATCAGCGTTAAGGCCCGGCGCGAGTGAAGTAGCTGGTGTGGGAGCACCTTGAGTAGCTCAAAGGTCGCATCGCCGCTGACCAGCCGGACACTACTACCAGTAGTAGTCTGAAGCGAACGCCAAACGATCGTTCTTGAAATCCCGCAAGCAGAGCCACATCGTGGTCGGTGGTGGCTTCTCTCTTCAGGGGGTTCAGATGCAAAGAATGAAGAGCAGTTTCGCAATGCTGGTCGTGTCTCTGTTCGCCGTGGGTGCGCTGACCTTCGGAGCCAGCG
The DNA here is from genome assembly GCA_964350145.1 of uncultured Gemmatimonadaceae bacterium. Lineage (GTDB taxonomy): Bacteria > Gemmatimonadota > Gemmatimonadetes > Gemmatimonadales > Gemmatimonadaceae > JACDCY01. The sequence continues at coordinate 60,297 of CAYGJL010000014.1, forward strand.
AAGTTCTGGCGGCCAATTCCGCGACGACTTGCATTTACAACCCGCCGCATGAGCTCGGCGAATGCAGCAGCGAACTCGAGTGCGATACCTGGTGCGACTTCTACAACGGCGAGGGAGACTGCTCGACAGGTTGTTGCGGTTGCATGTTGCGGTAGCACATCGAGCGCTACCAGCCCATCAAGTTGTCGCATGTTCCCTCTAGGATGACGAGCTGAAATGCGAGAGGTCCTAAGGCCGAGAATGGTGCCGTGGGTGCTGCTGTCGCTTTCGGCGGCGATGCTGGTAGCGCTTGGCGTAAAGTACCGGACGCTCAGGGAAGGTTTCCTCGAGCATCGCCGCGCGGACACGAGGATTCAGCGCGGCGCGTACGTTCCTTCCTTCACCGGCGTGTCCACCGCCGGTGATTCGCTCACCGTCGGAGTGCCATCTGCGGGACGACGGCAGCTTTTGATCCTTCTAACCTCCACCTGTCCCTTCTGCCGGGAAACACTCCCTGTGTGGAAGGGGCTGGCTGAGCGGCTGTCGGGGTTGTCATCTGCCGGCCAGGGTGTTCGAGTTTTGGGACTCACCACCGATTCGATGAGCGTGGCGACAAAGTATGCGGAGGCCAACGACCTTCCGTTCCCGCTCGTACCTTTTCCCAACCGCAAGCTAGCCTCGCTATACCGCGGCTTTACTGTTCCGCAGACTATCGTAATCGATGCCGAGGGGCGGGTAGTCTTTGCGAGGCATGGAGTAATAGGTACTGCGCAGGCCGCGGATTCGATCGTTGCAGCATTGACCGCATCAGAAGCACCAAGGAACACGGCGTCTGGTCCGGGGGTTGCAGTAAATCGTGCTCGCCGGGCGCCGATCAGCGCCGCACCAGGAGGCTTGTAATGGGACGTAATTCTGGTATGCGTGTTTTGCTCCTCCTTGGCATCACCATTGTTCTTGCAGCATGCGGCGGCGGCGGCGGAAGAGACATCGTCAATCCGCCACCACCGAGCGGAAACTTCGTTTTTTCCATACTCGCAAGTGAGCAGGATGCGAGTACCGCAGAGAAGCTCGGATGGACGAGCGGAATTCCCGGTGCGGAGGTAACCATCACGCCGGTGGACGGCAGTGCCGCACCTCGAACCTTGACATCCAGCGCCGCAGGGACTGTTTCGATTTCGGCATTGCAGGCAGGGAGGTACCGCGTTTCAGTTCGGCGGCTGTTGACCGCTTCTGAGATCGCCACGCTGAACGAAGTAAGTGGCGCGGGAGCTTTTGTCGGTGAGAGCGAAGTGGAGGTTGCGTCTAGTTCGGGCACGGCCACGGTTCGGGTCCCGGCGAGCTTTCGAACCTCGCTTGTCATCAGCGAATGGTCGTTCCAACACAAGTGGATTCCGGGCACAGGAAACTATCGGTTCGGTGGCTTCCTCGAGCTATACAACAATAGCGACACCACCGTTTACCTCGATGGGATCCTTGTGGCCGACGCAATGGCCAGGATCACACACCAGCCGAACGAGGGTACGGGCGGCGCGGACTGCGCAAAGAACTCAGTGTACATGAACGATCCGGCAGGCATTTGGGCCGAGTTCATGGCGGCTTTTCCTGGCACTGGCCGGGATTTTCCGCTGGCGCCCGGCAAAGCAGCGGTAGTGGCTACGGACGCTATTGATCACCGACAATTCTTCGCTGACATGCTTGACCTTAGGGGAGCAAACTTCGAGTTCATCGGCTCAGCGGACGTGGATAACCCAGCTGTTCCCAATATGATCGAGCGCGGCGTCCGGGAGTACTTTTATGGGCACGGCATTCTTTTCGATCACTCCACGGCAGCAGCGACTCCGATCTTCCTGCCAACTGCGTCTGCCTCGCTTGTCAGGGCAAATGTGCCGGTCAACAATAACGAGTTCTTTCGGCTCCCGCGCGAACGCATGCTGGATGTGTTTACAGGAATCTCGAATTACATGGCGAACCAGCAGCCACCGATCGCCGTATGTCCGGAGCTCGTTCACGCTTCGATGGATCGTAAGTACGGCGTCTTCATGATCGATGAACCGGATAAGCACTTGGTCTCATTCAGCCGCAAGATTCTGAGGACACTGCCGGACGGCCGTCACGTTTTGCAATCCACGCGCACCAGCGCGAACGACTTTCAGCGAACGTCGCGGACGCCGGGCGTCGTCGCGCCCTAGAGCATCGCAGGACGAATCCGTCGAGCCGTAGCGGCGTCATAATCGGAATCAGATGAAACGTGAATTTGTCGGTTACTTGATGCTTCTTTGCGCCACCTCGTTCCTTGCCGCATGCGGTGGGGGTGGCGGAAGAGACATCGTCGAGCCGCCACCACCGAGCGGAAACTTCGTTCTCACCATACTCGCAAGCGAGCCGGATGCGAGTATCGCGGAAAAGCTCGGATGGACGGGCGGAATCCCCGGTGCGGAGGTAACCCTGACGCCTGTGGATGGTAGCGGCTCGCCTCGAAATCTCACGACCACCGCCTCAGGCACGGTCTCGATCTCCGGCCTCCCGACAGGAAAGTACCGCGTTTCAGTTCGGCGCTTGCTGACCCCGACTGAGATTGCCACGCTGAACGAGGCAAGCGGTGCGGGTGCTTTTACGGGTGAGAGCGAAGTCGACGTGACATCCAGCTCAGGGACGGCAACGGTTCGAGTCCCCGCGACCTTTCGAACGTCACTCGTGATCAGCGAATGGTCGTTCCAGCTCAATTACATTCCCGGCGTGGGTAGTTACAGGTATAGCGGTTTTCTAGAGTTGTACAACAATAGCGACACCACGGTTTACCTCGACGGCGTTCTTGTTGCGGATCCGTTCGCCAATTCTCTGCACGCGCCGACCGAGGGTAACGGTGGTGCTGACTGCGTAAGAAACGCCACGTACCAGAGCGATCCGGCCGGTATATGGACGGAGTTCATGGCTGCGTTTCCCGGCACCGGGCGGGATTTCCCCCTCGCTCCCGGGAAAACGGTGGTTGTGGCTACAGATGCAATCGACCACAGACCGTTCTTACCGGACATGCTTGACCTTCGCGGAGCCAACTTCGAGTTCATCGGATCGGCCGATGTAGATAACCCGGCTGTTCCGAATATGATCGAGCGCGGCGTCCGGGAATTTCATTTTGGGCATGGAATCAGTTTCGGAAACGTCCTGACTGAGGTGGCTGCAATCGCATTGCCAGCCGACCCTGGTTCTTTCGTCCGAGCGAACGTCCCGCCCAACAATAACGAGTATCTTCGACTCCCTCGGGAACGGATACTCGACGTTTTTTCGACGATCTCGACCTATTACTCGCTGCAGCAGCCGCCGAGACAGGTTTGCGATGCAATCGTGCATCCTTCGATGGACCGCAAGTACGGACTGTTCATGGTTGAGGAACCGAACGCCCACCACGTCTCGTTCAGCCGCAAGATTCTCAGAACATTGCCGGACGGGCGGCACATTTTGCAATCCACGCGCACGAGCGCGAACGACTTTCAGAGAACCTCGCGGACGCCGGGCGTCGTGGCGCCATAAATCGGGAGCGCGCGAAAAGGTCAGGACCGTACGTCCCGACATGCCTCGCTCTCGGGAAGCGCAGTTGATGAATAGCGGGTCGGCGCCATCCGTGCTTGCCCTTTTCAGAAGCGATACCACATCGTTCCGGATGAAAATGTCCCGGCCCGCCGACTTTATGCGCCGTTCGGCATCCGTGCCGCGCACTATCTTCGTTGCCACTTCGCTCCTCGCCTTACTCGCGCTTGCAGCGAGCTTCGCGTCGCCGCTGGCCGCGCAGGAAACGAGCGCACGCGGCGCATCTCTCTCAGGCCGGGTAACGGAGGCCTCCACCGCGCAGGCGATGTGGGGCGTCGCAGTCACGATTGAGGGCACCGGCCTCGGTGCAGTTACCGACAGCGCCGGCCGGTATCGTATCGTGAATGTGCCCCCGGGTCCGCAGGTGCTGCGCGCGCAGCGCCTGGGCTACTCGCCCACGAGAATCAATGTCGTAGTGCCAGCGACCGGCTCGATGTCGCAAGACATCGAGATGGCGCGTCATGCCCTCGAATTGAAAGGCGTTCAGGTGAACGCCGATCCCATGAGCCGCGCGCGCGGCGAGCTCGGCACCGCCAGCGTCATCGAGCACGAGGCAATCAAGAACCAGGTGGCGGCGAGTCTCGCCGGAATTCTCGAGCTCGTTCCGGGCGTTCCGCTGCAGGTGCCGGGGCTCGACGGCGTGCAGCAGATCTCGCTTCGGTCAGTCCCGATCTCTGGCGGCGCCAGCTCGGCAGACCGCTCAGCGCAGAACCTGGCTTCGTTCGGCACGCTGATCGTTATCGACGGCGTGCCGCTGTCCAACAACGCGAACCTCCAGAGCCTCGGGAGGCGCGGCGAGCTCGGGTTCAGCAGCGCTGCCGGAGGGGGCATAGATCTCCGCCGGATTCCCGCGGCTACTATCGAACGGGTCGAGGTGATTCGCGGCGTGCCGTCCGCGCGCTGGGGCGATCTCACGCACGGGGCGATCATCGTTGACACCCGGGCCGGCGCGGTCGAGCCGGCTGCCGCCGTCCGTGTGGATGCGTCTACCACGGAGACCAGCCTAGTCGGTGGGACACAGCTCGGGCGCCGCCAGACCGCGACTTTGACTTCGAACGTAGCGCGCACACGCGCGCCGGGCGGAACGAGTAATGCGCAATCCACGCGCATCGCAGGCCAGCTTGCCCACCGCGCCGCCTTCGGCGGCGATGCACAACTCGCTGGGCCGGGATCGTTGACCGATGCGCGGCTCGTCCTCGATACGCGCTTCGACTTCTACCGCCTCACCGACGACCGCCCGGAAGTCGCGACGGTCGAGGGCAGGGAATCGCACAACAGCGACGTGGGCACGAGGATACTGGAGCGGCTGCGCCTGAAGCTTTGGGGCTCGTCCCGGCTGGAGTGGACGGCGGCGTACGAGCGCGGCCGGCAGCGAGCGGACTCCCGCGGAAATATCCTCCGCGGCGCCACACCCATCACTAATCGAACCGAGCCCGGCCGGCAGGTCGGCCGCTACGTGGGAGGCATCTACAACGCGGCAGTCGAGGTGGGGGGCGATCCGAGCTTCTTCTATTCACGCGGCGAGATATCGATTCCCGGACAGCTCGCGGGCTTCATGCACGACCTGCGGCTCGGGACTGAGGTCCGGCGCGAAGCCAACCAGGGAAGCGGCGTCCAGTTCGACATCGAATTTCCGCCGCAGCAGCGCTTCAACGGCGTGCGCGGCTTCGACAGGCCGCGCAGCTTCAGCAGCGTCCCTCCGTTCGCCACCACCGGCCTGTATCTCGACGACCGCCTGTCCCGCTCCCTCGGAAGCATGCTGTTCAACGTGCAGGTCGGCGCGAGGCTGGACGTCCTGCACGAGGGCGGCTCTTCCTTCTCCGGCGCCCGTGACGTCGTGCTCCAGCCCCGCTTCAACGTCGAGCTCGCTCCGAGCCCCGCGCTTCGCATACGTGCCGGCGCCGGCCGCCTCGCGAAGAGCCCGTCGCTCGGCGACCTGTATCCGTCGCTGGATTACTACGACGTGATCAACGTGAATCACTTCGCCAACGAGCCGGCGGAGCGGTTGGCTGTCCTCACCACGTTCATCTTCGATCCGACCAATCCCGATCTTGGCTACTCGGTAGCAGACAGGGCCGAGGCGGGGCTGGAGCTGCGACTCGGCGGCTCGAACCTGAGCTTCACTGCGTTCGCCGACAAGACTAAAGGAGGCGTGGGAATCAATCCGGAGCCCACCTTCGTGATGCGGGAGCACTTCGACCTGACGAATACGGACCCGGGCTCCGGGCGTCCGCCGGACGTCGTGGAGCCGGCGTCATCCAGCGATTCCGTCCCGGTGTTGATCGATCGTCCGTCCAACAACCTGCGCCAGCGCGGCAGCGGCTTCGAGATCACGGCGGATTTTCCGGAGATCCCGGCGCTGCGCACGCGCATCGCCCTGCAGGGAGCGCTGGTGAAGAGCCGACTGGAGAAGGACGGCATCGAGTTCGCGGCCGACTTCCCGAATTTCCAGATCAGCCAGAGCGCTCCGCGCTCCCCGTATTACGAGAGCGTCGTGCGGACCGGCGAGCGATTCCTGCTCAACACGCGACTCGTGCACCATCAGCCGCAGCTCGGCCTGGTCATCACGGGAACCGTTCAGCACACGCTGCGCGAGATTCGCCACAACGTCGGCGGCACGGACACCCTCGCCTTCGTGGGTTACATCACGCGCGGCGGCGCGCTGGTTCCGGTGCCCGTGGAGGACCGGACCAATCCGGAATACTCCGACATCAGACTGCCGCGCAGCGGCGTGCTGAGCTCGCCGCAGAAGGGCGCGGTGGATTGGCTGTTCAATCTGCAGGTGAGCAAGACGCTGCCACGCGACGGACGGCTGTCGTTCTATGCGTTCAACGCGTTCGACCGCACCGGCCACTTCGGGAGCGCGACCGTGGCGTCGCGTGTTTTTGTATCCACGAGGTTCGGGGTCGAAGTGACAATCCCCGTGGAAGGACTGATTCCATGGCGCTGACAGTGAGATCTCTCCCCGCTCTCGCTGCGGCCTCGGTGTTGTTGCTGGGCGGATCCGGACAAGCCGCCGCGCAATCGCTCGGGATCGTACCTGGGCGGGATCTGCCGGAGTGGGTGACGCGCTGGAGCCCGCTCAACGATGTGGGCTCGCTGCCGCGGCAATTACCCAGCGCCGCGCCCGCCATGCTGCGGCTTCTGTATCCCACCGAGAAAGTCGGCCTGTTCTGGACCGGCGGAAATCCCGGCGCTCTTGCGTTTGATGTCGACGATTCGCGGAACGAGATGTCTCTTGCTCGGGCCGGAGTGAACGGAGAGTATCGCCGGCCGCTCGACCCGGCGGCGTCGAGGGTTACGCGTTTCAGCGGCATGGGTTGGCAGCCGCTCGGCTCGCGAGGCGCCGTCGCAGGTGGCGCGCTCTTCGATCGCACGATCCGCGATCCGAGCACGATGAGCGACGTGAACGAGCCGTATGCGTCGAGTCCGCTCGTCGTGACCGATACCAGCC
>CAYGJL010000015.1:0-1350 GCA_964350145.1 uncultured Gemmatimonadaceae bacterium
GCGCGGTCGAGCGTCACCTGCGCCGACTTCACCGACGCGCTGGCGATCGCCAGCGAGTACTGCGCGTTGTTGAACTCGGCCTCGGTCAGCACCTTGCGGTCGAACAGCTGCTTGTTCCGGTCGTACTCCCGCTGCGCCTGAGCGCGCTCGGCCTGCGCCCGCTCCAGACCGGCGAGCGCGTCGCGCACCGCCTGCTGCTGCAGCGTCGGATCGATGCGCGCGATCAGCTGGCCCTTTCGCACGCGGTCGTTGAAATCCACGTGAATCGCCGAGACCTGCCCGGAGACCTGCGTGCCGACCTGAACCGTCGTCACCGCACCGAGCTTGCCGGTCGCGGAGACGGAGGCTTCCAGGTCACCCCGCTCTACCGCCGCGAATCTGTAAGGAGACTCCTTCTCGGAGTTGGCCCGGCTTACCATCCAACCCGCGATGACAATAACGAGCAGCGCGACACCCGCCGCGATCAAGCGCTTTCTTTGCATTAAGTCCTCAAGATTTGTCTGGCCGGCGCCCGAGCGCGGATATGCTCGACGCCGTCTCCCGAACTACGGGCGAGGGGGGAATTTCGTTGGTTGGACGACCGCAATAACCGTGCGTTAACCCCGTATGGGGCCGCCCTGTAATCCGCGATGCCGTTACCGGTTGAACCGGTGCATGAGGTTCAGAAGCTCGTCGTACATGGCTTCCGCCTCGCTCTCCCCGGCTTGAATGGCGGAAGCCGCACAGTGCTTCAAATGATTGCGCATCAGCTCGCGCCCGACGCCGCGGAGGGCCTCGTTGACGGACGAGATCTGCGTCATGATGTCGGCGCAGTAGCGGTCTTCCTCGATCATCCTGTGCAGCCCGCGAACCTGTCCCTCGATCCGGCGGAGCCGCTTCAGGTTCCTGATCTTGGCGTCTGGATCTACGGCCACCGCTTTTCTTCCCGCTTCGCTTCTGCCTTCCACGTCGCAGCCGCAGGCCGCCGCCGGTTCACCGGCTCGGGGTTTTTTGGCGGATGTCATGGCGTCATCCAGTCGCGCGGAAACCGCGCAGCCGAAGACTGTTCGTCACCACGCTCACCGAGCTGAAGGCCATCGCGAGGCTGGCCAGGATCGGGCTCAGCAGCAGCCCGAGCATCGGATACAGCGCGCCGGCCGCGACCGGAATCCCGACGACGTTGTAAATGAACGCCCAGAACAGGTTCTGCTTCATCGTCCGCATCGTCCGGCGCGACAAGCGCACAGCCTGCACCACGCTTCCCAGGTCGCCGCGCATCAACACCACGTCGGCGGCTTCGGCCGCGATGTCGGTGCCGGTGCCGACAGCCATTCCGATGTCGGCCTGCGCGAGCGCGGGCCGACAGCGGAA
>CAYGJL010000015.1:1360-65848 GCA_964350145.1 uncultured Gemmatimonadaceae bacterium
CAAGCGCATCGACAACGACGTCCTACGTTTCAAGCCGACCATCGCGACCACCTGACCTTCGTTCTGCAGCCGCTTGATTTCGGCAACCTTCCCGTCTGGAAGGACACCCGCGACCACGCGCCCGATCCCGGCCTCGCGCGCGATCGCGTTCGCCGTTCTCTCGTTGTCACCCGTGAGCAGCACGACGTCGAGTCCCAGTCGCTGCAGCTGAGCGATCGCGTCCCGCGACGTGCTCCTGATCGGATCCGCGATCGCCAACAGTCCCGCGAGCTTTCCGTCCACCGTCACGTATACGGGCGTCTTGCCTTCGCCGGACAATCGCTCCGCGTCACTTCGCAGCGGCGCCGCGTTCGCGCCGGCGTCGGACACCATGGCCTCGTTCCCCGCGGCGACTCGCACGCCATCCACCACGCCGGACAGACCCTTGCCCGTGACGGTGGAGAACGACTCCACTCCGGCCGGCGCGATACCGCGACTCTCCGCGTAACGCACGACCGCGTCCGCGAGCGGATGCTCGCTGGATCTTTCGAGCGACGCCACCAAATGGAGCAGGCGCGTCTCGTCTTCGAGCGGGCCTCCCGGGACGAGAGCCATGTCAGTCACCGTCGGCTTCCCTTTCGTTACGGTACCGGTCTTGTCCATCGCGATCACGGTGAGATCTCCGGCGCGCTGCAAAGCTTCTCCACCCTTGATCAGCACGCCCAGCTCCGCTCCCTTACCGGTGGAGACCATCACCGCTGTCGGTACCGCCAGTCCCATCGCGCACGGACACGCGATGATCAGCACCGCGACGGCCGCGGCGAAAGCGCGGACCGCCGGGGCGGTGTCGGCGACGACGAACCACGCGACGAAAGTCACGATTGCGATCGAGATCACCACCGGCACGAAGATCCCGCTGATCCTGTCCGCCATCCGCTGGATCGGAGCGCGTGATCCCTGCGCATCACGCATGAGCTTCACTATTTGCGCGAGCACGCTGTCGGAGCCGAGCGTCGTCGCCCGATATCTCACCGATCCGGTGAGGTTAACGGTGCCGCCGATCATCCTGTCACCGGCCTTCTTTGCAACCGCGAGCGATTCGCCGGTGAGCATGGATTCATCTACGGCGCTCTCTCCCGACAACACCGCGCCGTCCACCGGTACCCGCTCGCCGGGTCGGAGCACGACGGTGTCGCCGGACTGCACGCTCTCCACCGGAACGTCCATCTCCGCGCCATCGCGCAGCACTCGCGCCGTCTTCGGCCGCAGGCTCGCGAGCCCGCGCAGCGCGGCAGCGGTTTGCTTTTTGGCACGCGACTCGAGCGCGTTGCCGGCGAGAATGAGAGCGATGATGATTATCACCGCCTCGTAGTAGACGTCGGGCGGGACTCCGCGACTCACGAAGAAGCCGGGCAACACCGTAGCCAGGAAAGAGTACAGAAACGCCGCGCCCGTCCCGACGGCTATCAGCGTGTTCATGTCCGCGGCGTGGTGGCGGAAAGCAGTCCATGCGCGGGTGTAGAAGTGGCGCCCAGCCCACAGCATCACGCCCGCGGTCAGCAGTAGCAGGCCGTACGACAGCGCCTGCACCGGAATCCCGTACAGCCACGGCGCGACCGACTGCAGCCACGGAGTGAGCGACGTCATCGTCCACCGCATGAACGGATCGGCCGTGGGACCGTGCGCCCGGCTCGCGGCGTCCGCCATGAGCGGCATGGACAGCGCCATTGCGATCACACCGGCGATGCCGCTCACGACCGCCTTGCGCCGGAGATCGAGAAACTCGGCCGTCTGCGCCCGGTCTCGCGCTTCCTGCTCGTCGAACGCCGACAGGTCAGGCGCGGCCAGTTCGGCGCCGTATCCGGTCTCACGAACCGCCTCGACCAGCCGCTCGGGGCTCGTCGCGGCCGGATCGTACGTGACGGTGGCGTTCCCCATCATGAGGTTGACTGCCGCGTCCTCGACGCCCGGCTGCTTCCGCAGCGTGGACTGCACGCGCGACTGGCACGCGGCGCAAGTCATTCCCGTCACCGGGATCCGCACCTTGGTGTGCGTCATTCTTCGGCTATCAGCGTTCCGCGCAGCATCCCCATGCCGCACATGAACTCGTACCGGCCCGGCTTGGGGGGCGTGACTTCGATCGTGGTTTTTTCGCCGGTCGGGAGAAACCGCCGGATGCCGAAATCCGGGAACACGACTTCTTCCGAGCAGCTCGAGTTGTCCTTGCGGTCGAATACGAGCTTGAGCGGAACGCCGGCCCGCGCCCGGATCGTCGCCGGCGAGTAGCCGTTGTCCACGGTGATCACGACCTCGGAGCCCTGGACGGCGGCCGCGGTACGGCCCGCCAGAAAGAAGTACCAGTTGACCCACGCGATCGCAGCCATTCCGGCCACAATCACCACCCATTCAGTGATCGTCATGCCGAAAGCTATATACCCCCACCCCCTATTGCAAGATGCGACCTAGGATTGCGAAATCCGCAATCCCAGCTGAACGAGTACGTTTGGGCGCTTACCTGGAGGTCAACGGTGCTACGCCAGATTCTTTCGCCCACTCTCGTCGTTCTTGCCTGTCTGCCGGCCCTCGCGTCCGCGCAGACGGCCACCGCGAACCCGCCCTCGTTCGAGGACCCGCGCATCCATGCCATCGTCGCCGCGGCATCGCCCGAGCGAATTGAGCGGAATATCCGCACGCTCGTCGGCTTCGGCACCAGGCACACGATGTCCGACACGCTGTCCCCGACGCGCGGAATCGGAGCCGCGCGCCGGTGGATCTTCGACGAGTTCCGGCGGATCTCGCAGGCGTGCGGCGGCTGTCTCGAAGTGCGCTACATCTCCGACGTCGTGAAAGGCGACTCCATGCCCCGTATCCCAAGGGACGTGAACATCGTCAATGTCGTCGCCATCCAGCGGGGGCGCTCCGACCCCAACCGGTACGTGCTGCTCAGCGGCGACATCGATTCGCGCGTCACCAATGTGCTGAACGACACCTCCGACTCGCCCGGTGCCAACGACAACGCCAGCGGCATCGCCGCGATCCTCGAGGCGGCGCGCCTGCTCACGCGCTACCAGCCCGACGCGTCCATCGTCTACGCCGGTCTCTCCGGTGAGGAGCAGGGACTGTTCGGCGGGGTCATCGTCGCTCGCGTAGCGAAGGCCGAAGGCTGGAATCTCGACGCGGTGATCAACAACGACATGGTCGGGAACATCAGTGGCATCGACGGCGTCATCGAGAATACCACGGCGCGCGTGTTCGCGCCCGGCCTTCCGCCGACCACGACCGCCGCCGAGCTGCGGCGGATCCTGACGACGGGCGGCGAGCTCGATACGCCGTCCCGCCAGCTCGCGCGCTACATAGACAAGGTCGCCGACACGTACTTCCCGAATCTCGACGTGGAGATCATCTACCGGCTGGACCGGTACGGCCGCGGCGGGCACCACACCCCCTTCTATAATGAAGGGTATGCGGCGGTGCGCCTCATGGAGACGCACGAGGATTACACCCGCCAGCACCAGGACCTCCGCACCGAGAACGGCATCGCCTACGGGGACGTGATCGAAGGCGTCAACTTCGAGTACGCCGCCGCGATGACAGCGCTCGACGCGGCCACGCTAATCTCGCTGGCCTGGGCCCCGCCCGCGCCTGATTCCGTCTCGATCCGCGGCGCCGTGCAGCCCTCGCCTACACTCCGCTGGAAAGCCGTGGACGCGCCCGACCTGCTCGGCTACCGGATCTACTGGAGAAAGCCGAGCGAGGTGAATTGGACCAGGTCGCGCTTCGTCGGCAACGTCACCGAGCACCGGCTTGAGAATGTCATCATCGACAACTATTTCTTCGGCGTCGCCGCCGTGGACCGGGAAGGACACGAGAGCATGGTCGCATTCCCGCGCTGACCCGCGCAGCTTGATATCTGCAGATCGAAATCCACCGACAGGTTCGCGGAGAAATCGATCACGGCCCGAAAGGGATCGCGTGCTTGAGCTCGCGTAGCGCGGCGTCGTGGAGTATATGGATGTCGCGCAAAAGAACGATGGCGGCCGCACCCGCTTGCGTGTACGATTGAGCCGACATGCCCGACTCCGCGTTTGATGATGAATTGCGAGCCGCAGCCTTCGCACGCGTGCAATCGCTTTGCGAGAGGTTCGGCCGCCGAATCCCGCGTGCGGAGCTCAGTGTCGGTGTAACGTTTCGGGGCCAGAGGGTGCCTATATGGAACTACATGAAAGGGATCTTCAAGCCTGCAGTCCTAGGACGCAATGGTGCGGCTTTGAGCGTACAGACGTCCGCGGATTCTCCATACGCCGACGTGCACGACCCTGACGCAGGGCACTTCATATACAAGTACCGTGGAACTGACCCTGCCCATCCTGATAACGTGGCACTGCGAATCGCCATGGAGCGCGCTAGGCCGCTCATATACCTCGTAGCTGTTGATCCCGGGGTGTACGACGCAATCCTGCCTGTGTACGTGGTCGGAGACCAACCTGACCATCTTCAGTTCGCTCTGGCGGCGGACCAGCCTTCGGCGGCATTGGCGGTCTCGGACACGCTTACCGCTCCTCGCCGTGAATACGTCACGCGCGCCGTGATGTACCGGCTCCACCAGCAGCAGTTTCGGCGGGTAGTTCTTCGCGCCTATAAAGAGCAATGCGCCATCTGTCGCATCCGGCACGTCGAACTCCTCGACGCAGCCCATATTCTCCCGGACAAGCACGTCCTTGGCGAGCCAGTTGTTAGCAACGGGCTGGGACTCTGCAAGATTCATCACTCGGCCTACGACAGTGACATCCTCGGAGTCGACCCGAATTCGCACGTCCACATTCGGGCTGACATCCTCGCAGAAAATGATGGGCCGATGCTTCGGCACGGATTGCAGGAACTGCACGGAATCATGCTAACGCTTCCGCGAAAAGCCGATATGCGGCCAAACCGTGATTTTCTCGCCGAAAGATTCGCGAGGTTCCGGGCGGCATAGGTGTGTTCTTAGTATGACGTTCCGCGGGATTCGCCTTCCGGGGATGAACGTTCCATCGTGTCCCCTTTGCGACGCAGTCGGAAATGATCTCGTGAAGACGGAGGCCGCACAACGGTATTTCGACTGTCCGCAATGCAAGCTCATTTACCTGCACCCGGAGCAACGCCTCTCCGCGCCGGCCGAGCGAGCGCGCTACGAGCTGCACGAGAACGATCCGGCCGATCTAGATTACGTAGACTTCCTCCGCCGCCTCGCTGATCCAATGCTGGAACGCTTGCAGTCTGGCGCGCACGGGCTCGACTTCGGCTGCGGCCCTACGCCGGTGCTATCGGAGTTGCTGACTACGGCCGGTTTTCCGTGCGCCGCGTATGATCCGTTCTTCGCGCCGGACGAGACACTGCTCGATAGACGGTACGATTTCATCACCTGCTCGGAAGTCGTCGAGCACGCGCACGATCCGGCCAACATGTTCGCTGCGCTGCTGCATATGCTGGCACCCTGCGGCATCCTCGGTGTGATGACGATGTTCCATCCAGGCATGGACGCGTTCGCCGACTGGTGGTATCGGCGCGACCCCACGCACGTCTGCTTCTATGATGAAGCAACCATGCGTTGGATCGGCGAGCACCATGGATGGCAGGCGGAATTTCCGCGGCCGAATGTCACGCTCTTCTGCACCCGGCCATGAACAACAACGGCCCCGCGAAGGGGCCGTTGGCGGACGATTTCGTAAAGGTGGCCAGGGACGGAATCGAACCGCCGACACGCGGATTTTCAGTCCGCTGCTCTACCAACTGAGCTACCTGGCCCGACATAAGACAGCCTCGCAAACTACCCGGCGCGAGCGTCTCTTTCAACCGGCTCTATTGGCCGGGCCGGTACCGCCTTGCCATCTCGTCCAGTCCCTGCTGGAGCTCCGCGGCGGGAAACCAGCGCCCACGAACCATCACCCCGGACCGCCGCGCCAGGTTCCGCACGTTGGCCAGCGGGTCGGCGTCCAGCAGCACCAGATCGGCCCGGTTGCCAGGCACTACCGAGCCGAACTTTCCGTCGAGCTCGAGCTCGCGCTCGGCGTAGCGCGCGACGTTGCGCGTGCCGCTCTCCAGAATCTGGAACGGCGTCAGTCCCACCTCCTGCATAACCACGACTTCACGCTGCAGCGCGAAGCCTGGCACGTTGAACATCTGCGGTGAGTCCGTCCCCATCAGCAGCAGCGCGCCAGAATCGCCCAGCGCGCGCAACGCCAGCCGCCGCAGCTCGAGGAACCGATCTATGTCCTCGGTCCGCACACCCTGCGACTGCTGCGACTGCGTCATGTTGCGCTTCTGCTGCATCCACTGGTTCACCTGTTGCGGCGACGCGTACCGCATCTCCGGTCGCTGCGCCGCTTCTTCCGGCGATTCCGCCGAATAAAAGCTCTCCCACAGGAACGCGGTCGGTACGTTCCACGTCCCCGCGTCGCGCGTCCGGCCCGCCCAGTACCGCACCAGCGCGGGATCCACCGCGGGCACCCACTCCCCGAACGGAACCGATCCGGCCATCATGCGCGAGCGCAGCGGCTCGGGCAGCGACGCCTCCAGGTATCCGTCGAGGTGGTCGATCGTGGACTGTCGCGCCTCCAGCGTGCGTTCCAACCCGACCGCTGCCGATATGTGGCCGGCGAAAGTGATCCCGCTCTCGCGCGCCGCCGAGACGAGCCCGTCGTACACGGGGCGCAGTAGCCCAGGATGGAGCTTGAGGAAATCGTAGCCGGCTGCCTTGTGCTCGCGCACCAGCCGCGCGGCCGCTTCCGGGGTCGGCGCGCTCTGCCCGTTCAGCGACGGCGCGCCCACGTACAGCGTAGGCCCGACGATCTCGCCGCGCGCCAGCTGCTCCCGCAGCTCCAATTGCATCGGCGCGCCAAGCATTCCGCGGATCGTCGTGACGCCGTTGGCGACGTACAAGAACATGATGTCCCGCACGAGCTGCTCCGGCGCGTTACCGCCGGGGACATGCGCGTGCATCTCCGCGAGTCCGGGGATCAGGAACTTTCCGCGACCGTCGATAACCGTGTCGCCAGCTCGCGCGCGCACGCGCGATGCGGGTCCGATCGCAGCTATCACTCCGTCGCTCACTAGCACAGTCTGGCCCGGCAGAGCACCGGCGCGATCCATCGGGACGACCGTCACGTCCACGAACGCGAAGTTTCCAGCGCCCGCGGAAGCTGCCGGCGCTTCCTCGTTCCGCAGAGCGGCTCCGCAGGCGAACAGAGCTGCCGCCGCCAGCACGGCGACGGCAGCTCCGAATCTCTTACCTCTCATTACTTACCGCTCCAGAAAAGCTGTTGCCTCAGTCCGTGCTCAGCGCCTTCTCGATCGCGAACAGGATGTGGCGCGTGTGCGCCATCGTCTCCGCGTTTGCGCTCTTCCCGGCGAGCATCCGCTGGATGGAGCGCAGGTTGGCCAGCGCCGCCGACTGCGACGGATAATCAAAGGGGGCGTTGGTCGGCGCAGTGATCATCGCCGCCAGCCGGTTCACGTACTCCAACTGCAGGTTCTGCCGGAACGTGTTCACGTTCCCTCGCGCGTCCGCCGCGAAGACCGCCGCCGTCAGATCCGACATCACCTCGGCCAGCGGGTACTCGTTGCCGTACAGGCGCGAGTCAGTGATGCGAGTGAGCGTTAGCGGGTGCAGCAAGTGGTTCAACAGCTGGCGGTGAATCGCCAGGGCGCGCGCGTGAATCTTCGGATCTTCCGGCGCGCTGAAGAAGTCGAAGCCGCGCCGCTGCATCGCCAGGTAGTTGTACAATCTCGACGAGGCGTCGAAAGCCGTCGGCGCGAACATTTTGCTCGCGAGCACCTGCATCGCGCGCTTCTGATCCGCGCGGCTCACCGGCGTAAACGGCTTCGTCGCGCCCGGCTGGCCCACCATCGCCCGATCCACGTACACGCCGCCGATGTAGCGCGTGACGACGTCGGCCGCGCCCGCCTGCTGCCCGCTCAAAACAAGATATGCCGAGCGCAGCTCGTGGTACGACTTGCCCTCCGTCGAGTACCTCGCGGGCAGGCGCAGCATGAGATCGTTGGCCAGATCTATGCGCGCGGCGGAATAGCCGATCGCGTCGCTCGAAAGGTCGTTGGTGTTCACGCGAGGATCGATGGCTTTCCCCGGCGAACGCATGTCGTCCGCATCGTTGCCGAACTCCAGCCCCGGCTCCGTCGAGCGGGCGAGCAGCGCGCTCATGCGCGCCGGATCGTCGAGCTGCGGGTCGTAGCCGAACTGGATCGCCCAGAAGTCGTACGGGCCCGGCTTGCTCGGGAAGTAGTCCACCACCGCGCCATTGGCGCCGAGGTTGACGAGCGGATACTCCATCACCGAGCCGGTGACGCCCTTCGCGGAAGTGATCGAGCGGTCCGCGAGCTGCGCGGGTGTGAGCATCTGGCTCGACTTCATATTGTGGTTCAGGCCGAGCGTGTGCCCGACTTCGTGCAGCGCGAGGTAGGCGATCGACTGCCGGATGTACTCGCGCTTGTCGTATTCCGACGCGCCGTTCACGTCCAGCGCCTGCATTCCGAACATCGTGTTGAGGTGCAGGTAGTGGCCCGCCGAGCAGATCAGCGTGTTGTTCGCGTGAATCTCGCTGTCGCTCTCCTCGCCCGTCGCGAAGAGACCGGCCGCGTTGAACAACCGCTCCTGCCGGAGCCGGTTCGTGATGAACACGTACTCCAGCATCACGTCCGCGCCGAGGATCTCGCCCGTGCGCGGATTGATGAAGCTCGGGCCGTAGCCCCCGAACGGCGGATTCGGCGACGAGGTCCAGCGGAGCACGTTGTAGCGGATGTCGCCGGCATCCCAGTCGGCGTCATCGGGCTGCACGTTCACCACGACCGCGTTGCGGAAGCCCGCGGCCTCGAACGGCTTGTTCCACTCCAGCACCGCCTGGCGAATGGGCTCGCGCAGCTCGTGCGGCGTCGTGTGCTCGATCCACCAGGTGATCGGCGTCACGGGCTCCGAGATCGCGGCGGTCGGGTCCTTCTTCACCAGCTTCCAACGGTTAATCAAATCGCGGTACGGCGTCACGCTCGGCGAGAGCATGTCGTTCACCTGCGCCGTGAAGTAGCCGACACGGGGATCGTCGTAGCGCGGCGTGTAGCCGTTCTCCGGCATCGCGATGAAGCTGTGCTGCACGGCGATGCTGACGTTGCGCGGATCGGTGATGTCGAGGCCGCCGCGGTTCAGCGGCGCGGGGTTCTCATACACGTACTCGACGATCACGTCCGCGTTCATCGGGTAATTGCGCACCGACACATAGCGAGTCTTCGTCTTGCTGAGGGTCCCAAGCGCGAAGCTCTGGCCCGGCCGTGCGTTGGGATTGGCGGCGGGTTTGATCTGCGCCAGCGCTTCGGTAAGGAAGATGTCGTCTACCTTCACCAGGTACGAGTCGTCGTCCTCCGCCACGATGTCCTGCACGCTCACTACGGCCGGGCTGATGTTGGCCGAAGCCGCGCGAGAGAGCGGGCTGGACGGATCGAAGTAGAACGCCGTATTCTGCGTGACGAACTCGATCTTGTTGTAGTTCTTCCGGATAGAGAAGACGTCGTTGTTCGCGAACGCGCCGCGGAACGAGCCAGCCGACGTGACTCCGTCCACGACGTGCATGAAATAGATGTATTCCTTGCCCAACTGGTCCTTCTTGATGACCATGTGCATAGAGCCGTTGGCCGTGTCCTGATACAGCGAGAAGAGGCCGTCCACCTTGCGGCTGGTCTTGGTCACGCTCGCGATCGTCTTCTTCGCGGGCGTGGCCGCGGCGCCACCGGGGGACGAAGACGCAGACGCAGTTTGCGTCGAAGACGCGGACGACGAGCCGGCGGGAGCGGGCTTGGTGGATTGCAGCGAAGCACACCCGAGGGCGAGCTGGGAGAGAACAACTGCCTGGACAAAGCGCAACGGTGTCATGGGAGGACTCGGAGAGAGCGGTTAAGAGCCGGAAACGCCATCTATTGGAGCGCGGAACCTGCAAAATGGTTCGCGCGCAAACGGAATTCGCCGATTCAGGGACGAGCGAGGTGGCGGGGCAACAGTGGCTCTTCGGGCACCGGTTCGTCAAGAATGCGGCAAACGCCAGAATGTCCGGCCCTACGGTTGCGCGCGGCCCAAGGTTCCATGATGTTGCCGCGATGGATCCCGCGTCCGAGGCACCCGCTCGGCAGGCCCCCGACCCGCGCGCCTCGCGGCGGGCCCCCCTGCCCCGACTCTGGGACAATGCGCTCCGCTGGCTCGAGAGACGGGATTGGGATGAGAGCGCGACCCTCATGGTATTCGGCGGGCTCGTGGGCGTCGTCACGGGCCTCGGCGTGGTCGCCTTCTACGGGCTGATAGACCTCAGTCATCTTGTCCTGATACGCTGGCCACGAGAACAGCTCCCCTTGGTTGGCCGAGCTTTGTACCAGCCATTGCTTACGGCGTTCGGGCTTTGGGCAGCATGGTTCGTTATCCGCCGTACGAGAACGCCCGACGGCCAAAACGTCCCTGACGTTCAGCTCGCCGTGGCGAAGCGTGACGGTGTGATTCACACCAACCCGGTGCTCGCGCGTGCGCTCGCGTCCGCGATGACGCTCGGGTCCGGCGGCTCGGCGGGCGCCGAGGGGCCCGTGGCTGTGCACGGCTCGTGGCTCGGATCGCTCCTCGGCCGCCACCTTCGATTCCAGACGCGACATGTCAAAATCCTGGTCGGCTGCGGCGCCGCCGCGGGAATCGCCGGCGCCTTCAACGCGCCTTTTGCGGGCGCTTTCTTCGCCCTGGAGGAAGTACTCGGCACGTTCTCCGCGGGCGCGTTCAGTCCGGTCGTGGTGGCGAGCGTCGTCGGCGCGCTCACGGTGCGCCCGTTCCTCGGCGACAATCTCGTGTTCAACGTCGTGCTGCCGAACGACCCGCATCCGCTCGCGAGCGCGCTGGTGTATCCGGTACTCGGCATCGCCTGCGGTCTCGTCGCGGCCGGCTACACGCGCCTCGTCCTCGCCGCTCCGGCAGCGAGCAAGCGAGTCCCGGGACCGGATTGGGTCAAGCCCGTGGTGGGCGGCCTCCTTACGGGCGCGATAGTCGCCGCTTCGGGCGGACTGCTCGCCGGAAACGGACACCTGGCGATTCCCGCGGTGATCTTCGGCGGGCTAGCGTGGTACGTGTTGCTCGCGATCGCCGCCGCAAAGATCGCGGCCACCGCGCTGACGCTCGGCTTCGGCGGGTCAGGCGGTGTTTTTACGCCGACGTTGTTCATCGGCGCGGCGTTGGGCGGCGGGCTCGGCGTGCTGGGAGCGCAGGTAGTGCCTGGAGGACTGGTGAATCCCCAGGCGTGGGCGCTCGTCGGAATGGCCGGCATGGTAGCGGCAGCGACGCGCGCGCCGCTGACGGCAATCTTCATGGTGTACGAGATGACGGACGACTACCGGTACGTCGTCCCGCTCATGCTCGTGACGGCGATCGCGCACGTCACTTCGAGACGATTCGCCGTCCACGGCCTGTACGACGGATGGCTCGCGGCGAGGGGCGAGCAGGTCGCTCACGGAGTGGACAGGTCAGTGATGGACAGCGTGCATGTGCATGAGGCGTATGATCGGAAGGTGCGGGGCGTGCCTCCCGAAATGGATCTGGACGGGCTGGCCGTCGCCGCCGGACGCACCAAGCACGGAGTCGTACCGGTCCTGGATCCGGATGGACGCCTCCTCGGACTGGTCGGACATCACGCCATCCGCGACGCGTTGCTCGCGCGGCTGGAGCATTCCACGGTGCTGATCGCGGAGGATATCGCCGAGCCCGCGGAGACTATTCACTCGCACGCGTCGTTGCGAGAAGCGTTATCCGTCATGAACGCCCGCGGGCAGGATGCGCTCGCCGTCGTGGAGCGTTCTCCGCGCGGCGAGCGCTTTTCCGGACTACTTACCCGGGACGGTTTGCTGCAGGCGTACGAGCGCGCGTTGAAACGCGCGGTCTGATCTCGTACGCCTTCCGATCAGCTCTTTGTAGTCGAGCGCCGGATGAGCCGAAGCAGGAACAACAGGACCACCGCGCCGATGAACGCCACGAAGATGACACCCGCCAGTCCGCCGAGTGGCGAGGTGACTCCGAGGCTGGTGAACAGCCAACCGCCGACGAACGCCCCGACGATGCCGATGATGATGTCGCCGATGAGCCCGTAACCGGTGCCGCCCATCACGAGGGACGCGAGCACACCAGCGATGAGACCTACAATGAGCCAGGTGAGCAAGTCCATAGCATTCTCCGGACGAAAGCGTGGATGAGCGTACTGCTGCCCAATCATTCGATCAGGGAGCCACGCTCATGGGAGAAGGTGCGGTCCGGCGGCAGCCGGGCGCAAGAAGCGTGACGCTTATCGCTTCCCGTGGGTGGCCGTGACGACCGACTTGATCCCGCCCCTGACGTTGAAATCGCCCACGACCTCCATCCACCTGGGCTTCACCCGCTCGATCAGGTCGTCGAGGATCCGGTTGACCGCGCGCTCGTAGAACGTCCCGTCGTTCCGGAAGCTCCAGAGGTAGAGCTTGAGACTCTTGAGCTCGACGCAGAGCGCGTCGGGCACGTACCGGATCCGTATGGTTCCAAAATCGGGAGCCCCTCCGCGCAGCAGCTCCAGCTCGGCGGCGTCGGTCTCGATCCCTCCGACCGGACATAGCGACGTGAACTCCGTCGTCTCCATATAGATCTCGTAATCCCGCTTGGGGTGCGGGTTGTCAAACGTTTCCAGCAGCTCGGGACGCGGCATAAGAGCGGAGTCTCGCGTGCCCGCGGTCAATACGCAACTGGCGGGCGCTGTTCACCGGCGATTGCGGACTGAGGACCCTTGCGGCCTCAGGACTAACTACAATCGCAGATCTACGACTAAGTGAGGACTGAGGAGAGAGGCATCCGCGATCCTCGGTCCTCGATTAATCGCCGATCCGCGATGGCCGTTGGTCCTGAGGCCGCAAGGGTCCTGAATCCTCAGTCCGAGTCTGCGAGGCTTACCCGCCTCGTAACTCTCGCGAAAAGCGTTCGAGAATCTTGCGTTCGTCGGGGCTGAGGCTCTGCACTCCGGAGCTCGAGATCTTGTCGAGCACGCGATTGAGCTCTTCCGCCCGCCGCTTCCGGGTGTCCGGCGCCGGTGGAAGGAGCTTGGGCGAGACGGCGATGCTCTTTGCCACCACCGGGTCCGTTCGATTGACCGAGCTCTCGCGCGTGCGCGGCTGCCGCTTGGGCACTGATCGCGGCATGTCGTCGGTTTCGTCGGGTACTGCCGCGACTCGCCGGCGAAAACGCTCGATTCCACCCGAGCCGGGTCCCTTGATGTACACCCATCCGAACAGGAGGCCGCCCAGGTGCGCGACGGCCGCGATGCTGGATCCGCGGCCCCCGCCGCGCTGCGACGCGATCGCGAGTAGCAGGTTTATCACCACCAACCACGCCACGAACCACTTCGTTTTCATGGGGATGACGCCGAAGACGAACACCTCTTCATCGGGCCAGCGCATGGCGAACGCGAGCATCACTCCGAAAACAGCCGCGGAGGCGCCGACCAGCACGCCGTTCCGGACCAGAATGAGATGCGTGAGCGCGCCGCCCAACCCGCACCAGAGGTAAAACGCAGTGAATCCGCGGGTGCTCCATTCGGATTCGACGCGCGGCCCGAACGTCCACAGCGCGAACATGTTGAAGGCGAGGTGGGCGAGCCCGGCGTGGACGAACATGTAGGTCGCCATCGTCCACCAGCCCGCCGGCATGGCGACGCTGTCGAAGCCGAGCGCGGCGAATACGTTGCGCTCGCCGAAGACCGCGAGCTGCAGGAAATACACGCCGATATTGATCGCGAGCAGCCACGCGATCGCGGGTGTGATTCTGAACCGCGCTTCTTCCCGATACTCAGTCACCGTCGCCGCTTCGCCTCATCCCTGATGACTCTCTTCTATACAGAAAAGCTCTTGGGCTGGTTCCCGCTCAGCAATATCCCCATCGCCTGATAGGACGCAGCACGCAGGACGCAGGACGCAGGGCCGTTCACTTGCCCGTCGCAAGCAACACGATCCTCTCACAAAAATCGGGAAAGGATATCCCCACGGCGGCGGCCGCCTGTGGGATCAGACTCAACTCGGTCATCCCGGGCAAGGTGTTGACCTCGAGACAGTACAAGGAGCCGTCGGCGGCCATGCGGAAGTCCACGCGGGGGCACCCACCGAGCTTCAACGCGCGGAACGCCAGCTTCGCCTGGCGCTTGGCGTCCTCCGCCACAGCGGCCGGGATATCCGCTGGGAAGACCTCTTCCGCCATGCCCGCCGTGTACTTGCACTCGTAATCGTATATCTCGTGCTTCGGGATGATCTCCCCCACGGGCAGCGCCTCTTCGCCGAGCATGCCCACGGTCAATTCCCTTCCCGCGATGAACTTCTCGATCATGACTTCGTCGTCGTGCCGGAAGGCTTCGTCGATCGCCGGCGCCAGGTCTTCGATCCGCTTGACGACCGTGAGCCCCACGCTCGATCCCTCTTTTGAGGGCTTCACGATCACGGGCAGTCCGAGCTCGGCCAGCACCTCCTCCTTCGTCGCCGGCGCCATAAGCCAGTCGGGCGTGCCGACCCCTGCCGCCCGGAGGATGATCTTCGACAGCTCCTTGTCCATGGCCAGCGCGCTGGCGAGGTGGCCGCTACCAGTGTAGCGTATTCCCGCCATGTCGAGCAGGGCCTGGAGCGTACCGTCCTCCCCCTGCCCCCCGTGCAACGCCAGGAAAACCACGTCGGCGCCGGTCAGCTCCGGCAGTTGGGTGAGCGTGGGCAGCGTCGCGAGCTGCTGCAGCTCCTGCAGGGTCGGTGGAGTCGTCTTGACCCCGTACTCGCGCAGCGCGCGCTCGGCCGCCGCGTCGATCGGGCCCTTCGCGGGATCCACCAGGAGGACATCGTGCCCTTTCCGGCGGAGCGCGTCCGCGATCCGGAGACCCGAAGCCATCGACACGTCCCGCTCCGACGACGCGCCGCCCAGCAACACCGTGATCTTCAACGGGCGCTCAGCTCGACATCATGAAGTGCAGCATGTCCGAGCGGGTCACGATCCCGAGCCGGCCGTCGTCACGCACCAGCACGGCCGGCGTGGACTTGGACAACAGCTTCACGATCCCGTCCACCGACTGGTTCGCGTCCACAACCGGGAACGGTGAGTCCATCACGTCCGCGACGGATGCGTCCAGCAGCTTGGGATCCGCGAGCGTTTTCTGCGACAGCGCCCAGTCGCTGACCGACCCTACGCAATCGTCGCCGTCCATCACCGGCAGCTGCGAGACGTCGTGCAGCGTCATCAGCCCTACCGCCTGGCGCACCCTCGCACCGGGAGTCGTGCTGACGATGCCAGGGGATTTCGACGTCTTCCGCACGAGCACGTCCTCGAGCGAGACGCGTTGCGCGTCGAGCATTTGGTTCTCCCGCATCCACTCGTCGCTGTACAGCTTCGATAGATAGCGCTCACCGGTATCGGCCAGCACCGTAACCACGAGCGCGTCCGGATCGTCGAGTTGCTTGGCGATCAGCAGCGCCAGGTGCGTGTTCAGCCCGGAGGAGCCGCCGGCAAATAAACCCTCCTCGCGCGTGAGCCGGCGCGCCATGGCAAACGCATCCTTGTCGCTCACGGTGTGGAATTCGTCCACGAGTGACATGTCGAGCGTGCCCGGAACCTTGTCCTGGCCGATCCCCTCTACCTTGTAGGGAGCCCCCTCGACTATGCTCGCGCCCTTCGTCCGCCACTTGTCCGCGAGTATCGACCCCGCAGGATCGCCCATGATCAGGCGCACCTTCGGATTCTTCTCCTTGAGATAGCGCCCGACCCCGGTAGCCGTACCGCCGGTCCCGGCGGCGAGCACGAGATGCGTGATCCGCCCCTCGGTCTGCTCCCACAGCTCGGGACCGGTCGTAGCGTAGTGCGCGTCGGGATTCGCGTCGTTGTAGAACTGGTCGGCGAAGATCGCGTTCGGCGTCTCCGAAGCGATCCGCCGTGCCATGACCAGATAATGCTCCGGGTGGTCGGGCGGAACGGCGGTCGGCGTAATGATCACCTCTGCCCCAAACGCCTTCAGCAGCCGGACTTTCTCCTGTGACATCTTGTCCGGCATAGTAAAGATACACTTGTATCCTTTTAGCACGGCCGCGAGCACGAGGCCCACGCCGGTGTTCCCGCTGGTCGCTTCGACGATGGTCCCGCCGCGCTTGAGCCGGCCCTCGCGCTCCGCCTGCTCGATGATGGCCGATCCGATCCGGTCCTTGATGGATCCGCCGGGGTTGAACATCTCGGCCTTCGCGTAAACCGGAGTTCGGATACCGCGGGTAACGCGGTTGAGGCGGATGAGCGGAGTCCACCCGACGGTATCGAGGACGGAATCGTACCGCTTGAGCTTCTCGGAGCTCGCGAGCTGCCTTTTCTGGCCCGACCCGTCCCGCTTCACTGGGTCCGCGGGCTCTGGCGGAGAATCGTGTCGCCCGGGAGGGCCGGCGCGTCGGGGTGCCTGAAATACACGGGGAACAGGATGGACACCGGAATCGCGTCACCGCGACGCCGAGCCGGTACGAACCTCAGCTCGCGCGAGCCTTTAACGGCCGCCGAGTCGAGCGCGGCGAAGCTGGACGTCTCGACCACTCTCGTGGAGTCCGCTGCGACCCTTCCCTGCGCGTCGATGAAAATCCGGAGCGTCACGTTACCCTGCACCTTCCGGGAGTACAGCACCGGCGGGTATCTGAACGGCAGCTCGCTGTTGATCATCTGCGGCAGGACCTCGGGCTTGGGGCCCGAATGGCCGGTCACTACCGGATTGTTTTCCGCCTCCCTGTCGCAGGCGGTGGCGAAGGCGACGGCGAGCGCCAGCGGAATGAAGGAGCGTGAGTTCATAGACATCAAGTTACCCGAGCTTCGCCCTGTCAACGAGGCGCGCGACCAGATCGAGCGCCTGCAGCGGCGTGAGATTATCGGGATCGGTTCCCCGCAGCTCGTCCATCACAGGATGCGTCTCTTCTGCAAAAAGTGGGAGCTGTGGCGCGGCAACCGGGCTCTTCTTCCGGCCCGCACTCACTATGTGCCCGCTCTCCAACGACTTGAGCACTTCGCGCGCCCGGCCGAGCACCGCGTCGGGCAGCCCGGCCAGCCGGCCAACCTCGATACCGTATGAGCGGTCCGCGCCACCGGGCTCGAGCCGGTGTAGAAACAGCACGCGGTCTTCGGTCTCCCGCACGGCGACGTTGTAGTTCCGGACCGCCGGCAGCTGCTCGTCCAATTGCGTCAGCTCGTGATAGTGCGTTGCGAAGATGGTCTTGCACTGCAACCTGTCGTGGAGGTGCTCGGTGACCGCCCACGCGATCGAGACGCCGTCGTACGTGGAGGTGCCGCGCCCGATCTCGTCGAGCAGGACCAGGCTCCGCGCGCTCGCGGAGTGCAGGATGGCGCTGGTCTCCGCCATCTCCACCATGAACGTGGATTGCCCGCGCACGAGATTGTCGCTCGCGCCGACCCGTGTGAATAGACGATCCACCAGCCCGATGGATGCGGATCGCGCGGGGACGTAGCTGCCGATCTGAGCCATGAGGACGATAAGCCCGACCTGCCGGAGGATGGTGGACTTCCCGGCCATGTTCGGCCCGGTCATGATGATCACCCGCGCGTGCTCGTCGAGCGCGACGTCGTTGGGAATGAACTTCTCACGCGGCATCATCCGCTCCACGACGGGATGGCGACCCGCTTCGATCGTCAGCGCATAATCGTCGCTGATCGCGGGCCTGGCGTAGCTCTCCCGCTCGGCTACCTCCGCGAGCGCGGAGAAGACGTCCAGCTCGGCCACGGCGCGCGCGACCTTCTGCAGTCGACGCACGTCCGCGGCCGCGCGCGCGCGAAGCAGCTCGAAGATCTCTCGCTCTCGCGCCTCGATCCGCTCGCTCGCCGACAGCACGCGCTCCTCGAACTCCTTGAGCGCGGGCGTGACGAATCGCTCGGCACCGGTGAGCGTCTGCCGCCGCTGATAGTCCGGCGGCACCAGGTGCGCGTTGCTGTTGGTGACCTCGATGTAATAACCAAACACGCGGTTGAAGCCGACCTTGAGCGAGGAGATTCCCGTCCGCGCGCGCTCCTCCGCCTGGATCCGGGCGATGCCGTCCTTGCCGCCGTCGCGCAACGCGCACAGTTCGTCCAGCTCGGCGTCCACTCCGGCCGCGATCGTCGGGTCGTCTCCCACCGACATGGGCGGGCGCTGCACGAGCACGCGCCTTATCTCTCCCGATAGATCCTCGCACGAATCCCAGTCAGCTTCCAGGAGCTTGAGAATTTCAGACGGTGCTGCGTGGCTGTGTGCTGCGACGCCGGGAAGCACAGCGACTATTTCCGGCAGTGTCGAGAGCGAATCGCCCAGTGCGCGGAGCTCACGCGGCGTGGCGCGGGCGGCCGCCGTCTTCGCCGCCAGCCGCTCGATGTCACGCACGGCGTCGAGCTGTCCGCGCAGCTTCGCGCGCTCCAGAGGGTTGTCCACGAACGCCGTCACGGCGTCGAGCCGTGCCTCGATCGCGGACCGGACGACTAGCGGCGCGAGCAGCCACTCGCGCAGCAGCCGGGATCCCATCGGCGTGAGCGTGCGGTCCAGCACGCTGCACAGCGTGCCGCTCTGATCGGCTCCGCCGCGGAGCGACTCGATCAGCTCGAGATTGCGGCGCGTCATCTCGTCCAGCGGCATCGTGACGCCGGGCCGCTCCACGCGCGGCGGCTTGAGGTGCGGAACTCCGCCCGGCTGCAGCTCGCGCATGTACCGCAGCAGCGCGCCGGCCGCGCCGACCGCGAGCTCGTCCTCTGATGAGATCCCGAACCCGTCCAGCGACGCGACTCCGAACTGCCGCTGCAGGTCGTCGCGCGCCATGGCCGCGTCGAACTCCCAGTGCTCGCGCTCGGTGACCAGCGCGTCCTGCGCCCGCGGATGAGCCTCCGCTGCGTTGGCGCCCGCCTTCCGTACGATCAGCTCGCGCGGCGCGAAGCGGGAGATGAACGCATCCACGTCGTCCACGCTGGTGGTCGCGATGTGCATCTCGCCGGTGGAGATGTCCGCCGCGGCCAGCCCCGCGCCGTTGGCGGTGATCTGCACGGCGCAAAGAAAGTTGCCGAGCGCCCCGTCGAGTAGATCGTCGGCGAACGCGGCGCCCGGCGTGATCGTCTCCACTACCGCGCGCTTCACGACACCTTTCGCGGCCTTCGGATCTTCGATCTGCTCGCAGATCGCCACGCGGAATCCGCCCTGCACCAGCCGCCGGAGGTATTCGTTCGCCGCTTTCACGGGCACGCCCGCGAGCGGCACCTCGGAGGCGCCACCGCTGTTGCGAGAGGTGAGCGTTATGCCGAGCGCCTTGGAGGCGACCTCGGCGTCCTCGTAGAACATCTCGTAGAAGTCGCCCATCCGAAAGAACAGGATGGCGTCCTGATGCCCCGCCTTGATTTCCCGGTATTGCTGCATCAACGGCGTCGCCGCCGGCGCCGATCCGGGAACTGTGCGCGTCACGGTTGGCGGTCTTGCCGGCTCAGCGACCTTCGACGACCGCGATGAAGCCGTCAATGCCTTTGGCCTTCATCTCGTTGAGCAATCGCGTCGCCGCCGCGCGGGTGTCGTACCGTCCGACGCGGACACGGAATGGCACCGCCGTCCCGTCGATCCGGGCCTGGAAGCCGCGCGCGCTCATCCGATTGACGATCGTCTGGGCGCTCGCGCGCGTGTTCGTTGCCGCGACCTGCACCGAGTAGGTCCGCGCCGCCGCCGCCGGGGGCGTGGCAGGCTGGATTGCGGGCGCGTCCGCGGGAATGGACGGCGTCGCGTTGCGCGGACTCACGGGCGGTGCTACCGGTGTCGTCGCAGCCGTCACCGCGCCGCGGCAGCGCTGCTGCTGATATTCGATCTGGTTCCGCAGCTCGACGTCGCTCGCAGCGACCCGCGCGAGCGCCTGGGCATTGGCCGTGCAGGCAGCCGTCAAGTCGTTCCGCTCGAACAACACGCGCGCGGTCCAGTAGTTCGTGCGCGCGCTCTGTCCGCTGCCCGGAAACTCCGTGGGCAGCCGCTGCAGGTGCCGCAGCGCTCCGTCGCGATCCCCACGCGCGAGCTCGAGCTGCGCCAGCCGGAGCAGCGCATCCTCCACGCGCGGCGATGTCGCATGGTCGACGATGATCGCGCGATAGTCCCGCTCTGCGTCCGCCGCCGTCGGAGCCAAACTCGCGCGCCAGAACAGCGCCTCGGCCCGATCGCTCGAGCCGGCCGCAGTCGACCGATACATGGAATCAACCAGCGTACGCCCCGCCGCTCCCTGCCCTTCGCTCACGAGCGCCTGCGCCCGCGCATAAACCGGATCGGTCGCGGCCTGCGCGTTGGCCTCGGCCAGCCCGACCAGCAAGGATGCTGCTGCAATTGCGAAGGCTCTCATCTAGGCACCCATTAAACGCTGTTAGCTGTTGGCTGTTGGCTGTTGGCTATTGGCTTAAAGCTGTTGTTGCAGTTGGCGCACAAGACGCAGCACGTAGCGCGGTTCATGCCGCCAATCGACTCGTGCCTGAAGCGCAGATATTCAGTACCAGCCCAGCAAGAATCTGTTCATTCGACGCCACTCCCGTCTCCTTCAACGCCATGTCCGCGGCCAGCAGCGCGGCAATCGACCGGTCCAGCGCTTCGGCCGACCAGTCCTCCGTCGCTCTCGCCCAGACCTTGGCCGCCGCGCCGAACGATTTCGGCAGCATCAGCCAGCCCGCGCTCTGCAGCAGCCCGATGTATTCGCGCTCGAGGCTCGTCACCGACATCCCCTTGTCCAACTTCGCCCTGCCCCATGACATCGCCAGGGTCTGGTTCGTCAGCGCCATCACAATCGAGACGCCGGTAGTCTTCGGTTGCGCGAGGAGCCGGGAGAGCATGCCGAGCGCGCGCGCGGAATCCCGGTCCACGAGCGCGTCCATGAAGTCGCCCAGCGTCTCGCCGTGGCGCACTCCGATCACTTCGCCGACGATGGTCTCGTCGATCTCTCCACCCGGTGCGTAGCTCGCGAGCTTGTCCAGCTCGGTGGAAAGCTCATGTAAATCGGAGCCAACCACGCTATGCAGCAGTTCCGCGGCCGCCGGAGTGATTGACCCACCGTGCGTCTCGCGCGCGTGATGCGCGATGAACTTGAGCACGCGCGCGGGCGTGAGCGGATCGAACTTGAGCTCCGTCGCCCTGGCCATCAACGCGCGGTCGGTCTTGCCGGCGGCGGCGACCATGATGAGGCTCGTGCCCGGCGCCGGCGACTCGAGATACCCGTCCAGTACCACGCGCGTCTGCTTCTTGAGCGTGCCCGGATCCTGCAGGACGACGACGCGTCGCTCGGAGAACATGGGCATCGTGCTGAGCAGGACGTCGAGCGACTCCGCGTTCAGCTCGGACGCACGCCGAACTTCGAAGTTGAACTGCCGTCCGGCGGGGTCGATGGCTGCGTCGGCAATCTGCCTGACGGCCGCTTCCTTCTGGTATTCGTCCTCGCCGTGGATGTAGTAGGCAGGGTCGAACTGGCGGGATTTGACGATTGCCTGGAGCGATCGGGACGCGGCTTGCGACATCGCTCCCAATATACCGCCGGCTACTACCGGGTGAGGTTCGTCAGGCGGAACGCGGAGTTGGCAAACTGGATCTGCGCCTGCTCCGCCATCAGCGCCGCGGGCCAGATGGGAATTCCAATGGACACCGAGGCGAGCATCGCCTGCGACGCCATGATCGACTCCTCCACGAGAGGTCCGTCCTGCGCCGGCACCGTCGCCACAACCGGAGCGTGAGTCAGCGGGAGGTCGTTGTCCGGGAGAAGATTGGCGCCGGCGAAGACAACCAGGCCGGCCGCGCAGACCGCGGCGAACGTTCCGCCGGGCGTGATGAACCAAGCCGGACGCGATAGCGGGGCGTCCTTGAGAGCACGGACCCTGTCGTTCACGCGCTGCGTAAAGCCGGGCGAGCACTCGATCGTCGGCATGTTCCGGAACAACAGCAGCGAGCGGCGGATCAGCGCGTCGTGACGCGCGCACGGCGCGCACTCGGCGATGTGCCGCTGCATCTCAACGATTTCGATTCCCGGGAGAACGTCGTCGACGAAGCCGACGTGGCGTGCGTGGAAGGTGCGGCAGTCCATGGGTACTCGCTGCAAGGGGCCTACAGGGTCGGGTTAGGGTACCCGACAAGGGTACCCCGGTTCCCGAACTTGCAGCTATTCCAGTTCCGGCGCCACGATCTCGGCGAAACTGTTTCTGGCCCTGTTGAGCCGCGATTTCACAGTGCCAAGGTTGCAGCCCGTGATTTCCGCGATCTCCTCGTAGGACTTTCCTTCCAGCTCCCGGAGAATGAACACGTCCCGGTGGTGCTCGGGGAGCTTGGCGACCGACTCTTCCACAACACGGCGAAGGTGGCGCTTCCGGTACATGTCGTCCGGCCGGGTGGACGAATCCTCGAACTCGAGCGGCCGGTCTTCATCCTGCCAGTTCTTCTTGACCGTCTGGAACAGCACCAACGGATTGCGCGACCGGTTTCGCAGCTCGTTCTTGGCGAGGTTCGAGGCGATCGTGTACGCCCAGGTCGAGAACTTCTTGGAGCGGTCGAATCTGTGGAGGTGGCGGTACACGCGAATAAACACTTCCTGCACCAGATCCTCGGCGCGCTCCCGGTCACCTACAGTCCGATAGATGAAGTTGAGCAGTCGGGTCTGATACCTGACGACCAGCTCCTCGAACGCTCGCTCTTCACCGCCGAGGAAGGCCGTGACCACGCCGGAATCGTCCGCGAGCTTGAGTTGCTCTCGAACGGAAATGGCCGGGGTGGCGACCAACTGCTTGCGGACAACGCTAGTGGCCATGTGGTCTCCTTTCTCTGCAGGTTCCCGGGCTCGGATCGGTTGAGGAACGACCTCAGTCGATAGACCGGTGATTCTCCGTACCAAAGTGCATCGGTCGTGCCGGGCCGTGCCAATTAGCTAAGTCTTTGCCTGACAATGTCTTGCATACGAAGCTATTACACCGAGCCCCGGGAGGTGTCCCACCCACAGGACACTCATGGAACAAATTTGACGCTGGCCAAAACAGATTGTTAACCCGATCGGCCATTATGACCGAAAAACAACGTCACTACTATATATGTGACTCAATCACGGAGCCTGCGAGGGCGCAGCATATGTGACTCAATCACGGAGCCTGCGAGGGCGCAGCGCGCAGGACGCAGCACGCAGCGCAGTTACCGTCCCGCTCGAAACCCAGCCGCGAATAGAATCCCGACGATCGTCTTGGCATCTACGATCTCACCCTGCTCGATCATCCCCAACGCCAGCGACAGCTTCACCACCTCGACCTCCGCGAATTCGTCCGGTTCGTACGCCGTCTCGCCCCGCGTCAGGCCGGTGGCCAGGAAGATGTGGATCTTCTCGTCCGCAAACCCCGGCGTCATGAATGGAGCGCACAGCTCTTGGACACTCTCGGCGGTGCATCCGGTTTCCTCGCGTAGCTCGCGGTGCGCGCATTCGAGTGGCTCTTCGCCCGGGTCGAGTCGGCCGGCAGGGATCTCGTACAGGTAACCGCCTGCAGCGTAGCGATATTGCCGAAGCAGCAGCAGATCGGGATCTTCTCCACCGGGATCGCTAAGGAACGGGACGATCGCGCTCGCGCCCGGGTGCCGGACGATCGCCATCTCTCCCTCGCTCCCGTCCGGAAAACGGACCCGGTCCAGGTCGAGCTTGAAGATCTTTCCTTCGTACAAGCGCGTGGATGCTAGCCGTGCGTCATTTTTCATGATGTCATCCCGGAAGTTTTCTTGAACCGACGATTCGAATGAAACGCTTTCCTCGCCTTCTCGTGCTCGCGCTGAGCTTCGCGCTCGTGTCGCCGTTCCTGGTCGAAGCCCAGACTCGCCCGGCGACGCCGACCGTCACTATTCGCTCCGGACCGATGCTCGGCTACTCCGAGATGCGCGAGGTGATGCTCTGGGCGCAGACGACCGACGCTGCCGACGTGCATTTCGTCTACTGGGATTCGGCCGCGCCCGGCGTACGTCATCGCACGGCAGGTGCCATGACCACGGCCGCCGACGCGTTCACGACAAAGCAGATCGCCGATCGCGTCGAGCCCGGCAAAGTGTACGGCTACGAAGTGGTGGTGGGCGGCCGGAGCATCGCCCGGCCGTACCCGCTCCGCTTCCAAACCCAGAAGCTGTGGCAATGGCGCGAGGACCCGCCCGCCTTCCGGATTGCGCTGGGAAGCTGCGCGTACGTCAACGAGCCCGAGTATGATCGACCGGGAAATCCGTATGGAGGCGGGCTCGAGATCTTCACGAGCATCGCACGCACGAAGCCCGACGCGATGCTCTGGCTTGGCGACAACGTGTACCTGAGAGAGGTGGACTGGTACACGCGCACTGGAATCCTCGCGCGCTACACGCACTCGCGCTCTATCCCGGAGCTCCAGCCGCTGCTGGCGAGTACGCACCATTACGCCACGTGGGACGACCACGATTTCGGTCCCAACAACAGCGACCGGTCCTGGATTCACAAGGATGCGTCGCTCGACGCGTTCAAACTCTTCTGGGGAAATCCCACCTACGGCGTCGGCGGAAAGCCCGGCATCACTACGATGTTCCAGTGGGCCGACGTCGAGTTCTTCCTGCTCGACGACCGTTACCACCGAACTCCCAACGACCGCAACGCCACCGGCAGGCGCACGATGCTTGGCGATCACCAATTTCAGTGGATCATCGACGCGCTGACGGCGAGCCGCGCGCCGTTCAAGATCGTCGCGGTCGGAGGGCAGATGATGAGCCCGATGGCGGATTTCGAGAATTTTGCGACGTACGCCGAGGAGCGGCAGGCACTGATAGATGCGATCACGGCGGAGAAGATCCCGGGAGTCGTGTTCCTCTCCGGCGATCGGCATCTCACCGAGCTCACGCGGCTCGATCGGGAAGGGACGTACCCGTTGTACGACATCACGATCTCGCCGCTGTCAGCCGGCGCCTACGCCGACGGCAAGGCGAACGCGGCCAGCGTGCCGGGGACGCTGGTCAGACAACGCAACTTCGCGCTGCTGGATTTCAGCGGGCCGCGGACCGACCGATCCATGAAGATCTCAGTGCACGACACGGCGGGCGCGCTGCTATGGACGCGGACGATCACAGCGCGGGAGCTACGCTAAGGCGGTAGTGGTGAACACGACAGACCCTCTTGGACAGTTAGGGCGCACCAACCATTACCCGAGGGACAAAACATGAACCCATTCGGAGATCCGCGGGCCCCGCGGCGCGACTTGTGGGGCGGGCTCATCATCACTGCGCTCGGCGCTCTGTTCGTTGGCATGACAGAGTCGCAGCTCGCGGGGCCGGAGCAGTGGCCCGGGCATCACCGCTCGGAATGGATCAACCTCGCACTCGGCATCCTGATGGCCTTCGGCGGTGTGATGCAGTTCCGCCTTGGGCTCCGCGCCGCGCGCTTCCGCACGGACCAGGCGGATCGTGAACTCGAGCGTTAGGTCGCGGTGCGCACCTCTACAGGGCCGAATTGCACTTGGTCGAGTCGGTCGACTAGTGACGCCTCGCCGACCACGACCATTCGGAGCCCCTCGGGCCTGATGTGCTCGCGCGCAGCGCGCAGCGCATCGGCCGTGGTCACCAAACCAACGCGCTCGCGATACGTGTCGTAGTAGTCTTCCGGCAGATCGTACGTGACCAGGTTCGCCAGCGCGGCCGCGATCGCCGCGGTGCTCTCATACCGAATCGGAAAAACCCCCTGCAGGTAGCTGGTCACGAGCGACAGCTCGTCCGCGGTCAGCTCTTCCTCGCGGATCCGCTCGAGCTCACCGAGAACCTCACGTGCGGCATCGGCGGTTACATCCGTTCCAACCGCCGTGGACACCACGAACGGCCCCGCACTCTTTCTCCAGTCCACGATCGAGTGCGCGCCGTAGGTGTAGCCGTGCTTCTCGCGCAGGTTGAGGTTGATTCGCGAAGAAAAAACACCGCCGAGGGCGGCGTTCATAATGCTGAAAGGGAAGTAGTCCGGATGAGAGCGGGGAAGCCCCGCGTGTCCGATGCGCAGCTCGGATTGTGCGGCGCCCTCCTTCACGACCAGCAGCGCGCGCCTCCCGCTCGTTGTCGTGGCCACGCTCCGCTCCGGGATCCGGCCCGGCATTCCCGACCAGCCCGACAACACCCGCTCGAGCGCGGTCCGCGCGGTCGGGAGCGACACGTCGCCAGCGACGACAATTGACGCATTCCCGGGTGAGTACATGTCAGCGTGCAATCGCGCGACGTCCTCGCGCGTAATGCCCGCGACCGACTCGCGCGTTCCCCCGGGCGGCACCGAGTATCGCGCATCCGGCGCGTACATAAGTTCCACAAACGCTTCTTCGGCCAGCCCGCGCGGCTCCGACCGGATCTGCTCGATCTCCGCGAGCCGCTCATCCCGCAGCCGGTCCAGCTCCTCCTGCGGAAAGCTCGCGCCGGTGAGCATCTCTCCCAGCACCTCGAGCGATTCGGCGAGATGCCGGGAGAGGCATGTGAGATTTATCCGGGCCGTGTCCCACCCCGCGTCGGAATCGATCACACCGCCGAGCTTCTCGATGCGCCCCGCCAGCGCCAGCGCCGACGACGAGCGCGTCCCTTCCACCAGACAGCGCGCGGTGAGCTGCGCGAGCCCTTCCTTGCCGCGCGGATCAGTTTCCGCGCCGGCGTTCACCACTACAGTGACGGTGACGATCGGCAGCTTGGCTATCTCGGCTACCAGCAGCCCCGCTCCGTTGCCGAGCGACGCGCGCTCGAACTGCGGAAAGTTGTACGGTCGCGGCGGGCCCGGCTGCGGGCGCGTCGCGACCGTCACGCCGCCGCCTGTGCTTCGCTGTCCGCTTGCACGTACAGCAGCGTCGCGCGGTTGTCGGGTCCCAGCCGTTCGCGGGCAAACTGCGAGACGCGTTCGCTCGTGACCTCGCGGTATCTGTCGGGCTGCTCGTTGACGAGCGATGGATCGCCAAAATACGTGGCGAACATGGACAGTTTATCGGCGCGGTCGGTGGCCGATTCCATGGACAGCGTCCAGCCAGTCTCGATCAACGCGATCGCGCGCGCGACTTCTTCGTCCGTGACGCCGTCACGATGGATGCGCTCCACTTCCTCGACGACCGCGGCCTCGAGCGTATCTGCCGACACACCGGGCAGCGCGAGGACGTCGAGCACCAGCAGGTCGGCGCCGTTCGCGAGATCGAACGTGAACGCGCTCGCCTCCGCTGCGACGCGCTTCTCCCGAATGAGCGAGCGCTGCAGCCGGCTCGTCTTGCGCGTGCCGAGGATGGTCGCGCACACGGCCGCGGTGTGGTGTCCGGGCGATCCGAACGGCGGCGCCCTGAAGGCCAGATACACGCGCGGCAGCGAGACGTTGTCGCGCACGACCTGGCGTAGCGGAGCCCCGAACACCGGCGGCAGCGACGTGTCCGCGAGCGGCGGCTTGCCGGCGCCGCGCGGAATCGAGCCGAAGAACCGCTCGATCAGCGCGACCGCGTCGTCCCGCTCGAAATCACCCGCCAGCGAGAGGACCGCGTTGTCCGGCGTGTAGTACGTCGCGAAGAAGTCCGATACGTCGGGAAGGGAAGCGGCGTCCAGATCCTCGAACGACCCGATGAGCGAGTGGTGGAAGGGATGAGTCTCGGGATACGCGAGCGCCGGAAGCTTCTCCCACCAGCTCCCGTACGGCTGGTTGTCCACCGTCCACCGCCGCTCGTTCTTCACCACGTCGCGCTGAGTGTCGAGCTTCTCCTGCGTCATCCCGGGGAGCAACGCGCCCATCCGGTCGGCCTCCAGCCACAGCGCGAGCGCGAGCTGGTTGGACGGCACGGTCTCGTAGTAGTTCGTCCGGTCGAGCCACGTGGACCCGTTGAGCGTCCCTCCCGCGCGCGCGATCAGCTCGAAGTGTTCATTCGCCGCGACATGCTCCGAGCCCTGAAACAACATGTGCTCGAACAGGTGCGCGAACCCCGTGCGGCCGCTTCGCTCGTTCCCCGAGCCCACGTGGTACCAGAGGTTTACCGCCACGATCGGTGCGGTGTGATCCTCGGACAGCACCACGCGTAACCCGTTGTCGAGCGTCAGCGTTTCTATCGGAATTCGCATGAGCGTAAATTAATCCGCATGGCTGAAACGCTGATGTGGGTAAACGGAAAGCAGGTCGACCCCGCCGCGCCGCACATCTCCGGACTCGACCGCGGCTTCAATCGCGCGGACGGGTTGTTCGAGACGATGCGCTCCTACGGCGGACACGTGGCATTTCTCGCCCGCCACATGCGGCGTCTCGCCGGCGGCGCGAAAGCTCTCGGTCTCGTTCTGCCGGACCTGAGCGAGCAGGTCCTCACCGGCGCGCGCGTCGCGACGGAGAAGGGCTGGGGCGATTCGGCAGTCAGGCTCACTGTGAGCCGTGGCGTCGGCGACCTGGGCCTGCCACCGACTCCAGGAGTAGAGCCGACCGCGGTGGTGATCGCGTCGCCGATGCCGCCAACGCCTCCCGGCATGTACGACAAGGGTATCTCGGTGCAGATCGCGAAGGGCCGCCGCAACGAGTACTCGATCACCTCCGGGCTCAAGACTCTCGCCTACGCTGAAGCCGTGATCGCGCTCACCGCCGCGCGCGAGGCGGGATTTGACGACGCGCTGTTTCTCGACATCGAGGGGCACGTCGCCGAGGGCCCGATCAGCAACGTCATGTTCGTCCAGGGGCGGAAGCTGATCACCCCGCCGCTGACGTGCGGGATCCTGCCCGGCATCACGCGCGCCGTGACCATGGAGCTCGCCGGGGAGCAGGGACTCTCCGTGGAAGAGCGACCCGTCGAACGCGCGGAGATCGAGAGCGCGGACGAGATGTTCTACACGAGCTCGCTGCGCGAGCTATATCCGATCGTGAAGGTGGACGAGACCACGATCGGTGAAGGACGGCCGGGCCCGATTTACCAGCAGCTCCACAAGGCCTACGCAGCCGGCGTCAAGGCGCGCAGCTAGAGCGCGGGGACACGGCGCGAGCTTCCGCGAGCGGGCTGTGCGAATGGTGCTGATCCCGATGGCGATAATCAGCGGCGTCTTCCTGCTGCTCCTCGCGCTCGTCTGGTGGGGGCAGGAGAAGCTCATCTACTTTCCGCAGCCCGGGCCATACGACCACCCTGCGGAAGTGCATCGGATGGACTACGCCGCGGCGGATGGACAGCCGCTCCTGGCGTACGTGGTCGGCGATCCCGCCACCGCTCGCGGTGTGTTGCTCTGCTTTCATGGGAATGCCGACCTCGCGGTCCAGCAGCTGGATTGGGCCCGGGAGGTCAACCGCCGCACCGGCTACGCGGTGGTGCTCGCCGAGTATCGCGGCTACATGGGGCTCGGTGGACAGCCGACTTACACGGGGATCCGACTCGACGCGGAAGCGGCGTATGAAACCGTGCGCGCGCGCTTCGGCGCCGCTTCCTCGCGGATCGCATTCTTCGGATACTCGCTGGGCAGCGCGGTCGCGGCCGAACTGGCGTTGGAGCACGAGCCCCGGGCGCTCCTGCTGAAGGCCCCATTCACTTCAGCGCGCGAAATGGCACCGCGCGTGATCAGTCCGCCGTTGGCGCTCGCTTTCAGGTTGATCTCGCGGGTGCACTATGACACGCGTGCGGCCGTCGCGGCCATCGAAGCGCCCGTGTGGGTCGTCCACGGCACGCGCGACGGCGTGATCGCCGTGGAAATGGGCCGCGCGGTGTTCGCCGCGGCCAAGCGCAAA
Organism: uncultured Gemmatimonadaceae bacterium; assembly: GCA_964350145.1. Classification (GTDB taxonomy): domain Bacteria; phylum Gemmatimonadota; class Gemmatimonadetes; order Gemmatimonadales; family Gemmatimonadaceae; genus JACDCY01. The sequence continues at coordinate 31,103 of CAYGJL010000015.1, forward strand.
GGCGAGCTGCTCATCGTGGACAACGCGCAACACAACGATCTCGCGGGGTTGGGCGGCGCGGCGTACTGGGAGTGGATGGAGCGGGCACTGAAACAATAGCTCTTGGCTCTTGGCTGTTAGCTATTGGCTGTTGGCTGTTGGCTCTTGGCTCTTGGCTCTTGGCTCAACTAACAGCCAATAGCCAATAGCCAATAGCTACTATGGCGATATCTCGTCCGGAATGATCTTCCTGACGGGCGGCAGCAGCTTGGTCGCGACCGATTCCTCGAGGAACAGCGCGGCCGGCGCCTTGAGGGATTCCTGGAACATGTACCGGAAGCGGGCCCGGCGGTTGAGCGCGGGACTCGATTGAGTCGGCGACGTGTACGGCGTGACGCCGAACCGGTAGGCCAGCACCCACAGCCGGAACATGTGCGCGGGATCGCTTACCAGCACCGCGCTGTTCAAGTCGCGCGACTCGAGAATCGACGCGACGGCCCGAATGGATTCTTCCGTGGTGCGCCCGCTCGCCTCCAGCAGGATCGCGCTATCAGGCACTCCGCGGCGCAGTGCGTAGTTCCGCGCCACGGCAGCTTCGCTGGTCGTGTCGCCCTTGCCGCGCCCGCCAGTGACGATCAGCCGCGGCGCGAGCTTGCGGTTGAACAGGCTCAACGCGTGATCTATGCGCGCCTTGAGCACCGGTGACGGCCGGCCGTCGTACTGCGCCGCCCCGAGCACGACGATCGCATCCGCGCGCCGGGCGTTGTCCCGCGCCGCGAAGATGAACACCGCCAGCGCGGACAGCACCCACAGCCCCGCGAACGTGAGGACGATCGCGAAGGCCAGCCTGAAGAAAATGCGAAGCTTTGACGCCACCAGCGAAAGTTATTCGCTGTTCAGAGCATGATCGCCGTACCTGGCGCCGGGCTGCTGACGGTGAATCCTTTCGCGGTGAGTGAAGTCGCGAGCTCTTCCTGCGCCGGTGGCTCGCCGTGCACGAGATAAACGTCGCGCAGCTCGGGCGAGCTCTCCCGCACGGCCTGCAGCCACGAGGTCAGCTCGTTGCGATCGGCGTGCGCGCTATAGCCGTTGATCACCTCGACGTTCGCCTTGAGCGGCATCTCGTCACCGAACACCTTGATCATCGGCCGCCGCTCCACGATCCGCCGCCCAAGCGTATGCTCGGCCTGAAAGCCGACGATCAGGATCGTGTTTCGCGGGTCCCCGGCCCCCTGCGCCAGATGGTGCAGAATCCTGCCGGCCTCGACCATCCCGGACGCCGCGATGATCACCATGGGCGTCTTGATGGTAGACAGCTCCTTCGAATCCTGAACGCTACGAGTGTAGCGTACGAGGTCGAACTGGAACCGCTCCGGGGCCTTGCGGACGAAGTCCTCGCTCTGATCGAAGGTGTCCGGGTGCATCTCGAACACGCTGGTGGTGTCGATCGCGAGCGGCGAGTCCACGTAAATTGGGATGGCGGGGATCGCGCCTTCCTTATGCAGCCCGTGCAAGCTGTAGATGAGCTCCTGCGTCCTGCCTACGGCGAACGCCGGGATCAGCACCCTGCCGCCGCGGGCCGCGGTCTCACGCACCACGCGCGCGAGGTGTGAGCGCGCGTCAGCCACGGATTCGTGGTCCCGGTTGCCGTACGTCGATTCCATTATGACCGTGTCCGCGCCGGTCGGGATCTGCGGGTCGCGGATGATCGCCAGCCCGCGCCGGCCGATGTCGCCTGAGAACACGAGCCGCTTGCTGACGCCGTCCTCCGTGCAATCCAGGATCACCGATGCCGAGCCGAGTATGTGTCCCGCGTCAATGAACGTCGCGCGCACGCCCGGAACGACGTCGAAGGTGGTGCCGTACGGTTGGCCCACCATCAGCTCGATCGTTCGCACCGCGTCCCGGGTCGTGTACAGCGGCTCGATGAACTCCTTGCGGCGCTTGGCGAGGAACTCCGCATCCTTTTCCTGGATATGCGCCGAGTCGCCAAGCATAATCGCGCATAGGTCGCGCGTCGCGGGCGTGGCAAAGATCTGTTTGGAGTAATCCTCGCGGATCAGCAGCGGCAGCCGCCCGGCGTGGTCAATGTGCGCGTGGGAGAGGACCACAGCGTCGATCTCGCTGATTGGCACTGGGAGCGTTTTGTTCTTGGCGGCCGACTCCTGGCGCGAACCCTGGAACATTCCGCAGTCGAGCAGGACGGTTCGGCCGCCCACTTTCAGCACGTGGCAGGAGCCGGTCACTTCTCGAGCCGCGCCTACGAAGGTCACTTCCATGAGCTATTAGCTATTAGCTGTTGGCTATTGGCGAACGGCGGAGCGACGGGAACAGCGGGGCTGTTAGCTAACAGCCAACAGCCAATAGCCAATAGCTGCGTTACGGTACCCCTTCCACGGTCGCTTGCCGCTGAAAGATCACCGTTAGCCTGTGCTCATCCTGTGCCATGAGCGCGGGCTCCCAGCCGCTCCGGCTCCTCTCGTTGAAGAGATCGGTCAGGGAGTCCTCGTCTTCCTGCGTTCGGCGCGTCAACTTGACCACGACCGCCTGATATTCTCTCATAGGGCTGCTACGTTAGAGCGGGCGTTAAGCGCGGAACCAGAATGGGGCAGACATGACCATCGAGCGAGTCGCAGAGTTTCCATCGCTGTCTATTATCCGGCATCCGCTGATTCAGCACAAGCTGACTCTGCTGCGCGACAAGGATTCACCGACGAAGATATTCAAGGAACTCGTCGACGAGATCGCGATGCTGATGGCGTACGAGGCCACGCTCGAGCTGGGGCTGGCTCCGATCGACGTAGAAACCCCCCTCGAGCGAACGGTCGGTGCGCGGATCACCGGTAAGAAGCTGACTCTCGTGCCGATACTCAGGGCCGGGCTGGGAATGGTGGAAGGAATCCTTCGCCTCATCCCCGCAGCGCGCGTGGGACACATCGGCCTATACCGCGACCATGAGACTCTCGAGCCTGTGGACTACTACTTCAAGGTCCCGGGCGACGCGCCGGAGCGAGAGTTCTTCGTGCTGGACCCGATGTTGGCTACCGGAGGTAGCGCCGTGGCAGCGGTCTCGGCGCTCAAGCGCGCTGGTGCGGAACGAATTCGCTTTCTTTGCCTGGTCGCGGCCCCGGAAGGGGTGAGGCGACTATCGAAAACGCACCCCGACGTGTCGATCTACGCCGCGGCGCTGGATAGGGAGCTGAACTCGGTCGGATACATTCTGCCGGGGCTCGGAGACGCGGGCGATCGCTTGTTTGGGACGAGATAGCGCCCTTTCCGCAGGCTCGGATTCAACTGCCGAGAGTTTTTGTCATGCCTTCTTGGCTGGCCGCAATGGTAGCGCGCTGATACGGATCGTTCCCGTAGTCGGTAAAGAGCTGCCCTTGCAGGCTAATTACACCACACCAAGCGGCATGCCCACCCCTGCTGTGTCTTTGATCGGCACGTGCATATGCGACCCCGCGATATCATGACGCTTGACGGCAATCAGGCTGGAGTTTCGCGCTTATCGAGGTCGCTTTTCTGTGCGGCTTTGGTTGCGATCGCCCCGATTATTTCAGGGATTATCGGATTGGTCCTGCGTAGCGCGGCGCGGCCGTCTGTGTCATTCGCACTTATTTACGTGGCGTCCTTCGGAATCATGTACCTCGCGGTTTGGAGCTGCGCCTCGCTATTGACCGGCGGGAGAGCTGGCGTGCTGTTCCCCGATCGTTTGTTGCTTGTTGCCGCCCTCGCCTCAACGGCGGGCGCGTCAACCGCAACGTTTCTAGTGCTCCGAATGTGGCCGACAACGTGGGCGTCGGAATGGTTTATCGTTCGCGGCCCATACTGCGACAGTCTGGCCTTGCGTCCCTCGGCGATGCAGGTCGTCATGTGGGGGGGGCATAGTGTTTGTTGCGGCACTCATTGAGGAATCCATATTTCGCCGATGGCTTCCTAGCGAGCTCCTCCGAGTGTTTAGAGCGGTCCCCAAAAAACGCCCGGTCGCATTATTGATCACCGCCTTACTGTCGCAAGGAGCCTTCAGCCTGTCGCACATGATTGCGCGATGGGCCTTCACCGCGACATGGAGTTTCTCCGCGGCCGCAGCAGGCACACAAATGGGCTTCGGGCTTGTGCTGTATGCGATGGTCGCACGCACTGGCAGCATCGCTTTCCCCGTCGCTGTGCATTGGACGTACAACTGGATCTTTACAACATTCTTGCCTCCTTATCGGTTCTGTACTGTGCCTACGGCCACGGTCATCGCAACCCTCCTAGGCATAGCGTTTCTTTTCTCTCGATTCTCGCATCCACCTAGGCGCTTTCGGCTGAGGTATTGACCCAAATAAGCTGTGGTCACAAACAGCGGCGAATCGTGCTTGCTGCGAGGTCGTTTCTAGAAGGGCGCCCCGTCACAACCCCACTACTACTAGTAGTAGTACCCTCGCTGTGTGTGCGACTAGCTATTGCGCGAGTAGTGGTAGGGAAGGCATGCTAGCGCGTGCGATGAGCAGGTCGAAAGAGAGATGTCACGTCCGTTTCTCGCCTATTGCGCGCAGGTAATTCACCAGCGTCGATGTGGTCTGTCACACACACCTTCGCGAAAGCATGGAGAGCCAATGGCAAATCGGTCAAAGGCCTTACTTGTCGTAGTGTCACTTGTCGTCACCGCCGTTGCCGTTAGTTGCGGGGATGAAGCCGGCATCGCGACACCGACGGACCCGCGTTCGGCGGTATCACCGCAGCTCGCAAGACCGCACTTGTCGATTGCAGCTCAGTCGCTGGTTGCCGACGTAAAATGGATCGGCAAAGAGCACAATGAAGCGTTTTCGCTGTGCTGAGTACGATAACTCTAAGGCAGGCGCGCGAAATGGGGCTAGGTAACCTCTGTAAGCATCTGGATCGGACGATTAAGGCCCATTACGCCAAATCGGAGGGCACGCGGACATTTGCGTGCCTCCGCGGACGCTATAGAAATGGGCCACAATGCTTTTTTTCGATCAAAGGGCTGCGATATGGGCGAGGGCCGGCCCGAGACATCGTTGTCGGTCTTCGGAAACTTGAACATGCTGCGTGTTGAAGATGACAGCATCGAGGGCCCGATCGTCTTGGCGCCGCAAACGGAAGACATGATCCGGCAGATAGAAGACCACACGCTATATGCTTCATCCGTAAGTGGTCTGGAATATGCAATCGCGCCAATTCTTAACGAAGCTGCTACTCTCGATTCACTTAGTGCCAGTGCTGTTGCAAGCGCTGGGTCGGTGGCCTTGGACTCCTACGAGGCCTGGTCTAACCATTACGCTACTGGAGGTTCGGGTGGCGACTCGCTTGGGCCATACCAACCACAACAGCAGTCCATATTCGGTGGGTTGTTTTTGCAGGCAGGGCATTATGGAAAAGCTGATGTCGCAGGTGGCCTGAGCACACTCGCAGCTGTATGCCTGCGGAGGAAGATCCCAAAAGCTTGCGCTTCAGGATGGGGGCTTGTAGGGATTTTTGGAGGAGGCGCGGTAGGAGCTTCCCTTTATGAGTGGTTAACACAGTGACACAGCCAACAAGAACAGGAGCCTACCAGCGTTGGCTCGCGAAGGTCGGGCCGTATGTAATGATGTATTTGGCCTCGTTCGCGGTTTTTGAATTGTTTGGCTTGGAGAAGTCTTACTTTAGGCCATTCATCCCTGTTTTTATCGCGCTCGTGGTGGACTATCGCGATTTTCTTAGGCAGAAGTTCGCGAGCCACGCATAATCCAAGGAAGTGGCCCAATCTCCTCCATCCTCTTGGTTCTAAGGAGGGTGGAGGAGTAAGCTGGCTAACTAAACCACTCCTGGGGCTCCCTCCTCTGCTCCTCCGCCACAAGGATCACCCACTGCTGCGTGTCCGGGTCGATCACTTCGACCGCAACTCTTTCGAACCAGTCACCCGCCAGCTTCACGTCACCGATGCGACGCCATAGCTCGCCGACAAGGTAGGTAATCACCGCCCTTTCATCTTGCGGAACGCCGTCGTAGCTCGCAAGCGCCGACTCGAACCAGCGGGCCGCGCTCGGCGCAAGCTCTTTCCACACATGCTCTTTGAGTCCGACGCTTACTTCCGCTTCGTCCGCGAAATCACGCTCTAACCCGGAATACCCACACGTTCTGCACATGTGGACCAGGTACGCCAGTGGTTGTTTACCGCTCGCGCGCTCATGAAAGTCGGTCCGCTTCCCACCGAACGCGTCGGTCGAGACTACTGCATCGGAGTGAAAGCTATTGTCACAGATCGGGCAGCGCAGCTCGATCCGTCGAAGCGTTGTCAAGACCTGCCTCCTTACTCGAAAAAAGAAAGAGAGAATTTTTGTGCCATGGAAAAATTTTTTACGAATTGAAAGCTTTCCCCTTGTTCGAGAATTTTTCGCGGCGTATCTTCACGCGTCTTTTACAGTGCCTGTGTTGACGCACGCCACCTCGCGCCTGGGACAGGATGCTGATCAATCTGTTGCCCGATTTCTTCGCAGTTCACAACAGCTCTGATCGCGTCGCCGCTTATCTCCGCTACTTCGAAAATCATCGTCCCCTCCTCGAGGCATACTGGCACAACTATGTGCTGGATCCGCGGGGACCGCATTTCCAGGAAGTAGTTCGCGCCACGGTCAACGCGAACCGCGTGGACCTTCGCACCATGCTCGAGCGGCGTGACGTCGTTGCGCTCGCGCGGGAGGCCGAGGAGAAATGCCGCGCGGTTCTGAAGATCGACAGCGACGTGGACATCGTCCTCATGGTCGGAGTTGGCGCGGCGAACGCCGGCGAACTGGTGGTGAACGGACGGGGGATCGCCTTCGTCTGCCTGGAGCACTTCACCAGCATTGCCAACCCCGACACGCAGGGACTCGGCCTCGATCCGGAGCTCATTCCGCTCTGGCTCGCGCACGAGCTGGCCCATGCCGTCCGGTACACGTCGCCCGAAAGCCGCAGCGACATGAAGCAGGCGATCATCGAGGCCGACGGTAACTACTCCTACTGGGAGACGGGACGCGCCGTCCCGTTACGCGAGCTCGTGGTGAACGAGGGTCTCGCGGTGCAGGCCGCACGGGCAGTGAGCCCGGGCCACGCGATCTGGGAGTACTACGGCTACGGCAGACGCGAATACGCCCGCATCCGCGAGCTGGAGCCCGTAATTACGCCCGCGCTCACCGCCGAGCTGGACCGCGCCGCACTCGGACTGCGGCTCCGTTTTCTATCGGGCGGCATGAGCGACGAGGCGCGCACCACGCAACGCAGCGTGCTCCCCGAGCGGTGCGGCTACTACATCGGGGCGAAGATGGTTGAGCCGGCCATCGCGGCGCACGGGCTCGACTGGGCGGTGCGGGCGAGCGCGCAGGAGATACTCGCGATCAACAAGGAAGCGATCGCGACGGCATGAGCTCCGGCGCGGGGGCAGGGGAATCCTAGCTGTTAGCCGTGAGTCGATTAATCAGTCCTGAGCGGGAAGTACCCGCGGGACTGCCTCCCTTCGACTCGCGGGCGTCATCGAGCAGTAGCCGCCACCTGCCAACGTCAACTGTAGGAGCTGTGAGTAAAGTTGAGCGTGCCTTTACGCCGGTGAACGCCTTCCACGTTACTCATTGCTATCAGTGTATCTCCGCAGGTACTTCCTGCTGATCACTGATTTGTCCACTCGCTGCTAACAGCTAGGATCCCCTATCCCCTGCTAGTAGCCGGTCGTGAGCAGCTATTTCCCAACACAGAAAGTGCTAAACACGCGGTCCAGCACGTCCTCCACATCCACCGATCCGATCAGCTCTTCCAACGAGTGAACCGCGGACCGCAGGTGCACTGCGGCGACCGTCGCGGGCAGTTCGTCGGACATCCAACCCTGCCGAAACGCGGCTAACTCTTTACACGCCGCCCCCAGAATAGCCCGGTGGCGGGCGCGAGTGACGACGGGCATATCGGCACCGCCGCTGTCGTACCGCCGCGAGAGCTCCTGATCGATGCGCGCCAGCAGCTCTTTCAGTCCGGCGCCCGTGGACGCACTCACGCGGACTGCTTCGTGATCGAACGACCCCGCTCCGTCTTCGGCGGGCAGGTCGCTCTTGGTTCTTGTGGGGACCACGACGGGGTTGCTGGTGACCGCGCCGACGCGTTGGAGGACGTGCTGGAGTGAGTTGGCCGAGTCGCCGCATGCCAGCACCACGTGGGCGCCCTGGATGTGGCGCTGGCTCAGCTCCACGCCGAGCCGCTCGACGACGTCGGTAGTATCGCGGATGCCGGCCGTGTCCACGAGTCGCAGTGGCCAGCGATCGCCATCTATCACCGCCTCGATCGCGTCCCGCGTCGTTCCAGGCACGTTCGTCACGATCGCGCGGGAGCGTCCGAGCAGGGCGTTGAACAGCGAAGACTTCCCCACGTTCGGCTCGCCGGCGATGACGACGACCGCGCCCGACCTGATCAGCTCTCCGCGCGGCACCGTGGCCAGCAGGCCATCGAGCGCGGCGCCCGCGGCGTCAACCGCACGGAGGATGCGGTCGCGCGGCACCGGCCCGTCATCTTCTCCCGGAAAATCGATGTCGTAAGCGAGCAACGCTTCTATCTCGAGCATCCGGTCGCGCAGCTCCAGGACCCGGCGGGAGAGACCACCGTCCAGCTGCCGAACTGCCGCGTCCCGCATCGGACGCGAGGATGCGTCTATCAAATCCGCGACCGCTTCAGCCTGCAACAGGTCCATCTTCCCGTTCAACACCGCGCGCCGGGTGAATTCGCCGGGCTCCGCCAGCCGTGCACCGGAAGCCACGAGCTGCTCGACCACGAGCGCAGGAGTGAGATCGCCGCCGTGCGTCGCTATCTCGATCACGGTCTCGCCCGTGTAGGAGTGCGGCGCCGGGAAGACAGTCACCATCGCCCGGTCGAGCGGCTGCCCGCTTCCGTCGCGCAACTCGCACAGCGTAGCAGTGCGCGGCTCAATCGGCCACGGAGCTACGTGCCTGGCAGCTACGTCTGCCGCGTGAACACCGCTCAGCCGGATCACGGCGATTGCGCCGCGCCCCGGGGGAGTTGCCAGCGCGACGATAGTGTCACCGGCAATTGAGTTCAGGAGAGAGCCAATCATCAGTTAATAGCTAATAGCCAAGAGCCAACAGCCAACAGCTCTTTCAGTCCAACTCAAAGGTCTCCGCCGGCTCCAGTATTCTCACGTCGCCTTCCCGCGGATGCTGTGGCAGCAGGAGACGGAACCTGTCTATGGCGTCGTAGGCCTTCGAGGTGACGTGATCGAACGTGCCCCAGTGATACGGGATCAGGTATCGCGCATCCATCTGCCCGAACAGATCGAGGGCGTCCGCGCTGGTGAGGTGTCCCTTTCGGAAGCCGGTCTTCCACCACGGCGCGTGGCCGATCGGCAGCATCGCTACGTCCAGTCGCCGGCCTACGTCATGACAGTGCGTGCGAACCAGGGATGTCGTGTCTGCAGTTAGAGCGGTGTCACCCGCGAAGAAGGCCGATTTCACTCCCGTGTCCAGCAGATACATGTTCGCGTGCTTACGCCACTTGTCCACGCCATAACGGCTGCCCTGGTGCGTGGCGAGCGCCGCGTGAATCGCGAGCTCGTGCACCTGCGCGGTCTCGCCAGGCGCGAGGGGAATGGCGTGCGTGTAGCCCCGCCGCGCCAGCCATTTCGCCACCGGCGGCGGAGCGTACAGCGGAATGTCCCGCGGCAGCAGGTCCAGCGAAGTGAACGAAAGATGGTCGGCGTGTGCGTGCGTCACGAGAATCGCGTCAAGCTTGGGGAGCTCGGCCAGAGCGATCCCTGGCTCGCTGACACGGGCCAGAAACCGGCCCAGCGCAGGATCGAAATTCGGATCGGTGAGTATCCGGCGCCCCTCGATCTCGAGAAGAAGCGTCGCGTGTCCGATGTACGTGATTCGCATCCGACCTTGCCGTTGGCTGCTAACTACTAGCTGCTAGCTGCTGGCTCTCTTTTCACTTCTTACACTCTTCGCCGCCATCTTCTGGCGCTCGCGCGCTATCAGCCATTGCTGCGGCAGCGCCGCAATGTTCTGTACCGCGTAGTACAGGTTCAGCCCCGCCGCCAGGTTCATTAGGAAGAACGTCATCATGAACGGGAAGATGTAGCTCATCATCTTCGCCTGCGGGTTCGGCGGCGCGTTGCGCAGCCCGATCCACGACAGCACGTACATGGACGCGCCCATCAACACCGGCAGGATGTAGTACGGATCCTTGATGGAGATGTCCGTGAGCCAGAGGAACGGCACGCCGCGGAACTCGATCGTGTTCTGAAATACGAAGAACAGCGCGATTAGCACCGGCATCGGCAGCAGCATCGGAAGGCAGCCGGTCACCGCGCTGAACGGGCTCACGCCCTCCTCCTTGTAGATCTTCATCATCTCGGCTTGCTGCTTCTCGCGATTGCCCGCGTACTTCTTCTGCACCTCCTGCATCCTCGGCTGGATGTGCTGCATGCGCAGGCTCGACTTCATCGCCTTCTGGTTGAGCGGCCAGAGGATCAGCCGCACGACCACGCCGAAGATCACGAGCACCCAGCCATAGCTGAGCTGCAGAACGTTGTGCATCCAAAGCAGGATCCGCATGACGATCCGCGCGAACGGCTGCACAAACCCCTGCATGAATTTCCAGCCGTACGGATTCACGCTGTCGAACTCGCGTCCGACCTTGAGCATCCGGTCCCACTCCTGCGGGCCGGCGTACAGCTCGAAGGCGAAGCCCTCGTCGCCCACGCGCTCCACCACGGTCGCCACCGCGTTCGTCGCGTCGCGTGACGTGCGCGGTCCGCCAGTGAACGTCGCTTCGCTGAAGGGGTCGTCGCCCTCGGGCGTGAGCACGCCCACCACGAAATACTTGCTCTTCGCGGCCACCCAGGTGAGCGGCGTCGCCTCGAGCCGGTGCTCCCCTGGATCCAGGCTGCTGAAGCTGACGCTCTTGGATGACTCCCGCTCCGACTTGAACGCGTACGCCAGCGAGCGCCTGTCGCCTACGGAATCAGCCTCGGTGACCGGGAAGCTCGTCGGCAAATCCACCAGCAGAAAGCGCGGGCCCGTCGCTCCGCCCGGTGAATCCACGCGTCCCGTGACGCCGAGGAGATAGCTGTCGGGAGCAAACGAATAACCGATCGTGACGACGTGGCCGTTTACAGTCGCGGAATACTGCAGCGGGCTCCCGACACCGGGCGCACCCGCGGAAGTTCGTCCAAACTTCACGCGCGAGAGATCAACGGTGTCGCCGGGGACCACCAGGCGGTATCTGAGTAGCGGCGCGCCAGTCGCGCCCAGGTCCACCGGGGTCCCGCGTCGCGCGAGGTTGCCGTACCGGTTGATGACGAGCGACACGGGCGCGGCGCCGACGTCGACAAACCTGTACGTGGCCAGGTCGGTCGCAACAACGGTCGAGTCCGCGCTGATCGAAGGCGGCAGGGCGGCCAGTGAGTCGACGACAGGCACGATCGGCGCGGTCGCCGGAACCGGCTGCACGGCGGCGGGCGGAGCAACGCGCGCGTCCCGCGTCGCAGGAGCGACCGCGGTGCTATCGGCCCGGCCCGTTGGCACCGGCGCCGGCGGAAAAATTACGGGCGTGAGGCCCACGACGGCAGCCGTGAGCACCAACGCCAGGATCATGCGCTTTTCCATTCGCTTACTCGTTACAGTTGTAGCGTAATCACGGCACCGGATCGAATCCGCCGGCGCGGAAAGGATGGCACCGGGCAATCCGGCGTAGGGCCAGCCAGCTTCCCCGCGCCGCGCCGTGCCGCTCGATCGCCTCTACGGCATACGCGGAACACGTGGGATAATAGCGGCATGAAGCTGGAAGCAGCGGCGAGATTCCGACCTGGTATCCCCGCACGAGCAGGACAAGGAGCTTCCCCACGATCATTCGCTCGCCGACAGTCGCCGCGCGATGCCCGCCACCTGCTGCTCAAGCTCCACGAACGACGCCGAGTACGCGGATGGCAGCGCGCGGATGACCAGATCCACTCCGCGGATCGCGGAAGGTGCGAGGATCCTGGTGCGAACCAGCTCGCGCAATCTGCGCTTCAACTTGTTTCTCTCCGCCGCTGTTTTGCCATGCTTCGGAACTACCAGTCCCGATCTGGCAAAGCTCAACGGGGAGGCAGTGGCGCGGACATCGAGATGCTCCGTCCGCCATCGCCTCCCCGTCTGTCTTACGCGCTGAAGCTCGGCTCCGGTGGTAATCCGCTTCCGCCGCGGATATCCGAACCCTCTATGCTCCAGCGTACTTCGAAGGCAGTCTTACTGTCAAAATCTTCCGTCCCTTCTTCCGGCGACGGCTCAAAACTGCGCGTCCCCACTTCGTCGCCATCCGCGTACGGAATCCGTGCTTGCGGATGCGCCGTTTATTTCTGGGACGGTATGTCGGCTTTCCCATGTTCTCTCCAAACGATAATCCTGCTGCGAACCGTAAAACTAAACGGGGCCTGAGGTTGCGGCAAGAAATCCACACCGCGCGATTTTCGGTGGTTTGACTTTTCCACAGTGGATGGATAGGTTCGCTCTCCCTGCCGTAGCGCCCCCAAGAAAGAAATGGAATTAACCGCCGCCGAAATCTGGAATCGTCTGCTCAACCAGGCGAAAAACGACCTGCCTGAGCAAACGGTCAGAGTTTGGCTCGACTCGGCTCAGCCGCTGCGAGTGGAAGGCGACAAGCTGGTGATGGGCACCCCCGATCAGCTCGCCGCGGACTGGAACGAGATGAAGCACGCGACGATCCTAGCCGAGTACGGGCCGGTGGCCCTCGGCCATCCGATCCGGGTCGAGTTCGAGGTCATGCCCGAGCGGCTCTCCCGCGCGCAGATGGATCTCTTCGTCGCACCCCCAAAGGGGAGCTCCGAGTCCGCCAACGCGACGACGCCAAGCTCGGCTCCGCTCAGCGACCGATACACCTTCCGCCATTTCGTCATCGGGAAGTCCAACGAGCTGGCCGCGGCTGCGGCGCACGCGGTGTCCCAGGCACCCGGCAAGGTGTACAATCCGCTGTTCATCTACGGCGCCACGGGACTCGGCAAGACGCACCTCATGCAGGCGATCGCCCATGAGATCCTGAGCCGGCAGACGGGAGTCAGAATCACTTTTGTCGGCACCGAGCAGTTCACCAACGACTTCATCTCGTCAGTACAGAACCGGACGACGCAGGATTTCAGACGCCGGTACAGGGAAACCGATCTGCTGCTGGTGGACGACATCCATTTCCTGAAGGGGAAGGAGTCCACCCAGGAAGAGTTCTTCAACACTTTCAACGCCCTGTACGAGGCCGGTCGGCAGATCATTCTCACGAGCGATCGTCCGCCGCCGGAGATTCCGAGCCTCGAGGCCAGGCTGGTGAGCCGGTTCCAGTGGGGAATGGTCGCCGACATCGACCTCCCGGACCTCGAGCACAGGATCGCGATCCTCCAGCACAAGGCGCGGATGGATCACCTCGAGATGACGATCCCGGACGATGTGATCCGATTCATTGCCGAGAACATCAGGTCCAGCGTGCGGGAGCTCGAGGGATCGATCATCAAGCTTCTGGCGTATTCATCGCTCAAACACCGGGACGTGACGATCGAGCTTGCCAGGGAGGCGCTGCGCGACAAGCTGCAACGAATGGCTGCCGGTCAGAATGGTGCGGTGTCGGACCTGACTATCGCGACCATACAGGGTATGGTGGCGCGTGAGTGGGGCGTCACCCCGGAAGGGCTACGCTCGGCCGGCAGGACCAAGACGCTGACAGTTCCGCGACAAATCGCGATGCTGCTGGCTCGTGATCTACTTGGCACCCAGCTCGTCGAGATCGGCCAGGCATTCGGCGGCCGGGACCACTCGACGGTTATCCACAGTTTGGAGAAAGCAGCGGAGCGAATTCGTACAGATGATACAGTGAGAACCCGCGCCGATCGCATCCGCGGGCAGCTATCAACATTGACAGTCTGACTCTCACCAGAACCATCACATCATATTCATTGCTTCAACTCTTCGCGCTGTCATACTTTATAGAGTCTCTCAACACTGAAGTTTTCCCTACTACTGCTACTGTTCATTTAATAAAGAAGAGTACTAATAACTGCTGTTAGCTGTTGGCTATTAGCTATTGGTCACAGCGGAACAGCAGGAACAGCGAGGAACTGGTTGTTAGCCAACAGCCAATAGCCAATAGCTAACAGCTGCTTTCGAGGTTCAATGCGCTTCACGATCACGCGAGAAAAACTGCAGGAGGCGTTGAACGCCGTCGCTGCCAGCGTCCCCAGCAAGACGACGCTCCCGGTGCTGGCGAACATCCTGATTGAGACTACCGATCGCGGGATCCGCTTGTCCGGGACCGATCTCGATATTGCAGTTAGCACGGAAGTGCCGGCAGACGTCGAAGCTTCGGGCGCGACGACGATCCCCGCGAAGAAGCTGGCGGAGATCGCACGGGAGCTGCCACCGTCGCCCGTCAGAATCACGACATCCGGCGAACAGCGCGCGACACTGGAGTGTGGCCGCTCGAAGTTCAAGCTGCTCGGTCTCCCGCGCGACGAGTTTCCCACTTTTCCCAGTGTAAAATTCTCGGACAGCTGGCGGGTGAAGTCGGGAGATCTCCACAAGCTGATCAGCCACACGATCTTCGCGGTGTCCACCGAGGAGAGCCGGCCGATTCTGAACGGAGTGCTGTGGGAGCTCCGGCCCGGCTATATGCGCATGGTGGCGACTAACGGCCACCGGCTGGCGCGGATGGAGGTGCCGAGTGGTGCGACCGCGGACGCGGGCGCCACAGATCTCATCGTTCCGCCCAAGGCGCTTGACCAGATCCGTCGGCTCTTTCCCGCGGAGGAGGAGTTGGAGATAGGCCGCGGCGAGAATCACATCGGCTTCCGATCGCCGTTCACCGCGGTGTACACGCGGCTGATCGAGGGTCCGTATCCGGGCTACGACCAGGTGATCCCGAAGGACAACGACAAGTACGCTATCTGCGACAAGCAGTCGCTGGTGAGCGCGCTCAAGCGGATGTCGGTCGTCGCCTCCGACCAGACGCATCGGATCAAGATGGCCTTCAACGCCGGGATGGTGAAGTTCAGCGTGCAGACGCCCGACCTGGGCGAAGCGCAGGACGAGCTGCCGGTGCGCTACACCGGCGATCCGCTCGACATCGGATTCAACGCCAGCTACCTGCTCGAGATCCTGCGCTACATGCCGACGGACGAGGTCAAGATGACTTTCCGGGCGCCCGAGCGCGCGGCGACGATCGAGCCGGAGGGGTGGGACGATCCGTCCAAGTATCTCTGCCTGGTGATGCCGCTTCGGTTGGTGGACTAGCCAGCAAGCGGCTAGCGGCTCTGCACGTTGCGGATGATCCGTTGCGAAAACAGTCTGGTTTGACCGGAAGCGGTGATGCCGATCTCGGAGATGCTCTCATCGATCGCGCTGAGGAGCCGCCCCGCCGATGCATCCAGGATGAGCGTCGCTTGCGCCGAGCCCGAGCCCGTGACGCGCACGTTGTGTTGGCCTTCCACGCCCGAGCCAGCGTAGGCGTAGCTGCTGCTGCGCGTGAGAGTGACTCCGGTTCCCGCGACCTGTGGCGCGCGACCGGTCACGGTGTAGCTGTCCGTCCGCTCCACGCGGATCGGTATGGGTCCCTGGCAAATTCCGTAGACCAGCCGGCGTTGCCAGCGCAGCCCTTCAGTCAGCTCGGCGGGCACCGGCGGGAGCAAGGTGACCAGGTGCATTGGCGCCACCGTGTCACGGCCGCAGATGGGCAGCGTGGGCTCCGCAACGCCGTCCATGCTCTCGACGTGGAGCGTGTCCACGAACGGCTGAATGATCCCCGCCGAAGTAGTCCCTTCGATGGAGCCGGTCGTCGTAACGAGAGTCGCGCCGTCAGCCGGCGCGATTGCGACATCGACTCGTGCTACCTCACGAAACATGCGCTGCTCGCTCGGAGCCGAATCGATCTCGGCGATCGTCGCTTCGGTCGTTACCACGTACGTCGCAATTCCCGCCGCGTACGCGAAGGTCGCGTGGACCCTCGTCGCGGGGGGCCGCGGCTGCTCGCGCACGACGGGCGGCGTGGTGCGGCCAGGCTCGACGCCTGTCCCGGGTTCCGGCGTCCTTCCCGCGCACCCAAGGGAGGCGAGCAAGCCCAGACCGACACCGGCCATGTAGTGGCTGCGTTGCATTGGCATCGAAGCTAGCGTGGCGATACGACGAAGGACTCCATGCAGGCGCGTCTTAGCGAGCGTCGTTTGCTCGCGCAGCGCCGAAATGGAGTCCTTCGTCGTATCGCCACGGCACAGAGATCGATGAAAAAAATGAAGTCGAGCTGTTGACCTATAAGCCGGGTTCTGTCCAGCAGCGAGCTGCCTGAACGGTCATTCCTCTCGGAGTGCGGTCACCCGCACCCTCTAGCGGCCTACCCGCGGCTTTGTCGGGGTGGACACCCTCGCCGCCTATTTGGCCTTGCTCCAGTCGGGGTTTACCCGGCCATCCGTGTCACCACGAATGCGGTGGGCTCTTACCCCACCTTTTCACCCTTACCTCCGGTTTCCCGAAGGCGGTTATTTTCTGTGGCACTGTCCGTCGGATCTCGCGATCCGCCCAGGAGTTACCTGGCGACTTGTCCACCGGAGCCCGGACTTTCCTCGATCTGGTTTGAGTCAGGGACCAGATCGCGACCGTCCAGTCAACAGCACGACCTCACCCTGAAATATAACCAGCAAGGGCGAAAAAGTGACGCGGCCAAGCGCCCGAACGCGGGCGTGGCGCTCTTGCCGCAGGCAGCTTTGACGAGCGGTTGACCTGCCGGTTCTACCGTTGGCGCAACCTCGATCCGGAGAGCGCCATGCAGAAGCTCGTCAGTCGTCCGCCGGCCGGCCTGGCCGTATCCACGATGCTCAGTCCCGCCGAGCGGGCGCGCGTGGACGCCGCGAGTCGCGGACTCTACCACCTGATGCATCGCGATTCCCTCGACGACGTGCTCAGCGACGTGCGCGAGCGCCGTGCGGGCGCCGTCGTGTTCTCGGTCGCGCGCTACGGGATCCTTCCCACTACGCGGATCGCGACGATCGTGCGGGAGTTTCCGCAGGTACCGGCAATCGCGCTGCTCACTTCCACCGATGAGCAGATACCGCTCGCGACCCTCTCGCTTGGCCACCTCGGAGTGCGCACGCTCGTAGACGCGCGCGCACCGGGCGGCTGGAGCGAGCTTCGCGACATCCTCATGGCAGAGCGCTCGAGTGATCTTGAGCGGGACATCCTGGCGCAGCTGGCGCTCGACCTCGCCGGCGCGTCGCGCGACTGCTGGCGGTTCTTCGAGCTGCTTTTTTCCGCGGCGCCGCGGGTTCTCGCGGTGCGGCAGCTGGCGACGGAGCTCGGTGTTCTCCCGAGCACGCTGCTCAGCAGGTTCTTCCGTGCCAGCCTTCCCGCACCCAAGCGCTACCTGTCGCTCGCGCGGCTGATCCGCGCGGCGAAGTTGTTCGAGAACGCGGGCTTCTCAGTGGCCAACGTCGCCAATCATCTCGAGTACTCCTCGCCGCAAAGCTTCGGCCGGCACGTGCGCACCGTGATGAACATGTCGCCCGTACACTTCCGCAAGTCGTTCGATGCCGGGAAGATGACGACGTTCTTTCGCGAAGAGCTCGTGCTCCCGTATCGCGACGTGCTGCGGACGTTCTCGCCGGTGGCGGCGCGCCCGCCCTGGATCCGCGACCGGGGAAACTTCCGGCCGCGGTACCAGACAGCGGGCTGAGAGCCGGCTACTGGATGCGGAACTCCCTCGTTTCCACCACCTGCCCGGCCGCCTTCAGCGCTGCCTGCGGGCCGCCCGCAACACATCGGATGCGCGGGTCAAGGCGATGACTCGCGCCCCACGGGCTTCGATTTTCTCCACACCGCCCTCCTCCCGGTCGAGCAGCGCCAGCACTCCCGCGACGATCCCGCCTTCCGCCTGCACGGCGTCTATCGCCGAGAGCGCCGAGCCTCCGCTCGTTATCACGTCTTCGATTACCGCGACGACGTCGCCCTTTCCGAAAGGGCCTTCCACCCGCTTGCCGGTCCCGTGCAGCTTCGGCTCCTTGCGCACCGCGAACGCGCGCAGCGGCTTCGGGGAATCCGCGCTGGCGTACGCGATCGCGTACGCGATCGGGTCCGCGCCCATGGTCAGTCCGCCGATCGCGTCCACATTCCAGCCGGACCGCGCGAGCGCGTCGCGTCCGGCCTCGCCGATGAGGCGCAATCCATCCGGGCTCATCGTCGACAGTCGCGCGTCTATGTAAAACTCCGAGCGTCTGCCGGAGGCGAGTGTAAATTCTCCGAACAACATCGATTTCTCGGCGAGCAGGGCGATGAGTCGCTCGTCAGTGGGCATGGGCATGGGCGTGAGCATACCGGAGGCCAGTCCGTCCGTCAATGAACCTCCCCGCGGATCTAATCCCCCACTCGCTCGACTGGATTCTTCACCTCGCGCTACCTGTGCTTGGCGCGGTCGCGGTGCTGTTCATGGCGGTGGCCATCAAGCGTGAGCGGCGCCATGCGACGCGGAATGCCGAGCGATCGCGCGAGCTGGAGCGATTATCTTCGGAGTTGATCCGCTCGAACAGGATGAAAAGCGAGTTCCTCGCGAACTTGTCGCACGAGCTTCGCACGCCGCTCAACGCCGTCGTGGGATTCATCGACCTTCTGCGGGCGGGCGTGTACGGCGAGCTGACTTCCCGGCAGAGCATTCCCGTCGAGCGGATCGAAGCATCGGCGAACCATCTCCGACTTCTCGTGGATCAGGTGCTGGACCTCGCGAAGATCGCGGCAGGGAAGCTGGACGTGCAGCCGGAGACCATCATACTGCGGCCGTTCCTGCTCGACGTGACCACGGAGATGGAATCGCTCGCCAGCGAGAAGGGGCTGGCCATATCGCTTACGCTAGGCGCCGCCCTCCCTCCGGTGCGCGCCGATCCCACACACCTCCGGCAGATTCTGATCAACCTCATCGGCAACGCGTGCAAGTACAGCGACTCGGGCATCATCGCGATTCGCGCGGCGGTCGGCGATGAGCCCGACTCCCCCAGATTGCGTCGCTCCGCGACCGGCCGCTGGCTTTGCATCGCGGTGACGGACACCGGTCCAGGAATTCCCCTCGTGGATCAGCAGCGGATATTTGAGGAGTTCGAGCAGATCGATGCGGGTCCGCGGACGCACTCCGAGCGGCGCGGCACGGGACTGGGGCTGCCCATCTCTCGCCGCCTGGCGGAAGCAATGGGCGGCGACGTTACACTCGAGAGCGTGCCGGGGAAGGGAGCGATGTTTACGCTGTGGCTGCCGCTGGACGGTAGTGATTAGTGGTTGGTGGTTGGTTGTTGGTGACCCCGGAACAACGGCAATAGTGCGGTCACGAATCACCAATCACCAATCACCAATCACGAATCACCAATCACTTGAATATTCCCTTCACCTTCGCCAGCAGCCCCTCCTTCGGCGCGGGGAGCAGCAGCGCCTCGGCCAGCGCGTCGGCGAATGCCGTCACGCTCGGGTACCGGCTCTGCGGTTGGCGCGCGAGTCCGCGCATCACCACTTCCTCGACCAGCGGGTGGTACTGGCAGCCTTCGCGGGCCTGATTGAGCGGCTTCGGCGACTGCGTGAGTAACTGCGTGAACATCTCGCGCGGACCGCGCGCGGTGTACGGCAGGCTGCCGGTCAACAGCAGATACCCGATCGTCGCCAGGCTGTACTGGTCGGCGGCGGGACCAACGAGCTCGCCGGAGAGCGCCTCGGGCGCGACATACATGAGCGTGCCCACGAAGAAGCCGGCGCGGGTCAGCCGCTCGTCCTGCGACATGTCCGTGTCGGTCGCGATGCCGAAGTCCAGCAGCTTGACCTTGCGCTCGGCGACGTCGTACATGACGTTCTCCGGCTTGAGGTCTCTGTGTACGACCCCGGCCTCGTGGGCCGCCTGAACGGCCGCTGCGATTTGGCGTATGATGTTGGAAGCTTCGTCCGGACTGAGCGGGGCGGCCCGCCGCGCGTAGCGGTCCAGGATCTCACCCGGTGCCCACTCGATGGCCATGAAATGCTCGCCCGTGTTCGCCTGGCCGATCTCGATCGTGCGCACCACGTTCGGGTGCTGTACGCGCGCACCGTACTTGGCCTCGCGGAGAAAGCGCGCGATCGCGGTCTTGTCCTGGCGCAGCTTTTCCCTGAGAACCTTCAGGGCAACATGACCGTGAGTGGCGTGCTGGGCGCGGTAAACTGCGGACGTTCCACCTTCCCCAACTTCCTGCTGGAGGGTGTATCCGGCTAATGCCGTTCCGACCAAGGAGGGACGGGCCACGGCGCGAAGCTAATCCGGCCCCCAAAACGTGGCAAGCAACTGGCGGGTCCGGCGTTAGACTCCATCACGTCCGCTCGTAGGCTCCGCTTGAGGATTTCACCGATGACGACCAATGCAGGATTCTTCCGGCCCCTGCTCGTGGCGGCTCTTGCCGTTGCCCTCTCCGGCTGCGGCCGGTCGAACCCGGGGCTGACGACGGCCCGCACGCTCGAGGTACTGCCGACGGACGGGGCGCTGACCGATGCGACGCGCTTCTACCGGGCCATGGGGCTGGCTTCGGCCCACACGCCCGTGTCTTTCGTCGGAAAGGTCTCGTTCTTCGCTTCTCCGAGCCCCGACACGACGATCGCGCTTGTGTCTATTTCCGTTCCGACCAGGTCGCTCACCTTCGCTCGCGAAGCCGATCTTTACCGTGCGCAGTACTCCGTTCAGCTGCGGCTCAGCCGGGGCGGCGACGAAGTGCAACGCGTGGACGCGTCGGAGGTCGTGCGCGTCGGAAGCTTCCGGGAAACGACACGGACGGACGAGAGCGTAATCTTCCAGCGGTACCTCCGCGTTCCGCCGGGATCTTACACGTTCGGGTTCATTGTGCGCGACATGAGCAGCACTCGCGCGTCGGCCGATACACTCGGCGTGATCGTCCCGCGGCTCGGCTCGGGATCCGTATCGTCTCCACTGGCGGTTTATCAGGTCCAGGCAAGGCAAGGGCTCGACTCTCTGCCGAGCGCGCTCCCGAGCCCGCGGTCCACGGCCGTCTTCGGCCGCGACTCCAGCGTGGTCGTCTACCTCGAAGCCTATGGGAACGAGGCCTCCATTCCGATTCGCATCAGCGTGCGGAACGAAGCCGGCACGATGCTGTGGGCGGACACTTCCAATCTCGGGCGCCACGGCGGGCTGCTGAGCGGCGTGGTGGCGATTCCCGTCGTTCGGTTGGGCATCGGCGT
Source organism: uncultured Gemmatimonadaceae bacterium (assembly GCA_964350145.1). Taxonomy (GTDB): domain Bacteria; phylum Gemmatimonadota; class Gemmatimonadetes; order Gemmatimonadales; family Gemmatimonadaceae; genus JACDCY01. Next base: position 52,312 of record CAYGJL010000015.1, read on the forward strand.
GGGCCACGTCTCCTTCACCCGATTGGACACGAGGGACAGCAGCGCGACACCGATCTTCGTGAGCTTCGGCGACGAGCTGCCGGTTGCCCCGTTCGAAGACATGCTGGTGTATCTGCGCTTTTTTGCTTCGCCATCGCGGCTGGCCGCACTCCGGAGCGCGCCGGCCGACCGCCGCGCGCAGATGTGGATCGATTTTCTCCGCGCGACCGACCCGGATCCCGTCAGTCCGGTGCACGAAGGGCTACGCGATTACTTCGGCAGAATCCAGGTAGCGAACGACCGCTTCCGCAGCGAGGGCGTCACAGGATGGTTGTCGGATCGCGGCATGGTCTACGTCTCGCTGGGCGAGCCCGATGAAGTCGCCGAGCAGCTCGTCACAGTGCGTGACCGGCGCCTCGGGACCGCCTCGCGCGTCCCGGTGCAGATATGGGTGTACCGTCGCCATCGGACGCAGTTTGTCTTCACGGACGAGAGCCAGGCTGGCCGGTGGGAGCTGACCCCCGAGAGCGAGAACGAGTTCCGTGCCCTGAGTGCGAGGCTTTTGACGGAGCGATAAGGCCCGTCATCGGGGCAGCTATATTGGACGCGATGCAGCTTCCGGAGCCGCCCCGGCTTTTCCTCGTTGACGGCTACGCCCTGATCTACCGCGCGTTCTATGCGCTGCTGGCCAGGCCGCTCACCACCAGCAAGGGCGAGAACACCTCCGCCGTCTGGGGAATCAGCAACTTCCTGCAGCGGCTCGTCACCGCGCAGAAGCCCGAGTACCTCGGCTGGGTGCACGACTCGGGGTTGTCCTTCCGGCACGAACGCTATCCCGCGTACAAGGCCACGCGGGAGAAACTGGCCGAAGACCTCCAGGCCGACTTCGACCGCGGGATGATTCGGATCTGCCAGCTGCTCGACGCCTACCGGATTCCGATCCTCGCGCTCGACGGGTACGAGGCTGACGACGTCATCGGCACCCTGGCACGCCGCGGAACCGAGAGCGGAGTGAGCGTCGTGGTCGTGTCGGGCGATAAGGACTTCCAGCAGCTCGTGCGGCCCGGCGTGTGGATTCTCAACCCGGGCCGCGGCGGCTCGGCTGCCGTCGAGGAGCAGTGGGTCGGGGTCGAGAACGCAAGTGAGCGGCTCGGCGTGCCGCCCGATCGCGTCACCGATTATCTCGCGCTCGTGGGCGATTCGTCCGACAACGTGCCGGGCGTGCGTGGGATCGGCGACAAGACCGCGCGCGAGCTAGTGAACACTTACGGCGGACTCGAAGACATTCTGGCGCGCGCGGGCGAGATCACCAAGAAGCGGCCGCGCGAGGCGTTGCAGGAGCACGCGGCGAACGCGCGCCTGTCGAAGGAACTGGTGACGATCCGCGAGGATCTCGGGATCCCGCTCGACCTCGAGGCGCTGAAGCTGCGCGAGCCGGACCGCGACCAACTGCGCGACCTGTTCGTCGAGCTGGAGTTTCACGCGCTGGCGAAGGAAGCGGCGCCCGCGAAGCGCGCGCCGGAGCCGGGACTCGAGCGGCGGTACGAGACCGTCGAGACCGTCGAGCGAGTGAAGGCGGTCGTCGAAAGGGCGCGCAAGGCCGGCTCGTTCGCGCTCGACACGGAGACGGTGATCGCGGCCGGCGATCCGCCCAAGATCGACCCGCTGCGATCGAAGCTCATCGGCATATCGCTCGCGATCGCGCCGGGCGAGGCCTACTACTTCCCGCTGCGGCACCGGCAGCACGCGGCCGAGCAGACGGATTTTCTCATGGAGGTCTCCGGCGACAGCGCGCCGAAGAAGCGCGCGACGAAAAAGGTCGAGAGCATCGCGTCTCGCCTGCTCGGCGGAGGCACCACGCAGCCGGTGAACAACCTCCCGCCGCTGGATTCGCCGGAGATGGCGCCGCTGCGAGAGCTGCTCGAGGACGCGTCGGTCGGCAAGAGCGCGCAGAACGCCAAGTTCGATCTGCTGGCGTTGCGGAAGGCGGGAGTCAATCTGCGCGGTCTCGAGTTCGACACGATGCTCGCGAGCTACGTGCTCGATCCCGGCCGCCGCTCGCACGGGCTCGACGTCCTCGCGCTGGAGTTCCTGCAGCACACCATGACGTCGTACGAAGACCTGTGCGGGAAGGGGAAGGACGCTCTGCGTTTCGACGAGTGCCCCGTGGAAGCGGCGCGCGACTATTCCTGCGAGGACGCGGACATCACGCTGCGCCTGCGCGGGGTCTTCGAGCCCCAGTTGGAGAAGTTCGCGCTGAAGGAGCTGCTGCGCGACGTCGAGCTGCCGTTGGTGAACGTGCTCGCCGAGATGGAGTGGACGGGCGTCGCGATCGACGACGACTGGTTCAAATCCCTCAAGGTGCGGTTCGAGCGCGAGCGCAAAGCGGTCGAGCAGAAGATCTACGAGACTGCGGGCACCGAGTTCAACATCGCGTCGAACCTGCAACTGCGCGAGATACTGTTCGTGAAGCTGGGCCTCCCCGTGTTGAAGAAAACTGCGACGGGGCCCTCAACCGACGCGAGCGTGTTGCAGGAACTGGCGGAAGCGGGACACACGCTACCCGTGCTGCTGATGGAATACCGGGAGCTGGCGAAGCTCGAGAACACCTACCTCGACACGCTGCCCGAGCTGGTGAACCCACAGACGGGCCGGCTGCACACGTCGTTCAACCAGACCGTCGCCGCGACCGGGAGATTGTCGTCGAGCGATCCGAACCTGCAGAACATTCCGATCCGTCGGGAGCTGGGCCGGGAGATCAGGCGCGGGTTCGTGCCGGAGAAAGGCTGGACGCTGATCGCCGCGGATTATTCGCAGATCGAGCTGCGGCTGCTCGCGCACCTGTCGAACGATCCCGCGTTTGTGAATGCTTTTCACGCGGGCGGCGACATCCACCGACAAACAGCCTCGATCATCTTCGACGTGCCCGTGGCGGATGTGACGGCCGAGATGCGCGCGCGCGCCAAGACGATCAACTTCGCCACGATCTACGGACAGGGTCCGCAGGCGCTGTCGCGGCAGCTGCACATCGAGCACGCCGAGGCGAAGGAATTCATCGCGAAGTACTTCGAGCGCTTCCAGGGGATCCGCGCCTACCTCGACTCGATGGTGGAGTTCGCGCGGGAGAACGGCTACGTGCAGACGCTCTTCGGGCGCCGGCGCTACATTCCGGAGCTGCGGGACCGCAACTTCAACATCCGCGCGTTCGGCGAGCGCACTGCGGCGAACTCACCGATCCAGGGCTCGGCCGCGGACCTCATCAAGCTGGCGATGATTCACATTCACAAGCTGCTCGGCGAGCGCGGGCTGCGGACGCGGATGCTCTTGCAGGTACATGACGAACTGGTGTTCGAGGTGCCGAACGACGAGCTGGACGTTGCGCAGACGCTCGTGAAGCAGGAGATGGAGCACGCCGCGGAGCTTTCGGTTCCACTTGTCGTCGACGTTGGCGTTGGACGCAACTGGATGGAAACGAAGGAATAGTTTCAACGACATCTCCCGTCACGTTTTGCAGCGACCGCTCAGTTAGCTCAGGATACGGTGTGCTACCCGGCGATTCGCGAACGTGAAACTACTACTACTAGTAGTACCGCGATTTTTGGAACTACGACCTGTCTTTAATCTTTGCTTGACTTTGCCTGCCCCCCCCTTCCGGAGGAACCGTGCTGACGCGGCCTCCGGGAGCGTGGCTGCTTATTGCACGCTTGACTCTTGGATTTACGGGGGCGTCCGCGGGGATCGCCTGCGGTTCTCAAATGTGTCCTGCAGGCGATATTGTGTCTCGTGACCCACTTCTTACGATCACGAGCGCACGGAATTCACAAACTGGTGCCGCCATTACTCGATTAACCCTCAGCGAAATTCGTGTGAATGCCAGACTACAAAACGCGACGGACGTCCAGTTCTACACCAAGCACGAACTATCGCGAAACATCTCCGGAGATGGAGAGCGCTTGATCTGTAACGTGGAATGCGCGATCGGAGGTGAGCCGGGGCCGTGGGAATTCACCATATCGGCTCCCGGATTTCAAGACAAGCGTGTGAGTTACGATTTGCGGTATGCTGGCACTGAGAGTGATAAATGCACAACCTACCTCGTCGGAGGTCTTTCCATAGACGTAATACTGGATCCTGCTCCATAACCGGTGCCGTCCAGACTTCCGACCGTGCAACCGGTGGTGCCCGCGCGCTCCCAGCATCCGACGAGCCAGCGCACATCGATGATCGGACGGGTCTGTGGGCACGCGGCCGAGCTGTCGGTGCCGCTGGTGGTGGACATCGGCGTCGGGAAGAACTGGATGGAGACGAAGGAGTAGGATCGCTCCTGGTGTGGCCTATGGCTTTTTGCGGTAGATCCCGCGAAAGGTTTCGCGCCAGCTCGTCCCGCCGTCGGTGGAAATGAGCCAGAGCTGCTCCACGGTGCCATCGGCGCTGGGTGTCCACCTCAGCCGATCCAGCACGGGGCCGTTTGGTGTCTGCCGCGCCGATTTTCCGCTCAGCTCCATCGCGCCGTCGCGGTAATCGCCTTCGAGACGCAGGATCGTGCCGCCGCCGCCGACCCATAGCTGATTCCAGCGGCTCGTCGCGGGCTCCCAGAAGTTGAGGCTCGTACCGCTGCCGCCTCTTCGGTCCCGCCACTCTTCGAGCACCGCGCACCCCTGGGAGACCGAGGTGATGCGACTGGTGCCGATCGTGTCACCCTTTGCGTTGGTGACGACCCAATCTCCGACCCAGAAATCGAACCGACGAAATTCCTCGGCCGCACAAGCCGGCGGCGGAGGTGTCTGCTGCGCCGACGCATCGTTTGTCAGCGCCAACGCCGCGACCGACATGAAGCAAAACGGAACGCGCATCCAGATCCTTGTCATGCCCCTCCCGCGGCTTGGTACGCCTGGTCCGAATACGCCCGACGGTCCGGCACTCGACGCATCACCCACAGCGCGAGTTCCAACCGGATGGAGACTAAGGAGTAGCCCGAGACGGACCCCTTAACCGGATTACCAGTACTATTACCATAAAGATTACCATTAAAACACATTTAAGGCACTGACTAGGCTAGCTAACTTCATTATTAACACAGTGTTAGCACTACTTGACAATTACCATAGCAATCACCAAATTGATTACCACATGAATAGGTCTTAGGGTTCTTCAAACGGTCCCGATGCATAAATCCGCAATGGAGCCAATGGTTCCGGATGTTGCTCCACTTGAGGATATCTCTCTCCGCTTATTGGCCGGGGCATCTGCGCTCGCCGCAACACTTCCGACGGAAACGAGTCGCACGGTTGCGGACTTACTCCGCGTCACGAATTGCTACTACTCCAACCGCATTGAGGGACATAACACACACCCGGCGGACATCGAACGCGCAATGCGAAACGAGTTCGCCGAAGATCCGACGATTAGGACTCTACAAAGAGAAGCGAGAGCCCATATCGAAGTCGAGGCGCTTGTAAACAAGCGCCTGAATGAAGAGCTGGCGATGCGAATCTCCAGCGCAGCCTTCATCCGGTGGGTTCATCGCCAGTTCTATGATCGAGTGCCAGATGAACTTCGCTTTGTAGCTGATCCAAACACAAACAGGCGCGAACCGGTAATTCCGGGCGACTTTCGACATCACGACGTGCTGGTTGGAACGCATTACCCGCCGCCGTTTGAAGACGTTCCTGAATTCCTTGATCGTTTCGAAGAAGCTTACCCGTTAGATGGGACTCAGAGTGTCCGAACAATTGTCGCATTCGGCGCGAGTCACCATCGCCTCATGTGGATTCACCCATTCTCAGATGGCAACGGGCGAGTTATTCGACTTTTTAGTTCAGCGTACGCTCGTCGAATAGGACTCGGGAGTTGCGGGCTTTGGTCAATATCCAGAGGACTGGCGCGAAGGCGCGCCGATTACATGTCGTACCTAGCCGGCGCAGACTCAGTGCGGCGAAGCGATTACGACGGGCGAGGCGCCCTGTCGAATGCAGCACTCCTGGAATTCTGTGATTTTTTTCTAGATACTTGCCTTGATCAAGTCGCCTATATGCGTGAGCTACTCGACTTGGAGCACCTTGGCGAACGGTGCGTTCGGTACGCCAAGCTTCGTGCAGAAAATGCAGCACCTGGCCCCTTTAGAGGAGCTGCACCAATTCGGGAAGAAGCGGGGCTGATCCTACGTGAAACATTGATACGGGGGGAAATACAGCGAGGCGAAGCACCTAGGATGACTGGATTGGGGCGTACAATCAGTGGGCAGGTCGTGAAGGGTTTGCTGGATGAGGGTTTGCTTAAGTCTGAATCTCCCAAGGGTTCCCTACGGGTAGGTCTGCCGAATCACGCGGTCCAGTATCTCTTTCCGCAACTTTTCCCGGAGGGAATCATTGCGGATTTCAAGACAACTATCGGCTTCGGCTAGTAGGCTGCCGAGTATCCGCGCTTGTCGGGCACCCTCCGCATCACCCACAGCGCGAGCACCATTCCCAGCCCGACCGTGACGACGCCCGCGCGATAGGCGAAGCCCTTGCCCATCGAGGGCATGAGACCGTCGACCGTGACGGCCCAGATCATCGGGCCGGCGATGGCTGCCGCGCGCGCGGACAGCACCATCAAGCCGAAGAACCGCCCGGCGTCGCGCTCGGGGATCAGCGTCAGCATGAGCGGGCGCTCGGTCGCGGCGACGCCGCCGTATACCAGGCCGATACCGACGCCGACGATCCAGAACGAAGTCTGCGTCGGCGCGAAGATCATCGCGGCCAACAGGAATATCCACGACGTGATCACGATGACGAGCGTGCGCCTGGGTCCGATTCGGTCCGCGAGATAGCCCCACGCATAGCTCCCGATCACCGCCGGAACGGTCAGCACGACGAACAGGATAGCTTCGCTGCCTTCCGAGAATCCCATCGCTTCGACGGCGTAGAGCGCCATCACTCCGATGATCGTGCCCATCGCGTCCTGGTACAGGAACGAGGTGACGATGAAGCGCGTGGCTCCCGGATATTTGCGCGATTCACGGAACGTAGCGATGACATCCTGAAACGCTTTCTTCCACTCGATCGCGCGCTTCTCGATGGCGGGACGGTGGTCGCGGCAAAAGAAGAAAAGCGGCAGCGAAAACAGCAGATAGAGGATCGCCGTCGGAACGAAGGTGGATACGCGTCCGCCATGGTCCGTGAACGGCACCACCGCGCGGATGTCGCTCATCAGCGCTTCGGGCACGCCGCCCAGCAGCGGGATCGAGCCTGTGTAGAACGCGGTGCCGATCAGCACGCCGGTGATCGATCCCACGTATCCGATGGCCGTGCCCATGCCCGACAGCCTTCCCCACTCGCTGGCCGGCGCGAGCTCCGGCATCATCGCGTTGTAGAAAGGGAGCGCGCCCTGGTACGCGTAGTTGGCCACGATGAACGCGATGATGATCACCGCCAGCGAGGAGCCCGAAATGCTGGCCGCGGCGGATCCCGGCGGTAGTCCGCCGATAACGCTCTCGCCGGAGAGCGGCACGATCGTCTGGCTCAGGATGCCGATCGTGGCGGTCGCGGCCACGGCGGCCAGAGTGAACCACACCACCCATGGCTTGCGTCGCTGCCGCGCGTCGGAGATAGCGCCGAACACCGGAATCGAGACAGCGACCAGCACGGACGCGATCACCGAACCGATCATTGCGACCGTGTTGGAGGCGCCCAAATCCTTGACCAGCCACACGACGAAAAACAGCGACACGACGTTCATCGAGAAGATCGTGTTCGCGAAGTCGTAGAGTATCCAGCTCCAGCGTTCGCGCGCGGGCGCGCGAACGGCGATTATGTCACCAGCGCTGGTCTCTACCGGAAGCGGATGCGGCTTGTGCATGTGGTTAGACGATCCCCCTCACTCGACACGAAGTTGGCCGCGCACAAATTATCGGTCGTGTTGCATGCTCGCTCGCTGTATCTGGCCGCTGGAGTCGTCGCGGCGCTCCTGACGGGGTGCGGGGAGCGCGAACCCGAGCCGCGGCCGCCCGAACCGCTGCCGCCGGCGGTCGTCCCGTCCCCGCCCGTGGCCCAACTGACCGGCTGGCCGGCGGGACTGGGGCGCGCACTGGTGCTGCGCCTCGCTTCCCCCGGGGAAACGTACCGGCTGGTAGTTCCGGAACTCGGGGACAGCCGTTTCGCCGACAGCTCGATCTCCGTCAAGGTCGGCGACTCGATTCCCGTAGTCTTGCTCGGCCGCCGCGGCAAGGTCGGGCAAGCGGTGCTCGCGGTGCTGGATGCCGAGGCGGGAACCGGCGCTTGCCTGACGTGGCCATCGGCGGAGCTCGCCGCGCCGAGCTTCGATCAGCGAGCGAACGGCGCGGCGTGGCGCATAGCCGCGGAGCAGGATTCCGTGACGCCGGTGCTGATAGACTCTCTCTCGGGCATGCGGTCAGCCGACTCCGCCGCGCTGACGCGCACGGTCTACTCTCTGCTCCCCGACGTTCCCGCGCTGACGGACTCCACGTTGCGCGGAATCCCGTTCGCGATCCGCCGGGCATACGCCCTTCCCGCCGCCGGCATCTCGATCGTCGTCGCGGAGCTGGTCCGTACTTCCAGCTCCGAGGCAGATCCGCGCGAGCAGCGCCTTTTTCTGGTCGGTGAGCGAACGGTTGATGCACAGGCGCACGAGCTGGTCTTCTCCAGCGACATGACCGGCAGTGCTGACAACACTCCGGTGACGGAGCTTCTGGTTGCTCTAGTCTCGCGTGAATCCCGCAGACCGATTCTGGTGATCGGCGTCGAGGGCAGCGAGGGCGTGCGTCTGCACCTCATGCAGCGCGTCGGCCGCAGACAGTGGCGAAGTTCGTGGGCGAGCGTAGTGAGGTTCTGCTGACTCGCTCTACATCCTGCTGACACGAGCCGCCGCTACGGTCAGAGCCCCGTAGGGTGTTGCAGAAAAATCCAGGGGATCGAAAACTTTTCGCCCACGTGCTCCGCGAGCGCGCGCACACCGAGCGTCTCGGTCGCGTAGTGACCGGCATAGAGAATTACGAGACCGCTGTCGGCGGCGCTCACCGCCGTCCAGTGCGCGCCTTCCCCGACGATCAGCGTGTCGATCTCCTGCTCGGCGGCTTCGCGTAGCGTTTCACTCGATGCGCCCGCGCCCGTGCAGATCGCCCATCGGCGCGTTCGATGTCCGCTCGCGATCGACGTAGTGCGCAACGTGCCGCCGTGTATCTCCGAGAAGAACGCGGCGCGCAGCGCCAGCTCCGCTGTGTCTATATCGCTTTCACCGCGAACACCGATGTCGATCGATTGAAAGCGGGCGAATCCGGCCGAAGGCGAGAGGCCGAGCTCCGCCGCTAGCAGGACGTTGTTGCCAAAGCGGCTGTGGCGGTCGAGCGGGAGGTGTGATGAGTACACGGCTACGTCGCCGGCGATCAACTGCTTCATGCGGTCGTAAGCGGGACCCCTGATCGGCTCCAGTCCGCTCCAGAACATCCCATGGTGCACGAGGAGAATGGTCGCTCCCTCGCGTACGGCGCCGGCGACGGTCTGGGAGGAAAAATCCACCGCGGCGGCGATTTTCGTGACACTGCCACTGTTGCCTAGCTGCAGTCCATTTACCGCGTGCGGGTAGTCGGGAGTGTTGCTTGTCTCCAGCGTGTCATCGAGGTAGCGAATCAGCTCAGGGAGCTTGGTGCCGGTCATTTTGTCCCGCCGTTCATATCACAAATATGAGGAGTCGTCCTATTTGTTTGGGGGGCACGGAGCGATCCCACATCGCTGTGGACAAGCTGTGGGCCAATATGAAGTGGGCTAAGGTAAGTCATTGTGGGGCAGCCAGTTACTCTGCGTGTGGAAATCTCTGACTACAACAACTCTTCGGTACGAACTCCTACCGCTTCGAGGATTCGCTCGAAGTCTTCGTGGGAGTAAAAACGGATCGTCAGCTCGCCCCGGCCCTTGTCGTCGGCGGAGATTTTCACGTCCGTCTGTAGATGTTTCCGGAGCTTGTCCTCGACGCTTTTCGTGAAAGCCGAACCGGCATCACGCGTTCCCTGCTTTTGTCTTTTTGGACGCTTCGTGGCTGTTCGGACAGTCGACTCGACGTCACGCACGTTCAGCTGCATGTCGACAATGTTGCGCGCCGCAGCGAGGATCTCGGCGTCATCCTTGAGCGCCAGGAGGGCCCGCACGTGGCCAGCCGTCAGCTTGCCTGACTGTACCATCGCGCGGACAGCCTGGGGAAGCTCCAGCAGACGCAGCAGGTTGGCCACGGTCGGACGACTCTTCCCCACGAGCTCAGCGACCTGCGCCTGCGTCATTCCGAAATCTATCGTCAGTCGCTTGTATCCTTCGGCTTCCTCAATGGGATTGAGGTCCGCGCGCTGCAGGTTCTCGATGAGCGCAAGCGCGAGGAGCGTAGAGTCGTCCACGTCTTTGACGAGAGCCGGGACTTCCTTCCATCCGAGCGCGATGGCCGCGCGGAAGCGCCGCTCGCCCGCGATCAGTTCGTATCCCCGCCCTGCCTGCGACGTCCGTACCGTCACTGGCTGCAGCATTCCGTGAGTGCTCAGGCTCTGCTGCAGCTCGCTCAACTCCAGCGGAGCGAATTCCTTGCGCGGCTGCAGCGGGTTCGGCTGGATATCCGAGATCGCAATCTTTCGCAGGCCGTCGGGTGCGCTTTGCTCGCGCGATGCGGAACCGAGCAGCGCGTCGAGGCCGCGGCCGAGCCGGCGCCCGGGTTTTTCAGTCGCCACGCTTCGCACCCTCCAGTTGGCGTCCGGCCTTCGCAGTCTGCTTGTCCGTCTGGGCGGTCCTCGTGACCAGCTCCTCGGCAGCGGCGAGATATGCCTGCGCTCCTGCGGACGCGATGTCGTACAGGATGATCGGCTTTCCGAAGCTGGGTGCTTCGGCTAGGCGGACGTTGCGCGGTATTACAGTCTGAAAGACCTTGGCACCGAAGTACTCGCGCGCCTCGGTCGCGACCTGCCGCGATAGATTCAGGCGCGCGTCGTACATGGTGAGGAGCACTCCGTCGATGGCGAGATCTTCGTTGATTCCGTGCTGAACGCGATGGACCGTGTTCAGCAGCTGCGAGATCCCCTCGAGCGCGTAGTACTCGCATTGCAACGGGATCAGCAGGCCGTCGGCCGCGGCGAGCATATTCACAGTGAGGAGTCCCAGGGCCGGCGGACAGTCGATCAGGATGAAGTCGTATTCGTCGCGCACCTCTTCCACCGCCGTGCGGAGCGCTTGCTCGCGTCTAGGGCGATCGATGAGCTCGACCTCTGCACCGGCGAGGTCTGGAGTTGCCGGGACGACGTCGAGGTGCTTTAGCGCAACGCTGCGATGCCGGACGTTCGCAATGGATGTTGCACCCAGGAGGACTTCGTACAGGGTGCTCTCGATATCGGCGCGCTCGACCCCGATTCCGCTGGTGGCATTCGCCTGGGGATCGCCGTCTATGAGCAGCGTCCGATGCTCGGCGGCGGCGAGGCTCGCGGCGAGATTTACCGCCGATGTGGTCTTTCCGACCCCGCCCTTCTGGTTCGCAACTGCGATGATTCTGCCCACGGCGTCCGTGTAGGAGTTGCGGGCCAATATAGGGGCTGGACGGTCCGATTGCAGCCTGTTTATGGCGTTTGTTTCACGTGGAACGCCAGATTTGGGCGTTCCACGTGAAACATTGGCGTTTACCGCCCGGGCACGAAATACCACCTCGTGGCAACCTGGACAGAAAGCAGCTCGCTTCCAGGTTCGACCGGCGTGGGTGCCGCCATCGCCACGTCACCCCGCATCATCGCAACATTCTCTCGTCGCATGGGGATCATATACGCGCCGACGCTCGCCTCGGCCAGGCTCCCCAGCGTCCCGCCGGCGGCGCGCGCAATCACGTCAGCATCGAGCCGAGCCTTTGCTACGGCTGACGCGAGCGACGTCCTGCGGGCTTCTTCGGTGTTGGACGCGTAAAAGTCGAGCGAGTTGATCAAATTCGCACCGGCGCCGAGCGAAGCGTCGATGACTCGACCCACCTGCTCGATCTGGCGTACGTCCACCACGACTGTGTTGTGGACGGTATACCCGGTGATTTCGGGGCTCCGGTTTTCAATGTGCCGATACTCCGGGTTGACCGAGTAGTTCACCGTGGAGATTTGCTCGGAGCCGATACCCACGGCCCTGATAGCCGTGATGACCCGCTGAGCCACGCGTGCATTTTCGGCACTGGCGGCAGATGCCGTCGCCCCCCGAGTCTGCACGCCAATCTGAATTGTGGCCCTATCCGGCGTGATGCGAGTACTCCCCTGTGCTGAAACGCTTATCGATGGCTTTTCTGGCGTCCTACTGGCGGCATCCTGCGCTTCTAATGGCGCTATAAGTGATATAGAACCGGCCAAAAGAAGCCCTGACAACGTGAGAGACATGGCTTGCATAACGAAATGCTCCATTCTGGAAAGTGGTCGAAGAACTGCCCTGCGAGCTGCGCCCTCACGCCCTCGCAAAACATGCACAGCTGAAACACGCCTGACGAGGCCTGCACAAAGAGCGCCGCGACCCGGTGCTTAGCTTGTCGCGATGTCGACGCTCCACGTGCCGCACATCCCGCCTTCCACCGCCAGGGCGACGCTGCTCGTTCTTCTCTCCGCGGTCAGCTTCGGATCCATCTCCATACTGACCGTCTTCGCGGTGCGCGAGGGGATGGCGATACTGAACCTCGTATTCTGGCGATTTCTCTTCGGCGCGATCGCGTTGTTCGTGATTGCGCATGCGCCCGTGCGCGTGCATTGGCGCAATGGGATCGGGCTCTTCGCGATCGGCGGACTCATTCAGGCAGTTTGCACCTACATCAGCCTGTCCGCGCTGCGGTTCGTTCCGGCCAGCGTCGTCGCGTTTCTGTTCTTCACTTATCCGGCCTGGCTCGCGTTGACCGGCGCCGCGCGTGGGACCGATCCACTGACGCCCAGGCGCGGCGGAATCCTGCTGCTGGCAATGACCGGAGTCGCTCTCATGATCGGCATACCGGGCGTGGGCGCGAACACGCACCTCAATTCCATCGGCATCGTCCTCGGGCTCACCGCGGCGCTGCTGTATTCCACGTATCTGCCGATCGTCAATCATCTGCAACGCGCGATTCCGCCGATCGCCGCTTCGTTCTACATAATCCTCGGCGCGCTAGTCACGTTCTTCCTCGCGGGCGTTGTATCGTCGCGCCCATGGAGTCCCGGCGCGGCCGCATTGAGCGCGCTCGCCGCGCCACCCACGGGTGTCGCGTGGATCTACGTACTGCTGCTCGCGATCGTCTCGACGGTGATCGCGTTTCTTGCGCTTCTCGGCGGCCTGAAAATTCTCGGCGCCGCGCGCACGAGCATCATCGCCACCGCCGAACCGTTCTTCACGACTCTGCTCGCGATCGTTCTGCTGGGCGAGCGATTGCGCTGGACCACGCTTCTGGGCGGCGCGTGCATCGCAGCGGCAGTAGTCGCGATCGCCGTGCAGCGTGAGGTTCCAGTTGCCGAGCAGTCACTAGTCACTAGTCACTAGTCACCAAGCTCCTTCTCCACCGCTCGACCTCGATCACCAAATTCTGCAGGTCACTCGGATTAACGCCCGGA
>CAYGJL010000016.1:0-39190 GCA_964350145.1 uncultured Gemmatimonadaceae bacterium
CCCCGGTGCCCGCCCTCGGGCCCGAGATCGATGATCCAATCCGCGGTCTTGATCACGTCGAGGTTGTGCTCGATCACCAGCACCGTGTTCCCGCGATCCACCAGCCGGTGCAGCACGTGCAGCAGCATCCGCACGTCCTCGAAGTGCAATCCGGTAGTCGGCTCGTCGAGTATGTAAAACGTGCGCCCCGTGTCGCGCTTGGACAGCTCGGTCGCGAGCTTCACGCGCTGCGCCTCGCCGCCGGACAATGTCGTCGCGCTCTGCCCGAGGTGGATGTAGCCGAGCCCGACGTCGGTGAGCGTCTGCAGCTTCTGATGGATGCGCGGCTGATTCTGGAACATCTCCAGCGCGTCCTCGACCGTCAGTTCGAGCACGTCCGAGATGCTGGCGCCGCGGAAGCGCACCTCCAGCGTCTCTCTATTGTAGCGCTTCCCCTTGCACACGTCGCACGGCACGTACACGTCCGGCAGGAAGTGCATCTCGATCTTCACCAGGCCGTCGCCCTGGCACGCCTCGCACCGCCCGCCCTTCACGTTGAAGGAAAATCTTCCCGGCCCGTACCCGCGGATCTTCGCCTCCGGCAGCTCCGCGAACAGCTCGCGGATCGGTGTGAACAGCCCGGTGTACGTCGCCGGGTTCGACCGTGGCGTGCGCCCGATCGGGCTCTGGTCTATGTCAATGACCTTGTCGAGATGCTGCAGCCCGCGGATCGCCTTGTGGGCGCCGGGTATCACGCGCGCCCGGTAGAAATGCCGCGCGAGCGCGCTGTGCAGAATGTCCTCGATCAGCGTGCTCTTCCCCGAGCCCGACACTCCCGTTACCGCGACGAACAATCCCAGTGGAATTTCGACGTCGAGGTTCCGCAGGTTGTGCTCCTTCGCGCCTTCTATGCGGATCACTTTCTCCGGATCCATCGGCCGGCGCTTCGCGGGGATCGGCACCGACTCTTCGCCGCGCAGATACTTGCCCGTGAGCGACGCAGGATTCGCCATGAGATCGGCCAGCGTTCCGTGCGCGATCACCTCGCCGCCGTGCTTGCCCGCGCCGGGCCCGAGGTCAATGATGTGGTCGGCCGCGCGCATCGTCTCCTCGTCGTGCTCCACGACGATGACGGTGTTGCCGAGGTCGCGCAGATGCTTGAGCGTCGCGAGCAGGCGGCCGTTGTCGCGCTGGTGCAGGCCGATGGACGGCTCGTCCAGGATGTACAGCACGCCCACGAGCCGGGAGCCGATTTGCGTCGCCAACCGGATGCGCTGCGCTTCCCCGCCCGACAGGCTCTCCGCGGCGCGGCCCAGGGTCAGATAGTCGAGCCCGACGTCCTCGAGAAAGCGCAACCGGTCGCGCACTTCCTTTAGAATGGGGCCCGCGATGTCGGCGTCGAGCCCGCGCTTGCCGTTGCCGCGCACGGGAACGCCGGTGAAGAATGCGAGCGCGTCGGTGACGGACATCTCCACGACTTCGCCGACGTTCTTGCCCGCGACCGTGACCGCGAGCGATTCCGGCTTGAGCCGCCGGCCACCGCACACCGTGCACGGGCGCACCATCATGTACTCCTCCAACTCCAGTCGCACGGAATCCGATTCCGTCTCGTCGTACCGGCGCTGGATGTTGGAGACGATCCCTTCCCACTTCTCCGGCGCGGCCTTGCCGCTGCGCGAAGCGATCGAGCCGTACAGCAGCACGCGCCTCACGTCCGCGGAGAGCTTGCCCCACGGCAGGTTGAGGTCGAAGCCGAGCGTCTTGGCGAGCGGCGGCAGGATCACGCGCCGGAGGTAGCTGTCGGGCTCGCCCCACGGGAGAATCACGCCTTCGAGAATGCTGATGCTCGGATCGCCGAGTATCAGCTCTTCGCTCACTTCGCGGCGGGTGCCGAGCCCGCCGCACGCGGTGCACGCGCCGAACGGCGAGTTGAAGGAGAAGTGCCGCGGCTCCAGCTCCGGCAGCGAGATCCCGCAGTCGGGGCAGCCGTACCGCTCCGAGAACATGCGCGACCGCTTGGCGGCGGTCTCGTCCACCAGCACGACTTCGACGATCCCCTCCGCGGTCTTCAGGGCGGTCTCCAGCGAATCGGTCAGGCGCCCGCGGTCGTCCGCGCGCACGACCAGCCGGTCCACGATCACGGCGATCGTGTGGTTGAGCTTCTTGCTCAGCTTCGGAGGGTCGGCCAGCTCCGCCGGCTTGCCGTCCACGTATGCGCGCACAAAGCCCTGCTTCCGCGCCGCCTCGAACAACTCCTTGAACTCGCCCTTCCGCTGCCGCACGAGCGGCGCGAGGATCTCGACGCGCGTTCCGTCCGGCCAGGTGAGGATCGTGTCCGCGATCTGGCTGGCGTTCTGCCGGCCGACTTCGTTGCCGCAGCTGGGGCAGTGCGGCGTGCCGGCGCGCGCGTACAGCAGCCGCAGGTAATCGTAGATCTCGGTGACGGTGCCGACCGTCGAGCGCGGGTTGTGACCCGCGGTCTTCTGCTCGATGGATATCGCGGGCGAGAGCCCTTCGATGGAATCGACGTCCGGCTTCTCCATCAGCCCCAGGAACTGGCGCGCGTACGCCGACAATGATTCGACGTACCTTCGCTGGCCCTCGGCATAAATGGTGTCGAACGCGAGCGAGGACTTGCCGGAGCCGGACAGGCCGGTGATGACGGTCAGCTTGTCGCGGGGGATGGTGACGTCGATGTTGCGGAGGTTGTGCTCCCGCGCGCCCCGAACGACTAGAGATTCCTCGGCCATAGCCATTTAAGTTCGCGGGTTGTGGGCTTCGATTCAACCGAGCGGAGTAGCGAAGACTCCGGATTACGGACCCTTGCGGCCTCAGGACTAACTACAATCGACGATCGACGACTAAGTGAGGACTGAGGACTGAGGAGAGAGGCCTTCCGCGATCCTCAGCCCTCGATTAATCGCCGATCCGCGATGGTAGTTAGTCCTGAGGCCGCAAAGGTCCGCAATCCGAAATCACAACTAAGGAGGTAGATTAGGCGGTCTTCAACCCGGAACTCTCAAGCATGGCGCACACCGATGCGGTCGTGGTTCTCACGACGGTTGCAAACGAGGAAGAAGGGCTCAAGCTCGTCCGCGCCCTGCTCGACCAACGGGTGATCGCCTGCGGCACTCTCCTCCCCGGCGCCCGGTCGCTGTACCGCTGGGAAGGCAAGATCGCCGACGAGCGCGAGGTCGTGATCCTGCTCAAGACACGCTCGGGGACGATCTCCGCGCTCGAGAAGTCCTTCGGCGAGCTGCATCCGTACAAGGTCCCGGAGCTGCTCGTGCTCTCGGTGGACGCCGGGCTGGAGAAATACATTTCCTGGATTGGCGACGAGACCAGCCTGGCGATAGTGTGAGCCGGCGCGGGATCGGTTTCGCGGTGCTGGTCGTCTGGGCGGCCGCCGTCGGGCTGCTCGTCTCGCGCAGTATCAACCGCGACCCCGTCGAGGTGCTGGCGATCGCCGCGCTCCGCATCCAGCCGCGCAGCCTGTACTACACGATCGAGCACGAGGGCGCGATAGTGGGCGCGGCGTCGTCGGAGATCGACACGCTGCCGACGAGCATCATCGCGACTGATTACGTCGAGGGCGTTTTGCCGGTCGCGGACAGCACCATAGACCTGCGCCTCCGCGCGCGCTCCAGCTTCACCCGCGCGCTCTCGTTCCGCGAGATACGAATCCTGCTGCAGCCGGCCGGCGACTCCATCACCGTCGTGATCCAGCGCGCATCCGAGGATTCCCTGCGCGTGATCGGCGATCGCGGCGGCACGATCCTCGGCACGCAGGAGATCGCCGCGCGGGATCCCGTCTTCATGCCGCAGTGGGCCGCGCTGCCGTTGATGCTGGTCGAGGAGCCGCGGCCCGGAGCGAGCAGGACCGTGCGCATTCTCGACCCGCGCACGCGGATCGCGCGGGCGAGTCCGCTCCGCATAACCGCCGAATCGGTGTTCGTGGTCGTGGACAGCGCTCGCTTCGATAGCGCGGGCCGCACCTGGGTCCCCGCTCTCCGTGACACGGTCCGTGCCTGGCGCGTGACCGGCGAAGGGCTGCCGCCCACGTTCTGGATCGACGTCGCCGGACGGATCGTCGAGGCCGTGGACGAGCGGGGACTCGCGCTGCGCCGCACGGCCTACGAGATAGCGTTCGAGAACTGGCGCGCGGCGCGCCGGGCGCGGACGGTTACATCGGAGCCCGCCGCGCGTCCATAGCCATCAGCTCCCGCCAATGATTCAACTCTGTTCCCTCAGCAAGCGTTACGGCGGGTTCACCGCCGTGAACTCGATAGATCTCACCGTCGCCCGCGGCGAGATCTTCGGATTTCTCGGACCCAACGGCGCCGGAAAAACGACGACGCTGCGAATGATCGCCGGCATTCTGCTCCCCACCGCCGGCACCGTGCTGATCGGCGACGTGGACGTCGTCCAGCAGCCGTTGCTGGCGAAAACGAAGCTCGGCTTCATCCCCGACCGCCCGTTCATTTACGAGAAGCTCACCGGAGCCGAGTTCCTCCGCTTCGTCGCCGGGCTGTACGACCAGCAGGGATCCGTGGTCGAGAACCGCGCGCGCGAGCTGCTCGCGCTGTTCGATCTCGAGGACTGGCGCGACGAGCTCGTCGAGAGCTACAGCCACGGCATGCGCCAGAAGCTCATCATCTCCAGCGCGTTCGTGCATCGCCCGGAAGTGATCATCGTTGACGAACCGATGGTCGGCCTCGATCCGAAGGCAGCGCGCACATTGAAAGATTTGTTCCGCGAGTACGTGAACCGCGGGCACACGATCATGATGTCCACGCACACGCTGGAGGTCGCCGAGTCGCTGTGCGACCGGATCACGATCATCCAGGGCGGAAAGATCCGCGCGGAAGGAACGATGGCGGAGCTGCGCACGCAGTCCGAGGACGGCACCGAGAGGCTCGAGGCGATTTTCCTCAAGCTCACCGGCGAGGAAGCCAAACGGCACCTGCTGCAAGTGCTCGATGCGTGAGCTGTTCCACCTGCTCCTGCCGAAGTGGTGGACCGCCCGCGCGCGCTCCACGGCGTCGGCCCGGGGCCGCGCGTCGCGCTGGCTGTTCTTCGCCATCGCCGGCGCCTTCTTCTGGGTGGTTGTCTTCGGGGTCCTCTATCGGGTCCTCGGCTACTTTCGCGGTATCCCCGAGATAGGAGCGCTGCTCGCCGGCAAGCTGCTGGGGCTGATGCTGCTCAGCTTCTTTGCGCTGCTGCTGCTATCGAACATCGTCACGGCGCTGTCGAGCTTTTTCCTCGCGCGCGATCTCGACCTGCTCGTCTCCGCGCCGGTGGACTGGCTCAAGCTGTACGGCGCGAAGCTGCTCGAGACAGCGGTGAATTCGAGCTGGATGGTCGTGCTGATGGCCCTGCCGGTGTTCACCGCGTACGGGCGGATCTACGAAGGCGGCTGGTGGTTTCCGCTGGTCGCTCTCGCGATCTTCGTTCCGCTCCTGCTTATCCCCGCCGTGCTCGGCAGCGCGATCACGCTGCTGCTGGTCAACATCTTTCCGGCCCGCCGAACGCGGGACATCCTCGGACTGGTGACCGCGCTGTCAGCGGCCGCGATCGCGCTGCTCGTGCGGCTGATCCGCCCCGAGCAGTTCGCGCGTCCGGAATCGTTCCGCTCGCTGGTGGATTTCATCGCCCTGCTGCGGACGCCGGCGTCGCCGGTATTGCCGAGCGAGTGGGCGCAGGCGGGAATGATGAGCTGGCTCACGTATGAGCCCGATTATCTGCCGTTCTTTCTGCTATGGTCCACGACCGCGGGGCTGATCGTGCTGGGCGCGGCGCTGCATCAGCGGCTGTACGCGCAGGGCTTCAGCAAGTCGCAGGAAAGCGCGTCGCGCTTCAAGAAGCCCGACCCGGCGAAGGGTTTCGCACGCAGAATGCTCGCGCCGCTCTCGATCCGCAGGCGGGAGATGGTCCTGAAGGATATGCGGATTTTCTTCCGCGACACCACGCAGTGGTCGCAGCTCATTCTGCTGGCGGTGCTGGTGACCGTGTACATCTTCAACATAAAGTTTTTGCCGCTCCGCACGGAGGGCGTGACGTTTTTGCTCGTGAACACCGTCCCTTTTCTCAATTTGGCGATCGCCGGCTTCGTGCTGTCCGCGGTGGCGGCGAGATTCGTCTTTCCGTCGGTCAGCCTCGAAGGACGCACCCTCTGGCTGCTCCGGTCCAGCCCGCTGCCGATGAAGGACGTGCTCTGGTCCAAGTTCTGGGTGGGGACGCTGCCGCTGCTCATCGTGGCGCTGGCGATCGTGTTCATCACCAACGTGCTGTTGCAGGTGACCGCGTTCATGATGTTCGTCTCGATCGCCACGATCACGCTGCTGACCTTCGCGCTGAGCGGGCTGGCGATGGGGTTCGGGACCATGTTCCCGCAGTACGAGACGGAGAACGCCGCGCAGATCCCGACGTCGTTCGGCGGATTGTTCTACATGATGACGTCGATCGCGCTGATCGGCGCGGTGGTGGTGCTCGAGGCGCGGCCGGTGTACTCGTACATGCGGCTCATCACCTATCAGGGCGAAGCGGATCCGACTGATATGATCGTCGGGTTCGGGCTGGTTGCGCTGCTGTGCGTGGCGGCTACGCTGATTCCGCTGCGCGTGGCAGTGAGCCGGCTGGAGCGCGGGGAGACGTAACGGCCGAACGACAGGTTAGGGTAAACGGTTTTTGGGTCTTAGCTGTGGGTTAACGGACTGGTTAACTGTGGACGGCCTCGGGTTCGAGGCATACGGTTCGATCAACCCTCCACCATCAGCCATCAACCGGCGGCCAGTCAGTTAACCCGCAGCCAGGAACCTACGACCGTTTACCCAAACCTGTCGTTCTCCTCTGGACGAAGCAGCGCCGTGCCACAACTGGAGCAATAGCTCGCTTCCGGCTCGGTAAACGCTCCGCACTTCGGACACGCCGACTGGCCGACATCATGCGGCTTCGTCCCCGCCAGCAGCGGGTATAACACGTACCCCAGTGCGAGCAGCGCGAGCGTCGCACCGACCGCCATCGCGATCATTCGCTCCTCCGGCTCGCGCTCTCGACGAGCAGCAACGCCCCTCCGATGGCCAGAATGAATCCGGCGATCCACACCCAGCGCACGAGCGGATTGAACGCAACGCGCAGCCGCACGGTCTCGTCGGCGCCGACTCCGACAAGCGTGACGTACACGTCCTGCCCGAGCGAGCCGAGTATTCCGGCCGTCGTCGCGGGCTCGAACGTGGGCGCGCCGCGGCTGTCCAGGTATTGCCGGCTCTCGCTCGTCACAATCCCGATGCTGCGCTCCGTTCTGGCGAGTTCGGCCGCCGCGGCCACGACCGATCGGTTGAGCTCGTTGTACTGCGACACGCCCTGACTGGTGAGCCGCCACGTCCGGCCGAACGGGTCGCGCACCTCTTCCGACGCGCCCGGACCGAGTGTGAGCCCATGTTCTTCCCGCAGCGCCTGTCCCGCCAGCGCGACGAGCAGCAGGCTGATTCCAGCGTAGACGACCGCGATTCCAAGCCGCCGCGGTGCAAGCGGCAACGCGGCACTCGGCGCCTCAGCCGCTTTGAGCAAGTGGAGCCGAGTCAGGAGGAGATAAGTGGACGCGGCGACCGCGAGCACCAGGAATCCCGCGAACCAGCCGGTCACCGGTGACCGCGCGAACGAATGCGCCGTGGAGATGATCCCGCCGCGCGCGAGGAACGCGCTGAACAGCGCGAGCGGGAACGCCGACAGCAGCAGGACCACATTCAATTTTCGACGGCTCCCATGCCCTTCCCGCGCCGCGAGCGAATGCAGCAGCACCGTATTGACGAGCCACGGGAACAACGCGGCGTTCGCGAGCGCGTCGAGCGCCCACTCGCCGTCCCAGTCAGGCTGCCGGTACGCCCACCACATGCCGAGCACGATCCCGATCGTGAGCAGGAGCCAGCCGGCGACCACCCAGCGCCTGGCCGCCGCGAGCCATTCGCCGTCGAGGCGGCGAGTCAGTAACCCGGCGATCGCGAACGCGAATGGCACGGCCGTGCACGCCAGTCCGGCGTAATGAGTCGGCGGATGCAGAATCATTCCCGCCGACTGCAGCAGTGGATTCATGCCCCGCCCATCGAGCGCCACCCCGTCGAGCCGCGCGTAGGGATTGGCGCCGAAGCAGAGCACCGCGACGGCGAACGCGAGCACGATCGCGAGCGTGCCCGTGACGTAGGGAAGAGATTGGGGACACCGCCGGCGATCGCCGACCACCGCCGCCGGTGCGCAAACGGAAAGCAGCAGCGCGAACAGCAGCAGCGCGCCAGCGGGCCCACCCCAGAACGCGGCCAGCGTGTACACGAGCGGCAGATTGGCCGCGGTGAACGAGGCGACGTGCGCCAGCGAGAGGTCGTGCGCAACGAGCGCCGACCAGAGCCCGAGCGAAACGAGCAGCAGCATCGCGAGCGTGGCGTGGATGGCGCGTTCGCCGCTCGCGATCAAGTCGGCCCTGCCTTGCACGCCGCCGGCGAACGAGACAATCGCCCCCCACATGGCCAGCAGCAGCGCCACCCACAGCGAGAGCTCCCCGACGAGGATCAAGCCCGCACTCTCCCGCGCCGCCGCGGGCTCCGGTTCACCTCTGCGCTTTGTTCACGAGCACGATCCCCGCGGCGAGCCCAGCGCCGTCCCACACCAGGTCCTTGTAGCTGAACGCTTTCTTCACGCGTCCGTCGTAGATCTCGCGCCCGACACCGAATCCCACCGTCGCCGCGGTGGCCGACACGAACGCCCCGTCGTGCGACGCGCCGGCGGCCCGGGCGGAGCTGTACGCCATGCTCTGGATGAACGCCGACATGAAGAAGTGCTTCATCTTGTCGGCACCCCACCATTTGTCGGCGGCGAGCGGGAAGGTGAGCGCTAGCAACGCAACACTGGCATGGCGGGATGTGAGGCGCCTGAGTGTTTTTCGCATGCCCTGGTGATTGGTGATTCGTGATTGGTGATTAGTAAAGGCGGAACGAGTCACGACTGGGCCGGATTCAAGGTATGCGTCGTTAGTCACTAATCACCAATCACGAATCACGAATCACCAGCCGCTACTCGCCGTTTCTTCCGGCGCTCCGGAAAAAACTCGTCCAAAAAATCTATGAGCGCCTTCTCCTCCGGCGCGTGGGAGAGCGGATCCGCGCGGCGCGAGCGCGCGATAGTCGCGTCGATCGTGGTGCCGCGCCGCATGTACTGCGTTATGAGCACGGGGTGAACGTACGCCTTGCGGCAGATCGCCGGAGTGTTGCCCAGCTCGGCCGCGACGAGCCGCAGCGCGGTCGCCACGTTCCGCTTCGCCTCGGTCTTCGTCTTGCCGGATCCAAGCTCGGCCAGCACGGTGGCGGCGCGCAGAGTCCCGCCCCACGTCCGCAGGTCCTTGACCGTGTACGGGAAATTCGTCAGCGACCTGAAGTAGTCGTTGACTTCGGCGGAGTCGAGATCGCGCCAGCCTTCCTTTCCCTTGTACCGGAACAGCCGGGCGGCGGGAGTACCGAGCAGCGAGCGAATCAGCCTGGCGAGGTCGGCGTCCACCACAATCTGCCGGTGCCGGATGCTACGCTTCCCTACGTAATCGAAGATGATGTTGTCCCCGTACACGCTGACGTGCGACTTTCGCATGGTCGTCATTCCGAACGTGTTGTTCTCGCGTACGTACCGCTCGCTGCCGACGCGAAAGAACCCGTGCGCGATCAGCCGCACGACGATCGCCGCGATCTTCTCGCGGGTGAAGCCGCGCCGCCGCGAATCGGCCACGACCTTGCGTCGGATCGCGGGCAGGTCGCGCGCCATCTGCCGGACGCGGTAATACTTCCGCAGCTCGCCCTTGGCGACGGCGCGCGGGTGATAGCGGTACTGTTTGCGCCCGCGCGCGTCGAGCCCCCACGCCTGGATCGCCGCGCGGGAATCCCAGGCGACGTGCACGTCCTTCCACGCCGGCGGAATTCCGAGCGACCGGATCCGCTCGCGCAACGCCGCGGAAACGGTACCCTTCCCCGCGGGGCCGACGTAGCGGAATCCCCGCTCTTTGGTTCCCTTCCGCAGAATCCATCTGCTCGCCATAGACGCACAAGCTAATTCCAGCCATCTTCAGCGGTATGGACTATCAATTTCTCACGCTCGAGGTCGCCGACCGGATCGCGACCATCACGATCAACCGTCCCGACAAGCTCAACGCGCTCAACAGCGCCACACTCGGCGAGCTGAGTCATGCGGTGGACGAGATTCGCATCCGGGATGACATCGGCGGCGCGATCATCACCGGCGCCGGGCGCGCGTTCGTCGCCGGCGCGGACATTCGCGAGCTGGCCGGGCAGACGCCGGTCATGGCCAAGGCGCGCGCGCGCGGTGGACAGGACGTCTTCCGCCGGATCGAGACCTGCTCCAAGCCCATCGTCGCCGCCGTCAACGGCTTCGCGCTCGGCGGCGGCTGCGAGCTGGCGATGGCGTGCCACATCCGCATCGCGTCGGACCAGGCAAAGTTCGGCCAGCCGGAGGTCAAGCTCGGACTCTGCCCCGGTTACGGGGGAACGCAGCGGCTGCCGAGACTCGTGGGCAAGGGCCGGGCGCTCCAGCTCCTGCTCACAGCCGAGACGATCGACGCGAACGAGGCGTACAGAATCGGGCTGGTGAATTGCGTGGTGCATGCCGCCGAGCTGATGAACGCGGCGCGCGACCTGATCCGGCAGATCCTGGCCAACGGCCCGCTTGCCGTCGCGTTGTGCATCGAGGCGGCGGACCGCGGCAGCGAGATGTCGCTCGACGAGGGACTGCTGCTCGAGGCCAACCACTTCGGCCTGCTGGCCGCCAGCGAGGACACCCGGGAAGGCACCGCGGCATTCCTGGAGAAACGCGCGCCGTCGTTCAAGGGGAAGTGAGGCAGGAGGGAGCGGACGATCCCGCCGTAGTCGTCACGGCCATCTCCCTCACCGGCTTCCGCAACCTCGCCGACGCGAAGCTCGAGATCCCGCGATCGGGCGCGGTCCTGATCGGCGAGAACGGGCACGGGAAGACGAATTTCCTCGAGGCTTTGTACTACCTGCAGCTGCTGCGCTCATTCAGGGGCGCGCTCGACGTGGACGTTGTCGGTTTTGGCGCGGACGGATTTCACCTCGGCGCTGCCGTCGAGACCGGCGCGGGATCCACGACGCTGTCCATCGGCTTTGAGCGCTCGTCGCGCCGCAAGAAAGCCACGATGGATGGAAAGAAGCCGCCACGGCTGAGCGACGCGTTCGGCCACGCGCCTACGGTGATGTTCTCCCCGCGCGACGCGCAGCTCGTCTCCGGCGGGCCCAGCGAGCGCCGGCGCTACATCGACATCATGCTCGCCGCGACGTCACGCCGATACCTGCACGCGCTGCACAGCTACAGGCTGGCGCTGCAGCAGCGGAACTCCGCGCTGCGCGCCGCCATGCGCGGCGCCGGGAGCGAAGCCGAAGTCGAGGTGTGGGAGCCGGCGATGGCCGAGCACGGCGCGATACTGGTGGACACGCGCGCGGAATGGAGCGCGCTGCGCGCGGGCGAGTTCGGCGAGCTGTGCGCCGAGATCGGCGAGACCGCCGGGACGACTCTGCGCTACCGCGCCCGGCTCGCGGGGACGGGCGACACGCGCGCGGCGCTGGCCGAATCGCTCGCGGAGCACCGGGCGATAGACCTTCGCCGCGGCCTGACGCACACCGGCCCCCACCGGGACGAGCTGGTGCTGGAGCTGGGAGGGAGGGAGATGCGCGAGTTCGCGTCGGCGGGGCAGCAGCGCACGGGTGCGATCGCGCTGCGGATGCTCGAGGCCGCGACGCTACGCGAGCGCTGCGGGGCGAAGCCCGTGCTATTGCTCGACGACCCGTTCGCGGAGCTGGATTCGCGAAGGTCAGCGGCAATTCTCGCGTTGCTGGCGAGCAGTGGATTCGGGCAGACGGTCCTGTGCGTGCCGAAGGCGGAAGAGATTCCGGTGGAGCTGTCCCGGGTGCAGCGCTGGAGTATTCGGGCGGGAGTGATTACGCGGTAGCCACTGGAATGATGCGAGGGGATCCTAGCTGTTAGCGATGAGTGGACTAATCAGGCGTGAGCAGGAAGTACCTGCGGGACTTGCATTCGTTCGACGGCGGCACGGCCGAAAAGCTCCAGCTCCAGTGCGGGCTCACCTGTGACAGCAGTGAGTAGAGTTTTCAGAGGGGCGCACCACTTTACTGTGAACTGTCAGTGCATCTCCGGTGGTACTTCCTGCTCGCAACTGATTAATCCACTCATCGCTAACAGCTAGGATCCCGTAAGTCCCCCGCTCGGACCCGCGCCCCCGGTACGCCTCCGGCCCCCTTGTCAAGCACTGTCGTTAAAGACTCAGAGCCACGAGATTCACTCTATGGCCGAGCAGCGAAGGAAGTCCCGACCCGCCCCCATCTCCGACTCGGTCTCGACTTATCTCAAGAAATCCGGCCTCGCGCGCCGCGTGGACGACGCCGGCGCCGTGACCGCCTGGCCCAAGCTCGTCGGCAAGCAGATCGCGGCGGTAACCGAGCCGCTGTACGTCACTTCCGACGGGACTTTGCTGGTCGCCGTGAAGACCAATGCATGGATGTCCGAGCTGTCGCTGCTGGAGCCCGAAATCCTGCGCTCGCTGAACTCGCGAAAGGACCGCAAGACGGTCAAAAAAATACGTTTTCGACTCAAGCGATAAGCGCTTTTACCACAAAGATTTATGGCGTCACGAAATATTTGCGCGAGTCACCGCCTCGGCCGTATATTTCAAGCAGTGATAAACCACGCGCTTTCGGTATAGTTTCGGTGCCCATTTCCGCACCCGATTCCGTCCGCGTCCCCACCGTTTTTTTCCCGTTTCCCACCAACTGAAATCATGGCGAAGACTCTGACCGCGGAGCCGACGGCCAGTTACGACGCAGGCCAGATCCAGGTACTCAAGGGACTGGAGGCCGTTCGTAAGCGCCCCGGCATGTACATCGGCTCGACGTCGGGTCGCGGTCTTCACCATCTCGTGTACGAGGTCGTCGACAACTCGATCGACGAAGCGCTGGCGGGCTACGCGCACATCATCAACGTCTGGATTCACGCCGACAACTCGATCACGGTCGAGGACGACGGTCGCGGGATTCCGGTTGACCTGCACCCGATCGAGAAGATTCCCGGCGTCGAGCTGGCGATGACGGTGCTGCACGCCGGCGGAAAGTTCGACAAGTCGAGCTACAAGGTGTCGGGCGGCCTGCACGGTGTCGGCGTATCCGTCGTCAACGCGCTGTCCGAGCAGCTCAAGGTGTGGGTGAAGCGCGGCGGGAAGGAGCACTACATGGACTTCGTGCGCGGCCACACGAAGACCCAGCTCGAGGTGCGCGGCAAGACCGGCAAGGAGACTGGAACCAAGGTATGGTTCAAGCCGGACCCGGAGATCTTCACCGAGCTCAACTACGAGTACGCCACGCTCGCGACGCGACTGCGCGAGTTGTCCTTCCTGAACAAGGGCGTGACGATCACGCTCAAGGACGAGCGCGAGGGCCAGGAGAAGGAAGAGGTCTTCCACGCCGAGGGCGGGCTCAGGGAGATGGTCCGCTTCCTGAACATCAACCGGAAGCCACTGCACCAGGAGATCGTGTACATCGAAGCCGAGCGCGACGACATCGGCATCGAGATCGCCTTCCAGTACAACGACGGCTACAACGACAACGTCTTCTCCTTCGTGAACAACGTGAACACGCACGAGGGCGGGACGCACCTCACCGGGTTCAAGTCCGCGCTCACGCGGACGATCAATGCGTACGCCGCCAAAGGCAACGCGCTCAAGAAGGCCGACTTCACGCTCACGGGCGACGACGTGCGCGAAGGGTTGACCGCGGTTCTGTCCATCAAGATCCGCGAGCCACAGTTCGAGGGTCAGACCAAGACCAAGCTCGGCAACTCGGAGGCCGAGGGCGCGGTCAAGACCGTCGTCAACGAGCAGCTCTCGGCGTATCTCGAGGAGCATCCGCGCGTCGCCAACATCGTCATCGAGAAGGCCGTGGCTTCCGCGCGCGCCCGCGAAGCGGCGCGCAAGGCGCGCGACCTCACGCGCAAGAAGTCGGCGCTCGACATCGGCAATCTTCCCGGCAAGCTGGCCGACTGCTCGCTCTCGGACCCGCGGCTGTGCGAGATCTACCTGGTAGAGGGCGACAGCGCCGGCGGCTCGGCCAAGCAGGGTCGGGACCGCTCCTTCCAGGCGATCCTGCCGCTGCGCGGCAAGATCCTGAACGTCGAGAAGGCGCGGATAGACAAGGTGTTCTCCAACGAGGAGATCCGGACGATCATCACCGCGATCGGCGCGGGGATCAAGGAAGACTTCACCCTGGAGAACGCGCGCTACCACAAGATCATCCTGATGACGGATGCCGACGTGGACGGCGCGCACATCCGCACGCTGCTGCTGACCTTCTTCTACCGGCAGATGCCGCAGCTGATCGAGGCGGGCTTCATCTACATCGCGCAGCCGCCGCTGTACCGCGTGGCCAAGGGCCGTGAGGAGTACTACGCGTACAACGAGGAAGAGCGCACCGAGCTCACCAACCGGCTGAGCAACGGCGAAGGCCGCGCGTCGGTCGGAATCCAGCGCTACAAGGGTCTCGGAGAGATGAACCCGAGCCAGCTCTGGAAGACGACGATGGATCCCGACACGCGCACGATTCTCAAGGTCGAGATCGAGGACGCGGTGCACGCGGACATGCTGTTCCAGACCTTGATGGGGGACGAGGTCGAGCCCCGGCGGCTGTTCATCGAGCAGAATGCCAAGTTCGTTTCGAACCTGGACATCTAACCAAAAGCGGCTATTAGCTGTTGGCTATTGGCTATTAGCAATACTCAAGACTGGAAACTCGCCAAGAGCCAACAGCTAAGAGCCAATACTTCTGATCAGGCCACCAAGTCGTCCACCCCGCTCACGGTCACGCGGTGCGAGATGAGCGGCAGCGCGTTCGCCGGACCCTGCCCGATGATGATCGCGCGCGCTAGCACGTCTAGCCCTTTCTGCAACCCATCGTCGTCCGACGCGAACACGGTAGCCAAAGGCTCCCCCTTCTTCACCTGATCCCCCGGCTTGGCCGTGATCACGAAGCCCACGCTCGGATCTATGGCGTCGTCCACGCGCACGCGGCCAGCGCCGAGGCTCACCAGCCCGTGCCCGATCGCGCGCGGCTCCACCTTGTGCACAGTGCCGTCGTGCGCCGCGGAGAAGATCTCCACCGCGCTCGCCTGCGGCAGTAGCGCCGGATCGTCAACCACCCGCGGGTCGCCGCCCTGCGCCTCGATGATCCGCTGGAACTTGTCCGCCGCTCTCCCCGACTCGATCGCGTGCCGCATCATGTCGCGCGCATCGAGGTGCGTCTCGGACACACCCGCCAGCACCAGCATCTCCGCGCCGAGCGCGTAAGTCACCTCCATCAGATCGTCCGGCCCCTCGTCACGCAAGCCGGCGATGGCCTCCTCGACTTCCAGCGCGTTGCCGCACGCGCGGCCGAGCGGGCGGTCCATCGCCGTCGCCAGCGCGACCACGGGGCAGCCGTGCTCGTGCCCCAGCTCGATCATCGCCTTCGCCAGCTCCATGTCCATCGTCTGGATGAACGCGCCGGAGCCGCGCTTTACGTCCAGCACCAATCCCGTCAGGCTCTCCGCGAGCTTCTTGCTCATGATGCTCGACGCGATCAGCGGGATCGCTTCCACGGTCGAAGTCGCGCTCCGCAGCGCGTACATCTTCCGGTCCGCCGGCGCGATTTCCTCCGACTGCCCGAACAGCGCGCAGCCGAGCTGCTCGATCTGCGCGCGCACCTCGTCGAGCGTGAGCTTCGTCCGGAAACCGGGTATGGACTCGAGCTTGTCCAGCGTCCCGCCGGTGTGACCCAGACCGCGCCCCGACATCATCGGCACAGCGACCCCGAGCGAGGAAATCAGCGGCGCCAGGAGCAGTGACACCTTGTCCCCGACCCCGCCCGTAGAATGCTTGTCGATCCGCGGAAGCGGCACGTGCGACAGGTCCAGCCGCGCGCCGCTCTCGATCATCGCGTCGGTCAACGCGGCTGTCTCCGCCTTGTCCATGCCGCGCAGGAAGATCGCCATTAGCAGCGATGCCATCTGGTAGTCCGGGATCCTCCCCGCGGCGTAGCCTCGCGTCAGCGCGCGCCACTCTTCCGGGGTGACGCGCCCGCCGTCGCGTTTGCGCTCTATGACTCTGGTGACGATCATTTCGTGGGCAATGGGAATAACGAGGGTGAAAAGCTACCCACGGCCCCGGCGCGGGCTAGCCGCGCCACGCTGGTGCCGCCGGCCTAGGTCCCGGCCTTCACCGCGGTGGCCGCCGCCTCGGCTTTCACCCGCCGGACGCGGGACCGGGCGGCCACCTCGTGCGCGGCATCGTCCATCGCCCGGCCCAGCGACTTCCAGACTCCGCGATCCCGCCGCGTCAGCTTCCGTACCCGCCGGGTGATCGCCGCCCGACTATCCGCTCCGCTTCCGGGGGCAAGCAGCAGGGCGGCACCGGCGCCAATTATTGCCCCGACGGCTACGCCGGCGATAATTGTAGCCATCTTTCCGAGGTCCCTGGTCTCGGTGAACGGCCGGCCCTCGACCCCGAGGAGGCCGTCGTCCCCGGCGTCGCGCGGCGCGTGAGCGTTGTCAGCCATGAGTTTGCGGGAAGTTGGGGCGTGGTAAGGAATTTGCTCCTGCAGCCAAGTCGCAATACCCGTGCGAGGAAACTTGATGGAATCAACTGGTAAGACCGTCCTCCTGGTCGAGGACAATGAAGACAACCGCATCGTCTATTCCACGATTCTGCGCCACTTCGGTTATGAGGTGTCGGAGGCGTTGAATGGCGAGGAAGGCATAGCCAAAGCCCGGGCCGAGAAGCCCGACCTGATACTCATGGACATCAGCATTCCCATCATTGACGGATGGGAGGCTACTCAGGTTCTGAAGCACGATCCCGATACGAAGCACATTCCGATCATAGCGCTCACGGCCCACGCTCTGGCCTCGGACCGGGAGAAGGCGATGGAGGTGGGCTGCGACGGTTATCTGGCCAAGCCCTGCGAGCCGCGCGCTGTTGTCGCCGAAGTACAGCGGTTCCTCGGGCGAAGCGATGGCAAGTGAGGCACGCCGCCCGCCGGACGCCGACTCGATTCTCGTCGTCGACGACCAGGAAGACAACGTAGAGTTGTTGCGCGCGCGTCTGGTCGCGCGCGGGTACGACGTCCGAACCGCGACCGGCGGCCAGCAGGCGCTCGACCTGGTCAGAGAGAGGCCGCCGGATCTCATCCTGCTCGACGTCATGATGCCGAAGATGAGCGGCATCGAGGTCGTCCGCCGGATCAAGAACGACGAGAGCCTCCCCTTTATTGCCGTGATAATGCAGACGGCGCTGGACTCTACTGAAAGCCGCGTAGAGGGGCTGGATGCCGGCGCCGACGACTACATCACCAAGCCGATCAACTTCGCCGAGCTGGAGGCGCGCGTCCGGTCAATGCTTCGGATCAAGAGGCTGCAGGAAGATCTGGAAAGCAGGGAGCAAGAGCTCGAGGAGATGAACGACCGCCTGCGGCGGGTGTCTCAAACCGACGGGCTCACGGGCCTCGACAACCGCCGGTATCTCGAGGAGCGGCTGCACGAGATGTTCGAGCATTCGCTCCGCCTGCACGAGCCGCTCTCCGCCGTAATGTGCGACATCGATCACTTCAAGAGCGTGAACGACACGCACGGCCACCAGGCGGGCGACGCGATCCTGCGTCAGTTCGCGGACCTCATCAAGCAGCAGGCTCGGGAGATCGATCGAGTCGGCCGGTATGGCGGAGAGGAGTTCATGATCATCCTTCCGGGCACGGTGCTCGACGCTGCGGTGACGTTCGCCGAGCGCGTCCGCGAGGAGATCGAGGAGCACGTGTTCACCTACGAGGATCTGGAGCTCAAGCGGAGCGTGAGCTGCGGGGTCGCGGCCTGGCCGCACCCGAAGATCGCCTCACCCGACGAGCTCATCCGCGCCGCCGACGACTCTTTGTACGTCGCGAAGGAAACGGGCCGTAACAAAGTGGTACGTTTCGACAGTGATGAATTCAGCTCGCACTGCAAGTCGGCCGATGCCGTGGCCGCCGAGGTGGGGAGAGCGTCCCACACCGGCGACACTCCGGCGGAAGGACTCGAGCACGCCGAGCCGGCGACACACCCCCGCTAGTCCGCTTCGTGTCAGGAACGCCGACGGCCCGCGCCGCTGAGCTCCGCGACGCGCTCACGCGCGCGTCGCACGAGTACTACGTGCTCGACCGTCCACGGATGGCCGATGCCGAGTACGACCGCCTCTTCCGCGAGCTCCAGGAGATCGAGGAGCGGCACCCGGAGCTGCGCACGGGCGACTCGCCCACGCAGCGCGTCGGCGCGCCACCCGCGAGCCAGCTCGACAAGTACCAGCACCTGGTCCCGATGCTCTCGCTCGGCAACGCCTTCGACAATGACGAGCTGCGGGCCTGGGAGCAGCGGCTGGTGCGCCTCGCCGGCGACGACGCGCTCCGCTCCGGCTACACTACCGAGCTCAAGATCGACGGCGCCGCCGTCAGCCTCACGTACACCGACGGCGTTCTGGTAAACGGCGCGACGCGCGGGAACGGCTCCATCGGCGAGGTGGTCACCGCCAACATTCGCACAGTGCGCGACGTCCCGCTCAGGCTCGCCGCCGGCGCGCCGGCCGGAACGCTGGAGATCCGCGGCGAGATCTACATTCCGTTCAGCGCCTTCGAGGAGATGAACGCGGCCCGCGCGCGCGAGGGCGACACCCTGTTCGCCAATCCACGCAATGCCGCCGCGGGCTCGCTACGGCAGCTCGATCCGGCCGTGACCGCGTCGCGCCCGCTCCGATTCTTCGGCTACGCCGTCGCTGCCCCCGGCATCGCGCTGCCGTTTCAGACGCAGTGGGAGGTGCTCGACGCGGTCGAGAGCTGGGGCGTTCCGGTCGCGCCCCACCGTAAGCGCTGCAAGACCATGGACGAAGCTTTCACCTGGGCGCACGCGCTCGAGCACGAGCTGCGCGCGTCGCTCGATTTCGCGATCGACGGCGGCGTGGTCAAGGTGGATTCGTTCCGCGTGCAGGAGGAGCTGGGCGTCGTGGGCGGCCGCGAGCCGCGCTGGGCGATCGCGCGCAAGTTCGCGCCCGACATAGCCGAGACGACTCTGCTCGCGATCGAGGTCAACGTCGGGCGCACCGGAGCGCTCAATCCGTACGCGGTGCTCGAGCCCGTGGAGATCAGCGGCGCGATCGTCAAGCTCGCGACGCTGCACAACGAGGACTTCATCACCCAGCGCGACCTGCGCGTGGGCGATCGCGTGCAGGTGAAGCGCGCGGGCGAGGTGATACCGCAGGTGATCGCGCCGGTGACGACCGCGCGCGATCCGAAGACGCCTCTGCAGAAATGGTCGATGCCGACGCGCTGCCCGCGCTGCGACACGCCCGCGATCCGCGAGGAGGGCGAGGCGCTGTCCTTCTGCCCGAACGTGGCCTGCCCCGGACGCAGACTCGAGGGGCTGGTCCACTTCGCGTCCCGCGGTGCGATGGACATCCGGGGGCTGTCGTACGCCCGCATCGAGCAGCTCATCGACGCGGGGCTCGTGCGCGACGCCGCCGACCTCTACCTCCTGACCCCCGAGCAGCTCCTGGAGCTCGACGGCTACGCCGCGAAAAGCGCGGCCGCGCTCGCCAAGGCGATCGACGCGTCCCGCGCGCAGCCGCTGTCGCGGCTGCTGTACGGCCTCGGAATCCGCCACGTGGGGGAAGCGGCGGCGCACCTCCTGGCGCGCCACTTCAGCGACCTCGACTCGATGGCGGCGGCCGGCGTCGAGGAGGTCGGGAAGATCCGCGGCATCGGCTCGGTGATCGCGCAGGCCGTCGCGGATTTCTTCGCCGACCCGGGCGCCCGCGAGGAGATCGAAAAACTCCGGACCGCAGGCGTGAACTTTTCCGAGCCGCGCCCCGCGGTCACAGGAACCACGCTCGCCGGTAAGACTGTCGTGGTTACCGGCACGCTCCCGACCCTGTCGCGCAAGGCCGCCACCGATCTGATCGAGGCGCACGGCGGCCGCATCACCAGCTCGGTCTCCAAGGCGACTAGCTTCGTAGTCGCCGGTGAGGAAGCCGGCGGAAAGCTCGACAGGGCACGCGCGCTCGGCGTCGAGATAGTGGATGAAACCGAGCTCTTGCGGCGCGTGGCGCCGGGGGGATAGTTAGACACGATGAACCAACGACCACCGCCGGGCGTCGTCGCGATGCCGCGCGAAGTACTGCACCTGCTGCTCGAGCTGCCCGGTGAAGCCGACATGGAAACGCTCCGCGCCGTCGGTGACGCGGGCGGCGGCGCGCTGCTCGACGCTTTTGCGCGCTGGTCCGGCGACGGACAGGCGGTGGACCTGGCTGATCTACCGGTGGACTTCTTTCGGCAGCACGCGGCTGACTTTTTCGAGTGGTGCGGATTGGGCGAGGCGTCGGTCTGCACGAGGTCCGATTCGCTGATCGAGGTGACCATCGGCGAGTGTTGGGAGACCGCGAGGCAGCACGCCGAGCAGAGGGGCTGCCACCTCACCACCGGACTGCTGCACGGATTTTTCGCCGCGCTTGCGGGCTACGAGCTGGGAGTCATGGAGCTGGAGTGCGCCGGGCTCGGCTCGGGCGGGACTTGTCGCTTTGTCGTCGGCACGCCCGAGATGGTGGATTCGATATACGCCGGACTGAACTCGGGGGAGAGCTACGACGAGATCGTTGGAGCTACCATCTAACTGCCACTTAGAACTGCCAAGCTGCGAGCTGCCAGCGGGAAGCTGCGAGCTACGAGCAACTACCACGCAACAGGACAACAACGGAAAACGCAAACCGGCGTGAAAAAGCTCGAAGCTGGGAGCTTTTAGCTGGCAGCGCGCAGCTTGGCAGTTCTAAGTGGCAGTTGACTCTTTACTCCGAGTCTCTGGGCGAAAACGATCCACCAGCCTGCATCGCATCCTCATATAGAGGATTCGGCACAAGCTCTCCATCCACCAAAACCTCCCGGTCCCACGGCAACACGATCGTACTCTCCGTTGCCAGCGCATGAAAATCCGGAACGTACGACCCGGTCTTGAAGCTGACCGCCGTTCGAACCTCCGCCGCGCCGGCGTTGACAACGGCCCCGACCGCCAGCCGCATCGTGTCCCCCTGATCACACGTCTCGTCCACTATCAGCACCCGCTTGCCGCGCACTACGGGAGGCGCGGCCGACAGCACCTGCGGCGTCTCCCGCACCGACTCGGCGTCGAGGCTGCGGCTGACGACGATCGAATGGAATTCGCGGTGCAGAATCGCCGCGACGACGGCGCCGGGCACGACGCCCGCTGTGGCGACGCCGAGCACGATCTCGGGGTCGTAGCTGCGCGCGACCTTTAGCGCCAGCGCGCGCGACAGCTCGCCGAAGAGGGGCCACTCGACGTGGAGGACACCCTTGGATGGATCGACTGTATAGCGGCGTGGAGACATTGGCGATCCTTCGCGGTGGATTCGAAGCGAGACGTCGTAAGCTAGCCGAAGGGCGGCGGGGCGGGGGTCAGTCCACGCGTCCTTCCGCGATTGCGGACTGAGGACCCTTGCGGCCTCAGGACTAACTACAATCGACGATCGACGATTAAGTGAGGACTGAGGACGGAGGAGAAAGGCATTCCGCGATCCTCCGTCCTCGATTAATCGCCGATCCGCGATGGCCGTTAGTCCTGAGGCCGCAAGGGTCCGCAATCCTCAGTCCGAAGTCACAAGACCAGGTGACAATCCGACCCCCTTGGACTGCGCGGACGATAGCGGATGTTTCGCTCCGGCAATAGCTTAACTGCATAATGTCATGGTGGAGCCGGCTCACCGGCGAAGGCTCGAAAAGCGGGGCAAAAGCGCAGCGCATCGACTATCTGGGCGAAGCGCTGGCGCTCGAACGTCAGGGCGATTTCGACGCCGCGCTGACGTCGTACCGGCTCGCCCTGCGCGAGCAGCCCAACAACTATCGCGCGCTCCAGAACATGGCGATCGTTTTCTCCAGGACGGGGCAGCAGGAAGAGGCGATCCGCGCGTACAAGCGCGCGCTCGAGATCCAGCCGACGCTGTCGGGCTCGCACTACGGGCTCGCCTTCCTGCTGCTCAAGCGCGGCTCCATCGCCGACGCCGCGTACCATCTCGAAGCCTTTCTCATGGATCCGCCCACCGGGCCCGACGCCGAGCGCTGGATAGAGCACGCGCGCGCCACCCTGGACAAACTCAACGCACCCGGCGGACACGCCGCGGACGGGAATGAGCACAACGTCCCGCCACCAGATCCAGAGGAATAGGTGGGCCACGTTCTATCCGTCGTCAGCCAGAAGGGCGGCGTAGGCAAGACCACCACCGCGGTGAATCTCGCGGCCGCGTTCGCCAAGCGCGGCATGAAGACGCTGATCATAGACGTAGATCCGCAGGGCTCGGTGCGCTACGGCGTCGGCCTCCGCCGCGGCCACCCTACAGTCGGCTTCGCCGATTATCTCAACGGCGCCCGAGCGCTCCGCGACGTGATCCTTCCCACGGCGCTGCCATGGCTGCGCGTGATGCTCGCCGGCACGGTCACAGATGAGGTGGATCACGTCATGTACCAGCAGCTCGTCGCCGAGACGCTCGTGCTCCCCGAGTTGTTGGAGACCTCCAAGCAACGCTGCGACGTCGTCGTCGTGGACAGTCCTCCGGGGCTTGGCCCGGTCACCCGCCGCGTGCTGGAAGGCAGCGATCACGTGATCGTGCCGCTCCAGTGCGAGCCGCTCGCGCTCCAGACTACGCCGCAAATTCTGCGCGCGATCCAGGAGATCGTGCACTCCAACGAGAGGCTGACGCTGGACGGTCTGCTGCTTACGATGCACGAGCGGGACAACCCCGCGAGCGAGCGTGTGGTGGATTACGTGCGGCGGCATCTCCCGGCCAATCTCGTGTTCGACGTCACGATCCCGCGCACAGCCGCCGCCGCCGACGCGTTCGCCGCGGGCCAGCCGGTAGTGCTGCACACGCCCGCGGACCCCGCCGCGCTCGCGTACACGCACCTCGCGTCCGTGCTCGTGGAGCGGTTCGAGTGAGAGCAGTCCACGCGATCCTGGCGGCCGGCGCACTCGCCGCGGGGTGCACCGACATAGACACGGGCCCGAACGTCGCCACGTCCATCGAGTTCAGCACGCTCCCGTTCCCAGCGGTCGTCGCCGGCGACACGCTGCGCGACACGAGCGGAATTGCGGCTCCGCTGCGCGCCGTCGTGTTCAACTCGGACAACGATGAGATCGTGGACGCGCCCGTGCGATACGCCGCGCTGGAGACCGTCGTCATCGTGGATAGTATCACGGGCGTGCTGGTCGCGGGCGCGAACGCCGACACTACGGCGCGTGTCGTCGCCTACGTCGGATCCCTGCAGGCGGCTCCGCTGCGACTGAGCCTCGTGCCACGGCCGGATTCGGTTGGGCCGTCCGGCGCGATCGACACGCTGCGTTACTCGGTGATCGACACCACGCAGAACATCTCGGGCGAGCTCGCCGTACGCGTCGTGCACCACGGGACCACGGACGATGTGCCGGTGCGCGACTGGATCGTGACGTTCGCTCTCGCGGACGCGGCGGATTCTGTCCGCGCGCGCGTCGTGACCGACAACCGGCGCCCGTCGGCGGCCGACACGACGTCCAACCTGGGGATCGCGGCCCGCAAAGTGAGACTCTTCCCTGCCGGGCTGACGAGCCCGCGCGACTCCATTGTCGTGCTGGCGCACGTGCGCTACCGTAGCACGCACGTAGCGGGGAGTCCGCTGCGGCTGGTGCTGCCCGTAGTACCGCGGGTTCCCTAACACGACGAGCTGACATGAGCCCAGAGACGCTGGCACGCGGCGGTCCCGCACCCAAGCCCGGGACGCTGAACGAGCTGTTCTTCGCCGCGCTCGAGCGCGATCTGCCGGACGCGCTGCGCTTCAAGCGCGACGGCTCCTGGATTCCGATCTCCCACCACGAGCTCGGCGAGCGCGTGCGCCACGCCGCGCGCGGACTCGAGACGCTCGGCGCGAAGCCGGGCGATCGCGTGGGCCTGCTCTCCGAGAATCGCCCCGAGTGGGCGATCGCCGATTACGCATGCCTGACCGGGTGCTTCGTGGACGTCCCGGTGTACCCGACGCTGCCGGCGGATCAGGTCGTTCACGTGCTGCGAGACTCCGGCGCGATCGCGATCTTCGTCTCGACGACCGCGCAAGCGCGCAAGATCGAGTCCGTCCGCAAGGAGCTGCCGGCACTCAAGACCGTCATCAGCTTCGTCTCGACCGGCGGACACGCCGACATGACGCTGGCGGAGCTGGAGGCGCGCGGCCGCCAGGGAGAGACGGTAGAGAGCATCGCCGCGTATCGGGCGAACGCCCTCCAGGCGCGCCCAGAAGATCTCGCGACGATCATCTACACCGCGGGCACGACCGGCGTCCCCAAGGGGGTGGTGCTGAGCCACGACAATCTGCACTCGAACGTGCTTGGATCCGCGGCGGTGCTACCGTTCGTCGGCGGGGACACTTGCCTCAGTCTGCTGCCGCTGTCGCACGTGTTCGAGCGAATGGCGGGCCACTACCTGATGCTCTCGCTCGGCATCCGCATCGCGTACGCGGAGTCCATCGAAGCTCTGCGCGGCAACATGCTGGAGGTGAAGCCGACGCTGCTACTGGCGGTGCCACGGCTGTACGAGAAGATCGTCGCGTCCGTGCGGGACAAGGCGATGACCGGCGGCGCGCTGAAGCGGCGGATCTTCCTCTGGGCGAGCGCGGTCGGCGGAGAGTGGGCCGACGAAGTGCTCGCCGGCCGCGAGCCGCGCGGTCCGCTCCTGTTCAAGTACCGGCTGGCGCACAAGCTGGTCTTCTCCAAGCTGCACGCCGCTGTCGGCGGCCGCATCCGCTTCTTCGTCTCCGGCGCCGCCCCGCTCAACCCGGACATCAACAAGTTCTTCTTCTCCGCCGGCTTGCCCGTGCTCGAGGGATACGGCCTCACGGAGACGTCGCCGGTGATCTCGGTGAACGCACCGGGCAGGATCCGCATCGGGACCGTCGGCCAGCCGATCGACGGCGTGGATGTGCGCATCGCCGAGGATGAAGAAATCCTCGCGCGCGGCCCCAACATCATGCAGGGCTATTACAACAGGCCGGACGAGACGCGTGCGGCGATCACCGAGGACGGCTGGTTCCATACGGGCGACCTCGGCAAGCTCGAGGGCGGCTTCATCACGATCACGGGGCGCAAGAAGGACATCATCGTCACCGCGGGCGGCAAGAATATCGCGCCGGCTCCGATCGAGCACCGGATGAAGTCGAGCAATTACGTCGCGCAGGCGGTCATGCTCGGCGACAAGCGCAAGTTCCCGATCATGCTGGTCGTGCCCAACTACGAGACGCTCGGGCGCTGGGCGCGGGAGCAGGGGCTCGCGTCCACCGAACCGGCGGCGCTGATCACGGAGCGGCGCGTGCAGCAGCTGTACGAGCGGGAGATGACCACAGTGCTCGCGGGGCTCGCGCGGTACGAAACTCCGAAGAAAGTCGTGCTCATCGAGCAGGATTTCTCGATAGACGGCGGTGAGCTGACGCCCAAGATGAGCATCCGGCGAAACGTCGTGGAGGCGAAGAACAAGGCGGCGATAGACGCGGTATACGCGGGGCCGGCACCGACCGAAGCGCAGTAAGGCGAACAAACAGGTTCGGGTAAACGGTCGTAGGTTGTATGGTCCCGGTGACCCGACTGGTTACGGGCCAACGGTTACCGGGCACCGGTTACCGGTAGCCGTTCACCGTGAGCAAATCAGTTAACCCGAGACCTATCACCTATTACCACATACCCAAACCTGTAGTTCTTCACCTTCGCGCGATCTGCACCGGCGCGCTCGCGCTCCCTCCTTGCCGAGCCGCAACCCAGTAGCTCTCATCCCGCGCGAGCTCGACCAGCCCGTCGGGCACCGCGGCGCCCGCCGGCGCCACCATCCTCGCCCCGTTCTTCAGCGCCCGCGCTCCGCTCTCGACTAGCTCTGACGCCGCCGAGTCCAGCGCGATACCGTCCAAACACTCCCGCGCCAGCGGCACGATGGTATCGCAACGCACGCGCGACACACGCGAGGCACCGGCAGTCGCCGAGTTGAACGCGATGACGGTGTTCCCGAGTCCCGTGATCGAGTCCGCCGCGTCCGCCCATGTCCCGCCGAGCAGCACGACGCCCGGCTCCACCAGATTCAGGTATGCGGCCACTCGCAGGCCGTCGCCGCCGGGCGCTGCCTCACCGTGGATGGCCGGACCGGGCTCGACATCGAACCAGGCGACGCCGCCCGTGATGGGGTACCGCGCGTTGCACACCGGGCAGCTGAGCAGCCCTTCGATCACATCCCGCTCGCGCAGCTCGTGGAACGCGGCCACCAGCCAGTTGTCCTCGTGGGGCCGCGTGCAGCGCAGCAGATCTATCAACTCGATGAACATCGCGGCCCGCTCTACGACCGCGTGAGGCGGAGCTCGTCGATGTTGATCTCGCTGTCACGCGTCGCCGCGAACAGCACCGCGTCCGCCACCGACTCCGCCGGCAGCATCGCGGACCGGGGCGGGAAATCCCCTTCGCCGGCATCGTCCCAGAGGGACGTATCGGTGGAGCCGGGCGACACCAGGGTCGCGCGAATCCCGCTCCCCTTCAGCTCAGTCCGCAGCACCTCGTGCATGGCGCGCGCTCCGAACTTGGTGGCCGTGTACAGGGCGTTTCCCTCGAAGATCTTCCGGTCGGCAATGGAGCCGATCGTAACGATGTGCCCGCTCTTGCGCTCGCGCATCCCGGGGAGGAACGCGCGGACGATCAGCAGCGGTGCCGTGAGGTTCAACGCGATGGAGTCCTGAATGCTCTCGTTCGTCAGCTCGTCGATCGGAGCGACGCGAAACACGCCCGCGTTGTTCACGACGATGTCGGGCGCGGTTCCGAGCCGGTCGAGCACCGCCTCGACCCCCGCCTGCAGCGCCGCCGGGTCGCGCAGGTCGCACTGCACGGCGATTCCGCCGGTCAGGGCCGCCAGGGCGTCGAGCTGCGCGCCGGTGCGGGCCATGAGCGCGACGCGCGCGCCCGCTTTCGCCAACGCCCGGGCCGTGGCGGCGCCGATCCCCCGCGACGCGCCCGTGACTACCGCCGTCCGGCCCGCCAGCGCCTGCCCCACGTTAGCCGCCGTTGTTGTGGGCCAGCCGCAGGAACTCGTCGCGCGTCTTGTAGTCGTCGCGGAAGGCGCCGCGCATCGCCGACGTGATCGTCTTCGAGTTCTGCTTCTGCACCCCGCGCATCATCATGCACAGGTGCAGCGCCTCAATCACCACGCCAACCCCGCGCGGCTGGAGGATGTCGGTGAGCGCCTGCGCGATTTCCTCGGTCATGCGCTCCTGCACCTGCAGCCGGCGCGCGAACACATCCACGATGCGGGGCAGCTTGGACAGCCCGATGATGCGGCCGTTCGGGATGTACGCCACGTGCGCCTTGCCGAAGAACGGCAGCATGTGGTGCTCGCACAGCGAGTACACCTCGATGTCGCGCACCATGATCATGTTGTCGTGCTTTTCCTCGAAGATCGCGTCGCCTACCACCTCCGCGACGTCCGTCTCGTAGCCCCGCGTGAGCCACTTGAGCGAGCTCGCGACGCGGAGGGGCGTCTTGAGCAGGCCTTCGCGCGCGGGATCCTCGCCCACCAGCTCCAATTGCCGCCGCACGAGATTGGCAAGCTCTACTTCGCCGGCCGCTATCTCCGGGTCCGCCGGCCGCGGCTTCTTCGCTTTCTCAGCCACCGGTATACTCGACATAGTTGTTCTCCGTCTCCCACAGCACCAGCCGCACCAGCCGCGCGGGCTTTACCCGGTCGGCCAGCAGGCCCCAGAATGCGACGATGATGTTCTCCGACGTCGGAATCACCTCCCGCATGAACTCGACGTCGAGGTTGAAGTTGCGGTGATCCACCTTGTCCACGATCTCGCGGTGGACCAGCTCCTTGAGGGCGCTGAGATCCAGGACGTACCCCGTCCGCTCGTCTATGTCCCCCTCGACGGATACATCCAGGATATAGTTGTGGCCATGCCAGTTCGGGTTGTTGCACTTCCCGAAGATGGCGGCGTTCTCCTCGTCGGAGAGCGCCGGATTGTGGACTCGATGCGCCGCATTGAACCGCAAGCGGCGCGTGACTGTCACCCGGGGCATGTTGGTCGTAGTATATCAGCGCAAAAGAAACTCCGCCGGACGCTGGAAGCGCCGGCGGAGCCGAAGAACTGGGAACGAAGAGGTTTTTTGAAGCCCAATCGAATGTATGAGGTCCTCACCATGCCTTCCGTCTTCCCCGCACTGGGGCGTGGCGTCAACACAGCTTGTCGAACCCACTCTATGGACTTATCGGCTCAAAAAGTGAGCTCTCCGTCCCTACTGCAAACCCTAATTCTATGAAGAAAGCTATGGATTCGGACCGCACAGGTCAAACGAAATCTCGCGCGATTCCCGTATTGATTTTCGCAGTGCTGCTGCTGGTGATTTGGGCGTATGTAACAATCACGACAGTCGCTCCGGGATGGGTGCACATCCTGCTGATTGCCGGCGTGTTCCTGCTCATTTACGGCATCGCGCTGCGCGATCCGTCGCTGCCGCGTCGCCCGGGGAGCTGAGCATCTATCGGCCAGGCGCGGACTACGACGACGCCGGCACCGGCACCGGCACCGCCGTAGCGGAGCAGCCGCTGGCGCAGGCCGCCGGCCGGAGCAAGCCGGTGCTGGTCACGGGCGCGGCCGGCTTCGTGGGCACGCACACCTGCCGCGAGCTGGTGCGCCGCGGGTGGAAGGTCCGGGCGCTGGTGCGCGACGCGGCCAAGGGAGCGTCCCGGCTCGCCGAAGAGAAGCTGGAGCTGCGGGTCGGCGACGTCCGCGACGAGAGCGCGCTCGCGTCGGCGCTCGAGGGCGCGTCCGCGGTCGTCCATCTCGCCGCGATCGCGATCGAGCGCGGCGGGGACGACTACGAATCCAGCAACACGGAAGCCACGCAACTGCTTCTGCGGCAGGCCGCGCGCGCCGGCGCGACCCGCTTCATCTACATGTCGCAGAACGGCGCTTCATCCAGCTCGCCGTACGATTTTCTCCGCAG
Organism: uncultured Gemmatimonadaceae bacterium; assembly: GCA_964350145.1. Taxonomy (GTDB): domain Bacteria; phylum Gemmatimonadota; class Gemmatimonadetes; order Gemmatimonadales; family Gemmatimonadaceae; genus JACDCY01. The sequence goes on from CAYGJL010000016.1 coordinate 29,149, forward strand.
CAAGGGGCTGGCCGAGGATGCCGTGCGAGGCAGCGGCCTCAAGTGGACCGCCCTCAAGCCGTCCGTCATCTTCGGAGCGCAGGACGCTTTCGTGAACGTGCTCGCGCGGATGATCCGGCTGAGCCCGCTGGTCTTCCCCGTCCCCGGCGGCGGCAGCGCGCGCTTTCAGCCGATAGCCGTGCGGGACGTCGCCGGCGCCGTCGGCGTCGCGCTTGATCGCGACGACACGATCGGCAGCGCGTATCCCCTCGGCGGACCGGCCGAGCTCTCGCTGCGGGAGATGACCGAGCGAATTCTCGTGGCCATGCGTACGCAGCGCCTGCTCCTGCCGGTGTCGGTCGCGGTGCTGCGCCCGCTCGTCGCGCTCATGCAGCGCGTCGTCCCCAGGCCGCCGGTGACGACAGGCCTGCTCGATCTGCTGTCCATAGACAACACGGTGCCAGAAAACGAGATCCGGCGTACGTTCGGGATTACTCCGGTGCCGTTCGCGCCGGAGGAGATCGAGTACGTCAGGCGGGTTACTCTGCGGAATGCCGTAGAGTCGATGTTTTAACTGCCACATAGAATGGCTAAGCTGCGAGCTGCCAGCGGGGAGCTGACAGCTGCGAGCTTCAACTGCCACATAGAACTGCCAAGCTGCGAGCTGCCAGCGGGGAGCTACCAGCTTCGAGCCGAACGAGAACGATTATCGGTGATGGGGAGTGGTCCGGTCGACGGGGTGCCGTAAAGCCAACGTCCGAGGATGGCGGACTACAAAAAACTCAAGGTTTGGCAAAAAGCCCACTCACTTTCGCTGCACGCGCATCGGGCGGCAACCCGAATCCGCGGGCAACATTACGCAGCCCTTCGGAGCCAGATCATCCGCTCGGCCAGTTCGGTTGCATCGAACATCGTCGAGGGACGAGAGCAGAAGACGGACCCCGCGTTCGCCCGCTACCTGCGATTCTCGATCTCGTCAGCCTCTGAACTGGAGTATCACCTGCTGGAAGCCAAGGAGATGCAGGTCGTCAGCGTCGGCGAGCACCTCTCGCTGTCGAGCCAGGTGGTGGAGGTGCGGATGATGCTACACGGTCTCATTCGCCGGCTCGATGGCGGCGGTGACGCCGGCTCGTAGCTGGAAGCTCCCGGCTGGCCGCTCGCAGCTTGGCCGTTCTATGTGGCAGTTCAAGCCCGTAGCTGGAAGCTCCCCGCTGGCCGCTCGCCGCTTGGCTGTTCTATGTGGCAGTTAGATCTCCCAATTCGACAGCACCACTCCGCTCTTGGGAAGCAGCTCACCGTATCCATCCACGGTCATTCGAAGATCCGTCCACCTTACCTTCGCCCCCTGCGCGACGAGAATCCGATAGGCGTTCGAATATCCTCCCTGGACCCTGACCGACATCGTCCGCGTTCCGATCTTCCGCGCGTATGCCGCGAGGTCCACGCCGATCCGCGCGAACGCATCGTCGTCGCGCGCGACGAGCTTGAGCACCCGCATCTCCTCCCGCTCGCGGCCCTCGACCAGCGGCGCCGAATGGCACAGCGCGAACGCCCGCAGCTCCGACCCCGTGTAGCTCAGCAGGGTGTCACCGAGCCCCAGCTCGTGAGTCAGCCGCAGCTCGCGGGTGAAATCGTAGCCCGGGCATAGCGCGCCAAGCAGATCGGCGCACTGCGCGACCGCCGCGTCGCGCTGCTCCGCGGCCAGCCGGCCCAGCTCGACGGCCTTGGTCGCGCCGAGCGCCGCGGGGAGCGAGAGCGTGATCGTCAGCGGACCGGGCAGAAAATCGAGCGACGAGTAGAAGCCGATGTTGTCCATTGTGCGCGGCATGGTCTCGAGACCGATCACGCGCGCGCCGCGCGCCTTGAGCCACTCCACGCCGTGCGTCACGATCACCTTCCCCGCGCCGCGTCCCTGGTGCGGCGACGCCACGGCGAGCGGACCCATCCATCCCTCGGTCCCCGAGACGTGCACCAGATTGAACGCCGCGATCGCGTCGTCCTGATCGCGCCAGAGGGCGGCGCCGCGCGCGGCGTCGGCGACGGCGTACTGCCACATCTGCGGATTGAGCCCGGGGACTCGCACGCCTACCATCCCGTCCTTCCGGTACCGCTCGGTAAACGCTTCGCTGAACAGCCGGTTCAATTCGGGGATGTCGTCGGCCACGATCTGGAACGGACCTTCCAGCGCCCGGTCGCTCCGCCAGCCCCTCGCCGCGGACATCAGCTAGCGGCGGCGACCGGTTCCAGCACCGGGATTCCGGCGAGCGCGGTCGCGAGATCATCGCACGGCGCGCTCTCCTCCACGCGCGACGCGCCGCTGCCCTCGTCGTACCGCACCGAGATGACGCGGTCAAGCCCTTCGCGCACGGACTCGATGTGCGTGATTAGAATGACCTGCTCGAATCTGTCGTGCAGCCGCCGAAGCAGGCTTATCACATTGTGCCGCCTGGCCTCGTCGAGCGAGCCGAAGATCTCGTCCAGGATCAGCAGCGAGAACGGCTGCCCTGCACGCTCCGCGATCATCTGCGAGATCGCGAGCCGGAGCACGAGATGCGCGACGTCCTCTTCCCCGCCCGAGATCACCGGCTTCGGGATCCCGTCGTCCAGCACCGTGAGGTCGTAGTCGTTGGTCAGCTCCAGCTCGGAGTAGCGCGAGTCCGTGAGCTCGGCCAGGAAACCGCTCGCGAGCTCGGACAGCTCGGGCCGGAGCTGCGCGTTCAGGTCGCTGCGCAGATCGGAGTACGCCCGATCGAGCTCGTCGTGGATCCTGCGGGCGCGCTTGAGCGCGGCCAGCTTCTCTTCCCGCTTGGCCAGCTCGGCCGCCGCCTCGCGCGCGGCCTCGGCCGCGGCGTCCGCGCCGCGGAGCTCGCCTTCCGCGGTGATCCGCTCCACCTCCGCCTTCCGCGCGGCCTCGGTGGCGCGCTCGTGCTCCGCCTTCGTCGCGAGATAGTCTTCTTCGGAGAACGCGATCTTCTCCTGCGCGTCCCGCAGCTCCTGCGCGCGCGAGCGGCGCGCCACGAGCAGCTTCGCGACCTCGTCGTACTCCGCGCGGATCTGCGGCTCGCGCTCGGCCAGCGCGCCGAGCCGCTCGCCCTTCGCCGCTAGCGGAGTCAGCTCCTCGATCTGCGCGCGGACGCGCGTGTGCTCCACGGCATCGAACCCGCCCGGCAGCGCCGCGATCTCCTGTACAAGCTGCGCCTGCCGCTGCTCCTTGAGAGTCAGCTCGCGCGCGACGCCGGTCAACTCCTGCACCGCGCTCTGCACCTTCGCGAGCTGGCGCTCGAGCCCAGCGACAGTCTGCACGGCCGCCCGCCGCGCCTCGTCGAGCGCCTTGGTGTCCTCGGGCATCTGCTCCAGCTCTTCCATCCGCTTCCGGAAGTACTTACCGTCGGACGTCAGCGCTTCCAATTGCTCGGTGAGATGCTCGACGACCTTGCCGAAGTTCTCCCCGAGCGCGCGACTGCACGTCGGGCACGCGCCGTCGGGGCCGAGGTCGGCGAGAAGTCGCAGCTGTTCTTTCACTTCTCCATGCTGACGGAGCAGAGCCTGCCGCTTGGTCTGCGCCTCCTGCTTGTCGCGCACCCACTCGGTGCGGCGCGCCTCCAGTTTGCCCTGAATCTCCTCGAGCGCCGCGCGCTGCTTCTCCGGCTCCAGCGTGACGGTCTCCTCTTCCGCCGGCGCGCCCGCGAGCTTCGCCTGCTTTGCGATCAATCGCTCTATTTCGACGGCGAGCTCGCGCGACTGCTCGGCGAGCGTCTGCCGTCGGCCGTCTTCCCGGTACAGCGAATCCAGCCTCTGCAGCTCGCCCGTGAGCGCGGCGAGCGGTGCCGTCCGCACCCGCAGATCGTCGAGCTCCGCGCCGGCGACGACGATCTCGTTCAGGTCGGCGCCGATCCGCTCGCCGCGCGCCACGAGCGCTCGCACCTCCGACTCGGCGACCTGGATCTCCGCCGCGATCTGCTGCAGCGAATCCCGCGCCGCCTGCGCCGCTGTCCAGCGCGGCGCGACCTGCTGCAGCACAGCGTCGCACTCCGAGTGCACCCGGCGCTTCTCCGTGGCCAGCCGCGCGCTGTCGGCGGCGCGCTTGCTCGCGTCGGCCAGCGTGCGCCCGACCACTTCGGGATCGGGCATCCCCGCCCGCAGCCCGGACATCTCGGCAAGGATCGTCTTGCGCCGCTCACGCACCAGCTCCTGCGCGGTCCGCAGCTTCTCGTAGCCGAGCACGCGCGAGAGGAAGTGGGCGCGCTCCGTCGGCTTCATCGCCGCCATCACGCTGAGCTGCTTCTGGTCGGTGAAGTACGTGTTGAAGAACTCGACGCGCGTCATCCCGAGCCGCCGCTGGATGAACTCGTTCACACCGGTCTTGGTGGTCGCGACCGGCGAGTCGTCGTCGTTGACGTACACTTCGGCGCGCGACAGCTCGCGGTTCACGCGGTAGCGCTGGCCCGACAGCTCGAAGTCGAGAATGACCCTGACCGGCGCGCGCTCGCCCGCGCGCTGAAAGCGGATCGTCTCCAGCTTGTCGCGCTGCGCGCCCGTGCCATACAGGCACCACGCGATCGCCTCGAGGATCGTCGTCTTCCCCGCGCCGTTGGGACCGATGACGCCGGTGATCCCGGTACCGAAGTCAATGCTGGTGTCGGCGTGCTGGCGGAAGTTCGTGAGCTGGAGCCGGTTGATTCTCATACCGGCCCATCGGCGAAGACCGGCTGCTCGACCGCTTCGGCCTGCGTGAGATAGTCGAGCCCCGCGGCGACCAGCTCCTCGCGATCTATCTCGGAGTCTATCGGCCGGCTGCGCAGCCCGTCGCGCACCAGCTCGGCCAGCGACGCGCGGCGCCCGGGAGCAGCGTGCCCGTGCACTCTGATGACCTCGGGCCGGCGCGGATCGAGATGGAAGTGCAGCGCGCGACGCTTGTACTCGCGCAGCGCCTTGTGATCCAGCTCGCGCGCCACGTGCCGCGCGACGTTCTTGGCAACCAGCCGCACGATGGCTTCGTCTATCGGGACAGGCGAGCCCTCCACGCGCTCGCTGATCGCCTGATCCACCTCGACCGCGGTCATCCCGCGCGCGTCAAGCTCGGGAAGATCGAGCACCGCGCGCGTCTCGATCGGATGAAAGGTCTGCTTCCCGCTGTCGAGGTCCCACTCGATGAAGCCCTTGCCGGGCTTGCCGATTCTTTCGCGCGGCGCCGCCGCGCGCCACGTCTTGCCGTCGAGCGCGGCTTCCTCGGCGACCTCGCCCCAGATCGTCGTGCTGGTGTACTCCAGCGAACCGGAATAGAACGCGTTCGGCGCGATCTCGCGCCAGACGTGGTAATGTCCGAGGGCCACGTAATCCCAGTGCTGCGCGCCGAGCTCATCCCTGCTGATCTCCATCGTGCCGCGCTCCGCCATTCCGACGTGGGGCGGGAGCAGCCCCTGGATCTCGCCGTGCATCAGCAGGACGTTGTACCGCTGGGTTCCCTGCGGACGGAGCACCGGCGGCTCCGCGCCGCCGAGGTCGGCAACCGCGAGAATGGACAAGTCCCGGTCACTGACCGGGATGTGCTCGTAGCCGCCGTCTACCACGTAAATCCCGAGCGGCTTGAACAGGTTGAGCAGGCACCCCGTCTCGGTGGTGCGCGGCGTGTCGTGGTTGCCCGCGACCATGACGACGATCGCGTCCGGTAGCATCTGCGTCAGGCGTGAGAGCTGCTTGAACGCGTGGATGATCGCCGGGTTGGTGGGGCGCACGTTGTGGAACACGTCGCCCGCGAACAGCACGATGTCGGGCTGCAGCTCGATGGTCTTGTCGATGGCCTTCCGGAACGCGAGCGCGACGTCGTGCTCACGCTGGTTGATCCCCATCGGCGTGAAGCGCTGGTACTGCCGGAAGCCAAGATGGAGATCCGACAGATGAACTAGTCTCATGAACCTCGCATTGCGCGGAGTCGCTGCGTGACTTTCATCTGGAGCTGCGCCGACGGGCCCGCGGCCTCACCCGAAGTGATCACCGAATGCACGTTCAGCACGAGATACGTATCCGTGATCCAGCCCAGCCTGCGATCGAGCTGCATTCGCCCCGACAGCGTGCCCGTGCTCCGTTGCGTGCCGCCGGCGCGATCGGACTCGCCGATTCTGCTGAGAGTCCCGTTCAGCGTGATGTATGCAATATCGCCGTTTCGGCCCAGCGAATCGAGCCTGAAATTCGCTTGCACGCGAGCCATGCCGGCGGGTCCGTTGCCGATCGGAAGATCCAGGGTCCGCCTCCATGTGCCGCCCACGCTGACCGGACCGTCGGGAAGCATCGGAGCCGTCGGCGGAAAGAAAGGCGGAGTCTCGCCGTCGTGCTCTCCCGTGTCGAGCACCTGCATACCGCCGTCATGCCCAACTATCATGGTCACGCGCGCCCCTTCCAGCACGCTGCGGGGAGTGCTGACCGGAGATCCGCCGATGGGCGTGAGCGCCATTGAGTCCGTCACCGCTTGCACGAGACTCCCCGACACGAGCCGCCGCAGCGGAATCGCGCGCGTCCGCACGTGAATGGACCCCGTCATGGATTTCGGCGCGCCCCGAACGTCCGGCGAGGTACCAGTGACTTCGATCTCCTGATCCAGCTGCATGTGGATCGTGTCACCCACCTGCGGACGGATCTCGAGCCGGACGCGCTGGGCGTGCGCGGGCGCCGCGAACAACAACACCCCCAGCATCGCCACCGCGCCGCCGATCCCGCGCTGTAGGCGGGACGATCTCACTCGCTCAGAACCCATACGGGTCGTCGCCCGCCGGAAGCTTGATGGGCGCGGGCCGCTGCCGCGGCGTCTCCGGTCGCACCGGCGCCAGCGGCCGCAGCCGTGAAGCGAAGAACGCCTTCACGTCGCGCGGCCGCGCCAGCACGGTGGCGTTGCGCGCGCGAATCACCTCGTCGTCCTCCCGCAGCGCGATGTGCTGCTTGACCCACTCCAGCGAGATCGTCGGATCCAGGACGCGGAGTGAGCGCGTCACCGCCGCGTCCAGCGCCACTTCCTCGGCCTGCGGGAACAGCTCGGCGCCGTCGCGACCCTGCATCACCGCCGGCCGCGGGAACCTGATGAAGACGGGCTGCGTGAAGTGCGGATGCCGCACCATCAGCTGGCCCTTCTCCAGCGTGGAGAGCTTGGTCTTGACCGCCTGGCTCAGCACCGCGTACCCGGGAGCGGCGAGCTCGTCCGCGTCCATCCGCCCGAACAGCGAAGTGCCCGAATTGCCGACCACGCGCCGGTGTACCTGCGAGCGGAACTGCTGCGCTCCGAACAGCACGAGACCGAGGTAGCGGCCCCTCTCGGCGATGTCGAGCAGCATCTTTCTGACATAGGTCTCCGGCCCCTCCGTCGCGGCGTACTTGTTCAGCTCGTCGACGAACACCACCACATGGTCAACGCCCAGGTTTCGCCGCTCGAGGTGCTCGCGAAGCTTGGAAACGATACGCGTGAAGATCAGGTCCTGCGCGTCCTCCTCGAGGAGCGCCACGTCCACTACGTACACTCCGCGGTCCTCGAAGCTCCCGAACGGCAGGTCACTCACGGTGCCCTCGGCGGTGACCAGCCCGGCGCAGCGCAGGGCGATGTTGGTCAGCCGGTTGCGGACCTTCCTGATGGTCGCGACGTGGTGCGTCCGGTAGCTCTCGGAGTTGCTCTCCTCCAGCATCGAGAGGACGTCGCGGAACCACTCGTCCAGCTCCGCGAACGAGCCGACGTTGTAGGTGCGCTTCGCCAGCCGCTCGTCGCGGAACTCTCGGCCCGCGATCTTGTCGCGGATGAAGTCGATCACCGCGTCAGCCTTCGCGTCCACGTCGTCCTTGTTGAGCAGCACTTCGGCGTACTGCAGAACCTCGCGCAATCCCCACGTGAGCGGCTGCACGTTGTGCAGCAGCGCTTCGTTCGAGCGCAACGTGTTGAGGTTGTAGCCGCCGGCGTCGTAGGCCGCGTAGTACCGCACGTTCGCGAACGGCTTGGCCGGAACGCCCATCTTCTCGTACATGATCTCGTCGGCCGGCTCGAGCTTGCCCGGCTGGTCGAGATAGCAGAGATCAGGACCTTTGACGTTGAACGCGACCGCCGCGATCGTCCCCTTCTTCTCCGGAAAGTGCGTGAACAACGACGACAGCAGCCACTCCACCGCGCTCGTCTTCGTCGCGAGCCCGGACACGCCGGTGATGTTGAGGTGCGCGGCCTCGGGCCCCACGAGAAAGTCCGCGTCGAGATAGATCGGCGCGTCCGTCCCGCCCGCATGATAGATCCCAATCGGTATTCCCGTGCGCGCTCCTTCCTTGAGATAGCCATCCATCCGCAGCGCGACGGCGACGTCGTGCTCGTCGGCGAGAAACACCGAGCCCATCGGCACCGGCTGGAGCGGCTCCTCGGGAATCATCCGCAGCACGGCCGCGGTGTACAGCCGGATCTCCGTGCGCTCGGTGGGCGCGAAGCCCGCGCTCGACGGCTCGCCGTCGTGGCCGAGCACGTCGTGCATCGGCGAGACGAGATCGCTGTAGCTGAATCCCTCGATGACGGCGCCGTAGATCTTCGGGAGCTGCCCGTCCACCGGATGCTCGCCGTCCACGCGCACGATCGTGCCGATCCCGACGGGCGACGTGACCGCGGTCCAGAAGTGGAACTGGTGCGGCGTGTTCGGCCGCCGCTCGGTCGCGACGACTCGTCCGAGGGCCTGCTCGCTCACGCGATCGCCCGGAGAAATTCTTCGGAGTTGCGCACGCCGTAGCTCATCTTGTCCCAGCGCGCGTCGGGGAGCGCGAGCGGCGCCGCTTCCGCCAGCACCCAGCGCGAGATCCGGTCCACGTCTGCGTCGGAGCTCACGGTATCGCACGCCTCGATGCGCACCAGCCCCCAGGTTGCGTCATGCCCCTTGTTGTCGCGCAGCCGCAGGTACCAACTCGACACGGGCGCGCGGCCGCCGGACTGTATCCGGAACGGCGGCGTTCGCTCACCCCGCGCGAGCCCGAGCACGACGTCGAGATCGGCGCCGTCCGCGTGAATCGTGTTGTGCGTCTTCACCACACCCACTGCCACGCCCGACCCCGCGACGCGCGCACTCGACGCGATCCCGCCGTCAATGCAGATCGGCTCCTCGCGCGCGGCGCACCACGCTTCCGCGAGCACCGCCTCGATGCGCTCACGATCCCTCCGCACCGACTTGATCGCGCTCTCGAGCAGCGCGGCCGGATGGCGCGATGGCAGCTCGCCCATGCTCGCGTCGGTCGTGTCCACGACGGTGAAAGCCGGATCGCTCTCGCCGGCCAGAGCCGGCGCGTACGCGAAGGGCAGGTACAACCGCCGCTCGACGCGCGGTGCGCACCCCGTCCAGGTCACGAGCCTCCGGTCAACGCGCTCGCGAACGCCCGCCGCGACGATGCCCAGCACGATCGGCACCCCGCCGTGGCGCGCAACGATGCGCACGCTCTGCGTTCCGTCGAGAAACGCCGCGAACCGCGCCTCGGGCTCGCCGCGCACTTCGACCGCCCGCATAGCACCGCCGCCCAAAATCGGCGCCGCGGAGAGCTGCGGCGGATCCGTCCGCGGAAACGCGGGATCCGACAACTGGCCGGCCTCCACCGCGTCCACCCCCGGCAACAGACGCTGGATGTATCTGAGGGCCGCGCGGCTGGCCGCGTCCGGGCCCGGCTGCAGAAGAGCCATCTAACGCCCCGCCTTCACTCGATGCCGATATCCCAGGCCTGTTCCAGGTCTTTTTTCGAGTAGGCGCGGAACGCGGTCAGCGTCTGGGTGTGGACGAGGCCCGGAACCGTCGGAAAACTCTCCGTCACGACGCGCGCGACGCTCTCGTAGTCCGTAACCTCGATCATCGCGACGAGATCCCACTCGCCGGACACGGAATACACCTGCGAGACACCCTCTATTCCCGCAAGCGCCGTGGCGCACTGCGGAATCAGTCGGGGCTCGGCTTTGATAAGAACGATCGCGGTTATCATGCGGACGCGGGGTGGTAGATTCATGATATTACCTGACGGCGACAGGCCACGCTATCGAAGGAAGGGGAATCCAAGTTTGGAGTGTGGCAGTGAGGAG
>CAYGJL010000016.1:39200-65545 GCA_964350145.1 uncultured Gemmatimonadaceae bacterium
AACTACTCCAAACTCCAGGACTCCCGACTGCCACACTCCAAACTTGGATTCCCCTTCAGCAGTCTCGTGGCCCGCCGAATAACAAATGAGCACCAACACTGAAATGACCGATAGAAAAGCCGAAGGCGAGTCGACAGTCACCAGCTCCCGATCCCAGAACGTCGTCCGGATCCTCCCCCGGGACTGGAGCTCGCTCGCCGAGGTCATCGCGCCGTCCATGGAGCGCATAGACGGCACCGCCGCGGCGACACAGTTCCTCGTCGTCACGCCGGATCCGTCCAGTACCTTCGCCGTCGTGCGAGGCTCGTTCGAGCGGTTCGGAACCGTTGGCATTGACCTCTTTCCGGCGACCGCCGAGCACCGCGCGGCGAGGCTCATGGCCGGCGTGCCCGTTCCGGCGGTGGCGGGGCCACCGGAAGTCCTGCGCGCGCTGATGGCCCGCTCCGTCCTCCGGCTCGACGGAGTCAAAGCCGTGCTGTTCACCTGGATCGAGGACGTCATCGAGGCTGGCGGCGACCAGCTCGCGGCGCTCGAGGCGGTTCTCGCCGAGGTGCCCGAGAGCGCGTCCAGAACGATGGTGGTGCGGGAGGTGACGCCCGCGGTCCAGAGCTTCATTGATCGGTACATGTTCCGCGCGCGGCGCGCGACGGCCGCGGTCGTTACGCCGGAAGGCGAGGAGCCTCAACCGATGGCGATGGAGTACGTCACCACGCCCTCGGCGGCGCGGCCGGCGGCCCTCTGGCGGCTGCTCGACGAGCTGGACCCGCCCTCGGCGGTGGTGATCGCGCGGCATCCCGAATCGCAGGCGGACGCGAAGCGAACGCTGGCGCAGCTCGGGTATCGCCGGACCGACGACGCCATGACCGTGAGCGCGGCGCCGGCGGGCGAGAACATCCACACGATCATCTTCTACGATCCGCCGCTGTCGCAGGCGGACGTTGAAGCCGCGCGCGCGGTGACCGCGGCGCGCGTCATCGCGTTCGTCGAGGCAAGCGACCTGGCCGGGCTCAAGCAGCTCACAGGCGGAATGGCGAAACCGCTGGCCGTGGGCGATGCTGTGCGGCAGGCGCGCCGCAAGGACGATGCGCTGCGCGCGGAGCTCAGGCAGGTGCTCGATACGGGCATCGCGTTCCGGGAGATGGCGGCGCTAGAACCGCTGCTGGAACAGTACGACGGCGTCGAGGTGGCGGCGGCGCTGTTGCGGCTGCTGGAGCGGGAGCGGGAGCGCGCGGTGACGGTCCCCGTCGCGCCGAAGCCCGCCAAGCCCGCGCGAGAGGACAGGCCGCCACGCAGGGATGAGAGACCACCCCGTGGCCGCGATGACCGGCCCCCGCGCAGCCGTGACGACCGGCCACCGCGCGGACGGGATGACCGTCCGCCGCGTAGCGGTCCGCCCCGGGATTCCGGACGCTACGGCGGTCGCGACGCGGGCCGCGCCGGCACGCCCCGCGGACGCGGAGGAGATCGCGGAGGCAGCCGCAGGTGAGCTCGATCTTTCAGCCCGCGGGCGGTTGGGTCGAGGTGATCGCCGGCGTGATGTTCAGCGGCAAGAGCGAGGAGCTTATCAGGCGCGTGCGGCGGTCGCTGATCGCGCGGAAGAAGGCGCAGGTGTTCAAATCGCACCTGGACGAGCGCTATTCTGGGATCTACGCCATCTCCAGTCACGACGGCCGCGTGGTCGAAGCGATTCCGGTGGATTCTTCTTCGCAACTGGCACGGGCGGTAGATCCGGGCGCGCACGTCATCGCCATAGACGAGGCCCAGTTTCTGGATGCGGGCATCGTCGGAGTCGTGAGCGATCTCGCGCAGCGCGGCCGACGTGTCATCGTCGCGGGCACGGACACCGATTTTCGCGGCGAGCCGTTTGGCGCGATGCCGCAGCTCATGGCCGTGGCCGAGGTCGTGGACAAGCTCCACGCCATCTGCGTCATGTGCGGCGGGCCCGCGAGCCGCAATCAGCGTCTGATAGACGGGAAGCCGGCCCCCTATTCGTCGCCCCAGATCATGGTCGGCGCAGCCGATTCGTACGAGGCGCGGTGCCGTATGTGCCATTCCGTACCGTCGGCGGATGAAGCGCAGGTGACGCTGCTATAACTGCCACCTGTAACTGCCACATAGAACTGCCAAGCTGGTAGCCGCTAGCAGGAAGCTGTCAGCTACGAGCTAGGGCCCTCGATTCCCCGCTCGCCCCTCCGCCATTACGCGCCAACGGGCCTGCGGAAAAACGGTTAACACACATCGCTCTCCGTATTTCCCTCCACCCGCCATGTGTTTACGCAAACTCGGCATTGCTCCTGCTTTGATAAACCCCCAAAGTGTACCCCCGCCGGGCAACCGGCGGTTCAACCGCACCTGACCCCCATTCGAATGCTTCTCGTTGGCCTGACCGGCAACATCGCCGGAGGAAAAACCGAGGTCACCCGAATGCTCGCCGAGCATGGCGCGACGATCATTGACTCCGACGTGCTCGCGCGTGAGGTGGTGGAGCTCGGCACGCCGGCGCTGAAAGCGATCACGGCAAACTGGGGCAAGTCTGTTCTGGCCCAGGACGGCTCGCTCGACCGCGATGCGTTGCGGAACACCGTTTTCCAGGATCCCGACGAGCTGGATGAGCTGAACGAGATCGTGCACCCCGAGATCGAGAAGCGGCGCGATGAAGCCATCGCCGAGGCGCGACAGAGGGGCGACAGCGTCGTCGTATGCGTTGTGCCGCTGCTGTTCGAGAAGCACATGGTGGACGAGTTCGACAAGCTCGTGCTCGTGGACGCGCCGCGGCCCGTGCGCTTCGAGCGGCTGCTCAAGAAGCGCGGCCTCGAGGAGGCCGAGGCGCTGGCAATGATCGCCGCCCAGATGCCGGCGGAGCTCAAGCGGGCGCGCGCAGACTACGTGCTCGAGAACACCGGCTCGCTGCCAGCGCTGAAGAAGGAAGTCGCTTCCCTCTGGGCCGAGCTCCAGCGCGAGGCCGCGCTCACGTCCGAAGAAGCCAGGGTTTCTTGAACCGGACCGCCCTGCCCGCTTAGACTTCGGGCTCAAGCGATTCTCTACGAGCCCTGACCGGAGCGACATTGGCGAACGTCCCTGGCGATCTGCGCTACACCGAGCAGCACGAGTACGTCCGCACGACTGCTCCCTCTGCGGTCGAGGTAGGGATCACTGATTTCGCGCAGGGCGAGCTCGGCGACGTCGTGTATGTGGAGCTTCCCAAGGTCGGCGCGAAGTTCGCGCGGCACGACGTGTTCGGAACGATCGAGGCGGTGAAGGCCGTGTCGGAGCTGTTCAGTCCTGTAGCCGGCGAAGTGGTCGAGGTGAACGAGCGGCTCGACAAGGAGCCCGCGCTGGTGAACAGCGATCCCTACGGCGCGGGGTGGATGATCCGGATGAAGCTCGACGACTCTGCGGAGACGGAGACGCTGCTTACAGCCGACGCTTATTCGCAGCTCACCGGGTAAGTGACGTCGCGACGGGTTGCCGCTACGCAGCTCCTCTCCGCGGCGCGACAGCTCGGACAGCGGGCAGATCCCCATCCTGGAGTGATCGGATATCCGCGGCCCGCAAAGAAATCACTGCCTGCGTCTGTCCCGAGGCGCGCACAAATTCCACGTCATACGCGTCCGGCCCGTGCCGATGCACGATCGCGCCGAGGTCACCGCGCCGGAGATCATGCTCCGGCAGGTCCCGATCGAGTACCACCGTGTCGAGTTCGCGGAACGTCATGTCGCAGCTCCTGGGTAGGCCGTCACAAAGCGCGGCACCTCTTCCCCAGCTCGGATGATCCAGACAGTCGCAACGGCCAAAGACGCGCCATTCGGTCCCCGAAGAATACCACGGACGATGAATTTCTGCCCGAAGATATCCCTCGCTTGAGGCTCGGCATCTTCCGATTGAGCGATATCCAGTAAATCCGCTTGGAGAACGGCGACATTGGTCCGTCCATAACCGGCGGTCGCAAAGACCCTCGCCTTGAACCGTCCAACGGGGTGGTCCGGCGATAGCAGATAGTTCTCGAGCTTCGCGGCATCGATTTCAGCGCGGTTCGCCGAGGGGAGTCTCGTTGTCCGGGTGATGACACGCGCTCCGAGCTGTCGCTTCCCGCGCCCCACACGGCCCACACCGCATGTCTCGCATTCCTCAACAGTTGTACGTCCGCTTCATGCGCTGCACCGACTCAGTGACGAGCTCCTGAAGCACCGTGTCGTCCACGTCGGCCAGGCGCTTCACGTAGAGACACGACTTCCCCGTCTTGTGCTTTCCCAGCTTGTCGAGCAGCGCCTCATACCGATCGAAGCCGGCCATGATATAGAGCGTCAGGTTGTCCTTGCGCGGGGAAAAGCCGGTGAGGAACCAGTCGCCCTCCCGGCCGCTGTCGTAGCGATAGTGGTAGCTGCCGAATCCCACCATGCCTTTCCCCCAGAGCTTCGGCTCGGCCCCGGTGGCGCGCCGCATGATCTCAACCACACGCAAACATTCCTCACGCCGCACGTCGTCCGGAATGGACGCCAGGAAATCCTGGACGCTGGCATTCGTGGGTCGCGTCTTCATACTAGACATAATGGCCCCGTAAAGTGGTGAAGCATTCGCACAGCGCTACAATACCTTGCATGCGCCTAACCATGCATGTCGTAGTGGCCGCCGCGCTAGCCGCGGTCGTCCCGCTCCAAGCTCAGACTCGGGCTCAGTCCACTCAGCCATTGGTCGCCGTGTTCGCGCACCCCGACGACGAGCGCATCATCGGCCCGCTCCTGTCGCGGCTCGCGCGGGAGGGACGCGAGACCCATCTCGTGATCGCCACCGACGGCGCCAAGGGCGTTCGCGATTTCGCTCGGATTCCAGCCGGGCCCGAGCTGGGCAGGCTGCGCTCGGCGCTCGTGGCGATCCTCGACTCGCTGGGTCCCGCGGCGATCATCACTTTCGGTCCCGAGGGAGGCACTGGTCATCCCGACCACCGGCTCGTGGGAAATGTCGTGACCCAGATCGTGCAGAGCGACGCGCGCCACCTTGATGTGGACCTGCTGTACGCGTCGCTGCCGACCGAGCGTCTGCGCACCGCGCCACCGGCGAGGCCCGGCGTGAACGGCACGGCCGAGGCGCTATTGACCGTGCGCGTGCCGTTCGAGGAGCGCGACCTCGCGGCCGCGCGCGAGGAGTTCGCCTGTCATCGCTCCCAGTACACGCCCGCGGAGATGGACGCGGTCAATCGCTACCTGGAGCACGCGTGGAACGGCACGGTGTGGCTGCGTCCGTGGAACGGAGTGTTGCGCGATCCCGGGCTGTTCGTGCCCTGAGGCGCGCTTGGCTGCCATCTATCAGTAGATACAGGCATCCAGGATGGACAGCACTTCCTCCAGCGTTTCAGCCGGAGCCCTGCCGATCCGCTTCGCCTTTCTGGACCGGTAGTCGATTGACTTGACCTGCTCGACCATGATGAACCCGACTACCGCTTCGCCGCCTGGAATCGCCACATGAAAGGGATAATCGCGGCGGGTGCTGGTAATCGGACACGCGATGCAAAGGCCGGTGTGGCGATTGAACAAGTCGTTGCTGACGACGAGGGCCGGCCGCCGCCCCCGCTGCTCGTGCCCTGACTGGGGGTCGAACGTAAGAGCGATCAACTCCCCTTTACGGGGAACATGGTCCGCCACCTACCAGACCTCGCGACCGGCCGGGACTCCCCAGTCGAGCTCCCCGGGCCTGTACCCCCTCGGAACGCGCCGCACGAGGTCGCGCAGGTCGTGCCCGCCGCGCACACGCCGCACGGGCGTCACGATCAGGGCGCCGTCGTGCACGGCCACAGCGACCGAATCGCCCACGTCGATGTCGGCATCGGACAGCAGGGTCTTGCTGATTCGCAGTCCCTGGCTGTTACCCCACTTCTGGATCCTGGTGATCATGCTACCCCCTTAGGGCTATCCGAAGTATAGCCCAGGCAGCGCCCCGGGACAACTGTTGCATCCTATTGCCGGGCAGGCCTTCGAGCGCAACCCACGTGCGGCGAGCGTCAGCGTTTGCCCCCCCGGGATGTGTTACCAGAAACCGTCGAAACGATTCCATTGGGCCGCTCGTACGGGTCTCCCATGTAACCCAAGGCGAGGTAGCCGGCATGGATAGAGTCACGTTCGCGACGTCGTCTGGTTTCGTATGGCTCGCCCTCGGGGTGCACTTTGCCGCCGGGTTGGTCGCCATCGTCGCCGGGGCCACCGCGCTGGCGGTTGCCAAGGGCGGCCGGCTGCACAAGCAGAGCGGCATGGCGTTCACGTACGCCATGATCGGCCTCGGCCTGACGGCGGCGGGAATCGGCACCTACGAAAAGGTACCGAGCCAGGTGTTCGCCGGTCTCCTCGCGGCGTACCTGGTCTTCACCGGGATGACGGCGGTCAAGCCGTTGCCGGGAATCGGTCAACGCGTCAACGTCGCGCTGATGCTCCTTGCGTTCGGTTACGCCGTGGCGAGTCTGTACGGGGGCGCTGTCGAATGGCTGGACCCGACGGTCGAAGTGGTCGGCCGACCGCGCGTCGTGCCGCCGCTGGTCATCGGCAGTGTCATACTGCTCGCGGCGATCGGCGACCTGCGCGCGATACGCTCAGGCGGCTTGCGGGGCACGCGCCGGCTGGCGCGGCACCTGTGGCGCATGTGCTTCGGGCTCTTCATCGCGACGGGCTCGTTCTTCCTCGGACAGATGCGGTTCATCCCCGAGCCCGTGCGTATCGTGCCGGTGCTCCTCGTGCTCGCCTTCGCGCCGATCGCGTTTCTCTTCTATTGGATGTGGCGTGTGCGCGTTCGCGGCTGGCGTCCAGCGGTCCCCGTGGCCTCAGGCCGCGGACTGCAAAGTTCTTCCTACCTCACGCGCATCAGCGCCGAGAGCGAACAAGCCCTTTAGTAATAGATCTACGGAGACCGACAAATCGCCGGCTTCCATCTTGGCGACGCGCGACTGACTGGACTTTATCAGCTGTGCCAACTGCTGTTGCGTCAGCTTCTTGGCCTCGCGCCGTGCTCGCAGCGCGCCACTGAGCGCGAGCTTGGTTTCCACCAGCGCGGCATCCTCGGCGCTGAGCTCCAGGAACTCGGAAGCGCTTCCCACGCGCCAGCCCCGCGCTTCGAGCTTGTTTCGCTTGGCTTTCTTCATTCCTCCTCCTTTACATCCTTGTCGTACTGCGCCAACCGCATTTGGGCGTTCTCGATCACCCGCTTCGGTGTCGCCCTGGTTTTCTTTGCAAATATTTCAGCTATCACAACCGCGTCGGAGTCGGTCCGATAAATGATCCGCCAGGTGACGTCGATCGACGACGCGGATCTGATCCAGCACAACCCGGCCGTCGCACCCGCCGAAACGACACTCGATCCAGAACGGTGACGTGTAGCGTCCCGTAGTCAACGGAGCGACGATAAACGTGGGCCAGTACGCGTTCATTTCGTCTGGTGAGACGACGACACACGGTCACGTCTTCCGGAGCTCCCTGCCGCGCGTGCGGTTCAGCGCCACGAGATAGACCTCGCCGCGGCGCACGGCCGCGTGCGGGGAGTAATGACAACGGCGCCGGCACGGGCGCGTATCTCCACTTCATCGGTGAGGCCGGCCTCTTCGAGGAGGGGCTTCGCGATACGCACGCCGCGCGAGTTGCCGATCTTCACAAGTCGGGCTTTCATGCGGACCAGACTCTCGCTGAGGGATGTGCTTACAATGTAAGCCCCGAGTCCGGCGCGCCACGCTGCTCTGCCATTCGCGCGAGGCGAAGCCTCTTCACACGCCCGGGAGCGCGCCCGCCTCGAGCTGCGCAATGAGCGGAAGGAGCCCAACCGCTTCCCATGAGCGATTCCGTCTGCTCGAAGAGAGGGGTTGGAGTATCCCCGCGTCCACCAGCTGTTTGATCCCGTCGTAGATCGCCGCCTTCGCGCGGCCGGTCGCTGCCGTGGCGACAGGACCGGACACGATCGGGTGCGCCGGCAGTACGTCGATTATTGCCCAGGCCGCGGCACCCCGCCTCGGCGCGCCGGCATGCGAGGCGAGCATGTCCCGCCAATCACGTTGCAGCTGCCGGACCGCCGCCAGATACGTGGCGGCGAGGCGTGTCGCTTCCCATGTTGCCGTGGCAAACTGCTCGACCCACCCCGCGACATCATCCCCACGGCATCGCGTGAGTCCACGTATGTAGCGATCCCGCGCGCCGGCGAACATGACGCTTATCGGCGGAAGAAACCGCGGGGCGAGCCTGCGGCGCCGCAGAATGACGTGCAGCAGAGCACGGCCTGTACGCCCATTACCGTCATGAAAGGGATGAATCGTTTCGAACTGAGCATGTACGAGCGCCGCTTGAACGAGCGGCGGCAACGTGGTGTCATTGATTGCGCCGGCCAGATCGGCGAGTAATCGGGCGACTTCTTCGGGCGGCGGCGGTATGAAGTCAGCTCCGCAAGGATTGTAGTCATTGCCGCCGATCCAATTCTGCCGGGTTCGTATCACGCCGGCGACATGGGAATGCGGACCTCCGCCCATGAGTCTGTGGTGAATGGCGCGAATTTGATCGAGGCCAAACTCGTCGACTGCCGCGGCTTCCTCCATCGCGAGCGACATTGCGTCAATGTTCGCGATCACCTCGAGGGCGGTGGCGCCGGGCTTGCCGCCGGATTCCGCCTCCGCCTCCGCACGTGCAAGCTCGCGTACTCCGAGTTGAAGACCTTCGACTTTCGACGAGGCGATGGATTCGGTGCGGAGGAGGAGCCTGGCGAGAGGCGCGAGGGCTGGACCGCCTTCTTCGTTCAGGGAGCGGACAGCGTGCTCGGCGTCCGATACCAGGCCCGCGAGCGAAGCATCCAGGGCAAGGTCCAGGTTGCTCAGGTCGTCCGGAACGAAGCTTTCGTAGTGGCAGGCCCGTTTATAACGGGCCGGAGCGTCAATCGTGGGGTTGAACTCCCACGTGCGGCACACAAAGCGTCCTGGCATTGGCTTAATCCAAACTAAGGGACCCCCTTCTAGTTCAGTTTAACATATAATCTGAACTAACGTGTGTCCAGTAGTCCGGAATACTGCCCGTCTTAGTTGTCCAACCGTCCCACCACGTCGTTGATCATGACAGGCGCGCCGAACCCGAGCGCCTCCAGCCGCTTCGCCTGCGTCGCCGCGTCGCCCACGACCACATAAGTCATCGCACCCGGCCGGACGTACCGGCCCGCGAGATCCCGGACTTGCGCGATGGTCAGCTCATCGATCACCGCCTGCTCCCGCTGCGGGTAATCCACCGGCAGCCCGTAGTCCGCGATTGCCGCCAGGTAGTTGAGCTTCGCTGTGGGGGTTTCGAACGTGCGCGCGCGCCCCTTGGTGAGCGCGCTGCGCGTGACCTCGAGGTCGGCCTCCGTGAAAGTCGGGCCGAACTCGGCGAGGATCTGTTTCACCAGCTCGGCCGCCTCCAGCGTTACGTTCGCCCTGACGCCGCTCGTAATCTCGAACGTGCCGTGCCGGATCCCGCCGGAGAAGCCTGAGCGAATACCATACGTATAGCCCTTCCCCTCGCGCAGCTGCTGGGTGAAGCGCGACGCGAAGCCGCCGCCGCCGAGGATGTAGTTCATCGCGGTCGCGGGATAGAAATCCGCGTCGGCCCGCGCGGGCGCGGGATGGCCGAAGGCGAAGATGGACTGCACCGCGCCGGGCACGTCGTAGAAGTAGATCTTCGAGGCAGCCGGCGCCTGCGGAGCGGGATACGCCGGAACGGTCACCGCGCGCCGCTGCCACCTGCTGCCCAGGTCCTGCAGCGCGGCCTGCACGCGCGGCTGCTCCACGGATCCGACGACGCGGAAGCTCGCGACGTTGGGCGCGAGGTTGTTCGAGTGGAAGCGCTCGAGGTCGTCCATCGTGAGCGCGGCAACCGACGTCTCCGTGCCGAGCGGGTTGCGAGAGAAGATGTGCCCCTCGCCGAACGTCACGACGTCGAACGCGCGCGCGGCGATCGCGTTGGGCTGAACCTTCCGGCTCTGGATCTGGCTGATCACGGCCGCCTTCTGGAGCGCGAGTTCTTCCACGTCCCAGCGCGGCTCGAGCAGGATCTCTTCGACGAGGTCTATCGTCTGCTCGAAGTTGCGCGCGAGCGTCCGCCCCGTCACCACGAAATGCTCGTTGCGCACGGCGATCGAGATGTCCGCGCCGAGCGATTTCAGCGCGTCCTCGAGCTCGGCGGGCGTCTTTCGCGCCGTGCCGCGCAGCAGCATCCGCGCGAGGAGATTGGCGGCGCCCGGTTCATTCATGTCGTCGAGCAGCCGTCCGCCCTCGATCGCGAGCTCGAACCGGGCGACCGGAAGCTCGTCGTCCTGGATACCGTACACCTTGAGCCCGTTCGCGAGCGCAGCCGTCCATATGGTAGGAACGACCACCGCGGGCTGCGGCCCGCTCGGCGGCTCGACGGTCCGGTCGAACGTCGAGGGGGTGCGCGCGTAGGCCGCCTCCGCGCTCGCGTCCACCGCCTGCTCGGCGCCCTGGACGATCGCCTCTTCGGTGACGTTCGCGCGGGTGGAGCCCTCGAGCGCCAGCTCGACCGCGCCCTTCGGCACGAAGCTCGTCGCGACGTACGGCTTGTCCTTGATGTACGCGCGGTAGACGCGCATCACGTCGTCAGCGGTCACCCCGCGGATCCTCGCGGCGTCCGTGTCGGCGAAGTCGGGGGTGCCCGCGTACAGGTCGTAGCGCGCGAGGCGCGACGCCTTCCCGAGCACGCTCCCGATCTGGTCGTAGAAGCGCACCTCACGCGCCGTCTTCGCCCGGTCGAGAGCGGCGGGGTTGATCCCTTCCCTCTCGAATCGCGCGAACCCCTGCTCGAGCGCGGCGGCGACTCTGTCGAGGTCCACGCCCGCGAACCCGCGCACCTCGAGGTACGACTCACCGGCGAGCTTCGAGTGGTAGCCGAACGCGTTGACCGCGCTCGTCAGCTTTTGCTCGTCCACGAGCGTAGCGTGCAGCGGAGTTTCCTTGCCGACCGTGAGGAGGTCGAACAGGATCTGGAGCGCGTAGCTGTCCTGGTGCAGCGCCGGCACCGAGGGCCAGGCGATCGTGAGCTCCGGTAGGCGCGCGAAGTTGTCCTCGTGGAACAGCTTCTTCGTGGCGGGCAGCGTGGCCGGGCGCGGATCGAGCGCCGGGATGTCGCCGCCGCGCGGGAACTCGCCGAAGTATTTCTCCACCCATCGGCGCGCCTGCGCCGTGTCGAAATCGCCGGCGATCACGAGGGCGACGTTGTTCGGCACGTACCAGCGGCGGTAGAAATCCCGCACGTCGGCCAGCGTCGCCGCGTCGAGGTCGGCGAGGGAGCCGATCACTTCCCAGCTGTACGGGTGTCCCGCCGGGTAGAGGTTCTCCGAGATGACTGTCGAGGTGTGGCCGTAGGGCTGGTTGTCGTACGACTGCCGCTTCTCGTTCTTGACGACCTGCTTCTCCTTGGCGAGCACCGGCTCCGTCACCGTGTTGATGAAGAAGCCGATCTTGTCCGCTTCCGCCCAGATCATTTTTTCGAGGGCGTCGTTCGGGACCGTCTGGAGGTAGTCCGTGATGTCGCGGCTCGTCGAGCCGTTCGCGCCCGACCCGCCGATCCGCGCGCTCATCGCGTCGAGCCCGCCCTTGCCGAGGTTTTCCGAGTCGAGGAAGAAGAGGTGCTCGAACAGGTGCGCGAACCCCGTGCGCCCCGGCACCTCGCGCGACGAGCCAACGTGCGCGTTGAGCGAGACGGCAACCACGGGATCGGAGCGGTCCACGTGGAAGATGACTTTCATGCCGTTGGCGAGGGTGAACTCCTCGACCGGGATGAGCTTGCGGGGGGTCTGCGCGGTGGCGGTGGGTGCCGTCGGCGGCGTCGTTGAGCAGGCGACGAGAGCAACCGCGGTCGCGGAGAGGAAGAATTTCTGCACTGTCATCATGATGTCGGTTCGAGCCGAAAGTTTACGGAGACAGCACTGCCTCGTTATGCAGCGGGCGCTCCGAACTCTTCGAGGTTGACCCGAGGGAACGCCGCGACCCTGGCAGCATGCTCTATCGTCATGCCGACGAGATTGCCGCTCTTGTCGAGATCTATATACACGTTCTCCGAGATCTCCCGGGTTTCCTCGACTGGCTGCGAGGAGAACTCCAGAAGGGCGGTATCCGTGTCCTTGAAGTACTTGACGTTCATGGCTGAAATCTATGGTCGAACAAGGAGTTATAAACCTCCCTTACAGCGGACGTGGTCACGACGTTCCTTTCGCATAATTCCCTGGCACCCAAGGTCCGCCGGGGGACCATGTTCCTGAGAAATCGCCATGGGCGTGGAGACTCGCGAGCAAAGGACCGGAAAACAACCGCAAGTCATCTGACAGCACGGCCGCGCTCGCCGGGCCGTCCAGCCTTCCACGTTGCAGAAATGCTCGCCACTGGGTTTGACGGTCAGGACTCCCCAGAAATTCCCGCGTCAGGGGAAGCGGCTCCCCTGATGGGATCGGTGTATCTCGATTGATGAATGTGGCGCGGATTGCCGACGCCAGTGATGCTCCCTCGAACGGGAATGACCAGGCCAGAACGCGGAGATCGTAGAAGTCCTTCATCCGGCTTGTCGCGATCCCCATGGACACGATCGCCTCGAGCTTTTCGGCTACGACCGTCTCGCGGGGATATGCCAGAATGCACGGCGCCGGGAGATCCAGCAGAGTCGGATAAGTGACGAGCAATTCCCGAGGCGTCACGACATCGCCAAACCCGACGTCTATCTGCACCGGAATACGGGCACTTGCCAAGTGCGCGACCAGGCGCACACGAACGCCGGCGTCTTCGTCAGAACCGCGGATCACCTCGCCGCGAATCGAATCGGCGTCGAATCGAATTCCATCGTCCGCTGGAATGGAGCAGACGTTCTGGACGGTCGCGACCACGATTCCGACGGTGCTTCCTCCACGTCCGAGCAGGTCGAGGTCCCACGTTGCCCGCCCCCGTTGAGCCGTCCAGAGGCGGAACAGCATCGCACCTTTCAGGACAAATTCGTTCGCGTGCGAGGAGACGCCAAGCCGGTAGAGCAGACGTTCGACCGCGAACTCCGACAGCACAAGCTGCAATTCGACGTTGCGCGCTTTCGCGACATTGTGAAGCCGCGCGCGGACAGACGCGGCGAGATCACGCGGGACCGGAGGTGCGGTCATTACAGACTGTCGAGATACGGCTGAATCACGCGCGCCACACGATCGACGCGGGCAAAGTCCCAGACTGCCTGGAGCTCCTTGGGATGGAGTCGCCGGAATTCGCGCAGTGCTTCCACGGCAACGTCGATCCCGATCTTGTTGCGGAACTTGAAGCAGTCGGCCACCGTTTTCGCCGCGCTGAACACTCGCACTCCGACGCCATTGACCTTGTGCGACTCGATTCCCTCGGTGAGCGCTCGGCCAGTTAGAAAGACCAGCCGGAGCGGAGGATGATCGACCCGGGAACGCCATGCCTTGTGACCGACCGCCATCCATACCTCGAACGGATCCTGCGTCGTGATGTCGTGGAATCGAAGCGCCGAAAGAAGGCAGACGATGCCGGCAGGGACGCGGCGAGCGGCTTCGGCCAGGTCCTGCCGCTCATCGCGCGGTTTCCCCGCGAGCGTGTAGAGACCACGTCCCAGCCGTTCGACCTCGCCACGCTCGACAAGGCGCTGAAGCTGAGTCCGGCTCACTCCGGCGCGTTCCAGCTCTCGCGGCCGGACGATGCCTCGTGTGGCAACGAGTTGCCGGACTCGACTGAGCGACTCGTTTTTCGTTACGTTTCCTCGGCGATTGATCATAGTTGCCGAGAATTTGCAACATAGGTGGCGGAGAAGTCAAGGCCGCCGGGATGCCGCTCTCTGAGCGTCAGTCGACCATCGGCTCCACGTTGCGTCAGCCGGCTGTCACTCTCGATCCTGTCTCGGCCGCGACGTCGTGATCCGCTGGATCAAGAGGGGATCATCGGGCAGCAACCCGGACCGCGGCAGCCGCGGGGTGAGCTCGCGCCAGGCCGGCTGTAACTCGAACGCGCGGGCAAACAGTGGCAGTGATTCCTCCAGACGGTTCATGTTGACCAGTGCGACCGCATGCCAGTAGAGCATCTCCGCGTGCCGGCTGGGGGCGATGCCCGGGGTTGTCGCCGCGATCCGTTCCGCGGCCGCGTACTCCCGCAGCGCCGATTCGGCGTCGCCGTGTTCCACCGCCAGATCGCCGGCGTTCATGTGGTTGTATGCGCGGTGTATGGCCACGAGCCGGCGGAGCTCTGTCAGCGGCTCCGCGTGGTCGTCTACCCGAACGTCGAACAGCCGGTCCTGCCACGGCCTGCCGGTGCCGGTCCCCTTCACCACGACGAGCGCCGCGGACTGCTTGCCCCGGATGTCGCCACCCGCCGCCTGGGCCGCCTCGAGCGCCGCGAGCATGCGGTCGGCGAGATCGCCAGTGGTGCCGGTGAAGGCCCTGGACATGGCGGGCCATACCGTCTCATTCGCCATCAGGTTCGCCTGTACGGCGAAGTCCCGCCCGACGAGCAGCGTCCCGCCCGCCGATCCGCACTGTACCTGCATCGTCGCGGATTGGTTTCCCGCGATACCGCCCGCGGCGATGATGTCGCGACTGCCGGTGAAGGTTGCGACATCTCCCTTCGCGTCAACCATGCCGACCTGCCGTACCTGGCAGGCAGCGTCTCCGTGCAGCAGCGCGCGTAACGCTTCCGGCGCGCTTTTGCCCGCACGCAGCAGATCCAGCCCGAGCTTCCCGTACGCCGGATCCACGAAACTCTGAGTGGCGATTCCGCCGACACCGGCTTCCGCCCACGGCACGATCTGGCCGACGCCGAACCAATGCGATTGAACAGCCACGCCGATCTGGCCGGTGGCCGAGTCACGCGCGACGATCGAGTACGTGCTCACCGGACGCAGCTGCGCGGCGAGCGGTGAGGCGATCAGCAGGAGGCAGAGGAGGGTTTTCATATCATCCGCTCAGGGGAGAGGGTTCGCCGCGACGTCTAGCACTCGGCTAGAGGTAGCCGAACAGCGGCGGAAAGACAAACACGATGAGCACGGCCGGCGCCGAGCTGGCCTAAGGTAGAGACTAGCCCACGCGCTGTTTGATTTCGCCTCGCAGTCCACTGAGCTCCAGCTGGTCGAGCTGAACTTTGCAGCTCGCATTGTCGATGTCGATACCGACGAGATCGCCGCCTGCATCGTAATCGAGAACAACGCCCTCGGAGATCTCTCGAGGCGGGAAGGATTACATCCAGCAGAGGATTAGGATGCGCCGCTCCGAAGCCAATCACTCCACCACAACCGCCTCGGCATACGCACCCGTCGGCGGACACGAACACACCAGGTTCCGATCGCCGTACGCGCTCTCCACCCGCGCCACCGCGGGCCAGAACTTCCGCCCCTTGATCCACTCCGCCGGAAACGCCGCCTGCTCGCGCGTATACCCATGCGTCCACGCGGTCGCTGTCACCCGCTCGAGCGTGTGCGGTGCGTTCTTCAGCACGTTGTCCTGCTTGTCCGCCGTCCCGATCTCGATCTCGCGAATCTCCTCCCGAATCGAGATCATCGCGTCGCAGAACCGGTCCAGCTCGGCCAGCGACTCGCTCTCGGTCGGCTCGATCATCAGCGTCCCCGCCACGGGGAACGACACGGTCGGCGCGTGGAAGCCGTAATCCATCAGCCGCTTGGCGATATCCTCCACCTCCACGCCTGACGCGCCCTTCACCACCCGCGTGTCCACGATGCACTCGTGCGCCACGGTGCCGTTGATGGCCTTGTACAGCACGGGGTAGTGCGGCTCCAGCTTCCGCGCGATGTAGTTCGCGTTCAGGATCGCGATCTTGCTGGCGTACGTCAGCCCTTCCCCGCCCATCATCTGGATGTACGCGAGCGAGATCGGGAGTATGCTGGCGCTCCCCCAGGGCGCCGCCGACACCGCGCCGTGCGCGTTCGCATTCGGCGAGACGACGGCGTGTCCCGGCAGAAACGGCTCGAGGTGCGCGGCCACTCCGATCGGGCCCATTCCCGGACCGCCGCCGCCGTGCGGAATGCAGAACGTCTTGTGCAGGTTCAGATGACACACGTCCGCGCCGAAATCGCCCGGCCGGCACAGTCCGACCATCGCGTTCATGTTGGCGCCGTCCATGTACACCTGCCCGCCGTGCTCGTGCACGATGCTGCAGATCTCGACGATGCCGCTCTCGAACACGCCGTGCGTGGACGGATACGTGATCATCAGCGCGCCGAGATTTGCCGCGTGCTCGGCTGCCTTCGCGCGCAGATCGTCCACGTCCACGTTGCCGTGCTTGTCCGTTTTCACGACCACGACCTTCATCCCCGCCATCACAGCGCTCGCGGGATTGGTCCCGTGCGCGGACTGCGGAATGAGACAGACGTCGCGATGGCTGTCGCCGCGCGCCTCGTGGTACGCGCGGATCGTCAGCAGCCCGGCGTACTCGCCCTGCGACCCCGCGTTCGGCTGCAGCGACACCGCCGCGAAGCCAGTGATGTCCGCCAGCGCGGACTCCAGCAGCCGGAAAAGCAGCGCGTAACCCTCGGCCTGCGACACCGGGGCGAACGGATGCATCCGACCGAAGCCCGGCCACGTGATGGGCATCATCTCCGCGGTCGCGTTCAGCTTCATCGTGCACGAGCCGAGCGGGATCATCGAGTGCACCAGCGACAGGTCGCGCGACTCGAGCGTGTGCAGGTACCGCAGCAGCTCCGTCTCGGAGCGGTGCGTGTTGAACACGGGGTGCGTGAGGAACGGCGTCGCGCGCTTGAACCGCTCGTCGTACCGCGGGTCTGCTTCGTCGGCCAGCTCATCGAGCGTGAACGGCGGACGCTCGCCGCCAGCGAACACCTCCAGCAATTCCTCGACGTCCTTCTCCGAAACCGTCTCGTCCAGCGCGATCACGATGGACGCGCCGCCCAGGTGCCGGATGTTGATCCCGCGCGCGGCCGCGTCGGCGACAATCGCCTCCGCGCTGCCTGAGCCTACCTCGATCCGCACGGTGTCGAAGAAGTCGTCGTGCGCCACCGCGTGGCCCAGCCGCTTCACGCCCGCCGCGAGCAGAGCCGCGAATCCGTGCACCCGCTCGGCGATCCGCGTCAGCCCTTCCGCGCCGTGATAGACAGCGTACATGCCCGCCACCACCGCCAGCAGCACCTGCGCGGTGCAGATGTTGGACGTCGCCTTCTCGCGCCGGATGTGCTGCTCGCGCGTCTGGAGCGCCATGCGCAGCGCGGGATTCCCGTCCGCGTCGCGCGACACGCCGATGATCCGGCCGGGGATCTGCCGCTTGTACTCGTCGCGCGTGGCGAAGAACGCCGCGTGCGGCCCGCCGTAGCCGAGCGGCACGCCGAACCGCTGCGTGTTACCGACGACGATGTCCGCGCCCCACTCGCCAGGCGGCGTGAGCAGCACCAGGCTCAACAGGTCCGCGGCGACCGTGACCAGCGCGTTCGCGGCGTGCGCGCGCGCACACAGTTGCTTGTAGTCGTGCACCGCGCCGTCGGTGGCGGGATACTGCACGAGTGCGCCAAACACATCGGGGCCGGGCTTGAACGTGCGGAAATCGCCGACCTCGATCGTGATCCCGCGCGCGGCCGCGCGCGTCTGGATCACATCTATCGTCTGCGAATGACACTCCGACGATACGAAGAACACTTCCTTCCCCGGCTTGCCCGCGACGCCGTAGCTCATGGCCATCGCTTCCGCGGCCGCGGTCGCTTCATCCAGCAGCGACGCGTTGGCGATCTCCAGCCCGGTGAGATCCATCACCATCGTCTGGAACGTCAGCAGCGCCTCGAGGCGGCCCTGCGCGATCTCCGCCTGATATGGTGTGTACGCGGTGTACCAGCCGGGATTCTCCAGGATGTTCCGCTGCAGCACGGGCGGCGTGATGCAGTCGTGATAGCCGAGTCCGAGATACGAACGGAAGACCCGGTTCCGCGCGGCGAGCCCGCGCAGCCCCGCCAGCGCCTCGTACTCGCTCTTCGCCGCGCCGGTCGCGAGCGGCTCCTTCGCGCGGATGTCGCGCGGAATCACCGCGTCTATGAGATCGTCGAGCGAATCGTAGCCGAGCGCGTCGAGCATCGTGGCGACGTCCGCTTCGCCGGGGCCGACGTGCCGGCGGACGAAGTTGTCGCTGCCGGGAAGGGTGCGAGGCTGGGTTTGGGTGGGCATCACTAGCTCAAAGAAGGGCTACGAGGAATCCAGGTTTGGAGTGTGGCAGTTTGGAGGGGAGAGTTGGGAGTGACCCCCTCGGCGCCGGCGTCCATCTAATTTATCGCTCCAGTGACCATGAGCGCGCCTATTTCAGAGCTGCCGGACATGGCACGGCTGGTGTGGCGCACGCTCCTCACGCCGCCCCTCCCGGGCGCGGAGAACATGGCCTGCGATCTCGCCCTCATGGACCGCGCGCGGATGACCGGCGAGGCAGCCCTGCGCGTGTACTCGTGGAAGGACCCGACGTTGTCCTTCGGCCGCAACCAGAAAACCGGCGGATACGATCGGGACGCACTCGAGCGCGCGGGGATCGCTATCGTCCGGCGCCCGACAGGCGGACGCGCGATCCTGCACCACCGCGAGATCACCTACAGCGTGACCGCACCCGCGCCGCCGGGAGAGTCCATCGCGGCGGCGTACGACTGGATCAACGGCCTGCTGCTCCGCGCGCTGCGCGCCCTCGGCGTGCATGCGGCGATCGCGACGCGAACGGGCCGCGCGCCGGCGCCCGACTCCAATCCATGTTTCGCCGAGCCGACTGCCGGCGAGATCACACTGCGCGGACGCAAGCTCGTCGGGAGCGCGCAGTACCGCGAAGCCGGCGCGATGCTGCAGCACGGATCCATCCTGATCTCCGACGACCAGTCAGGGTTGGCGGCGCTCGCCGGCGGTGGCGCGGCTCCCGCCCCCGCAACTCTGGAGCAGGCACTGGGACGCGCGCCTCGTCCCGCCGAGCTGCACGACGCAATGCTCGCGGCCATGCGGGAGGACGGGATCGAGCCGCGGCCGCTCGCAGCCGCGAAATTGACGGACTCGCTCGCGCGGCACCTCCCCGCGTTCGAGGATTCGCAATGGACATGGCGCAGGTGAAGCGCAATCTTCCGCCGATGCGATCGCTGAAGAAACGCACCGCGGCTGGACTGCTCTGCCTGCTCACGCTGGGCGCGTGCGACAAGCGCGACGAGTCCGGCGCTGTCACGGGCGGCACGATCGTCGTCGCCGTCGCCGCCGACGTGGACGCGCTGGTCCCGCCGTTGGTCGCGTCCGTGCAGGGGCGGCAGGTCACGGACCTCATCTTCGATCGGCTCGCCGACATCGGCGATTCGCTCAATACCACCGGCGACTACGGCTTCCGCCCGCGGCTCGCCGAGCGCTGGACGTGGAGCGCCGACTCGCTCCAGATCACGTTCTCGCTGAACCAGCTCGCCCGCTGGCACGACGGGCGCGCCGTCACCGCGCGCGACGTGCGGTTCACGCACCAGCTCTTCCGGGACCCGGAAGTCGCGGCGCCGATGGCCGCGCTGCTGGCGAACATAGACTCGGTGAGCGCGCCGGATTCGCTCACCGCGATCTTCTGGTTCAGGGGCCGCTCGCCGCGGCAGTTCTTCGACGCGGTGTACAACCTGCTCATCGTTCCCGAGCATCTACTCGGCGCGGCGCCGCGCGGACAGCTGCGCGGGACCGCGTTCGCGCGCTCACCGGTCGGGAGCGGCCGCTTCCGCTTCGCGCGCTGGCAGCCGGCGGTGTCGCTCGAGGTAGTCGCGGACACCAACAACTACGCCGGACGGCCGAACATTGACCGCGTGATCTGGACGGTGTCACCCGATTTCACGACCGCGTCCACCAAGCTGCTGGCGGGCGAGGCCGACGCGTTCGACGTCGTTCGCCCCGAGATGATCCCGGAGATTCAGAAAGATCCCGCGCTCCGGCTCGTGACGTACCCCGGCCTGGAGTACGGCTTCCTCCAGTTCAACCTGCGCGATCCGCGCCGGCGCACGCTGCCGCATCCGCTCTTCGGCGACCGGCAGCTTCGCGTGGCGATATCGCACGCGCTCGACCGCGAGTCCATGGTGCATAACGTGTTCGACACGCTCGCGGCGGTGGCGATCGGCCCGACCGTTCGGGGCTACCTGGGCGCGGGCACGGATCTGCCGCAAATCGCGCACGACACCGCGGCGGCCAACCGGCTGCTCGACTCGCTCGGCTGGAGCCGCGGCGCCAAAGGCATGCGCGCAAAGAGCGGCAGGCCGCTGGCGTTCTCGCTGGTGACGCCGACGTCGAGCAGGAACCGCGGGCGCATGGCCGTCCTGATCCAGGAGCAGCTGCGCGGACTCGGCATCGCCGTGGAGATCGAGTCGCTGGACAACGCTGCTTTCCTGACGCGCCTCAACAGCCGCTCCTTCGACGCCGCGCTGGGCGGGTGGCGGCTCGATCCCGCGCCCGGAATCCGCCAGACGTGGGGCACGGCCGGCTCGCGCGCGCCCGGCGGGACCAACTTCGGATCGTACGAGAGCCCCGAGTTCGACATGCACGTGGACAGTGCGCTCACCACCATGAATCCCGCGCGCGCGCACGCCTGGATGCGGCGGGCATACGAGGTGATCATCCGCGACGCGCCCGCGGTCTGGCTGTACGAGCCGCTCGCGATGCTCGCGCTGCACAGCCGCATCAGGCCCACTGTTCTGCGGCGGGACGCCTGGTGGGCACACATCGCCGACTGGACGATAGACCCCGCAGCACGACTCCCGCGCGACAATATCGGTCTGAATCGTACGCCGTAACGTGATCGCGTTCCTACTGCGTCGCGTCGCTCACACACTCGTAGTAGTCGCCGCAGTCGCAACGCTCGTATTCGTCCTGATTCATGCGGCCCCGGGCGATCCTTTCGCCGGCTCGCTCGACAACCCGAACGTCACCGAGGAAGTGCGCGCGCGCTGGCGCGCATCGTACGGGCTCGACCAGCCGCTCCCGGTGCAGTACGGCCGGTATCTCGCGCGCCTCGCCCGCGGCGACCTCGGCTGGTCTTTCTCGCGGCAGCAGCCCGTCGCCGCGGTAATTCGCGATTCCCTGCCGCGCACGCTCCTCCTAGTGGGGCTCGCGCTCGTGTTCGCCTTCGCTGCCGGCATCGCGCTCGCGCTCGCGCAGACACGCAGACGCGGGCGCCTGTTCGACCGCGCGGCCGGCGGCGTGTCGCTCGTACTGCTCTCGATGCCCGACTTCTGGCTCGGCTTGCTGCTGCTGCTCGCGTTCAGCTACTGGATTCCGCTGTTCCCGGTCGGCGGGATGACGGACGTCGTGGTGTACCCGCATCTGGGAGCGGGCGCGCAACTGCTCGACCGCGCGCACCACATCGTCCTCCCGCTCGCCACGCTCGTCCTGGCGGCGGGCGCGGCCGTCGCGCGGTACCAGCGCGCCGCCCTGCTCGAGGTTCTGCCGCGGGATTACATCCGGTCCGCGCGCGCAAAAGGCGTCGAGGAGCGGACAGTCGTGCGCCGGCACGCGCTGCGCAACGCTCTCATGCCTTCCATCACCCTGCTCGGCACCAGCCTCCCCGCGCTGGTCGGCGGAGTGGTGTTCGTCGAGAAAGTCTTCTCCTGGCCGGGGATGGGGCTCGTGGCCGTGGACGCCGTCTCCTCGCGCGATTATCCGCTGGTTCTCGCGGTGGTGATCGTCGGGACCATCGTCGTGGCCGCTGGAAATCTCCTGGCGGACGTGCTCTACCGGGTGGCCGATCCGAGGCTGCGCGATGCTTGAGCGCACAGGAACGAGAGTGGCACTCGTCGCGCTCGCCGTCATCCTGCTCGCCGCGATCGCCGCGCCGCTGCTCGCGCCCTACGACCCGTTCGCCCAGCCCGACATCGTCAGCGGCAACACGCTCGCGCCCTCGCCGGAACATCCGCTGGGAACCGACCAGTTCAGCCGCGACGTGCTCAGCCGGCTGCTGTTCGGAGCGCGCATCTCCCTCATCGTGGGAATCCTCGCGACGACCGTGGCCGTGACCGTCGGAACCGCCTGGGGACTGGCGGCGGGCTACGCCGGGGGCCTCGTGGACGAGGTCATGATGCGCCTGGTGGACGCCCTGATGTCCATACCGCGCGTTCTGCTCGTGCTGGCGCTCGTGGCGCTGTGGGGGCGGATGTCCACCACGGGACTGGTGCTACTGCTTGGTCTCACGGGCTGGTTCGCGCTCAGCCGGCTGGTACGCGCCGAAGTGCTGACGGCGCGCGAAACGGACTATGTGGCGTCGGCCCGGGCGCTCGGCGCGCACGACTTTCGCATCGCGGTCCGCCATGTGCTCCCGAACGTGCTGCCGCCCATTATCGTTTTTGCGACGATCGGACTCGGCAACGTCATCGTGCTGGAGGCGGGCCTCTCCTACCTTGGATTCGGAGTGCAGCCTCCGATTCCGAGCTGGGGCAACATGATCCGCGATGGCTCCGAGTTGATGACGGCCGCGTGGTGGATCTCCCTCTTTCCGGGCCTTGCGATAGTGGCGACGGTTGTGGCGGTGAACGCTCTGGGCGACGGACTCCGGCAGGCGCTGGGACACGCGGACGCTCACGCGCATGAGTAGTCCGCTCCTCACCGTGCGGGACCTGCGCACGTACTTCTATCCCGGCGGGGGCGCGGTCGCGCGGTCGGTGGACGGCGTGTCGTTCAGCATCAATGCGGGCGAGACGGTCGGGATCGTCGGCGAGTCGGGGTGCGGCAAGTCGGTGACCGCGCTCTCGATCATGCGGCTGATCCGCCCCCCCGGCAGAGTCGAGCCGGGAAGCAGGATCGAGTTCGACGGCAAGGACCTGATCGCGCTCGACGAGGAATCCATGCGGCGCATCCGCGGCAACCGCATCGCCATGATCTTCCAGGAGCCGATGTCCGCGCTGAATCCCGTGTTCACGGTTGGTGACCAGATCGCCGAAGTCGCGCGGATTCACGCGGGCGCCACGCGGCGCGAGGCGTGGAAGAAGGCCGTGGAGATGCTCGGGCTCACCGGGATCCCCGCGCCTGACCAGCGCGCGAAGCAGTACCCGCACCAGCTCTCCGGCGGAATGCGCCAGCGCGTGCTGATCGCGATGGCGCTGGTGATGGACCCGGCGCTCATCATCGCGGACGAGCCCACGACGGCGCTCGACGTGACGATCCAGGCGCAGATACTCGAGCTGCTGCGCGACGTGCAGCAGAAGTTCGGCACCGCGGTGCTGCTGATCACGCACGACCTCGGCGTGATCGCGGAGATGACGCAGCGCGTGATCGTGATGTACGCCGGAGAAGTGGTGGAGGAGACGTCCACGCCCGAGTTGTTCACGT
Organism: uncultured Gemmatimonadaceae bacterium; assembly: GCA_964350145.1. GTDB lineage: Bacteria > Gemmatimonadota > Gemmatimonadetes > Gemmatimonadales > Gemmatimonadaceae > JACDCY01. Next base: position 62,484 of record CAYGJL010000016.1, read on the forward strand.
CCGCGCACCATCCTTACTCCGAGGGACTGTTGTACGCGATGCCGCGGGTCGGCGACAAGCGCGAGCGGCTGAACGTGATTCCCGGCACGGTGCCGCCGCCGACCGCGTGGCCGGCCGGCTGCCGCTTTCACGACCGCTGCAAGTACTCGTGGGAGCGCACCGAGCACGAGCACCCGCCGCTGTATCCCATCGGGCCGGGCCACGTGAGCCGCTGTCATCTGGCCGACGAGCCACAGCGGCGGAATGAGCCGCACAAGCCGCTCGTCGCGCGGCGGAGGGTAGACGCGTCATGACCGCCGCGCCCGCCGGAAACGGTCCCGACGCGCGGAGCGGCGAGCCGCTGCTCTCGGTGCGCAACCTCACGAAAGCGTTCCGCTCGCGAAGCGGTCTGCTCGGCCCGGCCGAGGTCGTGTACGCGGTGAACGACGTGTCGTTCGACGTGCGCGACGGCGAGACGCTCGCGATCGTCGGCGAATCCGGCTGTGGCAAGACGACCACCGGCCGCTCGATTCTGCGGCTGATAGAGCCTACGTCCGGCGAGATCAGGTTCGCCGGCCAGAACGTAGCCGAGCTGAAGGGGGGCGCGCTCCGGCGGATGCGGCGCGAGATGCAGATCATCTTCCAGGACCCGTTCTCCTCGCTGAATCCGCGCATGACCGTGGGCGCGATCATTCGCGAGGGGATGCTGATCCACGGCCTCGCTACCCGCGCGGAAGCGGACAAGCGCGCCGGCGATCTGCTCGAGGAAGTCGGCCTGCGCCCCGAGTATGCCTCCCGTTATCCGCACGAGTTCTCCGGCGGCCAGCGCCAGCGAATCGGAGTCGCGCGCGCGCTGTCGGTGCAGCCGCGGCTGATTATCTGCGACGAGCCGGTCTCCGCGCTCGACGTGTCCGTGCAGGCGCAGGTGATCAACCTGCTGCAGGACCTGCAACGGGAGCGAGGCCTCACCTACATCTTCATCGCGCACGACCTGTCGGTGGTCGAGCACATCGCCGACCGCGTCGCCGTGATGTATCTGGGCAAGATCGTGGAGCTCGGCAGCCGCGACGCGTTATTCAGCCGGCCGCTGATGCCGTACACCCAGGCGCTGCTGTCCGCCGCGCCGGTGCCCGACCCCACCCGCAGGCGCGGGCGCATCGTGCTGCAGGGCGACGTGCCGTCGCCCGCGAACCTGCCGAGCGGGTGCGTGTTCCATCCGCGCTGCCATCATCCGGCGAGGGACGCCGCGTGCGCCGGGATCGTCCCCCCGCTGGAGGAGAAGGAACCGGGCCACTTCGCCGCCTGCATCAAGCAGCCGCCTACGAAGGTGGATTGGGCCGCGCAGCAATCTGCGGGTGGCACGAAACCGCCGGAGCGGTATCTTCCCGTCGCCGCACTGCACTGAAGCCAAGAGCCAACAGCCAAGAGCCAACAGCCAACAGCCAACAGCGGGGTTCTAGTTATGTCGGGCATCGTCGACGTAGGCGCAACGACCATGGATAGGCCGCCAGCACTGGACGACCGCGCGCTGTTCGGGCATCCGCGCGGCCTAGGGCTGCTGTTCGTGGTCGAGATGTGGGAGCGGTTCTCGTACTACGGAATGCGGGCGCTGCTCGTCCTGTATCTGGTCAACGCGCTGCACTGGCCCGACGGCGACGCCGCGCGGCTGTACGGCGCGTATACCGGGCTGGTCTACCTCACGCCGCTGATCGGCGGATACCTGGCCGACAGGATCATCGGCACCAGGCGCTCGCTCGTGATCGGCGGCATCATCATCGCGCTCGGGCACTTCGTGCTTGCGTTCGGGCCGGGTGCGGTGCCGGAAGGCGAAACGCTCAAGGACATGGGGCAGCTGATCCCGTTTTATCTCGGGCTCGCGCTCGTCGTCATCGGAACCGGCTTCTTCAAGCCGAACGTGTCGACGATGGTCGGACAGATCTACACCGAAGGCGACTCCCGCCGCGATTCGGGCTTCACGATCTTCTACATGGGCATCAACCTCGGCGCGTTCATCGCGCCGCTGATTTGCGGCTACCTCGGCCAGAAAGTCGGCTGGCACTACGGCTTCGGCGCCGCGGGCGTCGGCATGACGCTCGGCCTCATCATCTACATGTGGGGCCGGGACAAGTATCTGCCGGGGATCGGGCTGAACGTCAAACACGACCCGAACAATGCGGCCGCCGTCGCCGCGGAATCCATGGAGGTGCCGTGGAATCCGTGGGCGGTCACGATCGGCGCCGCGATCGGCGCGGGGCTCGTGTTCCTCGGAGCCGGCGACATCCACCCGGTGGATCTCACGATCCGCATGGCGATCGCCGGCATGGGCGTGGCAGCGGCGGTGTTGGCTATCTCGGGGACTCGCGGCGAAGAGCGTAATCGCGTGATCGCGCTGTTCATCGTCGTCTTCTTCGTGATTTTCTTCTGGATGGCGTTCGAGCAGGCGGGCAGCTCCATGAACTTGTTTGCCGACCGCCACACGAACATGAACATCGGCGGCTGGGACATGCCGTCCAGTTGGTTCCAGTCCATGAACCCGCTGTTCATTCTGATCTTCGCTCCCGTCTTCGCGATGATCTGGATGGCGCTAGGCCGGCGCGGCAAGGAGCCGTCCACTCCGTTGAAGATGGTGCTCGGCCTCGTGCTGCTCGGTACGGGCTTCCTGTTCCTGGTCGTCGCCGGACGCTCGGTGGATCAGGGCTTTCAGGTCAGCGCCATGTGGCTCACGATGGCGTACCTGTTTCACACGCTGGGCGAGCTGTGCCTGTCACCGGTAGGATTGTCGTACGTGACCAAGGTGGCGCCGTACAAGTTCGCGTCGCTGCTGATGGGCGCGTGGTTCCTCGCGAGCTCCGCCGCGAGCTACCTGGGCGGCTGGCTCGCCGCGCAGACCGAAACGATCACCTCCCAGTCCGCGTTCTTCTCGATCCCCGTTGCGACCTCCTTCGGCGCGGCGTTCCTGCTCCTACTGCTGGTGCCGCTGCTCAAGCGCCTTACCAAGAGCGTGAAAGCCTAGTCCGCACGCGCTGGAAACGACAAAGGCATCCTCTCTGAGAGCTACGCTTCGCTAACACGCTCTCTGAGAG
>CAYGJL010000017.1:0-6101 GCA_964350145.1 uncultured Gemmatimonadaceae bacterium
CGGAGTCGGAATCGGTGAGGATCACGCGCGACCCGCCGGTAACCGCGCTGGCGGCGATCAGGTCCACACGGTTCTGCTTCCGGGGCAACCGGTGGAACACGAGACTGTCGTTCCCCAGCCATTCCATCCTCGGTACGTACGAATCCGCGTCGCCGCCGGTGTTGATCCACCGGGTCGAGCCGCTCGCGACGTCGATCACTCCGATCCTGATGTCGGCGTTCCGCTCGCCCGCCTTCGGGTACTTAAAGGTCGTGAACGACGGGTATAGCGTCGTCTCGTCTATTAGGGAGAACGGCTTGACGGCCGTCTGGTCGAAGCGCCAGAACCCGATTCTCTTGCCGTCGGGACTCCAGCGGAACGCGTCGCGCAGCCCGAACTCCTCTTCATACACCCAGTCGGTAGTGCCGTTGATGATCTCCGGGCTCCCGTCGCGCGTGAGCGCGCGCTCCTGCCCCGTCGCGAGATCCGTGACGTAGATGTTGTTGTTTCGAACGAACGCCGCGTGCCGGCCGTCGGGCGACAGCTTGGCGAACATGATCAGCGTGTCCACCCGAGTCACGGGGATCAGCCGGCGCACCGCGACGTCGAAGACGTGAAACCGGCCGCGCGTGTTGGAGCGCCACACCCGCTCCGAGCTGTGAAAGATCAACGCCCGCGTCTGATCTTTTGACCAGATGACGTCCTCGATGTCCAGCCGCTTCCCGTCGTCTCCGACGAAAGCCGCCGCGTCCACCAGCAGCGTGCTCCGGCCGCTCCCGATGTCCACGGTGTGGAAGCTTCCCTCTCTCACGTCCACATAGTTGGCCTCGTTGCCAAGCCAGTGCAGCGTCGGCGACGGCTGGGCGCGGAACTCCGCTGAGTTGAAGATCCGGTCAACGGTCAGCTCGCTGGAGGTTTGCGCAGCGGCAACCGGCGCAATGAGCATGACGGACAAGACGGAGAAATTCAGAACGCGACGCATTTAATGCCCGCCGTTGAAGTGTTGGTATGAATAGCAGGACACGGGGCCCTCAGGAAGCAGCGCAGTTACTAGTTACTAGTCACTAGTCACCAGTCACCCTTTTCAGCTACCGCCGTGCCGCCTGCAGCAACCGCTCCGCCGGCTCGAACCGCCCGGGGAACCGGGAATTGAGATCTTCGAGCTGGCCGACCAGCGTCGCCGCTCCGATCGAATCGATGTAGCGGAACGGGCCGCCGCGAAACGGCGGGAACCCGATGCCGAACACCGCGCCCACGTCGCCGTCGCGCTCCGAGCGGATGATGCCGTCCTCCAGGCAGCGCGCGGCCTCGTTCAGCATCGCGAAGACGCACCGCTGCTGAATCTCGGCCGCCGGGATCTCGGTGCGCTCACCTGCCGCGCCCGCCACGGCGTAGACCTCCGGGTCCACCGCGCCCTTCTTCCCTGCTTCGTCGTACAAATAGAATCCCTTCCTGACCTTGCGCCCGTACCGCCCCGCCGCGACGAGCCGATCGATCGCTCCTGCGGGAGCGAACCGGTCGCCGAACGCCTGGTGCATCACGCCGGCCGCCTTCGCGCCGACATCCATGCCGACCTCGTCGAGCAGCGTCATCGGCCCGACGGGAAAGCCGAATGCAACCATCGCGGCGTCGATCGCCTCGACCGCCGCACCCTGCTCGAGCAGCCTCCCCGCCTCGTTGATGTACGGAAACAGAATCCGGTTGACGTAAAAACCCGGCCCGTCGTTCACCACGATCACGGTCTTGCCCAGCCGCTTGCCGTACGCGACCGCGGTCGCGATCGCTGCCGGATCCGTACCGGGCGTGGTGATGACCTCGATCAGAGGCATCTTGTGTACGGGCGAGAAGAAGTGCATTCCCAACACCCGCCCGGGCCGCTCGGCGGCCTCCGCGATTCGCGCGATCGGGATCGTGCTCGTGTTCGTCGCGAAGATCGCCTCCGGCTTCAGCACCGGCTCGACCTCGCGCAACACCTCGTGCTTCGTCGCGAGGTCCTCGAACACGGCCTCGATCACAAGGTCCACGCTGCCGAAGCCGCTGTAGTCCACGGTCCCGCCCAGCAGCGACATCGTGTCTTCGAGCTGCGGGCGGGTGATCTGCCGCTTGGTGAGCCGCTCCTTCAGCACCGATCGCACCGTGGCGATGCCTTTTCCGACCCGCCCATGATCCGCGTCCTTCATGCGCACGACTGTTCCCTGCTGAACGGCCACCGACGCGATCCCCGAGCCCATGAAGCCGGCACCGAGGATGCCGAGCTTCTTCACTTCGCGGGGCACCACCGGCACGTCCACGCCGCTGTCCTTCTTCAGTGCGGTGGTCGCGAAGAAGAGATAGATGAGCTGGCGCGACACGTCGGTCGCCGCCATCTCGCCGAACAGCCGCGATTCCTCCCGGTATCCGTGCGCGCGCCGTCCGCTCAATCCCGCGGCAATCGCGTCGAGCGCGGCGAGCGGCGCGGGATAGTGTCCCTTGGTTTTCTTGAGCGTCTCCTCGCGCGCCTTCCGCAGCACCACGCTTCTGCCGACCGGATTACCGTCGAGCAGCGCGTCCACGAAGCCGCGCTCCTTCCGAATCTGCGGCCGCTTGCCGTTACCCAGCTCCTTCGCGCGCCGCACGGCGATCTGCCGCAGGATCGCCGGATGGACCAGCTCCTCGACCAGCCCCATCTGATAGGCCTTCTTCGCCCGGACATTCTTGCCCGTGAGAATCATGTCGAGGGCGGCGCGCAGCCCCACCTTGCGCGGCAGCCGCTGCGTCCCGCCCGCGCCCGGAATGAGTCCGAGCTGAACCTCGGGCAGCGCGAGCACGGTCTTCGGATGATCGGTCGCGACGCGATACGTGCACGCCAGCGCGAGCTCCAGCCCCCCGCCAAGGCACGCGCCGTGAATCGCCGCGACGAGTGGAATCCGCATCTTCGCGACCGTATCGATGAGCATCTGGCCGTCCCTGCTCAACCGCTCGGCCTGCGCCGCGGTCTCCAGCAGCAGGAACTCCCCGATGTCGGCGCCGGCGATGAACACGTCCGGCTTGCCGCTGATCAGTACCGCGCCACGGACGTCCTTGTCGCGCTCGAGCCGGTCGGCCAGCGCGAGGAACTCGTCCTTCACTCCGCGGCCGATCTTGTTGATCGATTCGCCCGGGAGGTCGAACGTGATGACGGCGATACCGTCCTCCACGTCCACGGTCAGCGCGTATGGTCCGCGCTTCTCATTCTGCTCAACGGTGCGCAGCATGTCCGTCATGCGCGCTCCACGACCATGGCGAAGCCCATCCCGCCAGCGGCGCACACCGTCATCAGGCCGAACTGTCCGCCGCGCCTGCCCAGCTCGTTGAGCAACGTGACCGTGATGCGCGAGCCCGTCGCGCCGAACGGATGCCCGATGGCAATCGATCCGCCCATGACGTTGAGCTTCGCGCGATCTACTGCACCGACCGGCTCGGAGAAGCCGGCGCGCTCCGCCCACTCCCGCGATTCCAGCCCGCGCAGGTTCGACAGCACCTGCGCCGCGAACGCCTCGTGCATCTCCACGAGATCCATGTCGCGCAAAGTGAGGCCCGCGCGCTGGAGTGCTACCGGCGCCGCAAGCACCGGTCCCTGCAGGAGCTGCTCGCCGGGATCGAGCGCGGCGTACGCGTACGACCGTATGAAACCGAGAGGAGGGTAGCCCAGCGAGCGCGCTTTCTCCTCGCTCATCAGTAGTACGCACGCGCCGCCGTCGGTGAGCGGTGACGCGTTGCCCGCGGTAACCGTCCCGTACTTCCGGTCGAACACTGGCTTGAGCGCCGCGAGCTGCTCGATGCTCGTGTCGCTCCGGATCCCGTTGTCGGCCGTTGCGAACGTCTCGTATTTCGGCGGGACGTACACCGGCATGATCTCGGCCGTGAGCCGTCCGTCCGCCGTGCCGGCCGCGGCCATTCTGTGCGAGCGCAATGCGTACTGGTCCTGCTCCTCGCGCGTGACGCCGTTGAGCTTTGCCATCTTCTCCGCCGACTGGCCCATAGTCTCGCCGGTGGACGGCTCTGCGATGGCGGGCGTGATCGGAACAAGGTCACGCGGGCGGATCTTCGCCATCGCTCCAGCGCGCCCGCCGAGCGTCTTGGACTTCGAGGCCTTGACGAGGGCGTCCGAGAATCCCTGCGAGTGCAGCATCGGAATATTCGACAGCGTCTCGGCGCCCCCAGCGATCGCGACGTCCACGTGTCCGAGAACTATCTGATCGGCGGCGTCCGTGATCGCCTGGTTCGCCGACGCGCACGCGCGACTGACGCTGAACGCCTGCACTCCCTTAGGCAGCATCGGCATCAGTGCGATCTCGCGCGCGATGTTCGGCGCGAGGACGTTGGGAATCACCGTGCCGAACACGATGGCCTGGACTTCCTTCGCGTCCAGTTCCGTCCGTTGCAGCAGCTCCGCGACGCACAGCTTGCCCAGCTCGATCGCGTTGAACGATTTGAGGGACGTGCCCGCTCTGGTGAACGGCGTCCGCACACCGGCGACGATCGCCACGCGTCTGCCGGTCCCGCTCCCGAAGGTCGCCATTACAGGGAACTTAACGTGGGGGGTATATGTTTCCAGGATGGCGGCGCCGCTTCCGACGTCCGTTCCCGTCCAGGCCCTCGCCCACCGCGCGCGCCTGGCGCGGGAGCCGTTCGATGTAGTGATCATTGGGGGCGGCATAAACGGCTGTGGCATAGCCCGCGATGCCGCCATGCGCGGCTTGAGAGTCGCCCTATTCGAGAAGGACGACTTCGGCAGCGGCACGTCGAGCCGCACGTCCCGCCTCGTGCACGGCGGGCTGCGCTACCTGGAGCAGGGGCGGGTGGGTCTCGTGCGCGAGTCCCGGCGCGAGCGCGCGACGCTCATGCGCGTAGCGCCGCATCTCGTGCGGCCGCTTCGCTTTACCTGGCCGGTTTATCGCGGCTCGCGCGTGTCCGCGCGAAAGCTGGGCGCCGGTCTCACGCTGTACGACCTGCTCTCGCTCTCCCGCCCGGGCCGATGGCACGAGCGGCTGTCGGCGGCAGAAGTCCTCACGCGCGAGCCGGCGCTCGAGCCCGCGGGGCTCGCCGGCGGCGGCGCCTACTTCGACTCATCCACGGACGACTCGCGCCTTACACTGGCCAACGCGCTGAGCGCGGCCTACTGGGACGCGGCGGTGGCGAATCACATGAGCGCGGAGCTGCTTTCCGGCGGCGCGCCGCACCGTATCGCTCTCACCGACAATGTGACGGGCGAAAAGCTCGCGATCTCGGCGCGCGCCGTGGTGCGCGCGCTCGGGCCCTGGACTTCCGCCCTCGAGCGCAGCAAAGGCTCGCACATCGCGGTCAATCGCTCGCTCGTGGGAAACCGCGATGCCATCGCGCTAGCGTCGCCGATCGACGGACGCGTGATGTTCATCCTTCCGTCCGGTTCGCAGACGATCATCGGGACCACCGAGGTTCTCACGCGCGTGTCGCCCGACGAGGTGCGCGCGTCGGAATCGGAGATCTCCTATCTCATCGAGTCCGCCAACGCCTATCTCGCCGGCGCCCGCCTCCGGCGCGCGGACGTAATAACGGCCTGGGCCGGACTCCGTCCGCTCGCATACTCGCCGACGGCAGAGGATCCCTCCTCGCCGTCGCGCGAGCATCTCATCACGCGTGACGAGTCCGGCACGATCACCCTCACCGGCGGCAAGCTCACGACCTACCGCGCCGTCGCCGAGGAAGTGGTGGATCTCGTGCAGGTCACGCTCGGTATGCGCGCGACGGGATCACGCACGTCCCGGGAAGCGTTGCCCGGTGCCGACCGCGAGAGCGAGATAGCCGAGATGATCCGCGCGGATCCTGCCCTGGCGCGACGCCTGGCGAGCGACTGCGAAGTGCGCGCGGCGGATCTGGTCCATTCGGTTCGGTACGAGCACGCCCTGACACTCAGCGACCTTCTCATCCGCCGTACCCAGGCCGCCTTTCGCGCGCGCGACCACGCTATGTCTCTCGCCGCTCCGACCGCGGAAGTTGTGGCACCGATGCTTGGATGGAGTGCGGAAATGAAGGAGTCAGCGGTAGCGGATTATGCCCGCGAGGTCGAGAGGACGTTCACGGTGGATCCCGGCTAGACAGGTGCCGTTGCTGGTTCGGGGGCC
>CAYGJL010000017.1:6201-45909 GCA_964350145.1 uncultured Gemmatimonadaceae bacterium
CGGGGGCCAGCCTCGGCCCCCGAACCCCGCCAGGCGTAACCGCTAGACCGATGTCGAATCGTGAATGGTCTTCAGGTCGACGACTTTGAGCCGCCGCACGCCCGCCGGCAACTTCAAAATCGCAACCTCGCCCAGAGCTTTTCCGACGACAGCGAGCCCGATCAGCGACGACATCGTGACGTGGCCTTCCTGGAATTCCACCGCATCGCCGAACACCAGGCTGTACGTCTCCCGCTCGCCCGTCTTCTCGTCCTCTACGATCACCTCGGATCCGAGGCCGACGCGATCGGCCGGGATTTGCGCGACGTCGATCTGCGACAGCTTGCTCAGGCGCTGGCGGAGCTGCCCCAGTCGCGCCTGCACGAATTGCTGCCGCTCGAGCGCGGCCTTGTACTCGCTGTTCTCGCGCAGATCGCCGTACTCCACCGCGCGCTTGATCTCCTGCGGGAGCGTGATGCTCAGCTCGCGCTGGAGACGCTCCACTTCTTCGCCGAGTTTGGCTTTGAGCTCTTCGATCATGACGGCGGTGCGCTGGTGATTGGTGCTTCGTGATTAGTGACTGGTAACAGATAAACTACCTACAACCGCTCTTACAAATCACCAATCACCAATCACCGCTTCGCGTTAAATGCAGTAATCACCGCCTGCGCGGCCTCTTCCGGGTCATCAGTCAGAAAAAGCAGATCCAGGTCGCCCGGGGAGATCTTCTGCTCGAGCAGCACGCGCGTGTGCAGCCAGCGCAGCAGGCCGGCCCAGTACCGGCGCCCCATGAGGATCACCGGGAACTGGTAGATCTTGCCCGTCTGAATCAGCGTCACCGCCTCGAACAGCTCGTCCAGCGTGCCGAATCCGCCCGGAAAGATGATGAATGCTGACGAGTACTTAATGAACATCGTCTTCCGCACGAAGAAGTAGCGGAAGTTCACGAGCGTATCCACGTACGGATTCGCACCCTGCTCGAACGGCAGCTCGATGTTGCAGCCGATGGACGGGCCCCCGCCGAGGCGCGCGCCCATGTTGGCCGCCTCCATGATGCCCGGGCCCGCGCCGGTGATGATCGAGAACCCGGCCTCCGCGAGCAGCCGCGACACCTCGACCGCCTTGTCGTACTGCGGGTCGTCCGGGCCGACGCGTGCCGAGCCGAACACGGCGACGCCCTTCTCCGTCTTCGCGAGCACGTCGAACCCCTCGATGAACTCGCTCATGATTCGGAGCACCCGCCACGGGTCGCTCTTGACGAAATCGGACTCGGCGCGCGGATGCTGCAGCAGCTTTTCGTCTTCCGTCTCGACGATGTGATCGCGGATGGCTTCGTCGATGATGCGCGTCGCTCCCACCTGGCGCGTATCCTCGACTCGGGACGGCGGCATACGTCCCGCCTTCATATGCCCGGTCTCGGTACGCTCTTTCAGCCCGGCCAACGCCGATTCTTCCGCCGACGCGAGTAGGGCCGGGCTCATCGGCTTGCCGCTGGGCGTGCGCGCGCCCTTTCCGCGGCGGGCCGGCCGCTTCCTGCCGGCCGCCGCCGTCTTCCCCCGGCGGGTCTTCGGCTTCGCGGTATCTTTGCGCTTCTTCTTCATCTGGTTACATGGTGAAGTACGTGGCCGGAATCTATTGCCGATAATAATCCTCGTCGCCGACGGCGTCCGGACCGACACGCTTCGAGCCGCGATCGCCTCCGGCGCGCTCCCCGCTATGGCCCGCATGCTGGACGAGGGGGGTCTGCACGAGATCACCTCCGTTTTCCCGTCCGTCACGGGTCCGGCGTATACGCCGTTTCTCATGGGCCGGCATCCAGGATCCGTCGGGATGCCCGGCCTCCGCTGGTACGATCGCTCGCGCAAGGACGCCACGGGACCGGGGCACTCGCGCAGTTACGTCGGCATTGACATGCGGCTCGCGGATCGGGACCTCGATCCCGCGGCGACGACGATCTTCGAGCTCGTCCCGAACTCCCTCGGAGCCATGAGCGTCGTCACGCGCGGCCTCCGGGGAGAACGCCGCTTCACGACTGGATCGTTGTTCGCCGCGCGGACCGCGTGGACGCACTTCCGCGGCGACGTGCAGGGCTGGCTCGCGATCGACCGTTACGTCGCGCGGCGGCTCATTGCGAAAATCCGGGAGCTCGAGCCCCACTTCGTGTTCGCGGCATTCACGGGCGTGGACAAGGCTTCGCACGCCGGCGGACACGGATCCGACGACGTGACTGCCGCCCTGCGGATCGTGGATCACACCGTCGCCCGGATTCGCGCGGAGCTGGAGCATCGCGGCATCTGGGACGTCACGCACCTGTGGGTCGTGAGCGACCACGGCCACACACCGATCGAGGGACACGACGACATCGCCGAAGTCCTGCGCCAGCTCGGTCACCGCCCCATCGCGCACCCGTGGGTCTTCACGCGCGACGCGGAGACCGCGGTGATGGTGAGCGGCAACGCCATGGCTCATCTCTATCTCGACCTACGCACGAGAACGCGGCGCTGGTGGCCGTCGCTCGCGCCCGCCTGGAGCGGCCTCGCCTCGACTCTGCTGGCGCGGGAGTCCATCGACCTGCTGCTCCTGCCGAGCGGCGGGAACCGCTGCGAGGTCCGCTCGCGCGCGGCGGGCTCCGCCGTGGTGGAATGGAGTGGCGATTCCTACTCGTATCGCCCGGACACGGGCGATCCGCTCGGGATCGGAGCGCGCATGGGCGTCAGCGGCGACGAGTCGCACGCGATCAGCGCAGATTCGGAGTACCCCGACGCACTGGTGCAGATCGCGCGGCTCGCCGGCTCGCCACGGTCCGGCGACATGATCCTGTCGGCCGCGCGGAGCTGGGATCTGCGCGCCCGCTTCGAGCCTATCCCGCACGTGTCGTCGCACGGCGCGCTGCATCGCGATCACATGCTGGTACCGCTGCTGGTCAGCAAGCCGCTGGCGAGAGCTCCGCTGCGAACAGTGGATCTGATGCCGAGCGCGCTGGACGGACTGAATCTCCCCCATCCGCCGGGCCTGGAAGGCAGATCCTTCCTCTGAGCGTCACTCGTCGGTGTCGAGCGTAGCGAACTCCACGTCCGCGATACCGTCCGTGATACGAAGTCGCGCGACGCTCGGCTGCAAATCGAACCGGCGTTGCCCCGCGGCGCCAGGGTTCACCACGATCCGTCCCTCCCACTTCAGCAGGAAAGGCCTGTGCGTGTGGCCGTACACGAGAACGTCATGCGGAAAACGCGCCAGCAGTCTTTCCGGCGTCAACTGTCCCACTTCGTGCCCGTGACTCACGTGGATGCTCACGCCGCCGCTCTCCATGATGATTTCGGTCTCGAGGTACGGGGCCGACGCGTCGGTATTGCCGCGGACTGCGAGCGTGGGTGCGATCGTGCGCAGCTCGTGCAGGACGTCTTCGCCGCCGACGTCCCCCGCGTGCAGGATGAGCTCGACGCCTGCCAGCGCCTCATGCACGTCCGGGCGCAGCAAGCCGTGAGTATCGGAGATGAGGCCGATCAGGTGTTCGGAGGCCATATCATTTAATTTGAATCATGCAGTGGTTGCGTCTCACCGGAGCGCTCGCCGCGCGTTCGGTTCGCCGGCCGCGGCTCGCCGTTGCCCTCACACGGGTGGCGTGGCGCTTCCGCCGTCGGGAATGGTATAAGCGATTCCCGTTCCTTCCGCTCCCGGATCGCACATATCTCCGGTGGCGGATGCACACCGCGTACGGCGATTACGACGCCGTGCCCCCGACCCGGGACGTCGAGCGATACGCGCTCTGGTCGATAACCGACTCGTGAGAATCGAGGAATCGCTCAAGTCCCGCGCCCGTGCGCTCGGCTTCGATCTCGTCGGCATAACAAGGCTCGGCCCCGCGGAGACCGCGCCCATGTTCGACGACTGGATCTCCCGCGGCTTCGCCGGCGACATGGGATATCTGGAGCGAGGCGCTGAAAAGCGCGCCGATCCGCGCCGCGTGTTCGAGAACGTGAAATCCGCCGTGGTGGTCGGAATGAACTACGGCGGAACCCCGCCGTCCGGTCCCGTCGCGCGCTACGCCCGCGGCGACGATTATCACGACGTCATGACGGAGCGGCTGCGCGCGCTGCACGCGTGGCTCAACGCCGAGCTGGGGCGCGACGTCGCGGGCAAGGCGTACGTGGATACCGGCCCGATTCTCGAGCGCGATCTCGCGCGCAAGGCGGGACTCGGCTGGTTCGGCAAAAACACGATGCTCCTGAATCCGGAGATTGGCTCCTTTTTCTTTATCGGCTCCTTACTGCTGGATCTCGAGCTCGAGGAAGACGAGCCGTTCGAAGCCGACCGCTGCGGTACCTGCACGAAGTGCCTCGACGCGTGTCCGACGGACGCGTTCGTCGAGCCGCGCGTGCTCGACGCCACACGGTGCGTCTCCTATTTAACCATCGAGCTCAAGGGCGAGATTCCGACCGAATTCCACGACGCGATCGGCGGGAATCTCTACGGTTGCGACGTCTGTCAGGATGTGTGCCCGTGGAACGTGCGATTCGCCGTCGACGCGCGCGAGCCCGCGTATGCCGCGCGCGAGGGCATCGCGGGCAAGGACGCTCGCACGCTGGCGGCGCAAATTCTGGGCGTGGACGATGCTACGTTCCGCTCCGCATTCCGCAAATCGCCGATGAAGCGCGCAAAGCTGAAAGGACTCAAGCGCAATGCGGCGGTGGTTCTGAGCAATCGTTCCGGCTCGGGAGACACCGGGCCGGCAAGGCCAATGAACGGGACGCCAGATCTGCCTTGACAGATGTTTCCTTTTCGTCGAATGTGAGACATCATTTCGGGCTATTCGCCGTCTCGGGCGAGCCTATTCAGGAGACCTCGATGCAACCGCTCCTTCGTCTAACGCTGCTGACTGTGGTGATCGTGGGGATCGTCGCCTGTGGTGACACTCCCACGGAACCGCTGACGCCAACTCAAGTAACGTTAAAGAGTTGCGGCGGCGCGCTGCCCTGGGTCGGCTACCAGGACGGCGACGGAGAGTGGATCAAGGTCGAGGGCGTCCCGACCGGGGCGGACAACTCTTACACGTTCACGCTGACTCAGCGGGTCGGCGGCGTTGCGTATGTGGTGACGACAACTTGCGGCAGATATACCTGGGTAGTCTACGGGACCGCGGAGGAGCTCGCCAAATCGTTCTTGAGCGATTGCGGCACGCCGGTAACCAGTACAAAGACGGTACACGGCGCCCTGGTCGGAGGCCGCACCGGCCATTACTCGATTGTCTCGCTCGGCTTCAGCTTCGCTTCTGTCGTCGGCGAGTCCGGGAGCTTTACGCTCGACCGCGTCGCTGGCGGACCGCAGGATCTCGTTGCCTTCCGCGGCACCACTGGGGGCGCCGACAGGGTCATCCTTCGGCGGAGGGTGGATTTTGCGAACGGCGACACAATGCCATCGCTGGATTTCGCTGGTCCCGAGGCATTCGCTATGGATTCTGCCAGGCTCTCGATCCCGCAACTTGCGGCGCCTGGTTGGGTTTCCTCGGCCATCTACCTGGCGGATGGCAGACAGTTTTCCCTCTATGCTGGGCCGACAAGCGCAACGACCTGGTATCGCGGCTTCCCTGCGTCCGCCACGATCGCGGGAGACATGCATGGAATCGGAGTGACAAGCGAAGGTCGCTCGGTCGGGGCGATTGTCGGTCCGCTCGCGGATTACGCGGCCTCGCTTGGGCCGGCCCCGACGCCTCCTACGGTTACTACGCTTTCGAGCGGACCGCCATTGCGCAGGCGTCTGACCATCCCTGTGCAGTCCCAGTATTCGAGGACGGCTCACGCCCGATTCGAGTCGGGCACGCGGCCGTACTACTACGTCAACATGACGATGACAGCCGGGTATCGCGGCAGCGCACCGTCGTGGGTGCTCGAGGTGCCAGCCTTCGGCGCCAGCTCTGGTTATGACCCGGCGTGGGCTCTTCAGCCGAGCTCGCGTCAAATCTGGAGCTCGACGGTGTACGACTACGACGTCCTCGCAAAGTTCGTCCCCGCAATTGGCCTGACGCGCCGTAGCGCGACCGCGTCGAGCGCGTCCGCGACCGCGTCGGCGCTACCGTCCTTCGATCAGACCGCCGCTCGACGGCTCATGCTCCCGGCGTCAATCGACGCGCGGTATGAGCAGCAAACCTGCTCGTCCTGATCTCAGGCGACGCAGATCCCCGCGGAATGCGGCGATGGTGTTGCGGAATGGGTCGGAATGAACCGGCACTCCATTCGCCGGAGGCGTGAGCTCAGGGCTCCCTCGCAACCGAGTCCATGCGCGCGTTTCGCGCCGCCGCCGAATCCGCGGCATTCATGGCTCGGGTGATCCCTCGGGCGCCCGGCAGGCCGGAGGCGCCGATCGCGCTGTCCGCCTGACGTTTCGTCAGCTCGGCGCCGAAATCCGGTGTCTCGTCTGACCGGCACGCTAGCCCGACCAGTCCGGCCAGAAATATCAGCTTTCGCATCTTACGCATCCCCTGCTCGTCGTTGAAATTATGTCGCTCGGTCTAACGCTCTATCATCGGCGAAGCGTCTCCGGCATGCGCCAGACTACGGCCATGCCGGATGCCAGAGTGAGCAGCGCGACGACGCCGATCGCCCACTCCATGCCGAACAGGTCCGCTACCGCTCCCGCGAGCAGCGCACCCACGGCATACCCGCTGTCGCGCCACAGCCGGTAAATGCCAACCGCCGAGCCACGCCAGCGCGGATGTGCAACGTCGCCTATCGCGGCGAGCAGTGTCGGATAGACCATTGCGGTCCCGACGCCGAGTAGCGCGGCAGCGCCCATCCACGGCCAGAAGCCGCGCACGAGGGCAATCACACCCAGCGCGACGCCCTGAAGCAGCATGCCGCCCGCGATCAGTCGCTTTCGCCCCAGGCGGTCCGAGGCGGCGCCGGTCCAGAGCTGTAGCACGCCCCAAACCGCGGGATACGTAAAGCTCAACACTCCGATCTGCGCGACATCCAGCCCCGCCGCCGCAAAGAAAAGTGGAAACAGTCCCCACGCGAGACCGTCATTCAGATTGTTGACCATTCCAGCCTGACTCGCGCTCGCCAGCGCGGGATCCCGCCAGCTCACGCGGGCGAAGAGCTCCCGCGCGGACACGTCGCCGCCGTAATCCCCAGCGGTCGCGCTCTGCTCGAAGGTCGTCGCTTCCAGCGCCGAGTGGTGCTGTGTCTCCCGGACGAAAAAAAGCGACAGTGCCAGCCCGGTCGCGGCGAAGGCGATGCCGAGGTAGAAGGGCTCCGGACGAAGACCGTACGCCGCGGCGATGTAGCCCGTGCCGAGCGCGGCGAACGCGACGGCCAGGTATCCGGCGAACTCGTTCAGCCCCATCGCGAGCCCGCGCTGCTTGGGGCCGACGAGATCGATCTTCATTATGACCGTCGTGGACCAGGTCAGGCCCTGGTTGATCCCGAGAAGTACGTTGGCGAAGACGATCCACGACCACGTCGGCGCCCAAATCACGAGCAGCGGCACCGGCCCGGCGAACAGCCACCCGGCGAGCAGGACCCGCTTGCGGCCATAGCGATCGCCGAGTCGTCCGGCGAAATAGTTCGTGAGCGCCTTGACCACCCCGAACGTGGCGATGAACGACAGCGCGGCGCTCTTGCTCGCCAGCCCGAACTCCACTTCCGCGAGCAGGGGTAGCACGGTCCGCTCGAGCCCAACCATCGCTCCGACGAACGCGTTGACGAGCACCAGGAGCCAAAACTGCCGCCAGTTCTCGCGTAACCCGAGCGCGAGTACTCCGTCGGGCCGGCTGCCGGCCGGGCTCAAGCGATGCGCGTACCGGGTGCTACGTCCGAGTCGGGGCTGAGCAGCACCACGTCGCCTGGCGTGGGACACGCGCCGAGCACGAGCACCTCGGACACGAACGGGCCGATCTGTCGCGGCGGAAAATTGACGACCCCGATCACGAGCTTCCCGACGAGATCGTCCGGCTTGTAGTGCAGCGTGAGCTGCGCGCTCGACCGCTTGATACCGAGTTCTCCAAAATCGATCGTCAGCTTGATCGCGGGCTTCCTCGCCTCGGGAAAGGGTTCCGCGGTGACGATCCGTCCGACTCTGATGTCAACCTCGAAAAAGTGCTCCGGCGTCACGGTCTTCAACCTAGGCCGACTCCTTCAGCGTGGACGTGTCGATGACGAACCGGTAGCGCACGTCGCTCCGGAGCATTCGCTCGTACGCCTCGTTGATCTGCTCTATCGCGATCACCTCGACGTCGGCCTGCAAGCCGTGCTCGGCACAGAAATCAAGCATTTCCTGCGTCTCGCGAATACCGCCGATAGCCGAGCCCGCCAGGCGCCGCCGCCGCGACACCAGTGCGCCGGCCGCGACCGGCGCAGGATCCGGAATTCCCACGAGCACCATGATGCCGTCGAGCCGCAGCATCCGGAGATAGTCGTTGTAATCGTGGGTCGCCGAAACGGTGTCCAGGATGAAATCGAAGCGGGCCTTGTTCTTCTTGAAGACGTCGGCGTCGCTGGTCGCGAGGAAGTCGTCGGCGCCAAGCTTGAGTGCGTCGGCGCGCTTGCCCGGCGAGTGGCTCAGCACGGTGACGTGCGCGCCCATCGCCTTCGCGATTTTGACCCCCATGTGTCCGAGCCCGCCGAGCCCCACTATGGCGACCCTGTCGCCGGCTTTCACGCCGAAGTGTCGCAACGGAGAGTACGTCGTGATGCCGGCGCACAGCAGCGGAGCCGCGCCTTCGAGGGGGATTCCTTCCGGAATCCGGACGACATAATCCTCGTTCACAATGATGCGCGTGGAATACCCGCCGAACGTGGGAGTCTTGCCGTCGCGCTCCCGTCCGTTGTACGTCGGAGTCATCCCGTTCTCGCAGTACTGCTCCTCGCCCGCCTGGCACGCGGCGCACTCGCGGCAGGAATCCACGAAGCAGCCCACGCCCACTACGTCACCCACCTTCCAGCGGGCGGCACTATCGCCGACCCGGGAGACTGTCCCGACAATCTCGTGGCCGGGAACCATCGGGTAGATCGAGCCGCCCCATTCGTCCCGCACCTGGTGGATGTCGGAGTGACACACTCCGCAAAAGCTGATTTCAATGAGTACGTCATGGGGCCCTGGTTCCCGGCGGTCGATGGCGAACGGACCGAGGGGCGCGGTCTTCGAGGGCGCGGCATAGGCTGAAGTCTTCATCATGGATCCATCCGGGTGCTATTTCCGTTCCGCAAGATTCGTGGCGCTTCCGCCTTTCGCGGAGCTTCTCAAAGCGACAACATTCCCCGCTGTGAAACAAGACCGGAGACACCCCGCGATCCACGTCGAGTACCCCGATTGGGTGGACTCCGTGGTGGACTGGCGCCGCACTTACCGCACCGATAGCGAGCGAATGTCGCTGGCGATCGCCATCTCCCGCGAGAACGTCGAGCGCGGGACCGGCGGGCCGTTCGGCGCCGCGATTTTCGACCAGGCGGCAGGCAAGCTCGTCGCGGTCGGCATGAACAGCGTGGTGCGCTACAACAACTGCGCGCTGCACGCCGAGATGGTCGCCTTCATGTTCGCCCAGCAGCGCCTTGGGTCCTTCACTCTCAACGCGCCTTCGCTCCCGCCGCACGAGCTGTTCACATCCTGCGAGCCGTGCGCCATGTGCCTCGGCGCCACGCTCTGGAGCGGCGTGCGGCGCGTCGTGTATGGCGCGGCGCGCGAGGACGCTTCACGGCTCAGCTTCGAGGAAGGACCGGTCTTTCCGGAGTCGTACAGGTATCTCGAGGAGCGCGGGATAGTCATCGAGCGCAACGTGCTACGGAACGAAGCGCGCGAGGTGCTCGAGCTGTACCGCGGGCGCGGCGGCAAGGTCTACAACGGATGACCACCTCGCTCGACAATGAGCTGCTTCTCGAAGCCGCCGCGGCGCTGCGGGAGGCCAACATCGCCTTCGCGGCGGCGCACCCCGGCGAAGGTCCCGGCAGACAGCCCGTACACACCGTTTACGGCGGCGCTCAGCTGTTCACGGCCGACACCGCCTCCAAGCTCGGCTCCGTCGCGCTCCGCGCGCTCGACACGTACGCGCCGGACGCGGCCGCCCTCGGCCGCGCGCTGAGCATCTCCGAGCATCCCGCGATCGAGACGATCGAGCGCCGGGTGCGCGACAAGCTCACGCGTGAGCCGATCGAGGATTTTCGGATCGACTTCGAGGACGGCTACGGCAACCGGCCCGACGCGGAGGAAGACGGCCACGCTGCGGCCGTCGCCGGCGAGCTGGCGAAGGGGATGCGCGACCACACGCTCCCGCCGTTCATCGGGATGCGGGTCAAGCCGCTCAATGAAGAGCTGCGCGCGCGGAGCGTTCGAACGCTCGATTTGGTTTACACCGGGCTCGCCGAGTCGGGCGGAATGCCGGACAGATGGATAGTGACGATCCCCAAGATCACCATCATCGAGCAGGTGGAGTTCACGGTCGTGGTTCTCCGGCAACTGGAGCGCAAGCTGGGGCTCCCCGCGGGGACTCTAAAGTTCGAAGCGATGGTGGAGACTCCGCAGATCGTGCTCGACTCGAGCGGCCGGTCGCTGCTTCCGCGCCTGCTGGACGCGTCGGACGGCCGTCTGCGCGGCGCGCACTTCGGCACGTACGACTACACCGCCGGGATCAACATCACGGCCGCGCAGCAACAGATGCAGCACCCGGCCTGCGAGTTCGCCAAACACTTCATGCAGGCCGCGTTCGCCGAATCCGAGGTGTGGCTGTCCGACGGCTCGACCACGGTGATGCCCGTTCCAGTGCACCGGGAGGCGAAGGACGGCCCCGCGCTGACGAAGCAGCAACAGGCGGACAACGCGGCGAGCGTACACGCCGCCTGGAAAATGCACTTCGACGACGTGCGGCACTCACTCGCGGGCGGATTCTATCAGGGGTGGGACCTGCATCCGGCTCAGCTCGTGACCCGCTATGCCGCGCTGTACAGCTTCTTCCTCGACGGGATTGACGCGGCCGGCGTGCGACTGAAGAACTTCGTCTCGAAGGCCGCGCAGGCCACGCTCGTCGGCGACGTGTTCGACGACGCGGCCACAGGCCAGGGGCTGCTGAACTTCTTCCTCCGCGGAATCAACTCCGGCGCGATCACTGAAGAGGAAGCGCTACGCATGACGGGCCTGACGGAAGAGGATTTCCGCGGCCGCTCGTTCGTCAAGATCATGCGGACGAAGAGGTGAGTGGAGCAGGCTGGGAGATCGTCGACCTCGTAGCGCGCTGGGTGCACGTCATCGCCGGCATCATGTGGGTCGGCAACTCCCTCCTCTTTAACTGGCTCGACCGCAACCTCGAGCGCCCGAAAGACGCGGCGCCCGGCTCGCTCGGCGAGATCTGGCTGCTGCACAGCGGCGCGTTCTACTATGTGGACAAGACGCTGCTCGGCGGCCGCGCTCTGCCGCGCCCGCTGCACTGGTTCGTCGTGCAAGCGATGACGACGTGGGGGAGCGGCCTCGCGCTGCTGATTGCCGTGTACTGGGCCGGCGGCCGCGCGGCCATGGCCGATCCTGGAGTCGCGCAGCTGAGCCATGGCCAGGCCGTCCTCGTCGGCATCGCCGCAATCGTGCTCGGCTCGGCGTTGTACGACGCGATGCAACGAACGGTGGCGACCCGCGCGCCCCGCCTCGCAAGCGCCGTCTGGATGACCGGGCTCACGGCGATATCGATCGCACTCACGCAGCTACTCAGCGGGCGCGCA
This sequence comes from uncultured Gemmatimonadaceae bacterium, assembly GCA_964350145.1. Lineage (GTDB taxonomy): Bacteria > Gemmatimonadota > Gemmatimonadetes > Gemmatimonadales > Gemmatimonadaceae > JACDCY01. The sequence goes on from CAYGJL010000017.1 coordinate 17,874, forward strand.
GCGTTCCTCCATGTCGGCGCGATGCTCGGAACGATTATGGCCATGAACGTGGCGCACACGATCATGCCTTCGCAGAGGCAACTGGTGGCTTCGGTGGACGGCGGCGCCGGCGCGGACCCGGCCGTCAGCGCGCGCGCCAAGCTCGTCTCGATCCACAACAACTACTTCGTGTTCCCCGTGATCGTGCTGATGGTGAGCAGCCACTTTCCCAACATCTACGCCAATCGCCTGAGCTGGCTGCTGCTGCTGATTCTCGTCGCCGGCGGGGCGGCCGTGCGCCACGTGCTCAACGTCCGCTACACGATGCCGCGGTGGCCGGCGGTTCTCGCGGCGACGATCGTAGCCGGGGTCGCCGCGCTATACGGAACGGTGCGACTCGGGGCGGCGCCGTCTCTTCCGGACGCCGCGGATTTGTCGGCACCCGTGACCTTCGCGGATGTCCGCAGCGTCATCGACCGCCGCTGCACCGTGTGTCATTCCGCGCGGCCGAGCGACATGACGTTCGGCGCCGCGCCGGGCGGGGTAAAGTTCGACACGCCCGAGGAGATCGAGTCGCATGCGACGCGCATCCACGAGCGCGCCGTGCTTACCAGGACGATGCCGCCGGCGAACAAGACGGCGATGAGCGACGCGGAGCGGGCGCTGCTCGAAGGCTGGATTGGTCAACGCTGACCGGGCGGCTCGAGCCTGCTCAGCTCCCGCGGTACGTGGAGTAGCCGAACGGGCTGATCAGCAAGGGCACGTGATAGTGCTCGTTCTCGCCGATCCGGAAGTTGACCGTGATCTCCGTATAGAAAGAGTCGCGTCCGGCGGCGGTGAAGTACTCGTTCACCAGAAATCGCAGGCGGTAGACGCCGGATTTCGGCGTGCTGGCCTTGATCTCGGGGACGCGTCCGTCCGCGTCGGTCACTCCCGTTAAGAGAATGTCCGCGCCCTGCTCGAGCGTGACCCGGATCCCCTGCGCAGGCCGGCCGAGCGAGATGTCGAGAACGTGGGTGCTGAGCGTGCTCACACTGCGTCTCCTTGTTGTCCGAGCAGTTTCTCCAACCTTAATCGCGTGATCCTGCGCTGCTCCTCGGCCGCGACGGACAGCTCCGTGTCCGGATCGTTGCGCAGCCGCTCCATCACCGTCGCGAGCAGCTCCTCGGCTGTTCGCCCGCTCGCGCAGACTATATAGATGTAACCGAACCGCCGCTCGTAGTCGCGGTTCGCGTTCGCAAGTGCATGCCGCACGTCGTCGCGCGCGTCGCCCACGCCGGCCTGCTCCCCCGCCGCCCACGCCGCGCCGCGCTCGCTCTGTGGCCGGACGCTGCGCTGCTCCCCGATTCGCGGATGATGCGAGAACGCTTCCCGCCAGTCATCGGGGCCGAGGGATCGCCAGATCTCGTCGGCCGTCGCGAGCAGCCGCTCCATCGAGCCGAACGGTCGCCGCGCCACCATCGCCGAGATCCAGCGAGTGGAGCCGCAGCAATCGCCCAGCAGCTGCGACGCACGCTCCGATGGCAGGAGGTCGAGCTGCGCGACGGTCGCGCTCACGTCCGAATTCTCACCCGCGCGATGCCGCGCGGCCGAACAGCCGCAGGCGGGCGACGCCACCGTCGGGGTAGATGTTCAGTCGCACGTGCGTCGCGGGCGTCGCGCGCAGATCGTCCCATCGGTGCCGCGCGTCCGCCTCGAGTGCTGCCTTTGGCAGGAGCTCTTCCCAACACGCCGTCGCCGCGTCGAACGAGTCGCCCGCATCACAGCACTCCAGCATCGCGCTCCCCGGCGCGTTGCCTTTGAAGTGATCGGTGTCGAGGTCTATCCGCCCGATCACGCCCCGCCTCGCGAGCTTGATGATGGCCCAGTCGTGTCCCGGCCCGCGACGCCGTTTCGTCTCCCAGCCGTCGCCCATGTGAGTCGAGCTGCCGGGAATGATCAGGTTCTGCCGGTTGCCGTAGTGCATGTCGCTGCAGGAGACGACGAATCCGCCGTTGGCCATGGCGGCGAGATCCACCTCCGCGTCCTGCTCGAACAGCCGCTCGTCCGGAACGACTTCCCCGTGCACGCGCAGGCGCGCCACGCCGCCATCGGGAAAAATGTTGAGCCTCACGTGCGTGACGCGCCCGTTGCCGTCGATCGCAAACGAGTTCACCGCGTCGCCCTTCAGCGCTGACTTTGCGAGCAGCGGCCGCCAGGGAATGTCGTCCCGCGCGATCCGCTCGCCGGGCACCGGATCGTCCACGGCGCACGCGTCGATGCCGGCGTGCTCCGGATAGTTCCCCGTGAAATAGCTCGTGTCGATCACGACGCCCCGCACGATTCCGGGGATGCCGAGCTTGACTATCGCCCAGTCGTGCCCCGCTTCCCGGCGGCGGCGCGTTTCCCACCCATCCATCCACTTGCCGCGGTCGGTGTACTCGCCCTCCCGCCACTCCGGTTTGCCGGGCTTGATCAGCGACTCCTTGGGGGCGAAAAAATCGTCGTTGGCGGCGACGACCTCGGCGCCAAACCGCTCGGCCGCGAGGTCCGGCAGGTCGGTAAACGCGGGGAGTGGCGCTTGCCGGGTAGCAGGTTCCGCAATCATCGACCGTAATGTAACGGTACTTTTAGGCAGTGTTCGTCCCCAAGATCGTCACCGCGCTGAAGACCTACGACCGCGAGCAGCTGGTCGCGGACACCGTTGCGGGGATGATCGTCGGCGTCGTTGCGCTGCCGCTGGCAATAGCGTTCGCCGTGGCGAGCGGCGTCACCCCTGACCGCGGACTCTGGACGGCGGTCATCGCCGGCTTTCTCATCAGCGCGCTCGGCGGATCGCGCGTGCAGATCGGCGGGCCCACCGGCGCGTTCGTCGTCATCGTGTACGGGATCGTGCAGCAGCACGGCATCGCCGGCCTCATGATCGCCACGGTGATGGCCGGAGTCATCCTCGTGCTGATGGGCGTCTTCAAGCTCGGCGGCATGGTGAAGTTCATTCCGCACCCGGTCATCACGGGCTTCACCGCGGGAATCGCCGTCATCATCTTCTCGGGCGAGGTGAAGAACCTCCTCGGCCTGCACATGGGCGAGGTGCCTGCCGGCTTCGTCGGCAAGTGGTCGGCGTACGCGGAGCACGCGACCGGCTACACGCCGGCCGCGGTGGGCGTCTCCGCCCTCACGCTTGCGGTGATCGCGCTGTGGCCGAAGGTCAACCGGCGGATCCCCGGGATGTTGATCGCGCTGCTGCTCGCCACCGCGGTCACCCGGATCATGAATCTCCCCGTCGAGACCATCGGAAGCAGGTTCGGCGAGCTGAGCACGTCCTTTCCGCGGCCGGAGCTGCCGGCCGTATCGTTCGCGACGATCACGGCGCTGGTCGGGCCCGCGTTCACCATTGCCGTGCTGGGCGCCATCGAGTCCCTGCTGTCGGCGGTGGTGGCGGACGGCATGATAGGTGGACGACACCGCTCGAACATGGAGCTGATCGCGCAGGGCGTTGCGAACATCGTCGTTCCTATCTTCGGCGGAATGCCCGCGACCGGCGCGATCGCGCGGACGGCGACGAACGTGAAAAACGGCGGCCGGACGCCCGTGGCCGGGATCGTCCACGCGCTCACGCTTTTGCTCATCACGCTGTTCGTGGGAAAGTGGGCATCGCTGATTCCGATGGCGACGCTGGCGGCGATCCTCGTCGTGGTCAGCTACCACATGAGCGGGTGGCGGACGTTCCGCGCCGAGCTGAGGTCGCCCAAGAGCGACGTGCTCGTTCTGCTGACGACGTTCTCGCTGACCGTCCTCGTGGACCTGACCGTGGCGATCAGCGTGGGCATGGTGCTGGCGGCGTTCTTGTTCATCCGCCGCATGGCGGAGGTGACGAACATCAGCGCGGTCACCCGCGAGCTGGGCGAAGAGTTGTTCGACACCGAGGGCGGCGACTTCTACCAGACGGATCCGAACGGCGTCCGCCGCAGGCGCATACCGGCGGGCGTCGAGGTGTACGAGATCAACGGCCCGTTCTTCTTCGGCGCGGCGGAGATGTTCAAGGAAACGCTCGCGCAGATCGCGGACAAGCCGAAGGTCCTCGTGATCCGCATGCGGGACGTGCTCGCGCTCGATTCCACCGGAATGCACGCGCTCAAGGACGTGGTGCATCGCAGCCGTCGCGACGGGACGACGGTGCTGCTCTCCGACGTCCACATGCAGCCGCTCGTGGCTCTGACCGGCTCGCCGATTCTGGCCGAGATAGGAAGGGAGAACCTCTTCGCCAACCTGGACGACGCGCTCAACCACGCGCGCACGGTGATCGGCTTGCCGACGCAGCCGGCGCCCGAGGGCGCGCGGCCGACGGTGCGGCGGGCGGGAACTGGTGACTAGTGGCTAGTGACTAGTGACTAGTAACTGACCGCTAGACGCCGAAGACCTGACGGCCGCCGACGTACGTCGCGCGCATCACACCAAACAGCTCCCGGCCCGCGTAGGGCGTCACCGGGTGGCGATGGAAGAGCTCTGCTGGATTCACTACAAAGCTCTCGTCCGGGTCCCATAGCACGATGTCGGCGTCGTAGCCCTCGGCGATTGCTCCTTTTCTGTCGGCTAGCCCGGCGAGGCGCGCCGGCGAGGCGCTCATCCACGTCGCGATACGCTCGGGAAGGACGCCACGCGCTCTGGCTCCCGTCCAGACCGCGGGCAGCGACAGCTGGAGGGAAGCGATTCCACCCCAAGCGGAGAAGAAATCGCCGTGCGTGCGCTTCATGTTCGGCGGACACGGTGAGTGATCGGACGCGACGAGATCGATGTCGCCGGTAATCAGCCCGTCCCAAAGCGCGTCCCGCTCGGCCCGGGACCGGATCGGCGGCGCGCACTTGTATTCGGTCGCTTCGTCAGGAATCTCCTCGGCTGCGAATGTCAGGTAGTGCGGACACGTCTCCACGGTGAGCGGAAGCCCGCGCAACTTCGCGGCTCGAATGATCCCGAGCGAAGTGGCCGAGGACAGGTGAACTATGTGCACGGGCGCGCGAGAGCGGCTCATGATGCCGACGAGCAGCTCGATGGCAGAGTGCTCCGCCTCGACTGGGCGGGAGGCGAGGTAATCCGCGTACGAGGAGGAGCTGCCGCCAGGGAGGAGCCGCGCGGGATCTTCCGCGTGAACCATCAGAGGCAATCCAAGACGCGCGAGCACGGGGAACGCCTTGGCCAGGTCGCGCTCGGTCACGTGCGAAAACTCGTCCACGCCCGACGGCGAGAGGAAGCACTTGAACGCGCGCACGCCAGCGTCGCGCAGTCCTTCGAGGTCGCCCGCGTTCCCCGGCACGACGCCGCCGATGAATTCCACGTTGACCGACGTCTTGCCCACGGCTGCCGCGCGCTTGATGTCGAGCGCGGTGACGGTCGTCGTAGCCGGTATTGAATTCAGCGGCATGTCGAGGAGCGTCGTGACGCCGCCCGCGGCCGCTGCCCGCGTCGCGGACTCGAAACCTTCCCAGTTCGTTCTACCGGGCTCGTTGACGTGCACATGCGTGTCCACGAGCCCGGGCATTACGAGCAGATCTCCCGCGTCCACGCATCGGGTGTCCGATCCGATGTCGTCCCACGGCGCAACACGCGTGATTCGACCGGACTCGATGTACACCGAAGCCGCGCGCACGCCCTCGGGCGTCAGAACCCGCCGTCCCCGAATGACCGACGGTACAGCCGTGTCGCTCAATGTCTGCGTAGCCGCGTTGTCCTCCGGGACGGGGAAGGTGCAATAATAGGGACGAATCGCCCGGCAAGAAGACGGTGGCCCGCCGTTGCTTCCGCCGCTAGACTGATTTCTTGCGCCGCAGTGTCACCAACAGCGTCATTTGAGATGAACCGTATCCTGTCATTGCTTCTGGGGCTGGCCGCCGTGGCCGGCTCGATCCTGTCGTGCGGCGACATCATCGTGGACCCCAAGCTTCCGCCCGGCGCGACGCAGTTCACGCCGCCGACCGTGTTTGCCACCTGGTGGGAGATGACGGAGGTCTGCTCGGGCCGCACCGGCTCACTCGACGCCGTAAGCTGGTACAAGGCCCCGGCGAACTTCTTCGTGATCGACGGGAGGCAGGTGTCGGCGTATTGGTCAGCAGGCAGCAATCAAATAGTCGTATCGGAGTCTGTCGCTCGGAATGGCCACGTCGTCCGGCACGAGATGCTGCACGCGCTCCTCCGCAGCAAAGGCCACGCGCGCGACGATTTTCTGGAGCGCTGCGCTGGCCGAGTGGCCTGCACGACGCAATGCGTCGAAGACGCGGGCCCCGCGCCCGAAGTTCCAACTTCCGTGCCGCGCGTTCACGCGTCCATGATGGAAGTCACAATGGAGATCACGCCCATTCCCGTACGCAGCTGGGTCAACGACGGCTACTTCGCCGTGACGATCCGGGCGCGCAATCCCGCGCCGAATCCCGTACTCGTCGAGTTGCCGTCTCAGGGAACATCGCAGATTTCGTATTCATACTTCATCATGGGTCCAAACAGCGAGTCAGGCGTAGTGCCCGCGCTCGACAACAGCGTGGCGAGCTTCGCCGCCGGGGAAACCAAGGTTCATGTCTTTGATTTCTTCGCCGACAACCAGGGGACCCGACAGGGACATATTTATCCCGGGCAATACGTGATACGAGGAACGTACGGCGGCTATTCCGCCCCTGACCTGGGGTTCCAGGCGCACTGATCCCGCTTCAGCCCCGCGACTCATTCGGTATCGCCCCAGAACCGCCGCAGCAGGTTGGTCGCGACGCGCAAACGATACTCCGCGGTGGATCGAATGTCGTCGATAGGCTTGACCTCGTCCGCAAGGATCGCTACCGCCTCATCGATTCCACCCCCTGCTGCGAGTGCACGCTCGGTCCGCGGCACCCGCACGACCGTGGGTGCTACGCTGCCGAACGCGATGCGAGGGGTGGAGGATCGCACGCCGGCCATCACGATCTTCGAGATCGCTTGCGCCGCGCGGGTGCCGACTTTCCGGAACCACTGCTTCCCTTCCACCGGCGGGATCTCGATCGCCACGATAAGCTCGTCGGGCCGCATCACCGTGGCGCGATAGCCAGTGTAGTACTGCGTGAGCGGCACGCGCCGCTCGCCGCCCGCGCTGCGTAACACCACGACAGCGTCCACAGCGGCGAGCACCGGCAGCGAATCCCCGGCGGGTGAGCCGTTGGCGATGTTGCCGCCCACCGTCCCGCGATTCTGGATCTGCACGCCGCCCACCTGGCGGGCGGCTTCGATCAGCATCGGCAACCTCTCCTGCACGAGCGGCGACCGGATCAACGACGTGTACGTCGCCAGCGCGCCGAGCACGAGCGTGTCACCGCGCTCGGAGATCGCACGCAGCTCGTCCACCGCCCAGATGTCGAGGAAGCGCTTCTGCTCCAGTGTCCCGAAATTCAACGCGACATACAGGTCCGTTGCGCCCGCCACCGGAGTTCGCTGCTCGTCGCGCAGGATCCACAGCGCCTCTTCGAGCGACGTCGCGCTGCGCATGTCGAGCCCGGACACGGCCGTTCTCAAGCCACCTCCACGCCGGCACCATCGTCGAGCGGCATCCCGCGCCACTTCAGCACCGCGCGATAGATGGCGGAGTAGCCGGTACACCGGCACAGATTTCCGGCCAGCGCAGTGCGCACGTCGTCGAGCGTCGGCGCCGGGCCGAGCGAGATGGCAGCCATGATCATCCCCGGCGTACAGATCCCGCACTGCGCGCCGACTTCGTCCATGAACAGCTTCTGCAGCGGGTGCTCGCCGTTCAGCCCCTCGATCGTCGTCACCTCGGCGTTGGCGGCCTGCGAAACCGGAATGATGCAGGAGCACACGGGCACTCCATCAACGAGCACCGTGCACGCGCCGCACTCACCCTCGCCGCAACCTTCCTTCGTGCCGGTCAGACCGAATTCCTCACGCAGCACGTCGATGAGCCGCGTCGCGGGATTCACGCCGATCTCGCGCATCTCGCCGTTGAGCGTGAGCCTCACGCGATTGTCCCGCAGTTGGCGATCCGCTCCGGAGTGGCGGGAATCTCCCGCACGTCGAGCCCCATGTGCCGCAGCGCGTTCACCACAGCGGGCGCCGGCCCGTCCATCGGCAGCTCACCCAGGCCCTTGGCGCCGAACGGGCCGCCGGGATACGGATTCTCCAGCATGACGACGTCCATCTCCGGCATGTCGAGCGTGGTCGGAATCGTGTAGTTGGTGAGTGTGGAGTTGGCCATCGCGCCGTTACGCATCACCACGCGCTCGAGCAGCGCGTAGCCCATGCCCTGCGCGGTGCCGCCTTCGATCTGCCCGCGCGCCAGCGCGGGGTGGATGGGGCGCCCGAACTCCTGCACCGCGGTGACCTTCAGCGGCCGCACCTCGTACGTGTCGGGGTCAAGCTCGAGCTCCACTACGTCGCACCCCCAGCCGTACGTGGCGTACGCGTCGCCCAGGTACGTGTTGTCGTCCCATTGAATCCAGTCGGGCGGCTCGTACATGCGCTCGACCGTGAGCGCGCCGTTCCGCGCGTAGTACTCCGCCGGCGAGAGTCCGCCGAGCTTCTCCTTCAGCTCGTGCGCGCACTCCTCGAGAATCTTGCCGACGACCATGCACGTGCGCGACGCGACGGTCGGGCCGCTGTCGGCAACCTTCGACGTGTCGGGCTGCGCTACCTCCACGTCCTCGTATGGAATGCCGAGCGCGTCGGTGACGATCTGCGCGTGCATCGTGCGCGTGCCCTGGCCTATCTCCGTGCTGCCGGTGGCGATCCGCACTCCGTTCGGCGTCAGCTCCAGCCGCGCCCTCGACTTGAGGTTGCGCTCCCCCGCTCCCGTAAACCCCGCACCGTGGAAGAACAGCGACAGGCCAATGGTCCGGCTCGATCCCTTGTACTCCTTACGCTTCCGGATGAAATCCGTGCGCCTGACCGCTTCCTCCAGGACCATGTGCGCGCTGCAATCGCCGCGCAGAACCTGGCCGGTCGCGGTCTTGTCCCCCGGGCGCAGCGCGTTGATGCGCCGCAACTCCACGGGATCCATGCCGAGCTGCTCGGCGATCCGGTCCATGTGCACCTCGACAGCGAACTCCGTCTGCGGCGCGCCGAAGCCGCGGAACGCGCCGTTGGGCGGAGTGTTGGTGAACACCGCGCGCCCCTGAATGCGCGTGTCGTCACAGCGGTATGGGCCGGCGGCATGGATGCAGCCGCGCGACAGCACGGTGGGACTCAGCGTAACGTACGCGCCGCCGTCGAGCAGCACGTCGATGTCCATCGCGACCAGCCGCCCGTCGCGCGTGAGACCCGTGCGGTGTCGCACGATCGCGGGATGCCGCTTGGTCGTCGCGATCATGTCCTCCACGCGATCGTAGATGATCTTCACCGGCCGGCCCGACTTGAGCGCGAGCAGCGCCGCATGGCCGGCGATCATGGACGGATACTCCTCCTTCCCGCCGAATCCGCCGCCGGTCTCTGTCTGGATTACGCGCACATTCGGGTGGGCGGCGCCGAGCAGGCAGCGCAGCGCCTTGACTACGTAGAAGGGACACTGCATCGAGCCGTGAATCGTGACACTGCCGTCTTCCGGCACCGCGATCATTCCGTTTGGCTCGATGTAGATGTGCTCCTGGTGCCCGGTGCGATACGTGCCCTCGACGATCACCTCGGCTCGCGCGAGCGCGGCCGCGACGTCGCCCTTCACGATATCGATCGCCTTGAAGACCCGGTCCGACTTCTCGGGATCGAACACCGGCGTGTCTTCTTCGTACTCGATCGTCACGCGCGCGGCGTCGAGCTTCTCCTTGTCTTCGTGGGCGAGCAGCAGGATCGGCTCCGCCACATGCCGCACTTCCCGCTCTACGAGGAAAGGCTGGTCCTGCGACATGAGGTCCACGGCGTTCTTCCCGGGAACGTCGCGGTAGTCCACAATGGTGAAGCCCGTCTCGTCGAAGTCGAGCTCGATCGAGCGGATGCGGCCGCGTGGAATGGTCGAGCGGATCGTGCGGCCGAACAACATCCCCGGAAAGGTGATGTCGTCGGCGTACTTCGCCCCGCCCGTTGCCTTGCCGATTCCGTCCTTTCTAGCGACGCTGCTCCCTACTGCTGCCATCCCGGTCGGCTGCCTCTGTGACTGGTTGCGAGAATGGAGGCATCGCCGCGATGCCCGAACGGGAAGATGCCGACCGCAACGGTATCGGACAAGCGCGCGTTCGCCGCTGGACGGACTCCCGGCAACCTCTCACATTGAGATCATGAGCAGTCACATCGCGATCGTGGAATCACTCAGGCACGCCGCGGCCGCCGGCGAGTCGGTCGTGCTGGCGACCGTGGCCCGCGTCGTCGGATCGAGCTACGGCGGCGTCGGCACGCGCATGGTAATCCGCGTGGACGGCTCGACAGTCGGCCTCGTGAGCGGCGGCTGCCTCGAGTCGGACCTGTGCGCGCACGCGGTCGAAGTGCATGCAACCGGCCGCGCCCGGCTCGTCACGTACGACACGCGCGCCGACGACGATGCGGTCTGGGGGCTCGGGCTCGGCTGCAACGGACTGATCGACGTGCTGCTCCAGCCACTCTCGCCGGAGCGGGCAATCGCGTCCGCGGATCTGCTCGCAGCCGCGCTGTCGGCGGACAAACCGTCGGTGATTGCCACGGCGATTCAGTCCGGGCCGGGGCCGGGCTCCTCCGCGGTCGGCGCGCAGGCTCTGTTCAGCGCCAACGAGATGAGTAACGGCGACTGGGGCGACGGGACCGCGCTCGCGTCGGCGCGATCCCAAGTGGCGGAAGCGCTGGCAGCAGGCAGGACCGGCGTCCTCCACCAGAGCGACGCGGCCCAGGTCACGCTCGAGGTCGTGACCCCCGCGATCCGGCTCGTCGTCTGCGGCAGCGGACCGGACGCGGTGCCGGTGTGCCGTCTGGCGCGGAATCTTGGCTGGGACGTGTCGCTCATCGAACATCGCGCGATCACCGAAGCTCACGCGCGGCGCTTTCCGGACGTGACCGTCAGGGAGTGTCCCGACGCGGGCGGGCTCCCGGCCGTGGTCCCGCTGCGCGCCCGAACGGCGGCGGTCGTCATGTCGCACCACTTTGGCCGCGATACCGATTACGTGCGCGCCCTGCTCGCCGCGAACGTCGCGTACGTTGGCGTCCTGGGTCCCCGCGCGCGGACGGAGCGGATGCTGACGGAGCTGGCGACACGCGGCGACCCGCCGCCGGACAATAGCGATACACTGTTCGGCCCGGTGGGACTCGACCTCGGCGGCGAAGGGCCTGAGGCTATCGCGCTCGCGATCATCGCGGAAGTTTCCGCGGTCATGCATGCGCGGGACGCGGCGCATCTACGCGATCACGCGGCCGCATTGCACGCCACGCCGCGATGAACGAATCGCGCCATATGCTGCGGCACTTCCTGGCGGCTCTTGCCTACCGTACGCAGAAGGCTCTCCGCGACGCTCCGGACGACTTCGCCGACTTCCGGGCGGGACCGAACGTGCGCACTCCGAAGGAGCTCGTATGGCACATGACCAGCGTGATCGGTTACGCGCGAACGATGCTGCACGGAGGATCATTCGACCCGCCGGCCGTGCCGACCTTCGCGGCGGAGATCGAGCGGTTTCACGCGACGCTCGAAGCGTTGCGTGACGATTTCGGGAATCCTGCTCTGACGCCGACGATCAGCGACCAGCAGTTCCTGCAGGGGCCGCTCGCGGATGTCATGACGCATGCGGGTCAGCTCGCGCTGCTGCGACGACTGGCCGGCTCGCCGGTCGCGTCGGAGAATTTCATCTTCGCGCGCATCGACGCCGCGAACGTCAGCGCTTCGCAACCCGAGCCGGTCGCACCGGACTCCTGGTGGTATCCGGATCTGCCGCCAATGGCACGCCCTCGACGGCTTGTCGAGCCCGCGCCGGAGAGCTGACCACGGCCAGTGGGCCCTGCGTCGCGGCCGTGGTGCTCGCCGCCGGCGGCTCCGCGAGGATGGGTCAGCCGAAGCAGCTGATCCTGTACCACGACGCGCCACTGGTCACTCGCGCGGCGGAGGCGGCGCTGGCGGTGGGCGCCGCTCCCGTCATCGTCGTGCTCGGGGCACACGCCGAGGAGATCAGTCCGGCGCTGTCGCATCTCTCCGGCGCCATGACAGTGCTGAATCTCGAATGGGAGAGCGGGCTCGCGTCGTCGCTCACGTCGGGACTTCGCGCGGCGCTGCACGACACGAAGTGGGATGGCGTACTCGCGATGCTGGCGGACCAACCGCTCGTGGACGCGGAGATGCTCAACCGACTCATCGCGGAGTTCGCGGCTGGGGCGCGGATCGCTGCCGCCGGATATGACGGCGCGCCTGGCGTTCCCGCGCTGTTCGGCCGGGAATACGTGCCCGAGCTGCTGGGTCTAACCGGGGATACGGGCGCGGGTCCGTGGCTCCGGAGCCGCGCGCGGGAAGCGGCGATTGTCCCGCTCGACAGCGGCGTACACGACGTGGACACGCCGGCCGACGTCCAGCGACTGGACGACCGACAAGGCTCCCTCTAGCGTGAATGATGTGACTAGGCTCCTCCTGGTTTCGATCGCTGCCGCCGGCATCTCGTTCCGGCTCTCTGCGCAGCAGCCGCCGGAGGTGGCGACCGTCGCCTGTTGCCAGCGGGTGGAGGTGATCGCGAACCGAAGCTCGGGGTTCGAGCGCGTTCCGGAATATCTCAGCGTATGGATCGAGCCGGGCTCCAGGCACTGGGCGTTCCAGCGCGAGTTCGTAGACGAGGCGCGGGAGGCGTTTGGCGAATGGTCCGACGCCGGCGTGCCGGTGATCTTCGATTTCACCTCCGATTCGACGCGTGCGCTGATCCGCGTGTTCTGGCGCAACCGGTTCAGCGATCGCACAACGGGGCGCTCGACCTGGTGGACCGCCGACGGCCGCCTGGAGCGCGTGGACGTGGAAGTCGCGCTCGCGGCCCATCCAGGAGTTGACGCGCCGATCGTCCGCGCCGTGGTGATGCACGAGATCGGACACCTGCTGGGCTTCAGCCACGTCAACGAATCCGACAGCATCATGTCCTACTACATCAGCCGCCCGGAGCTATCGAGCCGGGACGTCGCTCGCATGCGGACGAGATTCGCGCTGAAGACCGGGCGACCCTGACCGGTCCGCCCGCGCCGCCGCGGGCGCGGGCAGGAACTTGCAAGAGATACTCCCCATGACGAGCGGCACGACTGGTCGGGATGGCGACGGCAATTACGACGTCGCCATAGTGGGCGGCGGGCCGGCCGGGCTCAGCGCCGCGGTCTGGCTGGCAAGGTTCGAGCGCTCCGTCGTCGTCGTGGACTCCGGTGATCCGAGAAACTGGGAGACTAGGGGAATCAACGGCTTCCTGGGGCTGCCAAAGATCAAGCCGCCCAATCTGCGCGCGGCCGGCCGGGACGAATGCCGGAGATACGGCGTGCAGCTCATTGACCAGGAAGTCTGCATCGTCAAGAAGAACAGCGACGGGGCGTTCGCCCTCGAGTTGGCGGACGGCCGCGCGCTCGAGGCGAAGCGTCTCCTACTGGCGATCGGAATCAAGGACGTGTGGCCGGAGATCCCTGGATTGGCAGCCTGCTACGGTGAGAGCGTCCACGTCTGCCCCGATTGCGACGGCTACGAGGCCAAGGGAAAGAAGACCGTCGTCATCGGCACCGGCAGGCGCGTCGTCGGAATGGCGCTCGCGCTCGCCAACTGGACCGACGAGATAATCATCTGCACCAACTGCGAGGCGCAGGATCTGAGCGAGGAGATGCTGGCGCAGCTGCATCAGCTGAACATCCCGGTGCTGTGCGACCGGGTGCAGAGCATCGCATCGCTGGACAGCGACGTGAGCTGCATTCAGCTCGACGGCGGGATGCAGCTCGATTGCGAGCGAATCTTCTTCTCGCTCGGACAGCATCCCGCCGACGACCTCGGCATGCAGCTCAGATGCAAGCGCGACGAAGCGGGGCTGATATTGGTGGATGCCGCGCAGCGAACTTCCGTCGAGCACGTATACGCCGCGGGGGACATCACGCCCGGGCCGCAGCTCGCGATCTCAGCCGCCGCCGAGGGCTCGGTAGCGGCGATCGCGATTCACAAGTCGCTCGTGCCGGAGGAGTTGAAGATGCCGGGCTAACTGAGGTGACTAGTGACTAGTGACTAGTGACTAGTGACTGCCTACCAGCGCAGTGTCACGCGCTGACCCTTCCCCTTCCGCACGACGTCCAGCTGCAGGACCTTGGCCGGCCCGGCGTGAATCATGGCCATGTGCAGCCCGGCCGGGTCGACGATCTCCGCCGTCGCGGCGCGCACCACCACGTCGCCCGCGCGGAGACCTGAACGCTCGGCCGGCGTGGCGGAAGGAACGTTCACGATCAGAACGCCTTTCCGGACACCGAGCACGTCGCCGAGCCCGGAGTTGACCGGCACCATCTCCGCCCCCGCCACCTGCATTCCGCCGGATAGGGATTGGAACGCGATCAACGGCGCCACCGAAGGATTCATCACGACCTCGCGCTCGAGCGCGCGCACGGTTCGTCGCGCAAGAGTCTCGGCGAGGAGACGGGTTTGCGGCTCCAGCTCCGAAGTCGCCTGGCGCAGCACCTCCGCGGCGCGCTCCATGTCCGCGAGTGGAGCCCGCGGCATTGCCTGGACGGTGACCCGCGCGCCCGGCAGCCGTGGCGGCGTCACGCTGAAGCCGAATGCCCCGGGAGGCCGCTCGCCGACGGTGACGGTCACGGTCCGGGTCGTGTTTCTTTGCAACCGAATCGCCAACCGCTCGCCCGGCCGCAGCAGACGCGCCATTGGAACTCCGCGGCGGACGAAGTCGTGCCCGTTAAACGTGAGCAACGTGTCTCCCACCTGCAGTCCCGAGCGCTCGGCCGGAGAGCCCGGCTCGATCGCCTCGATCACCGGATACGAGTTGTACGAGATCCGCAGCCCCTCGCCGGTCTCGTCGATCTTGGCTTCGGCGGAGTAGTGGATGCCCAGCCACCCCGTCGGCCGGGACAGCGGCGCTGATCGCGCGCTGCCGGTTGCCTGCGCGCCGGCGACGGCCGGAAGCGCGGCAACCGCGAGCGTGCCGATAACGATCAGTGAAACGACGCCGAAGCGCCTGTGCGGCTTGATCATCAGTAGCTGTCCATCCTCGATCCCGGCGGGAGAGAGGTTTGTAGTTGGCGCAGGGTAGATTCGCGCGCGCCCGCGGCCGCGAGGTAGTACCGGTTGATCACCGGGTCGGCCGGCGCGTCCTCGAGCGCGGTCATGGACGCCTGCATGACGTTGTCGAGCGCGGCAAGGCGCGCGCGATACACGTCGGGCTTGGTGTCGTCGCCGACCGGATTGTTCGTCATCAGGAACGTGGCCGCGCGCTCGTACTCGCGCTGCGCGCGGTACAGCGCGGCCAGCGCCTCGGCGTTGGATGTGTAACTGACCGAGAAGTTGGACGCGAGCCCGACGGGAGCGTCAGCCGAGGCCGACGTCGTGGACGGTGCTTCGGCCGTGGTCGTGATCGGAAACGCGACCCCTCCGGTCGACCTGCCGATGACGATTCCGCCGGCGAGGAAAAAGATCGCGGCGGCGGCGCGCAAGCCCCACTCACCCGCCGGAAACCCGCGGCGCGGTCGTGCGACCACGGGCGTTCCCGGTGGAGTTAGAGTCAGAACCGGCACGCCCGTCCGCGTGATCAAACCTTCGTCTCTCAAGGCGCCGCTCAGAGCGTCCCATGACGTCAACGGCGCGGTGACGCGCGCGCCTTCCGCGACGGCGAGTCCGCGCAGCGCGATGTACGCCCGGCGCTCGCGCTCGCATTCCGGACACGCGCCCAGATGGGCCAGCTCGGTGTTGGTCGGCTCGGACTCGCCGAGTTCTATCAGTCGATCAGCAGGCAGATGCAGCATGACTCCCCTTCCTCGCCGGCCAGGTATCGTCTATCACGTGCGCGAGAAGCCGGCGAAGTTTCGCGCGCGCCTTGAACAGTTGGGACTTGGAACCGCCGGACGTGATGCCGAGCCGGCTCGCTATTTCTTCGTGCGTATACCCCTCCACATCGTGCAGTACGAACACCGTGCGCGCACCCGGCGACAGCTGTTGCATCGCGTCGTCAATCGACTCCGCGAGGAACCCGCGGTCCGAGTCCATCTCGGTGGCGGCAGAATCGTCGGTGATGTCCACCTCCCACTTCTCGATGCGCCGGACCTTGCGCAGCGCGTTCAGCGTCCGGTTCACCGCGATCCGGTGTGCCCACGTGCCGAACTGGGCCTCACCACGGTAGCCCGGAAGCGCGCGGAAGATCTGGATCCAGACCTCCTGCCCGATGTCCGCGGCAAGCTCCGCGTCCCCGCACAACCGGCGCACAACGGCGTCGATATGCGGGGAGTGCTGGCTCCAGAGGGTGCGCAGGGCATCCTCGTCGCCATCACGAGCCCGTTTCAAAATCAGCTGGTCAGCCGTCATTGAGTGCTGTACTATGAGTCACCCGTGCCCCCGGGACGGTTTCCACCTGGAACAGGGGGCGCCGCTCGAGGTAGATAGTAGGGTACTGCGGAGCACGCGTCGCCACTATCGCCATATGGGACGCAGCGCGCAGTGCGCCGTACGCAGCGTTTTTCCGGAGTTACAGTGCTCAGGATCGTCGTAACAGTGCTCGGCCTCTCAGCCGC
The DNA here is from genome assembly GCA_964350145.1 of uncultured Gemmatimonadaceae bacterium. Lineage (GTDB taxonomy): Bacteria > Gemmatimonadota > Gemmatimonadetes > Gemmatimonadales > Gemmatimonadaceae > JACDCY01. The sequence continues at coordinate 34,467 of CAYGJL010000017.1, forward strand.
GGGCGACGGATTGCCCGCCAAGAAACCTTCGGCCGTCGGAATGTCGGCCGGGAGGCTCGAATCCGTCGAGCGCATCGTCACGCGCGGAATCGAGGCCGGCGGCTATCCGGGCGCGTCCGTCGTGGTCGGCCGCAGGGGCGCGGTGGTATTCCAGCGCGGCTTCGGCCGCCTCAGCTGGAGCCCCGAGAGCAACTCGGTCAGCCCGGACACGAGCATCTACGACGTCGCGTCGCTCACGAAGGTCGTCGGCACCACGGCGGCGATCATGGCGCTGTACGACGACGGCAAGATCCAGCTCGACGCCCCCGTCACGCGCTACCTGCCGGAGTTCAGCGGCGGGCTCAACGACATGGTCACGGTGAGCGATCTCCTGACGCATCGCTCGGGGCTGCCCGCAGCGCGCGATCTCTGGCGCGTGGCCCGCACTCCGGAGCAGGCGCGAGCGATGGTGCTGTCCACGCGCGTGCGCGACATCTCCGGCAGGAAGTATTTGTACTCCGACCTCGGCGCGGACGTGCTCGGCTTCATCGCCGAGAAGGTCTCGCGGCAGCCGCTGGACGTGTTCCTGCACAATCGCGTGTACGGACCGCTCCGGATGCACAACACGTTTTTCCGCCCCGCCGATTCGCTTCGCTATCGCGTGGCTCCGACCGAGCTGGTATCGCCGCGCGGCTATCCGGTCCACGGCCAGGTGCACGACGAGAACGCGCACGCTCTGGGCGGAGTCGCGGGGCACGCCGGGCTGTTCAGCACCGCGTCCGATCTCGCTGTTTTCGGGCAGATGATGCTGGAAGGCGGCGCGTACGACGGCGTCCGCATATTCGCGGACACGACGGTGGCGCTGTTCACCCGCCGCACCGCGGGCCAGCGCGCGCTCGGCTGGGACACGGCCGACGGCGACGGGGGCGCAGGCAGATACCTGACGCCGCGCGCGTACGGCCATACCGGATTCACCGGGACGTCCATGTGGATCGATCCGGACCGGCAGATGTTCGTCATCCTCCTCACGAACCGCGTGCACGCCGCGAAGGCGCGCTATCCGGGTCGGGTCATCTCCGACGTGCGGGCCGATTTGGCGGACGCAGCGATGCTCGCCGTGATCGACGGGCCGCGCGGCGAGATGAAGATGCCGACGGCTTTCCGCGCCGACCGCCGCATCGGCTGGAACACGGATCCGAGAAAGGCGCGCGCCGCGGCTGCCGCGGCTGCGCGGAAGCGGGCTGCTGCCCGGCGGACGAGAGCGAAGAGCGCCGGGAGAAGCGGGTGAGCGACGAACCCGCGTCGGCGGAGAGCGCGACGCCGGCCGCGCAGGACGGAGCCGTCAGCGAGGAGCAGGTCAAACTCGCGCTTCGCCGCGTGAAGGATCCCGACCTCCACCTCAATATCGTGGATCTGGGCCTGTTGTACGGGATTCGCGTGGACGGCTCCACGGTGAACGTGGACATGACGCTCACGTCGCCCGCATGTCCTTCAGGGCCCGAGATCGTCAGCAGCGTAGAGCGCGAAGTGGGAGCAATCGAAGGCGTCGAGGACGTCAAAACCAACATCGTGTGGACGCCCTTCTGGACGCCCGACAGGATCAAGCCGCGGGTGCGCGCCTATCTAGGGCTGTAGCGCTCGCAGAAAATCCGGGCCGAGCTCCTTCGCCTGCCACTTTCTCAGCTCGCGAACTTCGGCGAGCCCCTCCATGGTCGCGGGGTTCCGCCGCGCCACCGCTTCCAGCCGCTCCCGCGAACACAGCACGCCCGGATCGAGCTGCAACCGCTTCGCCGCGACGTCGCGCGCCCCCCTGAGCAGTGTCGCGCGCCGGTCGAAGTCCGGGTCCTTCTGCCAGCGCAACGACTTGGGGTACCGGGGGAGCTTGTCCTCGGAAAGCGCCATCCCTCCCGCGACCACGTCGAGAATCTCCCGCGACGCCCGCTGCGCGAGCGAGCGCGGCATCCCCTTAATGCCGAGCAATTGGTCCTCCCGTGTCGGCGCGGTGCGGGCCAGCTCCAGCAGCACCTCGTTCGCCATTACCCGGAATACCGCCCGGTCCAGCTCCGCTGCCTTCGAATCGCGCCACTGCGCCAGTTCGCCCAGGACAGCCAGCTCGCGCCGCGTGAGGTCACGTGCTCCCTTTATGCGCATGAATGCGAGCGACTCGTCCTCCTCGGCCCAGCGCGTCCCCTCCAAAAGGTCGAACTCTTCGCGGGCCCACTCCATCCTCCCGAGGCGCTCGAGATCGGCGCCGATCAGATCGCGAAGCTGCAGGAGGTACCGCGTGTCCTCCTGCGCGTACTCGAGCATGTCCTGCGGCAGCGGCCGCATGGACCAGTCGGCGCGCTGATGCTTCTTCTCGAGCCTGATCCCGAGGTATTTCTCCAACAGCGCGCCGAGGCCGAAGGCGGGAATTCCCAGGAGCTGGGCGGCGATGCGGGTATCGAAGATGTTGCTGGGATGCCAGCCGTAATCCTGATGCAGCAGCCGGAGGTCGTAGTCCGCGTCGTGCAGCACGACTTCGACGGACCGGTCCGCGAGCACCGCGCCGAGAGCGGGAAGGTCGCCGCCCGTGAGCGGATCGATCACGGCGGTAACGTCGCGGGTCGAGAGCTGGATCAGGTATATCCGGTCCACGAACCGGTGGAAGCTCGCGCCCTCCGTGTCGATCGCGATCCTGTCCACGCGTCCGATCGACGCCATGAGTTGTTCGGCCGCCTTGGGCGTATCCACGTACTGCGCGTCGTGACGGGCGGTTCCCGGAGCCGCAGCGGCGGCGATGGGATTGGTAGGTGCGGGCATTTGAGTGTAAGGGGAATCTAGTGACGGCGCCGGCCGGACCGGAGATCGCGCTCTATCGCAGATTCCCCGCGCTGCGAAGCATTCCACGCGCGCGGCTGTGCGCGCTCCCCTCTCCGGTGATGAGCGCGTGCGCGATCCACCCGGAACTCTGGCTCAAGCGCGACGACCTCAATGCGGACGCGTTCGGCGGCAACAAGGCGCGCTCGCTCGAATTCCTGCTGGGCGATGTGCGTGCAGGGGATGTCGTGCTCACGATCGGCGGAGAGGGTTCGACGCACGTGCTGGCCACCGCGACGCATGCTCGCGCGATCGGCGCCAGCACGATCGCGATGCGCTGGAAGCACGACATGAACCCGGGGGCGGAGATCGTGTCGGACCTGATCTCGCGCGCCGCAACCGGACCGATCTCGAGCAACGCCGTCTTCGCGATCGTGCGCGCGACCACGCGCCGGCTGCGTACCCGCGTTCACTACGTGCCGCTCGGAGGCAGCACGCGCCTCGGCGTTCTGGCGCAGGTCAACGCCGGCCTCGAGCTGGCGGAGCAGATCGCCGCCGGAGCCTTGCCCGCTCCGGCCCGCGTAGTGCTGCCGCTCGGCAGCGGCGGCACCACCGCCGGATTGGCGCTCGGGTTTGCCATTGCCGGACTGGATATCGAAGTAATCGGCGCGCGGGTCGCGCCCAGGATCGCCGCGAACAAGCGGCGGGTGGCGGCGCTGGTGCGGGGCGCGCGGAAGCTGATATTCCGCGCGACCGGCGAGCGCGTGGCGCGAGTGCCGCGGGGGATGGTCCGCGTCGTGCACAACGTGTACGGCGGAGCGTACGGGCGCGCCCTGCGAGGCGCGGACGCAGCGGCCAGCTTGTTGCACGAGTCATACGGTATCCGGCTGGACTCGACGTACGGCGCGAAGGCATTCGTCGCCGCGCTCGCCTGCGCGCGCGAGCTGGACGGTCCCACCCTTTTCTGGCTGACTTTCGATGGGCGATGTCTCGACGCTCCCTAACGGGCTGACCGTAGTGTACGACGAGGTGGGCACCGGCCTGCCGTTCGTCCTGCTGCACGGCTTCCCGCACAACCGATCACTGTGGGCCCCTCAGACCAGCGCTCTCCTCGAGCACGGGCGGTGCATCGCGCCTGATCTGCGAGGCTTCGGAGAGTCGGGTCGCCAAGGACCGTACTCGATGGAGCAGTACGCGGAAGATGTCATCGAGCTGCTGGCAACGCTCGGCATCGACCGCGCAGTCGTGGGCGGGCTGTCCATGGGAGGCTACGTGGCATTCGCGATCTGGCGTGCGAAGCCGCAGCTGGTGCGGGCGCTCGTGCTCGCCGACACCCGTCCCGGTGCGGACTCCCCGGACGCGCGGCGCAAGCGGATGGAGTTGATCGCCCTAGCGAAGGCGAGCGGCGCGGGCGCTGTGGCGAACGCGCAGATATCGGGCATGGTCGGCGCCACCACGCGCGCGCAGAATCCCGCGCTCGTAGATGGCTTGCATCAGATGCTCGCCGGAGCACCCGTAGAAGGGGTCATCGGCGCGCTCCAGGCGATGATGGACCGGCCGGACTCGACGGACATGCTGCCGGCGATCACCGTCCCGACGCTGATCGTTGTCGGAGAGGAAGACGCGCTGACGCCGGTGAAGGAATCGCACGCAATGCACGCGGCGATCCCCGGCAGCAGGCTGGAGGTGATTCCCGGCGCGGGCCACTGCAGCAATCTGGAAAAACCCGCGGCGTTCAACCACGTGCTCGGCGAATTTCTCAGCGCGCTGAACTACGCCTGAGCGCGGCACTGTGGCGAGGGTCGCGTGCTGCCGGGGTATCCTCGACTGCGCCTACGCTCGCAAACTGCGCTCGCTAACACGGCGCTGTCGAGGACACCCCGGCGCGCACGCTCCCTCTGGCACCGGGTACGAACGCAGACGAGACGAGGGCGATCGGTGTCCCCGAAGCGAGCGTAGCGGGATACCGATTGCCCTCGTCGCGCGGGCACATACGCGCGGGCACATACGCGCGCGCCCAGCCAAGCGTCCGCGGAGATCAGCTAGCGCTGCGGGCGGCCGGGCGGGGGGTCGGCTTTAAAGACGTCGCGATTGATCTGGACGAACTGCTGCATGTTCGCCGGCACGTCTTCTTCCGGGAAGATCGCTGTGACGGGGCACTCGGGCTCGCACGCGCCGCAATCGATGCACTCGTCCGGGTGGATGTACAGCTGCTCCGGACCTTCGTAAATGCAGTCCACGGGACAGACGTCAACGCAGGCTCTGTCCTTGGTGTCCTTGCAGGCTTCGGTTATTACGTAGGGCATTCGTAGGTTGACGCGTGGAGACCGGCGTAGGTCGAATAATAGGCGCCGGGCGGACGCCGCTCAACGCTCGACGGCCATTCGGCCAGAAGAATCACTCGTGCAGCTCGGGATTGAACCGATAGAGCGTCACCGTGCGCCCGATCACCTGCACCACCTCCGAGCGTGTGCGCTTGGACAGCACCTCGGCGGCCTCCCTGGCCTTGAGGTCGGTCCCCTTGCCGATCTTCACCTTCACCAGCTCGCGGGTGCGCAGCACGTCCTGCAGCGACGCCACCAGCGCGTCGTTGATCCCCTGTCCCCCGACGTGAACCGCGGGATCGAGGTGGTGGGCCTCCGCGCGCAGCGTCGCGCGATCCTTTCCTTTCATGGCGCCGGGCTCTCCTTGTGTGCGAAGCATGATACTCGCGCGGTCACCGGGCGCGCTCCCGGCCCGCGATCCTCAAGTGCGGGCGAATGTCTACGGGTGGGCCGTTCCACCAGTCGCTACGCTCTGGATCGACGCGCAACGCCTGAAAGTGCAGGTGCGGAAAATTGCCCGGCGCGTTCCCGCTCGTGCCGACGTAGCCGAGCACGTCCCCCTGCCGAAACACCGCGCCCTGGGAGACCCGATCGTGGTACCGCTCGAGATGCGCGTAGTAGTACACAAACCTCCGCCGCGAATCGAGGAGGTACAGCGTCGTGCCGCCGAGTGCGTTCTGCCGCATGCTGAGAATCGTGCCGTCCGCGGCGGCGATCACCGGCGTTCCCCGGCGGGCGGGAATGTCCACCGCCCGGTGCGTGCGGCCGCCCGACCGCGCGGCGCTGTACGAGTCTCGCAGCTCCGACGGCGCGACGCCCGCGACTGGCACCATCAGCCGTCTCGCGGCGAAATACGCCGCGTCCGCCCGCGCGGCTGCCGCCGCCGCGGAGGGCGTCGTGGCCGGCACCGGCGCCGTCTCCGGATCGACGATGTCCACCACCGCCGGCACGGGTCCTCGCGGGGTCAGAGGCGTGAGCGTCGGCCCGCAGGCGGAGAACGCGAGAATGCCCGCCGCCGTGCGCGAGATCCGAAGCGATAGCCTGGAGGTCATGGCATGCTGTGCCGTCTGAGGCACCGTCTTGGCGTAGCGTAGGTGCCGAGGACGGCACAGCATGCCATGACCCGCAGCGATCCAGCCGATCACGCCTCTGCGGTCACCAACGCCTGCTCGCGCGCGAGCTCGGCCAACCCTTCCTCGATGGTCCGGGAGTGATGCATCGAGCAGAATTTCGGCCCGCACATCGCGCAGAACTCCGCGCTCTTGAAGTACTCCGCGGGCAGCGCTTCGTCGTGGTACTCGCGCGCCCGCTCCGGATCGAGACTCAGCCGGAACTGCTCGTTCCAGTCGAACTCGTACCGCGCCTTTGACAGCGCGTCGTCCCGGTCGCGCGCGCCCTTGCGTCCGCGCGCGACATCCGCCGCGTGCGCCGCGATCTTGTACGCGATCACGCCGTTGCGTACGTCCTCCGCGTTCGGCAACCCAAGGTGCTCCTTCGGCGTGACGTAGCATAGCATGTCGGCGCCATACCACCCGATCATCGCCGCGCCGATCGCGCTCGTGATGTGATCGTATCCGGGCGCGATGTCCGTGACGAGCGGGCCCAGGGTGTAGAACGGCGCCTCGTTACAGATCTCCTTCTGCCTGCGCACGTTCATCTCGATCTGATGCATCGGGATGTGCCCCGGCCCTTCCACCATCACCTGCACGTCGCGCTCCCACGCGCGCCGGGTCAGCTCGCCGAGCGTCTCGAGCTCGGCGAACTGCGCGCGATCGCTCGCGTCGGCAATCGATCCAGGCCGCAGCGAGTCGCCGAGCGAGATCGTCACGTCGTGCTGCCGCAGGATGTCGAGGATGTCGTCATACCGCTCGTACAGCGGGTTTTGCCGGCGATGCGCCATCATCCACACGGCGTGCAGTGACCCGCCGCGGCTGACGATGCCGGTGACGCGGCCGTGCACCAGCGGGAGATGCTCGAGCAGGATCCCCGCGTGGATCGTCATGTAGTCCACGCCCTGCCGCGCCTGGTGCTCGATCATCGCGAGCAGATCCTCGGCGGTCAGCTCCTCGAGCTCCTTGTCCTGCTGTACCGCCTGGTAAATCGGCACGGTTCCGATCGGAATCGGCGACGCGGCAATGATCGCCTGCCTGATGGCGTCGATGTTCCCGCCGGTGGATAGATCCATGACGGTGTCGGCGCCGTACTTGATCGCCATCCGCAGCTTCTCCAGCTCGCCGTCGGCATCGGAGCTGACCGCGGAGTTGCCGATGTTGGCGTTGATCTTCACGCCCGAGACCTTGCCGATGCACATCGGCTCGAGCGCGCCGGCGAGGTGATGGACGTTGGCCGGAATTATCAGCCGGCCCCGCGCAACCTCCGCGCGAACGAGCTCGGCGTCCAGGTCTTCGCGCTCCGCGACGAATCGCATCGCGTCCGTAATCTCGCCCTGCCGCGCGTAATGCATCTGGGTCCGGGCGGCGCCGGTCCCGTTCGATCCTGCGGTCATGTTGACTCCCTACGCCGGTACTAGCCGGATCAGGTTATGAGGGACTCTCTCAGCCAGTGAAGGCACCCCTGTCTTCTCCGAATATACCGACTTTCGGAGAGGAATCGGCGATTTTGGGTTGGTGACGTGCGACTGCGGACGGCGGACCATTGCGGCCTCAGGACTCACTACAATCGCGGATCGATGATTAAGTGCGGATTGCGGAGAGGCATCCGCGGTTCTCAGTCCTCGATTAATCGCCGATCCGCGATGGCCGCTAGTCCTGAGGCCGCAAAGTCCTCAATCCGTAATCGAAAGCACCAGATGCCGAAAAAAACGCGGCCATGAGGGCCGCGTTTTTCATTGCTGCGCTCTTCGGTCCTACTGGAAGTCGCCGCTCGCCGCGGCTCGCCCTTCACGGACGTTGCTGCTGGTCCCCGAGGTTCCACCGCTGGGCATCGGCCGCATCCTGGACGAAGACGACGAGATCGGCCGGGCAGCCACATCCCGCGGGCGCGAAGGGGCGCTGCGAACCACCGGACGGGTTCCGTCCATCCGACCGCTTCGGTCGCCCATCGTCACCCGCCCCGTACCGCGCGTTCTGGGCGGGAAACGCTCGTTGATCGCGATCGGCGTACGACCACGGCCTGCGCCGGGCGGAATGCAACGGTCCTCACCGACGTCACCGCCACGAAGCACTACGGTTCCGGCGATTCCGATGATCGTTCCCCAATCGGTGCCGCGGCTTCCCGTCCCGGAACCGCCGGGGGCGGGCTCGATTGCGCGCGGACGCGTCGTGGCCGCGACCTCGACCGGCGCCTCAACCGCGGTCTCGGGAGCAGGCATCGGCTCATCCGCCGCCGCCACTTCCGGCTCCTCGACGATCTCGTACTCCGGCTGCACGTCGGCTACGACTTGCGGCGTCGGCGAGCGACGCGGGCGTGGAGCGCGGGTGGACGGAGCGACCGCCCTGGCCGGCGGAGTGGTCCGCTCGACCGCGCCGACTATCCGGGTCTGATCGACCGAGCGCAACGCGAGCTGGAGATCCGCGTCAGCCGAGGCCAGCGCAAGATCGTTCTGGAGCTCCGCGGAGATGCGCGAGCTGTCGCCGCAACCGGCCGCGAGCAGAGCTCCACACGACACGAGGACCTTCAATGCGCGATACATGTTGTCTCCTGCGCGAACCGGTACGGGCTTGTACGGCACTCGCGCTGCAGTTCGAACGTGCCAGGTGCAACCGGCACGCCCTCGGTAGATACCATCCATGCCGCCGTAACCTTCTATGTTGTCCATCTGGAGAGACAGTCCGTGTCGCGAAGCGAGGACGCCTCAATGACCACGAACACATTGCTGGGACGGCTCGTGCTGGTCGGATTGGCGTCGGGGTTCGTGCTCGCGTGCGGGCAGGGCGCCGATCCCGAGCTGACCGACGAGGAGCGCCGCTCGATCGCCGCGACGATCGAGCAGCGAGTGAAGACCGCTTACGACCTGGGCGCGCGCGACGTGCTGGCGGGGATGCTCACCCTGTACCCCAGGGAAGGCCCGGTCTACTCGGCGTCCGGAGGGTCGGTCACGACCACCCGCGACTCACTCGAGGCCGCGATACGCCAGTTCTGGAATTACGTAGGCCGCAACATGCGCGACCCCAAGTGGGAATGGACCACGATGCGCGTGGACGTGCTGTCACGGACGTCCGCGGTAATGACCACCACCTACCGCGTGCCGCACCTCACTCCGGGCGGAGACCCGCACGTGATCGGCGGCGCGTGGACCGCGGTGTTCGCCAGGAAAAACGGGGAGTGGGCGATAGTGCATGAGCACCTCTCCGACTCCCCGTCACCCTGAGAAGGCTATTGGCTCTTGGCTGTTAGCTGTTGGCTCAGCCAATAGCCAACAGCTAATAGCCAACAGCTAGAATTGCGGGTTCGTCGCGTCCGCGCTGACGTTGAGGTCTTCGTTCAGCGATGCGTCGCCGCTGATGATGCTGCGCCAACTTAGCTCCTGCCCCTTCCGAAAGCCCTTCTGCGTGACTTTGACGCCCTCTGGGGAGATCGCGACCATGTAGGCCTTGCCGTCGAGCTCCAGCTCCCGCTTGATGGTCTTGTCGAGCTTGGTTGCCATGTAACACGCCTCCGAATCGGGTGATATGCCGGGTCCCAGTCTTCCTGGTCGAGCAAGAGCTGTCCACTCTGTACCATGCAGCTTATCGCGTCGCTGGCGCCGCACAAGGCGTTCCGGGCCCATTTTCAGCGCCTGGCGGCATGGCGTCCCGCGAATGTACTCCGGTAACCGTCCATCGCAATATGCAAGCTGAGGCGATTCTTGCGCCAATGAAACGCATGTAACAGCCGGTCGTCATTCCGACGGAGGCCCGAGAGAAGATGCCTGAGCGTTACGTGGTCCACCACTTCGAGCGACGCGCCTATCCGCTGCGCCGGCCCATGTTCACGGTTGGCCGCGACGCGGACAGTGACATCATCCTGCGGGAGCCCACCGTGTCGCGCACTCACGCGCGACTGATGCTGGAAGGCGACGATGCGATCCTCGAGAGCCTCGGCCCGACGGGAACGCACGTGAACGGCGAGGAGGTGGTATCTCCGCGGAAGCTCGAGAGCGGTGATCAGATAATGATCGGAACCGCAAAGCTCACGTTTTCGTCGGCGCCGGTGCCCACGGGATTCACGGTCGTTGGCAGCGGCGGCCATCCGGAGGCGGACCCCGACAGCAAGCGGTCCACGATTCGAACGCCGCTGATGAGGACCGGCGAGAGCGCTTCGGCCCGGCAGCCCGTTCCCAGAACGTGGATTCTGGTGGCGGTGCTCGTTCTTGCAGTCGTGTTCTTCGTATTCACGCGAGGCTGACCCAGTCGTCGCGGGAGATACTAGTGACTAGTCACTAGTCACTAGTCACTAGTTAGCTGCAGCTCCTCTCCGCGAACGCGGGCGAACACGGCGGCCTCGAGCGCGTCCCTGACGGGCTTCACCGGAATCTCCTCCAGCACGTCCGCCGCGAAGGCGTAGATCAGCAGCGTGCGTGCCTGCTCCGCGTCGAGCCCGCGGCTCTTCATGTAGAACAGCGCGACGTCGTCCAGCCGGCCGACGGTCGCGCCGTGCGTGCACTTCACGTCGTCGGCGAAAATCTCCAGCTGCGGCTTGGTGTCCACCCGCGCGTGATCCGACAGCAGCAGGTTGTTGTTGCTCTGCTTTCCGTCGGTCTTCTGCGCCTCTGGCCGCACGTACACCTTGCCGTTGAACACGCCGTGCGAGTGCCCGTCGAGGATTCCCTTGTAGACCTCGCGGCTGGTAGTGTTGGGCTGCGCGTGCTCGATGCGGGTCTGGTGGTCCACGTGCTGCAGCCCCGACACCATGTACATCCCGTTCATCGTGCAGGAGGATCCCGCGCCGTCGAGTAGCGTGTACACGTTCGTGCGCGACAACTCCGCGCCCGCGGCGTACGAGAACGAGTGCAGCTCGCTGTCGCGCTCCTGCCGCGCCTGGATGGTGCCGACGTGGAACGCGCCCTGACTCTCGTTCTGCACCTTGATGTGTTCGAGGCGCGCGCCCTCGCCGAGTGATATCTCAGTGACGGGCACGGTGAGGTAACTTTCGTCGCCGAAGCCCACGTAGCTCTCGATCACCGTGGCCCGCGCCGAGCGCCCGAGCAGCACCAAGTTTCGCGGAAAAGACGCCGACAAAGGCGCCGGCTGCGTGGACACGAACACCAGATGGACTGGAACGTCCACTTCGACCCCGGAGCCGATCGAGATGACGGCACCGTCCTGCATCAGCGCGGTGTTGAGCGCGGTGAACGCTACGGTGTCATGGTCTGCTATCGAGCCCAGCCGCGCGAGATCCGG
>CAYGJL010000017.1:46009-63789 GCA_964350145.1 uncultured Gemmatimonadaceae bacterium
TGGTGGACCGGGCTTTCCGGCTGCGTCACGGTGCAGGTCACCCGAGTGCGGCGCCGGCGCCTTCCGGCGCGTGCGTCTGGATCCAATCGTAACCGTGCTCCTCGAGCTCGAGCGCCAGCTCCTTGCCGCCCGACCGCACGATCCGGCCGCCCGCGAGCACGTGCACGTAATCCGGCACGATGTAGTTGAGCAGCCGCTGGTAGTGCGTCACGACGATGGCGGACTTCTCCGGGCTGCGGAGCTTGTTCACGCCGTCGGCGACGATCCGCAGCGCGTCGATGTCGAGACCGCTGTCGGTCTCGTCCAGGATCGCGAGCCGCGGGTTCAGCACCGCGAGCTGCACGATCTCGTTCCGCTTCTTCTCGCCGCCGGAGAACCCGGCGTTGACCGAGCGGTTGAGCATCGCGGGATCCATGTCCACGAGCTTCATCTTCTCTTCCATCACGTCGAGAAACTCGAGTGGATCCACCTCTTCTTCCCCCCGCGCCTTGCGGATTGCGTTGTACGCCGAGCGCAGGAAGTACGCGTTGGTGACTCCGGGGATCTCCACGGGATACTGGAACGCGAGGAAGATTCCCGCCTGAGCGCGCTCTTCCGGCTCCATCTCGAGCAGGTCCTGTCCGTCGTAGGTGACGGAGCCCGCGGTGACCTCGTACGCCGGATGGCCGGCGATCACCTGCGCCAGCGTGCTCTTGCCGGAGCCGTTAGGCCCCATCACGGCGTGCACCTCGCCCTTCTGCACGGTGAGGTCTATCCCCTTCAGTATCTCGTTCTCGCCGATGTTGGCGCGCAGTCCCTTTATCTCAAGCACGACTTCATTCCGTTGTTGGTTGTTGCGCTCGCACCGCTCCGCGGAGAGCGGAGCCGGCCTCGCTATCCGACCGAGCCCTCGAGCGAGATGCCGAGGAGCTGCTGCGCCTCGACGGCGAATTCCATCGGCAGGTTCTGGAAGACTTCCTTGCAGAATCCGCTCACGATGATCGAGATCGCGTGCTCGGCGTTCAGTCCGCGCTGCTTGCAGTAGAAAATCTGGTCCTCGCCGATCTTGGACGTGGACGCTTCGTGCTCCACGATCGCCGAGTCGTTCTGCACCTCGATGTACGGGAAGGTGTGCGCGCCGCACTCGTTGCCGATCAGCATCGAGTCGCACTGCGTGTAGTTCCTCGCGCCCGTTGCCCGCGGCATCACCTTCACCTGTCCGCGGTAGCTGTTGTTGCCGCGGCCCGCCGAGATTCCCTTCGAGATGATCGTGCTCTTCGTGTTCTTCCCGATGTGGATCATCTTCGTGCCGGTGTCCGCCTGCTGCCGGTTGTTGACCACCGCCACCGAGTAGAACTCGCCGGTCGAGTTGTCGCCCTGCAGGATCACGCTCGGATATTTCCACGTGATCGCCGAGCCGGTCTCCACCTGGGTCCAGGAGATCTTGGAGTTCACCCCGACGCACTTCCCGCGCTTGGTCACGAAGTTGTAGATGCCGCCCACGCCTTCCGCGTCGCCCGCGTACCAGTTCTGCACCGTCGAGTACTTGATGGACGCGTTGTCCAGCGCGACCAGCTCGACCACCGCGGCGTGCAGCTGGTTGCCCGATCGCTTCGGCGCCGTGCAGCCCTCGAGGTAGCTCACCGACGCGCCCTCGTCCGCCACGATCAGCGTGCGCTCGAACTGGCCCGTGTCGGCGGCGTTGATGCGGAAGTACGTGGACAGCTCCATCGGACACCTCACGCCCTTGGGCACGTAGCAGAACGAGCCGTCGCTGAATACCGCGGCGTTGAGCGCGGCGAAGAAATTGTCGCTGTGCGGCACCACCGTGCCGAGGTACTTCCGCACGATGTCGGGGTGGTTCTGGATCGCTTCGCCGAAAGAGCAGAAGATGATCCCCTGCCTGCCCAGCTCCTCCTTGAACGTCGTCCCCACCGAGACGCTGTCGAAGATCGCGTCCACCGCGACTCCGGCGAGCATCTTCTGCTCGTTAAGCGAGATGCCGAGCTTCTCGTACGTCCGCAGCAGCTCGGGATCCACCTCGTCCAGCGACGCGAGCGGCTTCACGCTCTTCGGCGCCGAGTAGTAGATCATGTCCTGATAGTCGATCGCGGGGTAGCTCACGTTCGACCAGTGCGGCTCGGTCATCGTGAGCCAGCGGCGGTACGCCTTGAGGCGCCACTCGATCATCCACTCGGGCTCGTCCTTCTTCGCCGCGATCGCCCGCACGATGTCTTCGTTGAGCCCGCGCGGGATGGTATCGGCCTCGACTTCGGTGACGAAGCCGTAGCGATATTCCCGGTTGACCAGCGATTCTATGGCGGTACTCATAAGGCGGCTGTTAGCTATTGGCTATTGGCTGTTGGTAATGCAAAAGCCAACAGCTCGGTTCTGGCTCGCCGGGTACGCTCAAGCGGGTCCCAGGCCTGGACTTAACTACTTGGAGTCTTTGCCGAGTGTTGAATCCTAAGTAGATTTGTCGGGATAATCAAGCTCGCGGACACCCTGGCCGAGGCGCCTCAAGACGTTGTGACTCAAACATTTACGGTTCAAGGGTTCGAGCAGGTCGCCCGACTCGCCGACCTGCCGGAGAACGTTCCGGTTGCCGTTGAGCATTCCGGCGGACAGTCCATCTGTCTGATCCGCACACTGGGCGACGAGGTAGCTGCCGTGGGTAACGTGTGCACCCACCAGGAGTTCGAGATGGCGTTGGGCGACACGCCCGGAAATGGCACCATCGAATGCGCCTGGCACGGGGCGCGATTCGACATCCGGACCGGGTCGGTGCTCCAGGGTCCCGCCGAGGAGCCGCTACCCGTCTACGAAGTGCTCGTCCGCGACGGTGCTGTGCTCGTCGGGCCCAGGAAGGCCCCGTGAGTAGCCGCCGCGCCGATTTCCCCTTGCTCGCCGCCAATCCGGATCTGCATTACCTGGACTCCGCGGCCACGAGCCAGAAGCCCAGGATGGTGCTCGACGCCATCGTGCGGTTCTACGAGACGAGCAATGCCAACCCACATCGCGGTGCGTACGAGCTCTCGGTGAAGGCAACCGACGCGTACCTCGCCGCGCGCGAGCGGATCGCCCGGTTCTTCGGCGTCGGCGACGCGGCCACGCTGATCTTCACGCGCGGGACGACCGAAGGAATCAACCTCGTCGCGGCCGCGTGGGGCGGCGCCAACGTCTCCGAGGGCGACGAGATCGTCGTCACGGCGATGGAGCACCACGCCAACTTCGTCCCCTGGCAGCAGCTGGCGATCGCGAAGCGCGCGAAGCTGCGGATCTGCGAGCTCGAACCCGACGGGACCATAGACCTCGCGCGATTGAGCGAGCTTGTGTCGCGCAAAACCCGCATCGTTGCGTTCAGCCACGTCTCCAACGCCCTCGGCACGATCAATTCGGCCTCTGAGATCGCCGCGATAGCGCGCAAGGCCGGTGCGATCTCCGTCTGCGACGGCGCGCAGAGTGCGCCCCACCTCTCGGTGAATTACGACGAGCTGGGCGTCGACTTCTACGCGTTCAGCGCACACAAGATGCTCGGCCCGATGGGAATCGGCGGGCTGATCGGCAGGCGCGCGCTCCTCGAGGCGATGCCGCCGTACCAGACCGGCGGCGACATGATCGAGTTCGTGAACGATGCGGACACGACCTGGAACGTGCTGCCGCACAAGTTCGAGGCAGGCACGCCCAACGCCGCCAACGCCGTCGGGCTCGCGGCGGCAGTGGAGTATCTGGATTCGATTGGAATGGAAGAGGTGCGTCGCCACGAGCGGGAGCTGGTCTCGCTCGCCATGACGCGGCTGTCCGACATAGAAGATCTACGCATCTACGGGCCCGCGGCCGAGCACCGGAGCGGCGTCGTGAGCTTCACGCTGGGCGATGTGCACCCGCACGATCTCGCGACGATTCTCGACGGCACGGGAGTCTGCATCCGCGCGGGTCACCACTGCGCGCAACCGCTGATGCGGCGGCTGAACGTTCCCGCGACCGCCCGCGCGTCGTTCTACGTGTACAACGACGAGGCCGACATCGACGCGCTCGTCGCGGGCATCATGGCTGCCAAGGAGCTGTTCGGACGGGTGCATGTCTGACAACGCCGCCAACATCCAGGCGATGTATCAGGAACTGATCCTCGACCACTACCGCCGGCCGCGCAACAAGGGCGAACTCGGGGGCGAGCACAGGACGATCGCCATGAAGAACCCGCTCTGCGGCGACGAGGTGTACCTGCATCTGTCGGTCGAGGATGGGAAGGTCGCCGACATCGGCTTCACCGGCCGCGGCTGCTCCATCTCCCAGGCGGCTGCGTCCATGATCACGCAGGCGGTCAAGGGCAAGACGGCCGACGAAGCCGAAGCGCTTGGCGCGCGTTACCGGGAGATGATCATGGGCGACGCCGACGCGGCCAACGACAAGTCACTCGGCCAGATGCGCGCGCTGTCGGGAGTGTCGAAGTTTCCCGCGCGGGTCAAATGCGCGCTGCTTGCGTGGAACGCCCTCGAGGAAGGGCTGAAGTAAATCCCCAGTTGCCGGACTAATCCCAATCCAACCCGAGTGTGGCTGTATTCTACGGAACTGTTACCGATCGCTCGACGACGATCGTATCTGTGCCCGCGGCCTCACTCAATCCGCGCACGCGGATAACCGCCTCGCCGCTTCGCCCGAACGCGACCACCGCAGTGGCCACGCGGTTAGCCAAAGCCTTGGGACAGCCCCCAGTTCCGGTAGAGTTGTAGTTCCTCGGGGTGATCGTAGCGGTAAGACCTTCCACCACCACTTCGGTCTCCGCAATTGCGTGACAGCCGGTGACTCCGCCAACCCGGATTCCGATTACCGCCGAAGTCCCTAGCATGTCGACCTCGACCGACGGACTCCCCCGTGCGTCTGCCGTGATAATCGCGGGGTCGATCCTATGCGGCCAAGCAGGTACCTGCGGTAGTTCACAGTTGACGGGTACAGTCTCCGGGTCGGAATCTACGCCGGCATCGAACGTACCTCGCACATCGACTGGGCTTCCAAGGGAGTTTACAGCCTCGAGCACGAACGAGCCGGTGATTCGGGACATAGACGTCTCGCTGAGCCGCAACTCGCCGGTGAGCCGCAGGAACGACAGGCGGCCGGTAAATGCAGGGATCGGTGAAACGTCGCTGAAGAGCACGCCCGCGACGCCCGGGAGCCGAGCGATGGAGAACGGATAAACACCTTCGGTCGGTCCGCCGTCTTTCCCGAGCCGCAGCGCCAGAGTCAGGCGCGCGCCCTCAGCCGTGAGCATGTCGATGCTGAGAAGCGACGCACCCGCGACGCATGGGTCCGGCGCCAGAGTGAAGCTCGCATTTCCGCCGTGGTAGCTGGTCGCCGAGCCGGCGGGGGTTACTTCGTAGGAGAATTGCGTCCGCTCCGGTGCTGTGCTATCGCCGCAAGCGGAAAGCACAAGAACCGCCAGACCTCCTCGTCCTAGCCAACTATAAGGCAGTTTCCTCTCGGGCTGCCGTTTCGCCTCAGCGGTAGTTCTGACCTTACTCCGTGTCACGGTGTCCAGGTGCCTTCGACGTGGAAGGTGTTAGAGATCCGTTCCTCAATCGGGAGCAGCGCGCCTGTATAGTCGTGGAGATGCAGTTGCACACGCCACGTGCCGGTGTACTGCGTCTCGTGTACGAAGAAGGTGTCAACGTGGACAGTGCCTGGAGGAATCGGAATCCGGTCACGACCCAGCGTGGGTTGGCTCCGGTCGCAGAACCGCCCCGCGCCGTAACTGCCGTTCCATCGACCTAGGTACTCGAAACCCTCGGTTCCGCCGTCGCAATGATTGTCGAAAATCGTATCTGCAGTCGCGGTACGCGTAGTAACGATTACACTAGTCCATGGCCGCGGGCGGTACTCGAGCCGATCGGTCACGATAACTGTTGGGCGATCATCCGGGTCCGTCAGTTCCGTGCAGGCCATGCCAGCGGCCGCACCCGCGGCGAGCACGATCCAAGAGACCCATACGCAGGTTCGGCTCACTGACTCGTCCTCGCGCAAGTAATAACTGCGGACTGGCGCTCGGAATGACTTACCGCTCATAGCTCCATCCTGTAGGGAAGCGGGCCCTCCTCGGGGAGGAACGTCGCATAACTACTTTCAGCGCCCTCAACGCCGCCCGAAGCAACGGCTCGAACCTGATACGATACGGCCCGCTCAAAGGGAGGGTAGTTATCGTACCCGAAGAATGAAGTCACCATTGTGGACACGTCGGTATACGACGTGCCCGACACGGTGTTCCAGATTTCCCAGGGCGGAAAGCTGTTGCTGTCCGTGATTCGTCGATATATCCGGTACTCGAGTGCTCCGGCAACCGCACCCCAAGTGAGGTGGGGGTTGCTGTTGAGTACTTCTGCCGTGATGGACGGCGCTGGCGGTGGTGGCGCCACCCACTCGACGTCCAGCGTCTTCTGCATATCCCTTTCTATTCCGCTACATCGGTGAACACAACGCCTGCTCCAAGGAGACGCGGGATCAACCGGTCGTGCCACTCCTTGAGCGTCGCGAAATCCCAGCGTGCGTGCCGGATAGTCGTGGCCCGTGCAGCGGGGAGTCGGGAATCCTGCCGCCTCTGTCTCGCAAAAACCACGGCGCGGCCACGCTGCGTGGTGTCGGTCAGCAGAACAACGTCGTTACCATCGCCATCGATATAATATCCGGCGAATCCCGGAATCTCCTCACGTGCGATGCGCGCAAGCTCATCGTCATGCGTCCGGGGTCCCGATTGCTCCGACGCGCTCGGATGGCGGGCGGCACTGCTTGCCGCACCCGTGATATCATCCTCCATGCAGCCGGCGGCGGTAAACACCAGAATGATCGACACGGGTACCGCTGACTTCCAAATCTGACGCATTCTTCAACTCACTGACGAGGGGTGTATCCGTAACACCGGATCCGGCTAGAGCCGGTTAGCCCCATCGGTGAATCGCTTTAGCAATTCGTCAGAAGGAAGGATGGGGCGTGTTGGGTACATGTGCAACTCAAATGTTTCCGTTCCATCCTTAGCTATCTCCCGGGGTCCTTCCAGAGCGTTATTCGATCGATATCCTTCCCAACGCGTAATGCGCGACAGTCCCGGCGGCCATTCCAACCAGGTATCCGTATGGCGCCATTACGGCCAGAACGGCGACGGAGACAGTGATCGCCAGCTCGCGGCGCACGGGCACGACGTCGCGCGCGAGCCACATCAGCGCCCATCCCTCGAACAGCAACAGCACGCCGAGCACAGGCAGCGGGAAGACCTGCACCACCTGCGAGAACGCGCCGGCGAAGAACAATCCCATCGCGACGAAGAGCGAGCCGTAGATCAGCAGCGAGCCGCCGGTGCGCGCGCCGAAAGTGTAGTGGCCCATCAGGCCGCCCGATCCATGGCAGCTGGGGATCCCGCCGAGCCACGGATTCACGAGGTTCATCAGCGAGTAGCTGTAGCCGAGCTGCCGGATCGTGATCTGCTTTTCGGGAAATAGATCGTGCGCGGTCTGGCGGGTGGCGAGCAGCGAGTTGCCGAGCGAAAGCGGTATCTGCGGGAGCGCGAGGATCACCAGCCCCGTCCACACGTCGGCCGGGGCCGGCATCCTGAGCAGTGGCAGCGTGAAGCCGAGGCCGCTTGCAAGGTCGCGCGCGTCGAGGTTGAACATGAACGCGTATAACATCCCGAGCGCGATGATCGGCAACGCCGGCGGAAAGCGGCGGTTGCCGTACAGCGCGATCGCGATGGCGAACGCGATCATCGCCAGGCCGTAGCCGATGACGCCGGCCGATCGCACGTAGTCGCCCAGCGCGAGCAGCGCGAGCTGCAGTCCCAGCCCGAGCTGAAGTCCGCGGACCACGCTCTTCGGCACCACCCGCGCGAGCCAGGCAAGCGCCCCGGTCACCGTCAGCAGGAGCATCACTACGCCGATGGCCAGGCCGGCGCCGAACAGCACCGGTCCGGCAATTTTCTGCGTGATCACGATGACGGCCATCGCCTTGAGCGGCTGCACGGCCATCGGCATGCCGTACCGGATCGCCGTGGCGTACTGCATGATGCCGAACATCACCAACACGCTGGCTGCGTCGAGCCCGGCCGCCATGACCATGCCTACGATCAGCGGGAGATCTGTCCCGATGTCGCCGAACGCGCCCGCAAGCTCATTGCGGTCGAACCGGAAGCGCGGACTTAGCTCAACGTCGCTGGGCGTCACACGTATATTCTACGCCGAGCGCGTTCTTCCAGTCGTTCGTCTTTACTAGTCACTAGTCACCAGTCACTAGTCACTGCTCCCGAATGCCCGAACCAGCCGTCGAAATCCGCAACGTCGTCAAGCGCTTCGCCGGCCACACAGCGGTGCGCGATCTGTCGCTGGTGATCCCCCGCGGCACGGTGTACGGGCTGCTCGGGCCGAACGGCGCCGGCAAGACGACCACCATCCGCATGATCCTGAACGTGATCGCGCCCGACTCCGGCACGATCACCATTCTCGGACAGGACTCCAACGGCGACTCGATCCTCGACCGCGTCGGCTATCTGCCCGAAGAGCGCGGCCTCTACCGCAAGATGAAGGTCCGCTCGATTCTGCGGTTTCTCGCCGAGCTCAAAGGCATGTCGCGCAGGCGGGCGGATCCGTTGATCGACGAGTGGCTGGAGCGGCTGTCGCTCAAGACGCCGGACAAGGATTGGGGGGCGGCGAAGGTCGACGAGCTCTCCCGCGGGATGCAGCAGAAGGTGCAGTTCATCGCCGCGCTGCTGCACGATCCCGAGCTGGTGATTCTCGACGAGCCGTTCAGCGGGCTGGACCCGGTGAACTCCCAGGCTCTGAAGGACACGATCGTGGAGCTACGGCGGCGCGGCAAGACGGTGATCTTCAGCACGCATCTCATGGACAACGCCGAGCGCATGTGCGACGCCGTCTGCATCATCTCCAACGGCGACAAGGTGCTGGACGGGACCCTCGCCGACGTCAAGGCCGAGAACGCCGGGCGCACGGTGGCCGTCGCGCTCGACGGAGCGCCGAGCAGCGAGGTCGACCGGATCTTCGCCGACAGGTCGCTGGTCGAGCGCGTGGACGACTCCAACAGGTTCTTCGAGGTGGAGCTCCAGCCGGGCGCGGACGCGCAGCAACTGCTCCGCGCGATCGTCGGCAGCGGGGCCGTGGTGAAGCGCTTCGAGCTGATCCAGCCCTCGCTGCATCAGATCTTTCTCGAGCGGGTCGGGGCAAAAGGCGTCGAGCCGGGAATGTCGGGACATGGGTAAGCTCTGGGCGGTCATCAAGCGCGAGTACATCGAGCGCGTTCGCACCAAGTGGTTTATCATCGCCACGGTCTTCGGTCCGCTGCTGTTCGCGGCGCTCATGATCGTGCCCGCGTGGCTCACGCTGAAAACCAAGAGCGCCGCCGACATCAGCAGTACGGTGGTCATCGATGCTACCAGCACGGGCCTCGGCGGGCGCGTGTCGGAGGCGATGCGGGGATTCGGCTCCGGCCCCAGCCGCGCTCCCGAGGTGCGGGTGGTCGCGCCCTCCGAGCTGTCGGCAGCCGAGAGCCTCGCGACCGCCGAAGTGATGCGCGAGGACCGCTCCGGCTATCTGGTCGTGGACCAGCAGACCGTCGCGGGCGAGAGCGCGCGGTATGCCGGGCGGCATGCCAGCTCCCTCACGGCGATGGAAGCGGTAGAGGACGCCGTGGAAAAGACGGTGCTCGCCTACAGGTTCGAGTCGGAGGGAATCTCGGCGGACCGAGCCCGCGAGCTCACCGCGGGACGCCTGCGATTTCGCACGGAACGGATCACCGACGAGGGCCGCGGCGGATCGGGCGCGGTTAGCGCGTTCTTCGGCCTCGGGATCGCATTCCTGCTGTACATGTCGATCATCCTGTACGGCCAGAACATCCTGCGCGGCGTGATCGAGGAGAAGACCACACGCGTCGCGGAAGTCGTGGTGTCAAGCGTGCGGCCCGAGACTCTGCTCGCCGGAAAGGTGCTCGGCGTCGGCGCGGTGGGACTGACGCAGCAGCTGGTGTGGGTCGCCACGGTCGTGGCGTTCCTCGCCTACAGGGTGCAGATCTTTAACGTCTTCGGTATCCCCGCGCCGCCGTTCGTCATGCCCGGCATCTCCCCGGGCGACGGTCTCCTGCTGCTGCTGTTCTTCGTGCTCGGCTTCGTCTTCTACGCCGCGCTGTTCGCGGCGGTGGGGGCCATGGTGAACAGCGACCAGGAAGCGCAGCAGGCGGCGCAGCCCGTGATGCTCATGCTCGTGGCCGCGGCGATCTTCATTCAACCGGTCACGTTCAATCCGACCGGCGGGCTCGCGACGACCATGTCGTGGCTGCCCTTCTCCTCGCCGATCATCATGCCGCTGCGGCTCACGATCATCAACGTGCCGACCACCGAGCTGATCGGATCCCTGATAGTTCTCCTGCTGTCGTGCCTGCTCGTGGTATGGCTGGCGGCGCGAATCTATCGCGTGGGGCTGCTCATGTACGGCAAGCGCCCGACCCTACGCGAGCTCGGGCACTGGATCCGCTACACGTAGCCAGCGCGAACCGAGCGAGAGCGCGAATGAGCCCGGGCGCCGCGCTGAGCGGTTAGACCAAGCTGAGCGGCGTGAGCGAGCCGCGTCCCCACAGGCCGCGTCTTAGCGCGCGTACTTTGCGCGCGTAGCGGCCGAAGGGGACGCGGCTGGCTCACGCCGCCCGGACAACTCCGCAAAATCGATCAAATGCGCCCGTGAGGTCCTGTGCGATCTCCTCGGCCGTGCGACCTTCGATCTGATGCCGCTCGAGCATGTACACGAGCTTACCGTCCTTGAGCAGCGCGATCTGCGGCGATGACGGGGGATATCCGGCGAAGTAGGATCGCGCCTGGCGTACGGCGTCCACGTCCTGGCCGGCGAACACGGTGGTCAGAGCGTCGGGCTTCACCTCGTGCTCGAGCGCGCGCGCGACCGCCGGTCGCGCGTTCCGCGCAGCGCAACCGCAGACGGAGTTGACCACGATCAGCGTCGTGCCGGCGGAGTCGCGCAGCTTCGCGTCCACCTCCTCCGCCGTCTTCAATTCCTGCACGCCCAGGCGCGTGAGGTCTTCGCGCATCGGTGCGACCAGTCTTTCGTCGTACATCGTCTAATCCTCCACGTGCGGCTCGCGCACGAGTGCGAGAATGGCTGTCTGCGGCACGACGAGAAACCGGTCGCCGTCGAAGGTGATCTCCACCGCAGCCTTTCTGAAGAACAACGCGTAGTCGCCGGTCCGGGCCTGCATCGGGACGAAGCGGGTCTCGCGCATGGCCACGCGCCACGGCTCCTCGTTGATATCCGCGAGGTCGGGCATCGGCAGCCCCGGGCCGGTCGCGATGATCGTCCCGCCCTGGACGGCCTGGTTGTCGATGGCCGTGGGAGGGAGATACAGGCCGACCTTGGTCCGGTCTTCTCCGTCCTCGATTTTCACCAGCACGCGGTCCCCGACGACGATCAGCCGCTTAGCCTTGTCCTTCATTATCGAATTATAACGATAACGCCCTCGCGGCATGCTCCGATCGCAGCGCTACCGGAATCCAAGTTCGGAGCGTGACAGTTTGGAGGTGGGAGTCTGGAGTCGGCGGTTGGGCACATGGCGGAAGGAGCCAACTCCTCACTGATAAACTCCGAACTGCCACACTCCTGACTTGGATTCCCCATCAGAATCACTGGAGCCTGACTTCCCTAGAGTCGGTGCGCCTTCTTGAGCGACTGCGTCCGTGTCCACTGCACGATGACCGCGAGCGCCAGCGAGTAGGCCGAGATCGCGGCGAGCCGCAGCAGCAGCACGTCCGCCGCCATGCCCCGCCAGTCGGCGAAGGTGGCGCGCGCCGTGCCGAGGGGTTCCCTCCCGAGCGCGATCAACGCGGCACTGACGATCAGCTCGGTCGCGGCGACGAGCACCGCGAACACCGGCGCCCGCCACACCCAGTGCCGCAGCGGAAAATTCCCGAGGTGCAGCGTCACCATCGCGAACAGGAATACGGCCCCGATCAAAAAGCCGATTCCGAGCAAAAGTGGCTGGTCGTTGCCGGTGTTGGTCAGCAGGAACGCGCGGAATACCCTGACGAGCAGGCCCGTGATGACCGCCATTTCCACGGTCGAGAAAGCCAGCTTCCGGAATGAGCCTGGCCCGTGGCCATCCCATTCCTCGTCCGAGATCCGCCGCTGATACGGCTCCGTCTGCTTGGGGAAGTAGACCATGCTCTTAGGACGATGTTGGCGCCGCGCTCGGCACGCGTCGCGCGGTTTCCTTGCGCTCGGGCGCGCGCCCGGTGCCACCGGCCTCGGGTTGCCACCGCGCTGCCGGCAATTCCACGATGAACTTCGTCGCGCCGGGTGATCCGTCGGCCAGCCGGAGCGAGCCCCCGTGCGCAGCCACGATGCCGTAGCTCACGCTCAGCCCCGCGCCCACCCCTTCGGCGATGCCCTGCGACCCGAGGAACGGATCAAAGATCCGCTCGCGCAACTCCTCGGGAATCCCCGGTCTCGTATCCGTGAACTCCACGAGAACGCGCCTGTCATCCGTGTTTCGCGCCGCGCGCGTCTCGATTAGCAGCCGCCCTTCGTCCTTCATCGCCGTGACCGAGTTGGACAGCAGACTCACCACGACCTGCTGCAGTTGCTGCGGATCCCCGGTCACCATGGGAAGGTC
The DNA here is from genome assembly GCA_964350145.1 of uncultured Gemmatimonadaceae bacterium. GTDB lineage: Bacteria > Gemmatimonadota > Gemmatimonadetes > Gemmatimonadales > Gemmatimonadaceae > JACDCY01. The sequence goes on from CAYGJL010000017.1 coordinate 58,649, forward strand.
GGGATCGAGCTTTGTATCAACGCGCACGTCGCCGCTGTCCGCCTGGTAGCTCCTCAACCGGACGGTACGGCCGATGATCTCGTTCAGGTCCACGGCGCGCGTCTCGGACGCGCTTCGCCGCGCGAACGCGCGCAGGTCCTTTATCACGTTCGCGGCGCGGGTCGCTTCGGAGTAGATCGCGTCGAGCGAATCGCGTTGCTGCGCGGTGAGCCCCTCCTCGCTCAGCAGCAGCTGGGCGAACGCACTGATGCTGCTCAGCGGATTGTTGATCTCGTGCGCGACGCCGCCGACGATCGACCCGATCGACGCCAGCCGCTCGCGCTCGATGATCTGCGCGCGCATCGCCCGCTCCTCGGTGAGCACTCCCTTCAACTCCTCGACCGCTCCGCTGAGCGCGGCGGTGCGCTCCGCCACCTTGAGCTCCAGGGTCGGCGGGGAACGGCGAACCTCGAGCGCGGACACGAAGCCGAGAATTGCGGCGGCCGCGAGCACGTCCATGGGGATGTGCAGCGGCTGGGCGCCACTCAGCGCGAGCTGGGCCGCCCACGCGGTGAATACCGCGGTCGCAACGGTTCCCAGCGCGAGCCCCAGCATGGCCCGCCGCGACAGATCCTCTCCGCGCCACGTGATCAGCAGCGCGAGCAGGACGAGGCTGGCTGCCGCCGCGAGGAAAGAGAGTCCGCCCACTACCCTGCCGGCCGTCGGAAGATTGTCCAGCGCTGCACCGAGCTCCGCGGTTCCCAGCGGCAGCATGATCACCCCGGCGGCGACGGCGATGAGTATGAGATCGGCGAACGCCTCGAGCTTCACTCCGGCCCGTTTCATGAAGAGCAGACGAATGAAGCCCGCTATTACAGCGAGCTCGGCGCCGAGCAGCAGGTAATCGGCCAGCGCCGGGAACGGCGGACGCACGCCGTTGGAAATAAGGTGCAGTGTCCAGGAGACCTTCGCTATCGCACCCAACACGGCGCCGGTAGTGATCCATTGAAACAGCTCTCGCTGCTCCAATGGCAACCCGTCGAACGCCGTCAGAAACGCCGCGATGCCGACGAGAAAACAGAGCGAGAGGAGCACGCCGCCCAGCACAACACCTCTGTACCCTGTGGCGCCCGCGATGGCCAGAATCGTCATCGCCACGAAGCAGACGGACTGCGCCGCACGCAGCATCACGTCGCTCCTGCGCCATCCTTGGATCGCCATCGGCGCGTCAGCCATCCTGCGCTCCCGCGGTTCTACCGGATCCAGTGTCCGAGCCGGCCCCACCGGATGTCGGTGATGAAAGGCAGCGGACGGTCGCTGTCGTCCGCGTTGTACGAGTAGTACACGAACATCGGCCTGCCACGCACGTTTTTACGTGGAACGAAACCCCAGTAGCGACTGTCCTTGGAGTTGTAGCGGTTGTCACCCATCATGAACAGGTGTCCGGGCGGGACCACGAGCGGGCCCCACTCGTCGTGTGAAGGCTGCGAGGGCGCCGCGCCGAACCGCGACGCTTTCAGCCCGATAGGCTTCTGCCAGTCGAACAGCTCGTCCACCGAATCGAACGCGTCGCTCCCCGGAGCGCCATAGCCCTGCCGCTGCGCGATCCCGTCCACGTACAGCACTCCGCGTCGCATGTGGACCGTGTCACCGCCGACGGCGACGGCCCGCTTCACCAGCGTCGGAGTCAGGTTGTGCAGCTGGTCCATCTGCGGCGGCGAGACGAACACCACGACGTCGCCGCGGTGCGGCTCGGCGTATCCCGGCAGCCGCCTCTCGGTGAACGGAACGTGCGGCCCGTACCGCAGCTTGTTGACGAACAGCCAGTCGCCGACGAGCAGCGCGGGGATCATGCTCCCCGACGGGATCCGGTACGCTTCGAGAAAAAAGGTCCTGATCAGCAGAAACAGCGCGAGCGGTAGCGCGATCGCGCGGAGATTGCGCCAAAGCGCTCCACCTCGCCATCCAGGCTTCGTCGAGCCCGGCTGTGACAAGGGGCGCGCCTTGGCGGCGCGCCCCTTTTTGGGTGCGGCTGGCAACGATCAGCTAGATCAGCTGAGATGCTTGTTGACGAGCTTCGTCATCTCGAACATCGAGACCTGACGCTTCCCGCCGAACACCGGGCGCAGCGCATCGTCCGCATTGATCATGCGGCGATTCTTGTTGTCCTGCAGACCCTTCCGCTTGATGTAGGCCCAGAGCTTCTTGGTGACTTCCGTACGCGGAAGCGCGCCACTGCCAACGACGGCGCTGAGCGAAGCGCTCGGCCGCATCGGCTTCATGAACGCAGCGTTCGGCGTGCGCTTCGTCTTCGACTTCGTCTTGGCGCGCGACTTCGTCGCCGACTTCTTCCTGGCCGTTCCGCGCTTGGCGGTCGACTTCTTCTTCGACGAGGACGACTTTTTCTTAGCCGAGCTCTTCTTCTTTGTTGCCATCGCTTCTCCTGAGTGGGATGACAGTGCGGACCACAACTCCATCAACATCCTGCCGCGGAGCAAAGTAAATCGCAGGAGCGTGGGCGCAATAGGGAAACTCTATAGGGAAGACAGCAGTTTCATCATTCGCACGTCGTAGGGATCGGGCGAATCGTCGTCGTCGGTCACGTCGTAGTTCTGCTGCGGCGTCTCCAACACCAGCGGAATACCAGCCGACCGGGCATCCGCCAGCAGCCATTTGAACGGGTCCGTCCCGATCTCCCCTTCCCCTATGAGAACGTGCCTGTCGCGGTTAGATCCGAGCTCGCCAGCGCTGTCGTTCAGGTGGAAAAAAGACGGCGGCTCTCCGGTCGCATCCTCGAACTCGTCGAGGATGCTCGTGAAGGCCGCGGGCGACCGGCGAATGTCGTATCCGGAGCAAAACAGGTGGCACGTATCCAACCCGTATCCGGTGCGCGCGCGCAGCGATTTCGGGACGTGCGAGAGGATTTCCCCTATTTCCGCCGCCGTGCGTCCCATGGTCCGCCCGGCCCCCGCGGTGTTCTCCACGAGGAGACGCGTCTCGGATTTCACCGTGCTCAGCGCCGTCGTGATCGCCTGGGCGATCCGCTTCGCCGCGTTTGCAGGCGTGTCGTTTCCGGCAGAGCCGGGATGGAAGCACACCGAGCCCGCGCCGAGATCGCTCGAGCGCTCCAGCTCCTTCGTGAGCCCCCCGCTCGCCCGCGCCCATTTCTTCGGGTCGGGGGTCGCCACGCTCAGAACGTACGGAGCGTGCACGAGAATCATCTTCGGATCGATGTTCGACGCCGCGACTTCCTTCCTGAACCGCTGCGCGCGCTCGGGGCGCACGGACATCTTGTCGTTGTAGTACTTGGGGACGGCGGTGAAGACCTGTACCGCCGTCATCCCGCCGCGCGCGGCGCGGCGGACGGCCATGTGCACGCCGCCGTTGTTGATCGTGTGCGCCCCTATGAACCGGTTCCGCCGCGCGGCCGGGCTCACGGCAGCTTCCCCGCCCGCGAGACCGCGCGCGGCGCAACGCCGGGACCGGTCTCAATCCAGTAGACACGAACGGAATCCCCGACCAACGACACCCGGGGCGAGGCCGCGGCAGCGCCCGGAGGCGACACCGCGCCGTACGCCGAGAACACGTGCCCCGCACCGGTAGACAGCGCGAGCAGTATGCGCGGCTTGGCGCTGTTGGGATCCTCGAACGCGACGACCACGGTGTCGCCGCGGCCGGCGACGCTGCTGCGAACCGGGCGGTCGCCGTGCGTGACTGGGACGGGCATGTGCAACACCCCCATTCCGGTCGTCCCCAGCGCGGACGCCTGCATCGAGTGCGTGAAGTACACGCCCGGACTACCAACGGGCGAGATGTGATAGGTCAGATGCAGGTACCCGGAAGTCTCGTCGGCGAAGAGGGACGGCGGTGGACGCGAGCAGCGCAGACCGCCCGCGTCGCGATCGTCCGCCACGAGCGGCGTATCCCAGTGGGCGCCGCCGTCCGGCGACCGCGCGAGCATTAGCACGGAGCCGCCGTCGGGCCCGGCCACCCACCACGCGGCGTACCGCTCCCCGCCGCGCGCCGCCACGACGATATCTGCACATCCCGCGCCTCCGCGGGGCGGGAGCGTCACGACCGTCGCGACCGTCGCGCTCGCCGTGGACGGGCTCCCCCCATAGGTGACCGGCCCCCACGTGATCCCCCCGTCGGCGCACGCGCCCAGGACGAATAACCACGGCAGCGAGATTCTCATGGAAGCATGCGGGAGATATCTTGCGATCATGTCAGCGATTGGATTTTCGAAAGACACACGCAAACCTGACGACGACCCGCAAGTTCGCCGAGGGCAGGCCGGGGGAGAAGCGGCCGACGGCAATTCGGCTACTTATTCGCGTTCGTTCACCGGCACGTGGCGCGTCCCTCCGCAGCAGAACGAGCCGGTCCTTTCCTACGCGCCGGGCTCCCCGGAGCGGGCGGCGCTGAAGACGCGATTGCGTGAGATGTCAGACGAGCGCGTCGAGATCCCGCTGGTCATCGGGGGCCGGCGGATGCTCTCCGGCGAAGTGGCGCACGCGGTGATGCCACACGCGCACCGGCACGTCCTCGGCGACTGGCACAAGGCTACGCCCGAGCACGTCGCCAGGGCCGTCAAGGCCGCGCGCGACGCGCAACACGATTGGGCCGCGCGCTCGTGGGAAGCCAGGGCCTCCGTCTTTCTCAAGGCCGCCGAGCTTCTCTCAACTACATGGCGCGCCACGCTGAACGCGGCGACGATGCTCGGCCAGTCCAAGACCGCGTTCCAGGCCGAGATTGATTCCGCCTGCGAGCTGATCGATTTCTGGCGGCTGAACGCGGCGTTCGCGCAGGGGATCTACGACACCCAGCCGATCAGCGCCGACGACGCGTGGAACCAGCTGGACTACCGTCCGCTGGAAGGGTTCGTGTACGCGATCACGCCTTTCAACTTCACCGCGATCGCGGGGAACCTCCCGACGGCGCCCGCGCTCATGGGAAACACGGTGGTGTGGAAACCAGCGTCGAGCGCGATGCTTAGCGCGCACTACATCATGGCTCTCCTGGAGGAGGCCGGACTCCCGCCGGGCGTGATCAATCTCGTCGCCGGCGACGCACGGATGATCTCCGACACGCTGCTGGCGGACGGCGATCTCGCCGGCGACGAGATTGGTCACGCACGGCGGGAGTCCGGCCTCCTCCAGGAG
>CAYGJL010000018.1:0-22180 GCA_964350145.1 uncultured Gemmatimonadaceae bacterium
GCACCCACCCCCGCATGCCGCCGCCGTGCTCGAGGAGTTTCGTGCCGTGCACCTGGCGCGCGAGCACCACGCCCGTGGCCTCTCCGGCTATATCCCGCTCCAGCTCCGCCCAGCGCCCGAGCACCTCGTCCTCGGTGTCACCGCTCGCCAGGCTGAACGTGCCCGCCGCGCGAGTCGTCGTGAACGCGCGGATGCCGAGCTCCTCGAGCTCGGCGACCGGCTCGTACGGGATGGTCAGACTACGCGACCCGCTGGCGGCTCTCCGCGCCGATCCTCTACGCGGCGGATGTTGGCGCCGAGCGCGTTCAAGCGCTCGTCGATCCGCTCGTAGCCGCGCTCGATCTGCTGCACGTTGTTGATCCGGCTGGTTCCGTCGGCGCACAGCGCCGCGAGCAGCAGTGCCATGCCCGCGCGGATGTCGGGCGAGTCCATGTACGCGCCGTGCAGCCGCTGCGGTCCCGTGATCAGCGCGCGGTGCGGGTCGCACAGCACGATGCGCGCGCCCATGGCGATCAGCTTGTCCACGAAGAAGAGCCGCGACTCGAACATCTTCTCGTGCATCATGATGATCCCGTTGCACTGCGTGGCCGTCACGATGGCGATGGACATGGTGTCGGCGGGGAACGCGGGCCAGGGCTGGTCTTCCAGCTTGGATATGTGCCCGCCGTGATCCGGCTGGATCTCCTTGGACTGCTTCGCGGGCACGATCAGGTCATCACCTTCCACGATGCACTCGATCCCCATCTTGGCGAACCCCATCAGCGTTGAGCGCAGGTGCTCCACGCCCGAGTCCACGATCCGGAGCTCCGAGCCGGTGACCGCCGCGAGCCCGATGAAGGAGCCGACCTCGATGTGGTCCGGCCCGATGGCGTGCGTCACCGGCCCTGTGCCCAGCTCCTGCTGCCCGTGGATGGTCATCGTGTTGGTGCCGATGCCGTCGATCTTCGCTCCCAGCTTTCCGAGAAACCACGCCAGATCCTGCACGTGCGGCTCGCTCGCGCAGTTCCGGAGGATCGTCGTCCCATCCGCGGCCGCGGCCGCCATCAGCGCGTTCTCCGTGGCGGTCACGCTCGGCTCGTCCAGGAACACGTCGGCGCCGGTGAACTTCTTCGCGGTGAGCTCGAACTGCTCGCTCGCGTTCACCTTCGCGCCCAGCGCCTGGAGCGCGAGGAAGTGGGTGTCGAGACGGCGGCGGCCGATGACGTCCCCACCCGGAGCGGGCAGCGATACCTCGCCGCAACGAGCCAGCAGCGGCGCGGCGAGCAGAATGGACGCGCGGATCGTCGCGCATAGGACCGGGTCCAGGTCGCTACCGTCGAGCTTGGCCGCATGCACCTCGAGAGTGTTCCGCCCTTCCCAGTCGATGGTCACTCCCATCGAGCGGATGAGCGCGACGAGCGTCTCCATGTCGCGGATGCGGGGAACGTTCTCGAGCCGGACCGGATGGCGCGACAGGAGCGCGGCCGCGAGTATCGGCAGCGCCGCGTTCTTGTTGCCCGACGGCCGGATGGATCCCTTGAGCGCCGCCCTGCCTTCGACTACGTACTGGACTGCGGGCATGATGTCTGGATGGAGGTGATCCTGAAATATCACCGGGAAGCAGCTATTGGCTATTGGCTTTTGGCTGTTGGCTTCAGTTCCAAGCCGACGACAGCGGGTAGATTTGATCGCGGTTACCAATAGCCAATAGCCAACAGCCAATAGCTAATATGGCCCTTCCCTTGCACACATCGTGCGCGTGAACACCTGGACGATGGCGATCTTCGACCTGCTCGCCCAGCAGGCCGCCGTGCTGGACACGATTTTTACCAAGCAGGTCGCCGAAGACCCCAGCTGGTGGGACCGCGTCACAAGCATCGCGAGCTTCGTTCTGACGCTCACCGTTCTGGCTCTCGCGGCCGCGCTCATTCCGGCGGCGCTGAACGTGAGGAAGACGCAGAAGAAAATCAGCGACATGCTGGACAGGATTTACGGCGACATCAATCCGATCATGCGGCACGTCAGCTCGATCACCGACAACGTGGACTACATCTCGACGTCGCTCCGCGTGGACGTACAGCAGGTGAATCAGGTGCTGGCGTCCACGAACCAGAAGCTGCTGAAGGCGGCAGAGCTGGCCGAGGACAGAATCAACGAGCTGAACGCGCTGCTCGAGGTGGCCCAGCAGGAGATCGAAGCGGTGTTCGTCGCGTCGGTCTCGACGATCAAGGGCGTGGGCACGGGCGCGGCGACGTTCGCGAAGGCGCGCTCGCGCAAGGCCCGGCGGCGCCAGAAGCTGCGCGATCCGGGATTGGTGGAAGCGGTGGAGCGGGTGGGTGACGCACTCGATGAATCTTTCGCAGATGAGTCTTTTGACGAGGAGGAGCTGGACAATGGTGGCATCAACGGAGACCAAGGGGCCGACGGCCGGCCAGAAACGCCGCGCATCCGCCCCCGTGGATGATTTCAACGACGACCGCGAGGAGCAGTTCGATCTCCTGACCGCGGCGGTCATCGGGGTGGCGATCGGCGCGGGCATTGCGCTGCTGGTGCGCAGGGGGCCGAGCGGAAACCGGCCGCTGCGGCCGGTTATGGACGCGGTCGGCCGCGGCGCGAAGTGGAGCGGCGCGATGGGGCTCGAGGGCGCCAGATGGGCGGGTGACACGATCCCGCCGTATGCGCGGCGCGCGCGCAAGAGCGCGGTCCGCGGCGCGCGCTGGGCGCGCGAGCAGAGCGAGCCGCTGCTCGACCGGCTGCCGGCACTGGACGACGTGACGGATACGGTGCGTGATTACGTGGATGCGGCGCGCGAAGCCATCAACGAGACGGTCGAGCACGAAGCACGTGATCTCCGGAAAGCCATCCGGCGGCAGCGAAAGCGGATCGGAATATAGATCTCGCTGCGCGGCGGGAATCAGTGCTGTCCCCTTCGGTCGCTACGCTCGCAAGCTGCGCGAGCTAAGACGCGACCGGCGGGGACACCACTGACCCCCGCCTCCCATAGTGTAGCAATGCTTCTCAAGATCGTGGGGCTTGCGGCGGTTGTCGCACTCGCGCTCGTCGCGCTCACGCCCGACGTCGCGTACGCCTGGACGCCGGGCACGCACATCTTCCTCGGCGAAGCGCTGCTCAAGTCGCTGCATCTGGTGCCCGGCAACATCGCGACGCTGATCTCGGCGTTCCCGCACGATTTCCTGTACGGGTCCATCGCCGCCGACACGAGCATGGCCAAGAAGTATGCGCTCGCCGGCAGGCACTGCCACTCGTGGAACGTCGGGCTCGAGATCCACGAGCGCGCAAGAAACGACCCGGTGCGCAGCTTCGCGCTCGGGTACCTCGCGCACCTCGCCGCCGATTCCGTCGCGCACAACTACTTCGTTCCCCGGCAGCTCACGGTCACGTCCACCACCAGCGCGATCGGCCACAGTTACTGGGAGAGCCGCTTCGAGATGCACCTCGGCGATCGGTTCGCCCGGCTCGCGCGCGAAGTGATCCTGCGCGACCACGAGCACTCCGACGCGCACCTCGACCGGATTCTCAGCCCCACGATCTTCAGCACTCCCACGAACCGGCGCATCTTCCGCGGGATGGTGCGGGTAGCCGACTCCGATGGCTGGCAGCGGATCTTCCAGATGATCTCGGAGAACAGCCGCTGGGACCTAGGCGAGCAGGAGTCGGGCGCGTACATGGATCGGTCGTTCAACTACATCGTGGACTTTCTGAACCGGTTCGATTCGTCGGAGGTGTTCGCGCTCGACCCCGCCGGCACGAGTCCGCTCCGGCAGGCGAAGCGCATCCGCCGCGCCGCGCTGAACAAGGGCGGCGGCGAGGAGAAAGTCGAGAGCGCCGCGCTCACGCACTTCGCGATGCCCGCCACCGGGCTTGAGTACGTGGACAAAGTGGGCGGCTCGATCTACGAGCTGGCGAAGGACGGCTCGGCGACCTGACGGCGCCAGGTCGGACGGACTTCGAGCTGTCAGCCCGCCCTTTGCGCGCGTGTGAGCGTGCGATCGAGCGCATTCGCGAATAGCTGTTTCTCGCGCGCGGCGGACACGTGCGCGCTGCCCACCGGCAGCTAGACTCGCGTCCGCGTCCAGCCCGAGCTTCATGCGGGCTCGCGAGTGGCGCGCTCTCCGGCGACAAATACCGTCTGCGTCGGATACGCGAACTCGATGCCCTCCGCCTCGAACCGCTCGTGCACGCGGAGATTCACGGCCTGCTGGATGTCCATGTAATCGTTGAACTCCCGCGACAGTACGTAGTACACGGACTCGAAGTTCAGCGAGAAATCGCCGAACTCCTTGAAGTGCGACCGGTCGAACCGAGTCTTGTCCTGCTCCTCGATCGCGGCACGCATGATGTCGGGGATCAGCGACAGTTTGTCGCGCGGTGTCTGGTACGTGACGCCGAGCGAAAACACTACGCGGCGGTGCGCCATGCGGCCGAAGTTGCGCAGGCGGCTGCCGAGCAGATCGCTGTTGGAGAACACGAGCTGCTCGCCCGACAGGCTGCGGATGCGCGTCGTCTTGAGCCCGATGTGTTCGACGTTCCCCCTGAAATCGTCCACCGCGACGAAGTCGCCGAGCACGAATGGCTTGTCGAGCACGATGGACAGCGACGCGAACAGGTCGCCCAGAATGTTCTGCGTCGCCAGCGCGATCGCGATTCCGCCGACGCCGAGCCCGGCGACGAGCGCGGTGATGTTGATGCCCAGGTTGTCGAGCGCCAGCAGCAGGATCACAGTCCAGAGTACGAGCCTGATGGCGAAGGCCAGCGCGCTCATAGTGGTGGCCGCCGCGGCGTCGCCGGTCATCTCGCGCGCGGTGTAGCGCTGGAGCCACCCCCCGAATCCGGCGGACATCCATATTCCGAGCTGCAGCAACAGCGACAGTATCGCCGCGATCTCGACAACGTTGCGGAAGCGCTCCGGCACCTCGAGCGCGCCCAGCGCCGCCGACAGCGACAGTATCGGAATGAAGAGCGGGTACGTCTTGCCGAGCGCCAGCACGATGACGTCGTCCCACCCGGTAGTGGTCCGGGCGGCGAATTTGACGGCGCGCCCGCGTATGATCCGCAGCGCGAGGTTCAGCGCGAGGAAGGTGGCGAGGCCGACAACGAGCGCCAGCGCCCACTGGCGTGGCGAGTTGGCGACGAAGATCGCGTCGAAAATCGTCATGCGTGGCTCCTTGGCGACGGGGACCTCACAAGATAGGCCGTGTCGCGCGCCACGCCGGCCATTGACAGGCGGTGACTTTGTAATGTAAAGTACTTGCCCACACGCACACCTTACCGACCCGGAGCCATGACCGAATCCGTCCAGACCGCGAAGCCGCTACCACGCTGGTGGAAATGGATCCTCATCGTCCCGCCCATCGTCGGGTTCGCGATCGCCATACTGGTCGCGAAGCCGGGCCGGCGTGACGACCTCACCCTGCTCGACTCCAGCGTCAAGACAGCAGCGTCGGGCCAACGAATGGTTACAGGATCCGTCCGCAACAACGCCGACGAGCAATTGTCGGAGGTGCAACTCGAGATCGACATGCTCACCGCGGACGACACGCTGGTCGCGACGGCCTACGCGAGCACGACCAACGTCCCACCGGGCACGACCTGGACGTTCGAATCGCCGATACCGTTTGAGAACGCCACCCGCTTCCGGATCACCAAGCTGTCCTGCCGCAGGGACGGAGAAACGAGCGCGCGGCCGTGCTCCACGGGCGACACCGTCGAGGTCCGCGGGGCCGGCCCGTGAAACCTGCGGCCCTCGCGCGCGTAGTAACCCGGTGAGTAGTAACCCGGTGAGACGACCACGCCCGGGCGGGGCGGCTCCCCGGAAAGACGTCACTAACAACGCGAGAACCGTCATGAAACGCTCGATCGTCGCCCTGCTCGGGCTCGTAACCATAATGGCCGCCGCGCCCGTTCAGGCGCAGGCGCCAGCGAGACCCGCGGGTCCGCCGCCGGTCGGTCCCGGCGAAGTCCGCGGCACCGTCCTGGCCGAGGGCGACAACGCCCCCGTCGCCAGCGCCACCATCACCGTCCGCAGCAAGCGCGATTCTTCCCTGGTCGCCGGCGCCATCGCGGACGACGACGGCAGCTTCCGCATCCAGGGGCTGCGTCCGGGAACCTATTACCTCCGGATCACCCAGCTCGGCTATTCTCCGCGCACCACGCCCGATTTCAGCGTGACGCCGGAGAAGCCGTCCACGACCATCTCCGGGATTCAGCTCCCGCGCGTCGCCATAGAGCTGTCCACCGTCGAGGTCTCGACGGAGCGCGCGGCCGTGGTGATCGAGCCCGACCGCAACAGCTACCAGGCCAAGCAGGTCGCGCCCGCGGCCACCAGCGCGAGCGAAGTTCTCCAGGCCACGCCGTCCGTCGAAGTGGACGGTGACGGCAAGGTCAGCCTCCGCGGCAACGAAAACGTCGCGATCCAGATCAACGGCCGCCCGGCTCCGATCCGCGGTGAGCAGCTCGGCGCGTACCTGAAGGGGCTCCCCGCGAACATCGTCGAGCGCATCGAGGTCGTACCGACGCCGTCCGCGCGGCACGATCCCGAAGGAATGGCCGGCATCATTAACATCGTGCTCAAGGACAACGTGGACCTCGGCCTGAGCGGCGGCTTCATGGCCGGCGCTTCGCCGTCGCAGCGGTACAACGCGAGTGGCAACCTGGGCTACCAGGAGGGACGGTTCACGCTCTTCACGAGCTACGGATTCAACTCCGACAAGAGAGACGTCGTCGGAATCAACGACCGCGAGCGGCACGACGCGCTGTTCAATCCCCTGTCGTTCACGGAGCAGGACATCGCCGCCGAGGCCGGCAACGCGGGACACAACTTCAACGTCAATATCGACTTCAAGCCGAACAAGCGCGACGTGATCTCCAACATTCTGTCCATGAATCGGCGCAGCGGCACGGACGAGTCCATCATTGGCTTCACGGAGCTCGACGCTTCACGCTCGGAAACCGACCGGTACAACCGGGTGCGCGACGCGGGAGTCACGGGCTTCGTCGCGGACTACACGCTCGCATTCAAGCGGACGATCGAAGCGCGGAAGCACGAGCTCGGCGCGGAGCTGAGACTCAGCCGGTCGTCGGACGACGACGACAATACGCTCTGGCGCCAGGCGATCTCCGGAGACGCGCGCACCGAGGGCGAGCTGACCGAGCTCGACGCGGTGACCAAGCAGGCGATCGCGCAGGTGGATTACACCCGCACGTTGCGCGAGCGCACAAAGCTCGAGACGGGCTACAAGGGTACGGCTCGCTGGCTGGATCGCGATTACTCGGTCTTCAAGGACGCGGCCGGCTCGGGCGACTGGACCCTCGACGGAAGCCTGAGCAATTCCTTTCAGTTCGACGAGCAGGTCCATGCCGTGTACGGTGTGCTCAGCCAGGGCGCGGGCAAGTTCGACCTCCAGGCAGGGCTCCGCGCGGAGCGCGCCAGCCGCGACTTCAGGCTCGCCGACGACAACCACCCCTACAATTACAACAGTCTCATCCCGAGCGGGGTGGCGAATTACAAGGTCAGCGACGCCACGCAGCTAAAGCTCGCGTACTCGCGCCGTGTGCGCCGGCCCGGCACGCAGGAGCTGAACCCGTTCCCGCAGTTCTTCGACGCGCAGAACGTGTTCATCGGCAACCCGGATCTGAACCCGGAGTACACCGACGCGTTCGAGGCCGGCTACACCCGGACGTTCAAGCTCGGCACGATGCAGCTGTCGCCGTTCTATCGTCGCACGACCGACATCATTCGTGTCGAGATCGATGCCAACGACACGTTCCAGGGGCGCGAAGTCACCTCGATCAGCTTCAAGAACCTGGCGACGGGCACGTCGTGGGGCACGGACGTGAACGGCTCACTCAGGCTCGGTCCCAAGTTCACTGGCTTCGGCGGCTTCAACATCTTCAAGATGGTGACCGACGGCGGCTCGCAATCGGCGCTGGCTTCGGGCGGCGTGACCTGGGCGGCGCGCATCAACGGCACGACCCAGCTCCGCCCGGACCTGAGCCTGCAGGCGATGTACTTCTACCGCGCCCCGATGCAGCAGGAGGGATACAAGTTCTCCGGCATGCAGTTCGCCAACATCGTGCTGCGGAAGAAGATCGACGGCGACAAGAGCGGCGTCTCGCTCCGCTTCACGGATCCGTTCAACTCGCAGCTCTTCCGCGTGAAGGTCAGCAACGCCGACCTCACGCAGTTCACTGAACGCAAGTTCGGCGTGCGGGCGATGTACCTGTCGTACCAGATGACCTTCGGGCAGGCGCCGAGAGTTCGGCAGCCGACCATCCAGGTGCCGCCGGAGCCGCAGACCGGGTTCGCTCAGTAACAACTGCCACTTAGAACTGCCAAGCTTCGCGCTGCCAGCTGGATGCTGCCAGCTACGGGCCTTAAAAGCTCGTGGCTGGCAGCTTTTTGCTGGAAGCTCGCAGCTTGTCAGTTCTATGTGGCAGTTTCCCTTCCCCGCCTGCTCGACCAGCCGATCGCGAATGCGACAAGCAGCGGGACTAGTCGTTCCATCCAGTCCCCGGGCGTGTCGGGCAGGAGGTAGAACACCACGGTTAACCCAAACCCCGCGACGATCGACGCCAGCACTCCGCGTGCGTCGAGCCGGTAACCGGCGAGTCGCAGCACCAGCACGGGCCCGAAGGCCGAGCCGAGCGCGTGCCAGGCAAACAGTACGCGCGAGAAAATCGCCGCCGGCGCCACGATCGCGAGCGCCATCGCGAGGATGCTGAGTACCACCACGACTACGCGCGACGTCCCGAGCCCGCCGACCTCGGTCACCGGCCGCCGCGCCGCGCGCCGTAGGTCCCAGGAGACGGACGAAGCCGCGACGAGGAGCTGGCTGTCGGCGGTGGACATGATCGCCGACAGCACGGCCGCGATCATCAGTCCGGCTACCACGGGCGGTAACGTCGCGTTCGCGGCGTGGAAGATCACCTGCTCCCCGTCGGGCAGCTCCGTCCACAGCGCCCGGGCGCACAGTCCGACCAGCAGCATCCCGCTGTAGATGATCACCGCCCACGTGACCGCGATCGCGCGTCCCTGCGCTAGCGCGCGCGTGTCGCGCAGAGCCATGAATCGGTTCACGACGTGCGGCTGGCCGGGGTAGCCGAGCCCGATCCCCATGGTGCCGGCCACGAAGGCGAGCCCGAGCACGCCGCGGTACTCGCGAGTCAGCGACGCTCCCGACTCCCCCGCGGCGAGCTGCAACCCTTCGCCCAGCTCGGCGAAGCCGCCGAGATGCACCAGCGCCGCGACCGGCAGGATGATGGCCGCCAGCGCCATCAACCCTCCCTGCAGCATGTCTGTCACGCTCACGGCCCAGAACCCGCCGAGCAGCGTGTACGAAAGGATCACCCCCGCGCCGAGCGCGATGCTCAGCGTGCTCGGCAGGCCGAACGCGGATGCGAACGCGTGCCCCGCGCCCTGGAACTGGGACGCGATGTAGAACATGAACGCCACGAGTACCGCGGCGGAGCAGAACCGGATCGTCATCGGATACAGCGGGTGCGTCGAATCGCCCGCGATGAACTCCGTCAGCGTGAGGCTCGCGCGCGCGCGGCTCAACCGCATCAGCCGCGGTGCCACCCAGATCCAGTTGATGAGGAAGCCGCTGAGCGTGGCCGGGAAAAGCCACAGCGCCGAAAGCCCCCAGGCGTAGGCGGCGCCGCTGACGCCGAGCAGCGTCCAGGCCGACGAAGAGCTGGCGGACGCGCTGAGCCCGGCCACCCACGCGCCGAGCCTGCGGCCGCCGAGGAAGAAATCGCCCTCGTCGCGAGTTCTGCGGCTGGCCCAGATCCCCATCGCCACGAGTGCCGCGTTGTACGCGACGAGCGTGAAGAGAATGGCCTGGCCCCGTGACATCGCGGAATTGTACGCTCTCGCCGCCATGGGCGGAACAGCGCGGCGACGTCGCGCGGATTCAGCTCTTGCAGACGCAAAACAACGAGCTGTACGCGACGCGCATAGACGTGCTGCGGAGCTCCAACTAGCGCTTCCCGCGTCCGCCTCCGGGCGGTAGCGTTACCGCCATGATTATCGCGCGGATTTTACGTGCACTCTGCTGCGGTGCGTTGGCCGCGTCCGCTTGCGCGAGCCCGGAGGACGTCCCGGTGTCGGAGAGCGCCTACGCTGACGGCGCCGAGCTCGCGGATTCCGAGCCCATGCCGGGCGCTGGCTTGCTCGATCCCAATCTGGCGACCGTCGCGGCGCTCAACGCGCTGCCGGGAATGAGCGATTCGGTGACGCTGGCGGTCATCGCCGGCCGGCCGTACAGCAGCACGCTCGCCCTCGACCGGGTGCTCGCGCGCCACCTGAGTGCGCAGTGGCGGGACTCGGTGTACACGCGCGCGTGGCTTCCGCTGGACCTCAATACGGCGAGCTCCGACGAGATCATGCTCATCCCCGGAGTGGACTCGCGCCTCCGCTACGAGCTCGAGGAGTATCGGCCGTACGACGGGATCGAGGAGTTCCGCCGGGACATCGGCGGGCAGCTCGGTCCCGAAGCAGCGGCGCGTCTGGAGAGATACATCATTCTTCCTTGAGCGATTGAGGATTGAGGACCCTTGCGGCCTCAGGACTAACTACAATCGCGGATCGACGATTAAGTGAGGACTGAGGACGGAGGAGAGAGGCATTCCGCGATCCTCAGCCCTCGATTAATCGCCGACCCGCGATGGCCGTTAGTTCTGAGGCCGCAAAGTTATCAATCCGAAGTCGCGGATCGTGGCGATTGCGCCGGCGCCCCCGCCGCGTTCTATTCGTGCCCGTTGGCATCGATTTTTGGGCGGTATTCATCGATCTGCTGAGGAGGCCTTATGGTTTCGCTGACGTCGCTGCTGCTCCCCATGCTCTTGTCGGCAGTACTCGTGTTCCTCGCGAGCTTCATCCTGCACATGGTCCTGCCCTTCCATCGGAATGACATCAAGAAGGTGCCGCAGGAGGACGAGTTCCTGGCGGCGATCCGCGGGTTCAACCTGCCGGCGGGAGATTACGCCGCGCCGCACGCGGACTCTCCCGCGGCGATGAAGGATCCAGCGTTCATCGAGAAGCGGGAAAAAGGGCCGACGGTAATCATGACCATGGCTCCCGGGGCTCCGCCGCCGATGTCGGGCACGCTCACCAAGTGGTTCATCTACTGCGTCGTCGTATCGCTGTTCTCCGCCTACATCGCAAGTCGGACGCTGTCCGCCGGCACCGACTATCTGCAGGTATTTCGCATCGTAGCAACCACGGCGTTCATGGGCTACTCGTTCGCACTGCTGCAGAACTGGATCTGGTGGATGAAGGACAGCGGAGCGACGTTCCGCACCATGATCGACGGGCTGGCGTACGCGCTGCTCACGGCGGGCGCGTTCGGCTGGATGTGGCCCGCGGCATAAGGCCGCAAGAAAGCGTTGGGGAGTCATTTTTCGTCATGTTGTTTTGCAGGTTGGACCGAGGACTTAGGACTT
Source organism: uncultured Gemmatimonadaceae bacterium (assembly GCA_964350145.1). Taxonomy (GTDB): domain Bacteria; phylum Gemmatimonadota; class Gemmatimonadetes; order Gemmatimonadales; family Gemmatimonadaceae; genus JACDCY01. The sequence goes on from CAYGJL010000018.1 coordinate 11,443, forward strand.
TGCGGCCTCAGGACTAACGGCCATCGCGGATCGGCGATTAATCGAGGACCGAGGATCGCGGAATGCCTCTCTCCTCCGTCCTCACTTAATCGTCGATCGTCGATTGTAGTTAGTCCTGAGGCCGCAAAATCCTGAGTCCGCAGTCGCAAGTGAACGTCAGCGGAATTGGCCGACTACCCGAAAAAGCGCACGTCGGCTGATGCCTCGCTTATAATGCTTTGAAGCCGCAGGTCACCAATCATCAGGACGGAGCGGAGGCTCTCTAATTGGCGAGAAAACCCAACTACGATTTCGAGAAGCGCAGAAAGGAGATGGACCGCAAGGCGAAGAAGGACGCCAAACGCGACGAGAAGCTGCGACGCAAGGAAGCCGGCATGGTGGACGACGCGTACCCGTCCGCGCCGACCGACTCCGAGGATCCCGGACCGGCGACTCCGGATCAGGACTGAGGACGAGCGAGCTCCGGCTTCGCCGACCGGCGCGTGCGTTCCGCCTTCGAGATCCCTCCCGGTGAGCTGACGGTAAGAGCCTCCCGCGCATCCGGCGCGGGGGGCCAGCACGTGAACAAGACGTCTTCGCGCGTCGAAGTGGTCTGGAACGTCGCCGCCTCGCGCGCGCTCTCCGCCGAGGACCGGAGCTGGCTTCTGAGGAAACTCGCGAGCCGCCTGTCGACCGACGGTAGCCTTCGCATCGTGGCGAGCGACACGCGCAGCCAGCTGCGCAACCGCGAGATCGCGATGGAGCGGATGGCCGAGGTCGTGCGCACCGCCTTGGCGCGTCCCAAGAAGCGAAAGCCCACGAAACCCTCGCGCTCCGCACTCCGCGCTCGGGTGGATGCAAAGAAGCGGCGGTCGCTGCAGAAGAAGCTGCGCCGCGACACCGGCGACGAATGACTCCCAAGCCGATCGATCCTGCCCAGCTCCGCGCCGCGGTGGAGCTGCTCGAATCCATAGTGGACGACCGCGCGACGCTCGCTGGAATCCCCGACGAGGAGCGCAAGCGGCTGCTGCAAGCCGCGGGCAAGGTCTCGCGCCCTGACGCGATCGATCGCCGGCGACTGCTCAAGGCGTCGAACCGCAAGCGCAAAGCCGAAAAGGTCCAGCGCGAGGAGGACACGTTCGCGGCGACCGGCATCCGCAAGCTTCGCAGCGCGCCCGTGTTCAACACGCCGAACGCGTTCGCGCCGGAGGATTTCGAACAGCTGGAAGTCGAAGACGATCCGGACTTTCGCGAGACGGTGGAGCCGCAACACTGCTACGTCTGCAAGAAGTTCTACACGCAGATACACCATTTCTACGATCAGCTGTGCCCGGAGTGCGCCGAGTTCAACTACTTCAAGCGTACCGAGCTGGCCGACTTGAGCGGGCGCGTCGCGCTGCTCACCGGCGGACGGGTGAAGATCGGCTACCAGTCGGGGATCAAGCTGCTCCGTTCGGGCGCGCGCCTGATAGTGACGACCAGATTCCCGCGCGATTCGGCTGCGCGCTATGCGCGCGAGCCTGATTTCGGGGACTGGGGTGACCGGCTGCAGATCTTCGGGCTCGACCTGCGACACACGCCCAGCGTGGAAGCTTTTTGCCAGCATCTGCTGGCGACCGAGGCGCGGCTCGACTTCATCATCAACAACGCGTGCCAGACCGTCCGGCGCCCGCCCGTCTTCTACGAGCACATGATGGAGGACGAGCCGGCCGCGCTGTCAACGCTGCCGGAAGCCGCTCGCCGACTGCTCGGGGCCCACGACGGACTGCGCAGCGCGAACATCCTCGGCGGCGGCGACGCCCCCGTGGCGCGGCGGGGCGCCGAAGTGATCGGTCTTACGCACGCGGCGGAGCTGTCGCAGGTGCCGCTCCTCCCGGAGGACGTCCTGGCCGACAGGCGGCTTTTTCCGCAGGGCCAGCTCGACAAGGACCTGCAGCAGGTGGATCTCCGCGGCCGGAACTCCTGGCGACTGCTGCTGGACGAAGTGCCGTCGGTGGAGCTGCTCGAAGTGCACCTGGTGAACGCCATCGCCCCCTTCCTGCTCAACGCGCGGCTCAAGCCCTTGATGACGCGCACGCCGGAGCGCGACAAGCACATCGTGAACGTGTCGGCCGTGGAGGGCCAGTTCTACCGCAGGTTCAAGACGACGCGCCATCCGCACACCAACATGGCGAAGGCCGCGCTGAACATGATGACGCGGACCTCGGCAGCTGATTTCCATGCAGATGGAATCCACATGAACAGCGTGGATACGGGGTGGGTGACGGACGAGGATCCGGTAGAGATAGCGGCGAGGAAGACGGCGGAGCACCGGTTTCATCCGCCGTTGGACATCGTGGACGGCGCGGCGCGCATCGTGGATCCGATCATTGCGGGGTTCAATGGCGGGGAGCATGAGTGGGGGAAGTTCTTGAAAGATTACGTGCCGACGGACTGGTAAAGCGCTGCGTCCTGCGTCCTGCGTCCTGCGCCCTCGCAGAATCGAGAAGTGGGATGCGACGGTGGTGCCTCGCGGGGGAAAGACAGTTGTCAGTTGACAGTGATCAGTGGTGAGTGAAATCCCGGTGCGCGATTCCCTGCCGCAGTTCCTCGCTCAGCGCGCGCGAAGGGCGTCGGATGGCAGGCTGGCGCTCGATGCGGCTGCCGGGTTGATCGCCGTCGCCGGGTCGGCAGTGGTTGCGTCGCCCGGCAATGTGATACTCGCTGCCGTGGGAACCTGCTTCGTCGCGTTTGGGCTGTGGGGAATTACTGACCGGGAGCTGGGCGAGCGTCGCGGGACGATCGGGCCGATCGGCGGCGCGCTGCTGGTGGCCGCCCGTGCCTTCGCGGCAGCGATCGGAGTGATCGGAGGGTTGGGGCTGATATTTGGCGGGCTAGCAGTGGCATTGGGTACGTGGATCAGTTGAACTGCGCTGCGCGCTGCGTGCTGCGGCCTGCGCCCTCGCGATTACGGCGCGGGCAGAAGGGTCATGCCTTCTCGCTGGCAACTGATCACTGATAGCTGACAGCTGTTCCTCCCCTGCGAGGCACCGCCATGGGCCCTCTCTACGGCAATGCCGCGAGGGCGCAGCGCGCAGCACGCAGCGCGCAGCGCTTTTCTCCGCACCACGCATAACATTCACGTGATGCACGAAACATCGCCGACGCCGTCCGACTCCCAGCGCGCCGCCATCGAGGCCCCCTCCGGCCCGATGCTCGTCCTCGCCGGCCCCGGCGCGGGCAAGACGTTCTGTCTTATCGCTCGCATCCGCTACCTGATCGAAGATCTCGGAATGGACCCCGCGCGTATCTGCGCGTTCACCTTCACCAACAAAGCCGCCGGCGAGATCGCGTCCCGCCTCGAGCGCCAGCTCGGCGACCGCGCGGAGCACATCAAGCGCGGCACCATCCACGCGTTCTGCGCCGAGCTGCTGCGCGAGCTTGGGTCGCACATCGAGCTGGAGCCGGGTTTCGGGATCGTGGACGAGGAATACCAGCGCTCGGTGCTGCGGCGGCTCGAGGGCCACCGTCCCTGGCACCGCGGCGTACTCACGCGCTTCTCGGCCCACCGGTTTCGGGGCGACGAGCTGCGGCGCAACGACCAGGAGTTGTACGACAGGTATCGCCGCTTCCTCGAGCAACGCAACCTGCTCGACTTCGACATGCTGGTGCTCAAGACGGCCGAGCTGTTGCGCAACAAGGACGCTGCGCAGCAGATACGATCGCGCTGGGACTGCGTGCTGGTGGACGAGTTCCAGGATCTCAACCGCATCCAGTACGGGATCATCCGCGAGCTCGCGCGCGAACATCGCAACGTGTTCGCTGTCGGCGACGACGAGCAGTCCATCTACTCCTGGGCCGGCGCCGACCCGGAAGTGTTCGTCCTCTTCCAGGAGGACTTCGGCGCCGCGCGCGCGGAGCTGGGCGAGAACCGCCGCTGTCCGCGCGAGGTCGTCACGCTCGCCCGCCGGCTCGTCACGATCAACACGCCGATCTTCCGGGACCGCGTGCACGCCGAGGGATCGGACCGCGACTCTCCCTTCCCCGTGGTCGCCTGGTCGTTTCCCGACGAGAACAGCGAGATCGCGTGGGTGCTCGCCGACGTGCGGCGGGATCGCGAGGAGCATTCGCTCCCCTGGGACGAGTTCGCCCTGCTGTACCGCACCAACGAGATGGGTAGTGCCGCGGAAGCAGCGTTTCTGTCCGCGGGAATCCCCTGCCGGCTCGCCCAGGGCCGCGCGCTGTCCGAGGATCCCGTGGTCGGCTACGTCATCGCGGCGCTGCGGGTAATCCGGCACCCCGACGACGAGATTCACCGGGAGAGTTTCCTGCGCGTCGTGCTGCCCAAGGCTCTGTTCGACGACGTGCGCGCGAAAGCCGACGAGGATCGCCGTGAGCTGGTGGACGAGCTGAGGGAGCAGGCCCGAACGCTCCCACGCGACCATGGCGACGCGAAGAAGCTGTGGCGCGCGCTGTACGCGCTCGAGAACCTCGCGGCACTCGGCAGCCAGCACACCGACTTGGGAGCGCTGGTCGAGGAGCTGCTGTCGCACCGCGTCGGCGAATACCGCACGGTGCTGGAGGAGCACCACGACGAGCTGTCGGATCCCCTGGAGGATCAGGACGTGGTGCGGCTCGCGGGCCGCCTGTCCGATGCGCTCGCGACGAACCGCCCCGTTTGGCTGGCGCCGATGGGCGGCGCGGAGATCGCGCTCAAGGGAATGCTGCTGGCCGTAGGCCTGGTGGACGTCCGATTTGGCGGCGCGCCTCCGCCGGAAGCAGAGGTCGTCACCGCGGGCGCGGTGCCGGAGCTGGGGATCGCGCTCGGCACATTTAAAGCGGCGCAGCTCATCCGCACGAGCGGATTCAGCAACAGGTTTCGGGATTTTACCGCGATAGACCTGGAGACGACCGACAAGGACATCGAAACCGCGGAGATCGTGGAGATCGCCGCGGTCCGCGTCAGGGACGGCAAGATCGTGGAGGAGCTGGGCTCGTTTGTGAAACCACGCGTGCCGATCACGGCGGGCGCGCGGCGCGCGCACGGCATCAGTGACGCGGACGTCGCCACCGCGCGGTACTTCGAGGAGGTGTGGCCGAAGTTTCGCGATTTCTGCGGCGACGACCTGCTGGTCGCGCACAACGGCTACCGATTCGACTTCCCCGTGCTGCGCCGCATGACCGCCGATCCTGGCGCTCCGCCGCTGCGCACGTACGACACTCTTCCGCTCGCCCGCGAGCTCCACCAAGGCAGTGCCAAGCTGGCCGACATCGCCGGCCGGTACGGGATCGACACGGGCCAGTCGCACAGAGCACTCGACGACACGCGCGCGCTCGCGCGCGTCTTCCTCGCGCTCGGTGAAGGCAAGGTTGCGCGCGCCCGGAAGACGGCGCTGGTCAACCTGCTCGACCAGCTTGGCATCGCGCTCGCGCTCGCCGACCAGGAAGCGCTCTGCACGGAGGCGAAGCTGCTGCGCCGGCTTACGCCCTTCTATTCGTTGAGCAAACGCAGCGACTGCCTGGAGCTGTACCGCGGCGAGCGCGAGCTGGCGGGAGACGACCGGCTGCCTCCGGTGGAAGACGTCATCGAGCTGCTCGGCGGCGAAAGCCGGATGGCGAAGATTCAGGCGGACAAGAGCGCCGAAGACCGGTATCCCGCGGCGATGAACCGACTGCGTCCACTGATCGAACAGTTCGCGGACAACCCGCTGCGCGACCAGATCTCCGGCTTCCTGGAGCGCGTCGTGCTGTCGAGTCGCGACGTGGAACTGAGCAGCGGACGGGTGAACCTGCTCACGCTCCACTCCACCAAGGGGCTCGAGTTCTCGCGCATCTACATCGTGGGCGTCGAGGACGCGCAACTTCCCGGCGGGCTCGGACGGAACCCCGGCCCGAGCAAGCGGGAGATCGAGGAGTCGCGCCGGCTGCTGTACGTGGGGATGACGCGCACCAAGGACCGGCTCGTGCTCACGCGCGTGGACGTCCGCCGCGGCGCGCACACCGGCGGCAAACGTTTCCTCGATGAGATGGAGGTGGTTCCCCGCAACGCGACCTAGAGGCGCTTGACACGCCGGCAGGTTTCGTGATATACTTAGACCGTTGGCTAATTATGTAAGTACACCGCCCGTCACTCCGGACACCATGAACGACGTCTTTCGCGCGCTGTCCGATCCGACCCGGCGCAAGATCCTCGAGCTGCTGCGCAAAGGACCTCGCACGTCTGGCGAGATCGCCGAGGAGTTCTCCACCAGCTGGGCCACCGTCTCGCGCCACCTGAGCGTGCTGCGCGACGCGGACCTGATCCTGGCGGAGCGCGACGGACAGCACATCGTGTACGAGCTCAACACAACCGTCTTCCACGAAGTCGTAGAGCACCTCGTCAAATGGCTCAAGCCCGGGAAATGACCATGCGCAAATGGATTCCATTCGTCGTCATCGTGCTCGCCTTCGGCGCCTCGGCCGCCGTCTATGCAGACCTTCCTGAGCGCGTTCCCTCGCACTGGAACCTCTCTGGCGAAGTGGACGGATGGATGAGCCGCGAGTGGGGCGCGTTCATCATGCCGCTGATTCTCGTGGGCCTGCTCGCGATGTTTCACCTGCTGCCCAGGATCGACCCGCGGGGAGCGAATTACTCCAAGTTCAAGGGCACGTACGAGACGTTGATACTCACCTCGATGGTCTTCATTCTCGGCGTCCATCTGGTGATGCTCGCCGCCGCCCTCGGCAAGGACGTCTCGATGACGCGGCTGATGCCCGCCGGCATCGGCGCCCTGCTGATCGTGCTCGGGAACCTCATGCCGCGCACGAGGTCTAACTGGTTCGTCGGAATCCGTACGCCGTGGACGTTGTCGAGCGACCGCGTGTGGGAGCGTACGCACCGGTTCGGCGGGCGGCTCTTCGTGGCGACGGGCGTGATCATCATGCTGGCCGCGTTGTTCGTTCCTTCGTTCTCTCACGCGGTGATGATCGCCGGTGCCGTGTGCAGCTCGGTCCTGGTGCTGGCGTATTCGTACATCGTCTGGCGCAACGATCCCGACGCCCGAAAAAACACCGCGAGCCGAGCATGATCGGGCGATAAGACTTATGTTCCGAGTGTAGCGCACCGCGACACTCACCCGGGAGCCGCCCGTGACAACGCTGATCGTGATCCTCGTCGTCGCCGCACTGCTCGTGTTCGGCGTCATCGCCCTGTACAACAAGCTCGTCGGCCTCCGGGTCCGCGCGCAGAACGCCTGGTCGGACATCGACGTGCAGCTCAAACGGCGGGCCGACCTGATTCCGAATCTCGTGAGCACGGTGAAGGGCTACGCGACGCACGAACGGGGGACTCTCGAGGCGGTGACCGAGGCCCGGACGCGCGCGGTGGCGGCGCAGGGCGCCCCACTCGCCGAGCGCGCCGTCGCCGAAGCGCAGCTCACCTCCGCGCTGCGCGGACTCAGCGTCGCGGTCGAGGCGTACCCAGAGCTGCAGGCGTCGGGCGGGTTCCGCGATCTGCAGGCGCAGCTCACCAACATCGAAGAGTCCGTGCAGAGCTCGCGGCGGTACTACAACGCCGTCGTGCGGGATCTCAACACGTCGATCATGACGTTTCCGTCGAACATGATCGCGGGGCCAATGGGATTTCAGCCGTTGCAATTCTTCGAGGCAGAGTCAGACGACAAGGTCCTGCCGCAGGTTCAGTTCTAGCGACCCTCCGTCCTGCGTCCTGCGTGCTGCGTCCTCGCGGCACTGGTGCTGGAATAGAATGAAGCGCTGCGCCTCAGGTTGGGTGATCGGGCTGGCGGCGGTGCTGCTCGCGTCCGGCCTTGGGGCGCAGGAGCGGTCGCTGCGCGTAGCGGAGTTCGATGCTACGCTCGAGGTGGGCGCGGACGGAATGCTCGACGTCACCGAGAAGATCACGGTCGAGTTCAAGGGCCAGTGGCAGGGCGTGCGCCGCGAGCTGCTACTGCGGCACAACACCGCGCAGGGTCGCGCCGTCAAGCTAGACGTGGACATCGGAGAGATCACCGATGGTGACGGTCGGCCTCTCACCGTCGAGCGTGAGCGCGAGGGAGGGATGCTGATCCTTCTCATTTACGTTCCGGACAACCGCGACGCGACGCGGCAGGTAGTGATCCGGTATCGGGTGTCGAACGCGATCCGGTTCTTTTTCGCGGACAGCGATGTGGGCGAGCTGGATGAGCTGTATTGGAACGTGACTGGCAGCAGTTGGGAGTGGCCGATCACGCAGGTCCGCACGCGCGTCGTCCTGCCGCGCAACGTCACGCCCACGCGGGTGGCCGTGTACACCGGCGGCGAAGGCTCGAGAGCTGGCGAGGCGGACAGTGATACCCTCGGTAACACGGTGACCTTCACTACGCGGCGCGAGCTGAATGCTTACGAAGGGATGACCGTCGGCGTGGGCTGGCCGGCGGGCCACATCGCGTCGCGCCCGAGCCAGCGCGCTCAGCGCACTCTCGAGGTCATCAGGTGGTGGCCCGCGGCGCTTCCCTTTCTCGTCTTTTTCTTCGCCTTTCGCGCGTGGAACCGCAGCGGGCGGGACCCGAAGGAAGGCGCAATCGCCGTGCAGTACGAGCCGGTCACCGGGCTTTCGCCCGCGGAGATGGGAACGCTGGTGGATCACCGCGCGGAGATGCGCGACATCACGGCGACGCTCGTGGACCTCGCGGTTCGCGGCTACGTCCGCATCGAGGAGATCAAGGAGCGCAAACTGCTCGGGCTGCTGTCCGAAACGGAATTCCACTTTCATCTGCGCAAGCCGCGCGACGAGTGGTCAGGACTCGCCGGACACGAGGAGCTGTACCTCGACGCGCTATTCGAAGAATCGAGCTCAGTGAAGCTCTCCGATCTTCAGAACAAGTTTTACAAGTCCCTCCCCGGGATCCGGGACGCGCTGTACGAGCAGCTGGTCGGGCGCGGCTTCTACAAGCGCAGGCCGGACAGCGTCAAGAATAACTGGCTCGGCGGCGGTGTGCTTCTGCTCGCCGCTGGCATCGGCGCGGCGGTCTGGGCGGCCGCGGCCAGCGCGGTCTGGGTATCGCCCGTAGCGCTCGGGATCGCCGCCATCGTAGGCGGCATTACGCTGCTCGTATTCGCGCCGCTGATGCCGGCCAGGACGGTGGACGGGGCGCGCGCGCGGGAGGCGGCACTGGGCTTCCGGGAATTCCTGAGCCGCGTGGAGAGCGATCGGTACAGGCGCATGATCACTTCACCGGAGATGTTCGAGCGTTTCCTGCCGTACGCGATGGCGTTCGACGTCGAGGAAAAATGGGCGAGCGCGTTCGAGAGCATTTATCGCGAGCCGCCGAGCTGGTACACGGGGACTGGCACCGGCCAGTTCCACGCCGCGGCGTTCTCGTCGAGGATGAGCGCGCTTTCGTCGGCGGCAAGCAGCACCATGGCTTCGAGCCCCAGCTCGTCGGGGTCCGGGGGCGGTGGGTCGAGTGGTGGCGGCAGCGGTGGCGGTGGTGGTGGAGGCTTCTGACACACGATGTACTCGTAAAGGGGGGACAGGGACATGAGCGACAAGATCATCGCGGTTGCGGGCGCGACCGGAACGCAGGGTGGCGGACTAGTGCGCTTCTGGAACCACATCGAAGGGAGATCGCGCACCGGCTTCCGCGCACTACGCGAAGTTCGTGGAGCTGTGGCGGAGGGCCGATCCGGAGCTCCAGCCGAGGGTCCGTGCGGCGCAACAGCGACGCGCGGCGTTGCGCGTCGCTGCCGCCGAATAACACCGAAGCGCCAGGTGACGGGAGCCTTACTGCACCGATCCGCCCGCCGCCGCAGCCCTCGCATTTCCATGTCGCTCATACCAGCTCATCATGTAGAGCTGCGTTCGCATCCAGTTGGAAGGCCTCGAGCCGGTGCCATGATACTCACCTTCAAAGCGCAGTAGCTCGGCCGGTACGCCGCGCATCTTGAGCGCGGCGAAGTACTCCTCGGTCTGCGACATCGGTGTTCGGAGATCGAGCTCCCCCGTCATCAGCAGCGTCGGAGTCTTCACGCGGCCGACATGCATCAAGGGTGACTGCTCGAGCCAGCGCGCTGGATCTTCCCAGAAAGGTTTTTCGAAGAAGTTGAACGTGAATAGCGGAATATCCGTCTGCCCCGCCATACTCAGCCAGTTGGTCACCGGGCATCGTACCGCGGCAGCGGCGAAGCGGTCCGTGTGTGCGATCGCCCAGCTCGACAGGACTCCGCCTCCGCTGCACCCACCGACGAACATCCGGTTCGTATCGATGAATCCGCGACTGACCACCGCGTCCACGCCAGCCATCAGATCCTCATGGTCCACGCTGGGATAGGCAAACTGGATCGCGTTGCCGAAGTCGGAACCATAGCCGGTGCTGCCGCGCGGATTAGTGTAGATCACCACGTAACCGTGGGCCGCGAAGTTCTGGAACATAGGGTTGAATCCGACGTTGTACATCCCATGCGGTCCGCCGTGGATCTCCATGATCAACGGATACCTGCGCCCGGCTCCGAAATCCGGGGGCTTTACAATCCACCCCTGAATGCGCTCGCCGCCGCTCGACGCATACCAAATTTCCTCGACGTCGCCAAGCCGGATTCCGCTGAGGAGTGTTTCGTTGACTCGCGTGAGCTGGGTGATTTCGCCGTTGCCGCGCAGGGCTATCCGTACCACGTCCGTCGGCTTGTGAAAAGAAGTCGCCGTCCCCACGGCCGTGCCGTTGCGCGCCACCGAGCCCAGCGAGAGCATGTGCGTGCCTCGCGTCACCGCGCGGACCCCTCCGTTCAGCGAAGCGAAGTGAAGGTT
>CAYGJL010000018.1:22190-30814 GCA_964350145.1 uncultured Gemmatimonadaceae bacterium
CTCCGCTGCCGTCCGGGGCCCAGCGCAAGCTGGATGCGTCACGGTCCAACTCACCGGAGAGCTTCCGTACGCCGCTGCCGTCCATCTCCATCACGTACAAGTCACCTACGCGATAGCTGTACGACGCCTTCGGCGTACCAACGAAAGCGATCCGTCGCCCGTCCGGCGAGAGCACCGGGTTGCGCCACGCGCCATCCTCACGCGTAAGACGCGTAACAGTCCCACCGGCGACGTCCACCGCGTAGATATTGCCGCTACGATAGGTACGCTGGGCCTCTGGCTCCTTGAAACCGTCAAACACGATCGTGCGGCCGTTGGGCGCCCAATCCCATGCGACGCTCGATCCTTCGCCCTCGTTGGTGTATCCGACGCTCCACTCGCCGCTGGTGAGCGGGCGGACAGCGCCGCCGTCCGCGGAAACGACGAACAAGTGCCGATAACCCGGGCGCAGGAAGCCGCGCCTGTCAAAGCGATAGTGCAGCTTGTCGACATGCTTCGGCGCGGCGGTCCACTTCGCCCCTTCCGGAGTCGCCGGCATGTCAATTTTCCACGGAGCGCGCGCTGGCACGAACATGCTGAAGCCGAGGCTGCGCCCGTCGGGTGACCAGCGCAAGTCGCCTATCGGCTCCGCGACACGTGTGATCTGCGATGCGGCGCCTTCGGCATCCATCCAGCGCACCCATACCTGCGTACCCTTGGGCTCACCCTCCGCGAGATACGCGATCCGTGTCCCATCGGGCGACCACACGGCCTCGGAGCCCTCAGCGAGAAAACGGTTTCGCGAGCCGTCCGCATTCATGATCCACAGCGCGGAGTCCCACCGGTCGTCCTGCTGGTTAATCCACCGCCTCGTGTAGACAACGGTAGTTCCGCTAGGAGACAGCTTTGGATCGGCGACGGTCTCGTAGTCTAGGTACTTCGCCACGGTGAACACACCGTCGCCGCGAGCCGACTGCGCTGCCAAAGGCTGAACCAAGGGCAGCATACAAAGGGCTAGGGCGAGCAGAGGTTGGATGAAGCGCGACATCGGAATCCTCTAGGGAGAGAGAGACGCTCAGTGCAGACGAGTTAGGAACCAGTGTCGTGGACGCTCGAAGAGACTCTACGATTCGCGACCAAATGCGGCAAGAGGTGGACAGACCGGTCGAAGGTACCTACCAGGCAATCCCGTAGTCCTCGCCGTGGTTGCTCGACCCGCCCCAAAACGTCCCGTGCGCGCGGTCGAAGAAGATCGCGTTGATCGGGCCTGACGTGAGCCGCGCAAACTCCAGTGTGTAGCCCATCCGCGTCAGCTCGGTGCGCACCGCGTCCGGCGTGGACGAAGCGATCAACATCCGTCCGGGCCGCGACTCGTGCGCGCCGAAGGAGGAGCGCATTTGGTAGCTGTTGATGTTCTCGGCCTCGCTCGCCTCCTGCACCGTCATGCCGAACTCGACGACGTTCAGGAAGAACTGCAGCAGGTTCTGATCCTGGGAGTCCCCGCCCTGCACCGCGAACGACAGGTACGGCGCGCCGTCCTTGAGCGCGATCGTCGGCGTCAGCGTCACGCGCGGACGCTTGCCCGGCTCGATCACGTTGTACGGATTGTCCGCGGCGCGCGTGACGAACTGCTGCGCGCGCTGGCTCAGCCCGACTCCCGTCCGGCCGGCGATCACCGCCGGAATCCAGCCGCCGCTCGGCGTGATGGAGACGACCCACCCCTCGGCGTCGGCGGCTTCGATGGACGTCGTGCCGGCGTAGAAGCCGCGCATGAACGCAGCGTCATCGAGCGCGGTGCCAGGCGGCCGGTCCTGCCCGCCGCTCTTCGGCAGAGTGTCCGGCGCTGGAGAGATCGTCCAGCGCCGCAGCAGATCCGCGAACGGGTTCGTGCCGCTCTGGAACGGATACGGGTCGCCGGGCAGCACGTTCGCGTCGTTCCGCTCCCAGTTGATCTGCGAGAAGCGCAGGCGCGCGTACTCCTTGGACAGCAGCCCGCGCACCGGTTCCTCCGGCGGGAAGTACGGATCGCCGTAATAAAAGTCGCGGTCCGCGTACGCCAGGTTCATCGCCTGGTAGATCGTGTGCATGTACCGCGGCGAGTTGTAGCCCATCGCCTTCAGGTCCACGTTCTCGAGAATGTTCAGCGCCTGCAGCATCACCGGGCCCTGCTGCCAGAACGGAAGCTTGTAGACCGTGATGCCCTTGTACGTAGTGCTCACCGGCTCTTCGATCCGCACGCGCCAGTCGGCGAGGTCGCGCATCGTGAACAGCCCGCCCTCCTCCCGCGTCCCGCGCACGATCTCCTCGGCGATGTCACCCTTGTAGAACCGGTCGTACGCCGCGAGGATCGCTTCCCTGCGACTCTTTCCCGCGGCCCGCGCCTGTCGCTCCGCCTCGACAAGCTTTCGCAGCGTCGCGGCGAGATCGGCCTGCACGAATATCTCTCCCGGCTCCGGCGCCGCGCGCTCGCGATTCGCGTGCGGCAGCATCACCGCGCGCGAGTACTTCCACTGCGCGATTGTGTCGCGCATCCGGTGGATCGAGTTCGCGGTCTGCGCCTCGATCGGGTAGCCGTCGGCGAGCTGGATCGCTGGCGCGAGTACTTCCTCGAGCGTGAGCTTCCCGTATTCGGCGAGCATCACCAGCAGGCCGCCGGGCGTACCGGGCGTGATCGCGGCGAGCGGGCCGTATTCGGGCGGGTAGGTAAACCCTCTCGACCGGTAGTACTCCGCGGTCGCGCCCGTGGGCGCGACGCCGAGGGCGTTGATGCCGATGACTTTCTTGAGTCCGGGGTGGTAGATGAGCGCCTGGGTCTCGCCGCCCCAGTGCAGCACGTCCCACATCGTCGCGGTGGCGGCGAGCATGGCGCAGGCAGCGTCCACGGCGTTGCCACCTTTCTGGAAGATCATGGCGCCCGCTGTGGCGCCGAGCGGCTTGCCGGTGATGGCCATCCAGTGCCGGCCGTGCAACGGGGGCTTCATGGTGCGCTGCGCGAGCAGCGGGGATGCCGAGGCGAGAAGGACGACGCCGGCGAGCAGGAAAAGTCTACGTGATCGCATTAAACCATCCGGAATCGAGGTGCTTACGGCGCGGGATGAAGTTAGCACGCAGGTCGCCGTACACGCGGCACTTCTCCATCACGGTGCCGGTGAAGGTCATCTTGCCGTCCGTCTCCGACCCGTCCTCGATGTAGGTCGTGTGCGCGGCGTCCTTCACCGGCGGCCTGTCCTGCTTTCTCCGGAGCATTCAGCGCCCTCCGCGATCAACGCGCACCGAACTGCTGCTGCTGGCCGGTGTTGCGCTTCTCGTCGATGGCGATGACCCGCTCGGCCTGCTCGTTCATCTTCGAGCCGGGCCCTTAACTACTCGTTTTTCGCGGTCGGGAGGTCCGGCACCCGTGCGCCGCGGCTGGACGCGAGGAACTGGATGGGGTCCACGGACCGGCCCCGCTTCAGGACCTCGAAGTGCACGTGCGGGCCAGTCGCCACGCCGGTCGCGCCGACCGTCGCGACCGGCGTCCCCATCTCGACGCGGTCGCCTACCTTCACCAGCGCCCGGCCACAGTGCGCCAGACGGGTGACTACGCCGCCCGAGTGCTCCAGCTCGACGGTGAGACCATATCCGACGCGCCAGCCGACGTAGCGGACGCGGCCGGACGCCGGCGCGACGATGCGTGTCCCATGCGGGGCGGCAAGGTCAACTCCTTTATGTGCGCGGAAGATGTCGAGAATCGGGTGCATGCGCGACGTGGCAAAGCGGCTGGAGATTCTACCCGAGACCGGCAGCACCATGTTGCGAGGCGGCAGGCGCGCGGCGCGTTCCTTCGCCACCAGCGCGCCCAGCGCGTCCACGCTGTCGAGCAGGCCGACCACCATGCGCTGCGACTCCGCCAGCTTGCCGGCGCTGGACGCAGCCATGTACGTCGTCTCGCGCGTCCAGGTCGCAGCCGTTGCGACTGTCACGAACAGCACGCTCCCGAGCACACCGACGGTACGCGCGCGAATGCTGAGCTGACGGGTGCGGGCGCCGGGACGCGGCGGGACGAGGATGAGCGTCCACGCGCGCCTGCGCTCGCGCCGCCGTGCTTTTTTCAAACGCGGACCCGGGCCGGCTGCGCGGGCGTCTGCGCCAGCTCCAGCCGGCGCGATGCGCCGGGCGTGGCCGTCGAGACCGGAGCGGCGCCGATGGAGACCTGGCCGTGCAGCATCGCGCCTGCACGCAGCAGCATGTTGTTGGCGCGGATATCTCCGTGCACCGCGGCGCCCGGCTCGATCTCGACGCGGCCCGTGGCGTGCACATTACCGTGTATCGTGCCGGCGATGATCACGTCGCCCGCTTCGATGTCGCCGATGACGCCGCCGCCGGCTCCGACGATGAGCATTCCGGCGCGATGCACGCCGCCTTCGACGCGACCGTCAACGCGGACCGTGCCGTCGGTGTCGATCTCACCCCGCAGAGTGAGACGATCATCAATGATCGAGAGTCCCGAAGGACGCTTTTGCGCGCGCGCACCAAAGAGCTTCATTGCCTGCCATCCTCCAGGTAAAACCGCTTCGCGTGAATCCCCAGCTTGGCTCACGGAGCCGGTCTTCGCCAGCCCCCCTGCGGCTTGTGTGCCCCGGACGGCTTTTCCCCGGAATAGGCAACAGTTTCTCGCGGACAAACGGACGAATTAGCGTGGGGAACGACGAACAAATGTGATGCGTATCACGCTCGCCGGGCCGTTAACGCGCTCGCTGAGCAATCGCCCGCTCGAAGCGGGAGAAATCGCTCTCGAGATCCGTGAGCAACCGGGTCTTTGTCGCCTCGTCTGCAAACGAGTGGCGCAGTGACGCGCGGGTCATCGCCTTGAGGTGGGCATAGCTCAGCAGCTGCTCCTGCGCCGCGCGTACGTATTCCATCGTCATCTCCGATCTCGCCACTCCCTCGTCGTCGGTGGACAGCGCGACCGGCACTCCGGTCGTCAGGTACGCGCGCAGGGGATGGTCCCTGCCCTTCACGCCGAGGATCACATCGTTGCTGGTGAGGTTGATCTCCACGAGCACGCCGCGCCGCGCCATTTCCGCGAGTAACTCGTACGGCTGGTCCTCATGCATCACCGACACGCCGTGTCCGATGCGCGACGCGCCCGCGACCTCCACTGCTTCGCGAACGTGGAAGCGCAATCCTTCGGGCGGAACGAGTCCGCTCGCGAGCTCGCCGGCGTGGAGCGAGACCTGCACTCCCGGATACAGCGGCCGGAGCGCGCCGATCATGCGCATGTGCAGCGAATAATCGCGCATGGCGACGAGATCGTCCTCCGGCTGCACAAGATTGAACCCGACCACGCGCGAATCGTCGCGCGCGAGGATAAAGCCCGCGAGGATCTGCGCGAATACCTGCTCGGGCGGCATCGCACGCAAAACCTGATACAGCCAGCGGACGGTCACTGCGCAGCCGCGATCAGCCGCCGGCGTCCCGCATGCGAGCGCCGTGTCTCTCCGGGCCTCGACCGCGGTGATGCGCGAGCGCGCGAGCGCCACCACCCGATCGATTCCGCGCGCCAGCAGCGCATCCCGCATCCTCGAGATGTCTCCGAGCCACCCGACCGAGTCGCCCAGCGATCGCGCCGCGCCGCCGTCCGGCGTGAACATCAACTCCAGATAGGACACATTGCCCGCGGCCGCCCGGCTCGCTGCTTCGGCCAGCATGTCTCCCGTCCTCCTGCGCGCAGAGTACGTCCGGCCGAACGTCGCGAAGAACTGGTCGTGGCCGTTGATCCGCGCCGGGTTCCAGTTGCGCATGGACAGCGCGTCGATCAGCGCCGAGTAGAGTGCGCCGTCGGCGAGCGCCAGCGTGGCGGCGAGAGTGTCCGGGCCATTGGCGCACGGCCCGGGGATGATCCGAAGCTGCACGCTGCTCACGCACGCGCCGTCTTCCGCCGCCCAGCGGAGGAAGCTCTCCGCGTACACCGCGCCGCTCAGGTGGCTGTGCAGGTCCGCGCCCTTGGGCATCTCCCGCAGAAAAGCGACGAGCGCCGGCGTGTCCCAGCGGATGCTCTCGAGATACGCGGCGGTCGTCGCCTCGTCGCCCGACTCCTGCGCTGCGGCTGCGGCTGCGCCGGCGCAGAGCAGCAGCGCGAGTGCGGCCGCGCGGCGTGACAGCGAGGCGAGCCGCGGCGCTCTCAAGCGTCCGCCCGCGCCGCGAGCAGCTGATTCACTTTTTTGGGATCGGCGCGGCCTTTCGACTTCTTCATCACGAGCCCCACGAGCACGCCATGCAGCTTCGTTTCACCATCCCTGAACCTCGCGGCTTCCGCCGGATTCTCCCTGAGCACCTCATCTATCCATTCCACCAGCGCGCTGTCATCGCCCACCTTCTGCAAGCCCTCTTCGGCGGCGATCTGCACCGGCGGCTTGCCGGTCTCTACCATCCGCGCGAAGACCCGCTTCGCCGCGGTGTGGCTGACGACGTCGTCGCGCACCATTCGCAGCAGCTCGCCAAGATCCGCCGGCCGCACCGGGAACTCGTCGATCCGCACGCCGGCGGCGTTCACCGCGGCCGATACTTCGCCCATCACCCAGTTGAGCGCGGCCTTGGGGTCTTGAGATGTGCGCGCCACTGCCTCGAAGTACTCGCTCATCCCTGCGCTCGTGGTGAGCAGCTCGGCGTCGGCGGCGGAGATCTCGTACTCCGCGACGATGCGCTTGCGCCGGGCGCCGGGCAGCTCGGGGATCGCGTCGCCGATGCGCGCCACCCACTCCATGTCCAGCACCAGCGGCGGAAGATCAGGCTCGGGGAAGTAGCGGTAGTCGTGGCTCTCTTCCTTCGTCCGGCTCGCGCGCGTCTCGCCCTTGGCACCGTCCCACAGCATTGTCTGCTGCGTCACCTTTCCTCCGCTCTCGAGCACCGCCACCTGCCGCGCGAACTCGGCGTCGAGCGCACGCTCGACCGCCGAGAATGAGTTCATGTTTTTGACCTCGGTCTTGGTGCCGAGCGGCGTGGTCCCGCGGATGCGAGCGCTCACGTTCGCGTCCACGCGGAGGCTACCCTCCTCCATGCTCACGTCGCTCACTCCGGAGTAACTGAGGATCTGCTTGAGCAATCTCAGATACGCGCCTGCTTCGGCCGCGGACCGCATGTCCGGCTCGCTCACGATCTCGATGAGCGGCACGCCGGCCCGGTTCAGGTCTATCGCCGTGGCTCCGGCGTACCTATCATGCACCGACTTGCCCGCGTCCTCCTCCATGTGCACGCGCGTGATGCCGACCCGCGCGGGCGCCCCACCCTCCGGCTCTCCGATCGCCAGCCAGCCCGTCTCGGCGAGCGGGCGGTCGTATTGCGATATCTGGTAGCCCTTGGGAAGGTCGGGATAGAAATAATTCTTGCGCGCGAAGACGGACGTCGCGTTGACCTTGCAGTCGAGCGCGAGGGCCGCCCGCAGCGCGAGCTCCACCGCGTGCTGGTTGAGCACGGGTAGCGCGCCCGGCAGCGCGAGGCAGACGGGGCACACGTTGGTGTTCGGCGGGGCGCCGAAATCCGCCGAGCAGCCGCAGAACGCCTTGGTGCGCGTCTTGAGCTGCACGTGAACCTCGAGACCGACCACCATCTCGTAGTTCTGGCTGCCCGCGGGGCTCATGCGCGCTCTCCGGGCCGGAGCTCGCCGGCCAGCGCGCGCTCCAGGCCGAACGCGGCGCGAAACATCACCGACTCCTCGAAGTGCGGCGCGATGATCTGACCGCCGACCGGGAGGCCCGCCGAATCGCCGATCGGAATCGAGATCGCGGGGACCCCCGCCAGGTTGGCCCCCGCCGTGAAGATGTCGCTCAGGTACATCTCGTACGGATCCTTGACGGCGCCGAGCTCGAACGCGGGCGTCGGCGTCGTGGGCGTGAACAACACGTGCACTCCGCTCGCGAAGGCGTCCCTGAAGTCCTGCGCGATGAGCGTGCGCACCGATTGCGCCTTCTTGTAGTACGCGTCGTAATAGCCAGCCGAGAGCACGTACGTCCCGAGTAGCACGCGGCGCGTGACCTCGGCGCCGAATCCGCGCGCGCGGGTCGCTTCGTACATCCCGGTTATCCCGCGCTCCGATTGCACGCGCAGCCCGTACCTGACTCCGTCGAAGCGCGCGAGATTGGACGAGGCTTCGGCCGGCGCGACGATGTAGTACACCGGGATCGAGTACTCAGTGTGCGGCAGCGACACTTCGCGCACTTCCGCCCCGAGCTCGCGATACGCTTCCAGCGCGCGCTCGCATGCGTGCGCGATGCGCGGAGCGAGGCCCGCGGGGAAATACTCGCGCGGCCTCCCGATGACGAGCCCCTCGAGCCCCGCTCGCTTCTCCCGCTCGTAGCGCGGTACCGGCACGTCGGCGCTGGTGGAGTCGAGCTGATCGCAGCCGGCGATAACCTCGAGTCCTATCGCCGCGTCCTCCACGGTGCGCGCCAACACGCCGACCTGGTCGAGCGACGATCCGAACGCGACGAGCCCGTACCGGCTGACGCGCCCGTACGTCGGCTTCACGCCGACGATGCCGCAGAAGGAAGCCGGCTGCCGCACCGATCCGCCGGTCTCGGAACCGAGCGCGAGGCGGACGATCCCAGCGGCGACCGCGGCGGCCGAGCCGCCGGACGAGCCGCCGGGAACGCGCCGGATGTCCACCG
>CAYGJL010000018.1:30824-50071 GCA_964350145.1 uncultured Gemmatimonadaceae bacterium
GGTGGACGAGCCCATGGCGAACTCGTCCATGTTCGTCTTGCCGATGATCACCGCGCCATTGGCGCGCAGCCGCCGCACGACTGTGGCCTCGTACGGGCTGACGTAACCCTCGAGAATCCGCGAGCCGCACGTGGTTGGCATGTCCAACGTCGCGATGTTGTCCTTCACCGCGACGGGAACACCCGCGAGATTGCCCGGCGCCTCGGCGCGGCCGATGAGCGCGGTCAGCTCCTTCGCTCTCTCCGTCGCCCGCTCGCGATCGGTGGCGAGGAAAATGTTGAGTGATTCCCTGCCAGCACCGACGTCGTCCGCGCGGTCGAACGCCGCGCTCACGAGATCGGCCGCGAGCGCTCCGCCTTCGCGAACGCAGGCGACACACTCGGTGAGCGGCCGGGACAGCAGCTTCGCCGCCGACTCCGGCGCGCGTGGCGGCGGCTTCACGGCGCGTGCTCGGGCTCGGGCTCGGGCTCGGGCAGGCCTTCGTGAGTAGCCAGGCGCGGCACGACCAGAAATCCGTCGCGCATCTCCGGCGCGAACGCGGCCGGCGGGAGCGCGAGCGCGTCCGGCGGTCCGTGATCCGGCCGGAGCCGCTGGCCCCCCGCGCTGAGTCCGTCAGCAGGGAGGACGCGCCCGGTTTCTACCTTCGAGAGCTCCTCCATGTGGCCGAGAATCGAGTTAAGCTCGTGCGCGAGCGCGTCAAGCTTGCACTCGTCCACGGCGATGTTCGCGAGCTTCGCGACCTTCAGCACCTCCTGCCGTGTTACGGCCATCAGCCCAGTCCCCGCTCGAGCGTGGTGTACGCAAGCTTGATAGTCTTGCGGCCGACGTTCTCGTCGTCAAAGTCGATCACTGCCTTCACGTCGCGCCCGACGCCCGCGATCTCCGCGATCGTGCCGCCGCCGAAGAGCCGGTGCTTGATCCGCTCGCCGCGCACGCACTGCGCTTCGTCCTGCGACGCATCGATGTCCGGATCGCGCGCCGGCTTGCGCCATTCGGGCGCACCATGGTTTCGCCGCTGCGCGCGCTCGCCCCAGGTCGCGCGCGACGGAGAATCAACGAACATCGAGCGGCGGCCGAGCGACCGGAGCTTGATCGTCTTCCGCTCCTCCAGCATTCCGGCGGGAATCTCTTTCAGGAAACGCGACCGCATGGATGGCGTCGTCTCGCCGTTCCGCCGCCGCGTCTCGGCGTGCGTGAGGTACAGCTTCTTCTCGGCGCGCGTCACGCCCACGTAGAACAGACGCCGTTCTTCCTCCAGCAGCGCTGGCTCGTCGATCGACTGGCCCAGAGGAAAGAGGCCGTCCTCCAGCCCGGCTACGATGACCAGCGGGAACTCGAGGCCCTTGGCGTTGTGTAGCGTCATGAGCGTGACGGCGTCGGCTGACGAATCGAGCGCGTCCACCCCGGCGATTAACATCGCGCGCTGGAGAAAATGGTCGAGCGGAGTAAGACCAACCTCGCCGCCTTCTTCGATCACGAGCTCCGCGGCGCCGCTGATCAGCGCGTTGACGTTGTCGCTGCGGTCGCGCGCGGATTCCGGTCCCTCGGCCTGGAGGTGCGCGCCGTACTGGATCGTGTCAATGATGTCGCGGAGGAGCTCGTCCACGCTCGCCTCGGCCGCCAGCAGCCGGAATCGAGCGATCATGCCGCCGAAGTCGGCGAGCGCCTTCCTCGCCGTGGGGCGGAGCACGTCCACGAGATCCGCGCGGCCGGACGCCTCGAGCATCGGGATCCCCGCCTTGCGAGCCACCTCGGCGAGCGTCTCGACGCTCGTCTCGCCGAGCCCGCGCTTCGGAACCGAGATCGCGCGGCGGAACGCTTCGTCGTCCCACGGGTTCGCGATGAGCTTGAGGTAGCTGACGAGATCGCGAATCTCGCGCCGGTCGTAGAAGCGGACGCTGCCCACGAGGCGATACGGCATCGCGTGCCTGCGAAACGAGTCTTCCAGCGCGCGGCTCTGCGAGTTGGTGCGGTACAGCACCGCGGCATCGCTCAGCGCGATTCCGTCCCGGCTCTGCCGCGCCTTGATTTCCTCCACAATCCACTCGGCTTCGTCGCGCTCGTCCAGCGTCGCGACCTCCGTTACCGGCTCGCCGCCGGGGAGCGTCGCCCGCAGAGTCTTGCCCTTGCGTCCGACGTTCGCGCTGATCGCCGCGTTGGCAACCGCGAGAATGTTCGGCGTCGAGCGGTAGTTCTCCTCCAGGCGCACGACGCGCGCCGCGGGAAAATGTCGCTCGAAGTCGAGTATGTTGCGGATGTCCGCGCCGCGCCAGCCGTAGATGGACTGGTCGTCGTCGCCCACGACCATCACGTTGCTGTGCGAGTGTGTCAACGACCGGATGAACTGGTACTGCGCGCGGTTCGTGTCCTGATATTCGTCCACCAGCACGAAGCGGAACTGCTCCGAGTACCTGTCCCGGATCTCCGGGTGGTCGCGGAAGATGCGCACTGGCAGAACCAGCAGATCGTCGAAGCTCACCGCGTTGGCGGAGCGCATCTCGGGCTCGAGCTCCGCGAACACGGCGGCGGCGGCGCGCGTGATCGGGTCGAACGCCGACGACGCCAGCTCCTCGGGAGTGGCGAGCGCGTTCTTGGCGTCCGAGATCTTGCCGGATATCGCCTTGGGCGCCACTTCCTTCGCCGAAATGCGGAGGCGCTCCATGAGCCGCTTGACGACGCCGAGCGTGTCGGTCTCGTCGTAGATGGTGTAGTTGGGCGTGCGGCCAACGCGGTCCGCGTGCCGACGGAGCATGCGGGCACCGATGGAGTGGAAAGTGCCGGACCACATGCCGCGCGGCTCGTCGCCGAGCAGCCGGCCGATGCGCTCGCGCATCTCGCCCGCCGCCTTGTTGGTGAACGTCACCGTCAGTATGCGGGACGGATCCACGCCGTGCTGTTCGATGAGGTTGGCGACGCGCGCGGTGAGCACCCGAGTCTTGCCGGAGCCCGCACCGGCGAGGACGAGGATGGGACCCTCGAAATGCGCGACCGCCTGGCTCTGGGCAGGATTCAGCCCCGAAGAGACAGCAGTGGGCGCGGTTGAGGTCATGTCGAAAGATAAGAGCGGGGAGGATGTGGCAGAGGAATCCAAGTTTGGAGTGTGGCAGTTCGGAGGGGGGAGTTTGGAGTGGTACGCTCAACTCCCGACTGACACCTCCGCACTGCCACACTCCAAACTTGGATTCCCTCGCCGAATTCCTGGAGCCCGTTATCCCAGGATAATGTCGAAAGTCGCCCCATTCTCGGTCGGAACGAGGATCAGCTTCCCGCCGTGATTTTCCTGCACGATCCTCCGCGCGAGCGACAACCCGATCCCCCAGCCCTTCTCCTTCGTCGAGAATCCCGCCTCGAATATCTCCTTGCGGATCTCGCGCGGCACACCGGGTCCGTCGTCGGCGATGCGGATGCGGACTCCGCCTTCCGGCAGGGTCTTGCTGGAAATGGACACGCAGCCGCCACGGCCGCCGAGCGCGTCGAGCGCGTTCTTGGTGACGGCCTCGATCGCCCACTCCAGCAGCACGGAGTCGCCTTCGACGATGGCCGTGCCGTCGCTGGAGGATTCGATCGTCACGCGCTGCGCCAGCGTCGGCACGCGGCGGCGAAAATACTGCGCGACGCGCTCCGCTATCTCGGCGACGTCCACGCGCTCCTTTTTCGGCGGGCGCCCGATACGCTCGAAGCGGTGCGAGATCCGGCCGAGCCGATCGAGATCGCCTCCCATATGCGCCACGGCGTTGGTGGTGACCGGATCGGTGTCCTGCTCGCCGAGCAGCTCGAGCCAGCCACTGAGGCTCGACAACGGCGTGCCGAGCTGGTGCGCCGACTCGCGCGCCATCCCCGCCCAGATCTGCTCGCGATCGGCGCGTGACCGCGTTCGCAGGGCGTACGCGCCCGCGATCAGCAGCGTGAGGAGCACTCCGGACAGCAGATACGGCACGACCTTCAGCCCCCGGACTAGCGGCGTGTTGCCGTAGTGTACGGTGCCCACGCCGGGCGCCGTCACCGGCGTGTTCTCGCCGTCGAGACGCAGGACGTATTCCCGCACGCGGGCCGGATCGTACGGCTCCTCGAACGGGAGATTGACCGCGTGCGTGGGATTCCCCGCCGTGTCCGTCAACACCAGCGGTACGCCAGCTTCGCGGATGTGCATGGACAGATCCAGCAGCGCGGCGTTGGCCGCGTCAGGACTCGTGTCGTTCAGCGCGTCGTACACGCGGGCGTACATCTGACCGACGCGCGACGCCTCGCCGCGCAGATCGCGCACGACGGTCTGCGTGTACACGACGTACCACGTGAGCAGCGCGATTACTCCAACAATGGCGAGCATGGCCGGAGCGCTGCGCCGCATGTGTTAGGTCAGCCGCTCGGTCCGGGTGTACGGGCGGAGCGCTTCCGGGAGCAACACGCTTCCGTCCGGCTGAAGCCCGTGCTCGAGCAGCGCCGCGATGATCCGCGGCAGCGCCAGCCCCGAGCCGTTGAGCGTGTGCACGAAGCGCGGCTTGCCGCCGTCGGCGGGGCGGTAGCGGATGTCGGCGCGCCGCGCCTGAAAGTCAGTGAAGCAGCTGCAGGAAGAGACCTCGAGCCACTTCCCCACTCCCGGCGCGAACACTTCGAGGTCGTAGGTCTTCGCGCTGGCGAAGCCGGTGTCGCCGGCCGCGAGCAGCACCACCCTGTACGGCAGCTCCAGCAGCTGCAGCACGCGCTCCGCGTGTCCCGTCAGCAATTCCAGCTCTTCAGTCGAGCGTTCGGGCACGGCGTAGCGGACCAACTCCACCTTGTCGAACTCGTGCACGCGCAGCAGCCCGCGAGTGTCCTTGCCGTGCGATCCCGCTTCGCGCCTGAAGCAGGGCGAATATGCGGCAAAGCTCTTCGGCAGATCGGACTCGAGCAGGATCTCCTCGCGGTAGAGGTTCGTGAGCGGCACCTCCGCCGTGGGGATGAGGAAGAGGTCGTCTTCCTTCAGCGCGTACATGTCGTCCTCGAACTTCGGTAGCTGCGAGGTTCCCGTCATGGCCGCGCGGTTCACCAGCACCGGGACCCAGGTCTCCTCGTAGCCGTGCTCGCGCGTGTGGAGATCGAGCATCAGGTTGAGCAGCGCGCGGACGAGCCGCGCCCCCTCACCGCGAAACACGATGAAGCCGGACCCGGCAATCTTCGCGCCGCGCGCCATGTCCACGAGGCCGAGCCGCTCGCCAGTCTCCCAGTGTGGCGCTACGCCGTCGGCCGCGCGCGGCGTTCCCCATTCGCGCACGACCTTGTTGCTCTCCTCGCCGCCGCTCTGAACGTCCTCGAGCACGGCGTTGGGGAGCTGGAGCAGAAGATTCTCGAGCTCGCTCTCCGCGGCGGCCAGCTCCGTCTCGAGGCGCGCGATCTCGTCGCCGAGCGCCCGCGAGCTCGCCTGCGCCTCGTCGGCCGTCTCGCCGGCCTTCTTCCTGCGCGCCACTTCCTGGCTCAGCGCGTTGCGCGCGGCCTTGCGCTCTTCTACGGCCTGGATCGTCGCGCGGCGGTCGCGGTCCAGCTCGACGGCGCGGTCGATCGTGGGCGCGAGGATCTCTTCCTGGCCGCGGCGACGCATCGCCGCGCGCAGATCAGCGGCCTGCTCGCGCAGCACGCGAAGGTCGTGCATTCAGTCCTTCGGCAGGCCCGGCGCGAAGGAGCGGAAGCCGCAGTTCGGGTTCGCCACCAGCCGGAACCAGATCGCGTCGGTACCGGCCGAGACGCTGTCCACCACGAGCTTCGAGTAGATGTTGGGCGAGAGCGCGTAGGTGCACATGTCGCTCTGCCTGTTGCGGCGTGCCTCGATCACCAGGACTTCACCGACGCTCACGGTCTGCGGCTCATCGGTCGCATAGGTGCCCGTGGGCGCGCGTTGCACGCTCTCGAACGCGCCCTCGACCTTGCGCAGGCCAACCTCGCTGAGGCCCGTCAGCGGCATGACCACGAGCTTCACGGGATAGATCACGACGCGCCGCTGGGAATCGAGGTCGAAGACGACGTCGAAGTTGGCGGTGGAATTGATCGCCGTGACGGTGCCGAAGGGCGTGTTGAGCGCGGTCGGCGTCAGCGAACCCGATCCGGTAAGCGGAAAGACGCTCAGCGAGTCGAACTGTACCTGGCCCGTGGCCTCGAGCCCGGTGACGTCGCCGCAGGCAGCGACTACTCCCCCGGCGAGCGCGAGCGAGAAGACGGTGGCAAGGGCGCCGGCGCGGGCGCGGGCAACGCGCGGGACACGGCGCGTGGACTGATCTGAAACTGTTGACAGGTGTGGCTCCGGTTAAGGGTTGTAACGTATTGCGCAAATCACGGCACTTCAAGCGATTGCGGATTGAGGACTCAGGACCCTTGCGGCCTCAGGACCAACTACAATCGCGGATTGACGATTTATTGAGGACGGAGGGCTGAGGAGAGGAACATTCCGCGATCCTCAGTCCTCGATTAATCGCCGATCCGCGATGGCTCTTGGTCCTGAGGCCGCAAGGGTCCTGAGTCGCTAGTCCGCAGTCCCAAGACAGCATGACGAAGTTGAACTACCACTCGCTTCACGCACGACCGAGTCCGCTGCATGTCGCGCGCTGTTAGTTTTGTACCGTCGGCCGGTGCGGCAGTGAAATCGACCGAACCACCCCCTTCATTAGACACCGATGCCCACGCTTCCGGCGGTGGCCTGGCTCACATGACGGCTGATACCATCGGGAAGCGACGGATCCTGGTCGCGGACGACGAGCCGCACATCGGGCGGATCATCCAGATGAAGCTGGAGCAGGGGCCGTTCGAGGTCCTGCTCGCCGAGGACGGCGAGGCCGCGCTGGAAGCCATCGAGCGCGACCCCGACATCGCCCTGGTCGTCCTCGACCTGATGATGCCGAAGCTGAGCGGACTGGACGTGCTGGCGCGGGTGCGCGCCAACGAGTCTACACGGGCGCTACCCACCGTGATCCTCACCGCCGCCGGCGAGGAGGAGCAGCAGCGCAATGCCCTGCGCCTTGGCGCCACGGAATTTCTCACCAAGCCGTTCAGCCCCAAGAAGCTGTACACTCTGGTCGCGCAACTACTCGGCATCCCCGTGCCGCCGCCGACCACAGGCGAGCAGTCCAGCATGGACAAGGGTTGATGCGCCCCGCTCGCATGACAACGGCGCGATGAGCCGCTGGGCCGTGATACTCGCCGGCGGGATCGGCTCGCGCTTCTGGCCGCTGAGTACGCCGTCGCGGCCGAAGCAGCTTCTGCCGCTGGTGGACGGAGAGCCATTGCTGGCCAACTCCGCGCGCCGGATGGCGCTGGTGGCCGAGCCCGCGAACACACTCGTCCTGACCAACGCCGAGCTACGCGAATCCGTCGCGTTGGCCCTGCCGCAGATTCCGCCGGAGAACGTAATCCCGGAGCCGAGGCCGAGCGGCACCGCCGCGGCGCTGGCCTGGGCCGCATCGGAGATCATCGCGCGCGACAAGGACGGGACGATGATCTGCATCCACGCGGACTGGGCGATCAGGGACGACGCGCTGTTCGCCGAGACGTTGCGGAATGCGGCGACGCTGGCGGAGTCGAAGCGCGCGTTGGTCACGGTCGGGATCGTCCCGACCAGGCCCGACACCGGGTTCGGTTACATCGAGCCGGGCGCGCCGGTGGACGCCGGCTTCCGCGTGAAGCGCTTCATCGAGAAGCCGGACCGTGAGGGCGCGAAGCAGTTGCTCTCCTCCGGCGCGCTGTGGAACTCCGGCATCTTCTGCTGGCGCGCGAGCGACTTCCTGGACGAGGTCCGGCGCCATTCGCCCGAGGTCAGACCCGCGCTGGAGCGGCACGCCCTGCCACGCGGGCGCTCACGGGATGAGTTCTTCGCGTTCGTGAAATCGGTGTCGGTGGACGTCGGCGTCCTGGAGCGCAGCTCGAACGTGCTGGTGATGCGGGGCGAGTTCGGCTGGGACGACATCGGCACGTGGAGCGCGCTCCGCCGCGCGCGCGCGGCGGACGACGCGGGGAACGTGCGGCACGGACGCACCCACCTGCTCGAAGCGCGCGACAACGTCGTCCACGCCGAAGGCGGCGCGGTGGTGGTATACGGCGTGGACGGGCTGGTGGTCGTGAGCCGGCCCGGTCTGACGCTCGTGACCACCGTCGAGAAGTCGGAAGACCTCAAGAAGCTCGTCGACTCCCTTCCCCCGGAAATCAAGAGCGGCCCGTGAGCGAGTTCTATCTGTACGACGACGACGCGGCGCGCGGTTTCGAGCCGTTCGCGCTCACCCGACCCGTGTCGGAGCTACGCGCCGGCGCTGAGCTCATCCGGACGCGCTGGGAGCGGGCATTCGGCGCAAAGGTCACCGGATTCATCGGCGCCCCGCACCTCGCCGCGTTCGACGAGCCCGGCGTGCCGCCAGCCGTGGCACCGAACTCGGACGTAGTTCCGGGGACCATCGTCGCCAACTCCCGCTTCGTGCCGGCGCTGGCGGTTGGGAAAGCGGACACGAAAACGCGGGTCTGGAAGAACGCCGACAGGGTCGTCGCCGTGCGCCTCAACTCCGGTCACCACGTCTCCCGGTTTGGCGAGGGTCAGCTCTCGCTGGAAGAGCTGGCGCAGGAGCGCGGCAAGAGCGCCGAAGCTCCGGGCCGCTGGATGGACGACGTCTGGGATCTCATCGGGACGCTGGTGCCGCAGCTGCAGGAAGACATCCCGACGCTCGGGAGCGAACTCGAGGTCGTGACGCCGCCCGGCTGCATCGTGGTCGGCGAGCATCCATTGTTCTGCGAGGTTGGAGCGAAGGTCGAGCCGCAGGTGGTATTCGACGTCACCGCGGGTCCGATCCTGGTCCGCCGCGGGGCGGAGATCGCGGCGTTCACGAGGATCACCGGCCCCTGCTTCATCGGCGAGAACTGCGTCGTTGTCGGCGACAGGATCTCGTCGAGCTCGCTCGGCGAGATGAGCAAGGTCCGGGGGGAAATTTCCAACACGATCATGCTCGGCCACAGCAACAAGGGCCACACCGGCTTTCTCGGGCACTCGTATCTGGGCCGCTGGGTCAACCTCGGCGCCGGCACGACGACGAGCAACATGAAGAACACGTACGGCCCGGTGCAGCTGCAAACCGCCAAGGGGTTGCAGGGGACGAAGCAGCAGTTCCTCGGCTCGTTCTTCGGCGATTACTCCAAGACCGGCATCGGCACCATGCTGACGACGGGCACGATCATCGGCGCGGGCGCAAACGTATTCGGGCCGGGCGTGCCGCCCAAGTCTGTGCCGCCGTTCGCATGGGGCGACCGCGAGCGGTACGAGATCGAGAAGTTCCTGGAGGTCGCCGGGCGGATGATGGCGCGGCGGCACGTGGAGCTGAGCGAGCGGACACGGGAGATGCTGCGGGCAGTGTTTGAAAAAGTGACTAGTGACTAGTGACTAGTGAACGACCGCTGTTGCCGTTGCTGTTACTAGTCACCAGTCACTAGTCACCAGTCACTTCTTCTGCCGCGCCAGCCGGATATGCGCGACATGGTGCTCCCCGTGCCAGGCGTACATGGCGAGGAGCTGATCGATCGTCATTCTGCCGTTTTCGGGATGATCGATAGTCCGGTCGAAATCGGCCGGCTTCAGTGAGCGCAGCAGCGCGACCCAACGGGAGTGCAGAGCTTCGAGCAGCTTGAGTGAGACTTCCACCGGCATCGCGCGCGCGTCTTCCAACTGGGCCCACTTGTTCTCGTCGTACGGCTTGATGGTGGGGTGATTCTCCGTCAGCGCCAGGCGAAACCGAGTGTAGGAGTTCACATGGCTATCGGCGAGATGGTGCACGACCTGCCGCAGCGTCCAGCTTCCTTCCCGGTACGTGCTGTCGAGCTGCGCGTCGGACAGGCCGGCCACCGCGGCACGCAGTGCTGCCGGCGTCGCATCAATCTTCGCGATGGCCGCGGCGCGCTCGGCCTCCGACAACCTGTCCGGCTGCTTGAATTCGCCGATGGGGAAACGTGGGTTGATCATAAGGGCGGTGACTAGTGACTAGTGGCTAGTGGCTAGTGGCTAGTGGCTGGTGATTAGCGATTAGTGATTAGTGATTAGTTCAACGACCGCTGTTGCCGTTACTAGTCACTAGTCACTAGTCACCAGTCACCAGTCACCAGTCACTTCTCCTATGGCCGCCGCGCACGCGACGACCAGTGAATGGCGCTGATCTTCCAGCCGCTCCCTATCCGCCGCAGCACCATCAGCTCGGCACCGGCGGAGTTGACCGCCCTGCCGTTGAACTGTCCCTGCACGACGCTGGTGGACGTGACCCACGCGACGTCCCCCTGGACGCGCACGCGCATCGGCCCGCGATTCGCCGGAACGGCGCGCGCGAACGCGATGTCGGACTGGAGATGGTGCGACCTGTATTCCTCGCGCGTCTCCACGCCGCCGGATTCGAGCACCACTATGTCGTCGTCCAGATACGCCAGCGCGGCGGCGCTGTCACCGGCCGCGAGCGCGGCGTGAAAGCGCTCCACGATGGTGCGGACCGCGGAGGAATCCACCCCGGATGACGGCCGGAGCAGCTCGGGAATCGGCTCCGGCTGTATGCGCGGCTGCGGCGCTTCCCGTCGCTGCTGCGCGACCGCGCGGCTGTACACCTGGCGCCCGCCCACGAACGTCCCGACCACGTTCGCCGAGAGAATTTGGCTTGTCGGTATCGTCATGATGTCACGGTCGAGCACGGTGAAGTCCGCAAGCTTCCCTGTCTTGATGGAGCCGATGAGCGATTCCTGAAAGCCCGCAAACGCGGGCCATATCGTCATCGCTTTCAGCGCCTCGGCCCGCGTCATTCGCTCGGCGGGATACCAGCCGCCGGGCGGGTAACCGCTCTCGTCTTGCCGCGTGACCGCGGCGTAGAACGAGATGAGCGGATTCACGGATTCGACCGGCGCGTCGCTGCCGTTGGGGATGACCACGCCGGTCCGCAGCAACTTTCTCCAGGCATATGCCCCGCGAATTCGCTGCGGTCCCACGCGCTCCTCCGCCCAACGCATGTCGCTGCGCTGGTGGCTCGCCTGCATGGACGGGATCACGCCGAGTCGCGCAAACCGCAGGATGTCGGTCAGCGCTATCACCTGCGCGTGCTCGACGCGAAAGCGGTGATTCCGCACCGGCATCCGCCGAAACCCGGCGCCGTACGCGTCCAGCGCGATGCGGTTGCCCCGATCGCCGATGGCGTGCGTCGCCACCTGGAAGCCGGCGGCGAGCGCGGAATGAACGAGACTCTGTATTCGCTCGGGCGGAGTGACGAGCAGGCCGGTGTTATCCGGGTCGTCGGAGTACGGCGCGAGCAGCGCAGCGCCGCGCGAGCCGAGCGCACCGTCGGCGTACACTTTGACCGATCGGATCCACACGCGGTTGCCGTGCGCGCCGGTTACCGGTCCGCGGCTGAAGTAGTGCCGCTCGTCGGCGGTATCGGCCGAAATCATTATGTACGTGCGCAGATCGAAGTCGCCCTGCGCGGCCATGGACTCGATGAGATCGATCGTCGCGCGCGACTCGCCGGCGTCGTGCACGCTCGTGAGGCCCCACTTGTGGACCTCGGCCACGGCGGCCTGGAGCCGCCGCCGCGTCTGCGCGGGCGTGGCGCGCGGCACCACGCGGTTGACGAGGTTCTCGGCGTTGTCCACGAACACGCCGGTCGGGCGCCCGGCGGCGTCGCGCACGATCCGGCCGCCATCGGGATCACGCGTCGCGGCGGTGATCCCGGCGAGCTCCATCGCGCGGGCGTTCGCCAGCAGCGCGTGCCCGTCCACGCGCGTGATAACGACCGGGTGATTCGGCACCGCGCGAGTCAGCGCGTCGTGCGTCGGGAAATCCTTCACCGGCCAGCGCGTCTGATCCCACCCGCGGCCAAGAATCCATTCCCCGGCCGGCAGCGACGCGGCGCGCTCGACTACGCGCGCGATGACTTCCTCGAACGTACGCGTCTCGTCCAGCCGAACGCGCTCGAGCGCGGCGCCGAGCCCGCTGAGATGCGCGTGCGCGTCCGCCAGTCCGGGATAGACGTACTGTCCCGGGAAATCCATCGCCCGCGTGTTCGGCCCGCGGTAGCGCTCCGCGCCCTCGCGCGACCCCGCGTACACGAACCGTCCGTCGGAGATGGCGATGGCGTGAACGTGCGGGCCGGGCTCGGCGGTGTAGATCCGGTCCGCCGTGACGATGAGCTCAGCCGGTTGCTGGGCGCGGCTGGGTGCCGCCGTACAGGCGGCGGTAAGGATGACGAGAAGGAGTCGATTCATTGATAGGTGACTAGTGACTAGTGACTAGTGACTGGTGTACAGCGGGAAAGCGTTAGCGGATGATGGGCTTGTTAGGTAGTTACTAGTCACTAGTCACTAGTCACCAGTCACCTACCTGCCCTTGCCGCAGCTACAATTTCCTTGACCTCGCGCAGCAAAGTCGGCCCGTGGTACGGGATTCCATCCTTGATCGTCCATTCGATGCCGCCGGTGCGGATCGCCTTTCCATCCCGAATCTCCTCCACACCCGTTGGATACAGCACCTTGAGGTTGGCCAGCGGATTCCCGTTCACGACTATCAAGTCGGCAAGGTAGCCGGCGCGGATCCGGCCGAGCCGGTGCTCCTCGCCGAGAATGCGCGCGTTGTTGCCGGTGGCGTGCTGGATGACCTTGATGGGATGGAAACCCGCTTCCTCGTGCAGCTCCAACTCGCGGATCAGGCCGAAGCCGTACATCTGATAGATGAAGCCGGCGTCCTCACCCGCGCCAATCAGCCCGCCGCGGCGCTCGAAGTCCACCAACGCGCGCATCCAGATACGGTAGTTCTCTTTCCAGAATGTTTCGTCGGTGGTCGTCCAGCCGAAGAAGTACGAGCCGTGATTGGCCGGATCCGGCCGGAAGTACCGCTCGAGCGTGGGGTGCAGGTAGTCGGCGAACCATGGCTGTGTCTGCGCGCGCTGGAGATCGCGGCTCGCCTCGTAAATGACGAGCGTGGGCACCCACGCGACCTTCGCCGCGACCATCGAGTCGAGCACCGCGGCGAGCCGAGTGGGATCGGCCTCGCGCCAGAGACGGCCCGCATAACGAAAGCGATCGACCTCGTCGCGGTAATCGTAGTCGGCGGGAAAGCCCTGCACGCCGCCGGGAATCGCCGCGTCGGGGACACCGTACCAATGCTCGATGGTGCTCGTGCCGCCCCGAATATCGTCCCACGCGTTCGTCTCCTCGACGCCGGCGTGGTGCGCCACGCGCAGGCCGACCTTGCGCGCTTCGTCGAGCAGCGCTGCAAGAATGTCGCGGTCAAGCCCGGTCGTCTTGATGCCGTCCACGCCTAGCGCTTTGAGCTCGCGGACGCGGGCGCGGGCCAGCTCCGGGTTCGTCGGCGTGGGGCGGCGGCCGAACTGCGCGTACACGTACAGCCGCGGCGCGGCGATCCGGTTGAGGCGGCTCTGCTCCCGCAGCTCGAGAGTGCGCTCGGTGGGTGACCCGACGTCCCTGACCGTGGTGATGCCGGACGCGAGCCAGAGCTTGAGCTCGTAGTCGAGCGGCTGGGGAATTCCGCCGCGCTCCTCCTGGACGTGGCCGTGGGCGTTGATCAACCCCGGCAGCACGAACTTTCCAGTCGCGTCGATCTCGGCGTCGGCCGCGGGGCGGCGCGCCCTGCCATCGCGCATCGCGACCGGATCCAGCCAGACGACCTCGGCGATGGTGTTTCCCTGGATGACGATGTCGGCGGGTCCGGACGCCGGCGTGCCGTTGCCGTTGACGATCGTAGCGTTGCGGATGGCAAGTCGCTCGTACCGCTGGCCTGACACGACCTGCGCATCGGTGGCGTGAGGGGTGAAGAGCTGAACGCCGAGCGCGATGGCGGCGACGAGGCTCAGCTTGCCCGGCGTACACGTGGCTGTCATTTCGGGAAGTTATCCGGTGGGATCGTTGCGTGCCGGACGGTTACCGCGTTCGCCTATAGGACCTCGTCCGCCGCGTCAGCTCCGCCGGTCACCCACAGGAGGCAGGCTCGCGCGTTGCGTGACGTACCGGAGGATCGCCTCCATCTGTCCGTCCCCGTCGAGGCCCGCTTCCGCGATGACGCGGGCCCCCGGCCCGCTCCCCGGATATCGCCCGTGGTAGAACGGGTGCAGCGTCAGTGACCTGCCGAGGTCGGAGCGGATCCAGCGATACATCGTGGGGAGCGTGAACCCGGTCAGTCCCATCGCGTGCATCGCAACACGCTCCGGAAATATCTCCTCGCGCTCCAGCGGCGACTTCAGGTCGAACAGCTCCGCGCTCGCCACGTAGAACACGTCGAGGTTGGTCCCCTTCGCCGCGAGCAGCGGCAGGGTCTGCTCGACGAAGGCGTACGCGACGCCCGATTCCTGGAGCACGATCGCCCCTTCGCTCTTGCCGTTCGCGCTCAGCAACTTGTACACGCCTTGCGCCGCATCCGACGCCGGCGCGAGGCCGAGTGCCTTTCTGTCCGGCACGATCTCGGACGGACGGCTGACGAACGGCGCGATGACCGCTGGCGAGCTCCGGAGAGCGGCGGCCAGTAGCGGCCAGATCTCCTGCGGGTCCCACGGCGTGAGCGTGATCATCGCCCCCGTCGGAAAGTTTTCCTGCAGTAGCTGGAGCGGCTGTGGGTCGGCGTGCGTCGGCCCGTCCTCGCCGGTCTTCAGTCCCGCGTGCGCGCACACGAGAATGAACGGACGATACGGTCCGGGATCGATCGCCTGCCGCGCCTGGTTGCCGATCGCGTGCAGCCTGGCGGCGATGTGTCCGAGCGGCGCGATGAACGCCGCGTAGGACGAGCCTACTCCGATGTGGTGCCCGAACGTGGAGATGCCGGACAGAATGCCCGCCATCGCGTCTTCGCAAATGCCGCCGGTCGAGAGCGTGCGTGACGCGGGGTTGGTGTGCGCGTTGAAGTAGCCCGGCGCGAATCCCGCGGCCGCCTCGTTCAGGCTGGTAGAGCCGAGCAGGTCCGCGGCGGATATGAAGAGCGCGCCGTGGCTCTCGCGGTTGAGATATCCGAGCGCTTTGCCGAGCTGGCCGCGCAGCGTCGTGGATGTGCCGGGCGCGAGCTCGAGCTCCGGCGGCGTCGCGTCGGACTGAGCGAGCTCGAAGACCGCGAGGATGTCGGGCGAGCCTTTCGCGAGCCGCCGGTCGCGGTCGTACAGCCGCTCGCGGGCCGCCGCAATTCGCTCGATCATCCGCGATACGAGCTGCCGGTTTTCGGCCAGCGCCTTGCCGATGGCCGACAGCGCCTGCCAGAAGCAGCCCTCGACGATCTCGGGGTCCGCGCCGGCGCCGCAACGCGGATTCGCGGGATCGCACGCCGGCAGGCCGGCCGGGCTCTCAGGGAAGAGCGGCGCCATCGCCGCGTAGAATCCGGCCGCGCACAGCTTGTGTCCCGCGCCGTGCGAGGCACGCCCCTCGATGCCGTACCGCCAGCCTTTGGTCGTGCGGTACACGATCGCCGACGGCTGGCCGTTGTCCAGGCTCAGCGCCGCGCGCTGCGCGGCCACGATCTGCTGGAAGCTCGTCCCGTCGGGGACGGAGATGACGTTCCAGTCGTTGAGGTAGAACAGTTCGCCGGGCGTCCATTGCACGTAATCGCCGGGGGTCACGCCTTCGCGAGTGACGTGGTCGGAATCGATAGACGACTGGTTCCAGTCCAGGTGCACGATGACGTTGCCGAGCGACGCGGTGCCGGCCGCGGCGAGCGCTTCGGCGACGCGTCCCGGAGTCAGCCCGCCCTCGCCTTCCACGATGTGCACGCGCGGAGGATCGTCAGGGTAGCAGTCGGTCGCGGCGAACGCGAGTCCGATGGACGACGCAAGTCCGACCCCCGACGCACCGGTGGCGAGCCGCACGAACGGAGTCGCCGGAGTCGGATGCCCGTCGAGCGGCTTGGAGTGCAGCGAGCGCGCAATGGGCGTAGGACCGGCGGGATTCCGCCGGAAGCCGAGCAGGTCCTCCAGGCGAAGCTGCAGTCCGATGTCCGTCGGCAGCAACGAGGTATCGCCGATCCGGGCGATTTCGTTCCTGAGAGCCCACATGGAGTACAGGCCGAGCGCCTTGTGCCCGGCCGCGTAGGAAATGATGTCCGCGCGCTCGGACAACGGGTCGGAGAAATCGTAGTCCATCGCGTCGAACAGCAGCGCCGACACGAATCTTCCCGAGGAAATCGAGCCGCCGGGGTGGCCCGACATCGGGACGTAGTTGTACATGATCGCGCAGAGCGAACGATAGATCATGTCGAGCAGCTCGAACGCCTCCACCTCCTGCTCGCTCAGCGGCCCGGGCGTATCCGCTCCCACGCAGATCCAGCGTCCACGGCGGACGCCGAAGGGCACGGCCGCGTGGCCGTTTCTCAGCATCTGGCGCGCCGCGAACCGCAGCGGATCGATCGAGGCCGTCAACATAGGTTGCGTCCCTGCTTCACGAATGCGCGAAAGCCATCGGCGTCGCGACTCGCGCGCTCGACGCGGGCCATGCCCAGCCTGAGCTGTTCCATTGACGTCGCTATGGACAGCCGCAGATAGTGCCTGCCCTCGCTCCCGAGCCGACCGAACGACTTCCGGTCGAGCGCCGCGACGTGGTGCTTGAAGAGCAGGAAGCGTTGGAAGAGCGTGGACGGCGTTGTGGCGTCACGCAACTCCGGCGGCAGCGCGTGGTGCGCCTCGATCGCGCCGATGGTCTCGCACACCCCGCCGATGTTCGGGAAGACGTAGAACGCGCCCTTCGGGTTCTGGCAGCGGACGCCGTCGATCGCGTTCAGTGCCGCGACGACGAAGTCACGTCGATGCGAGAACGCCGCCACCATTTCGGCGATGGCGATGTCGCTCTCCGGTGATTCGAGCGCGACCTTCGCCCCCATCTGGTTGTAGCCGGGGACGCAGGAGAAGTAGTTGATGTTCAGGTTCTTGAACACCGCCGCCTCTTCCGCGGTCGGGAAAACCGCCCAGCCCAGGCGGCCGCCCGTCCAGGAATACGACTTCGAGACGCCCGAAACGATGATCGTGCGCGCTTCCATTCCCGG
Source organism: uncultured Gemmatimonadaceae bacterium (assembly GCA_964350145.1). GTDB lineage: Bacteria > Gemmatimonadota > Gemmatimonadetes > Gemmatimonadales > Gemmatimonadaceae > JACDCY01. Next base: position 47,815 of record CAYGJL010000018.1, read on the forward strand.
AACCGATGCGATCGACTCGTGCCGCTCGCCGTCGAACAGGATCCGCTCGTACACTTCGTCGGAGTACACGCGGACGTCGGGTGTGGTCTTCGCAAGAACTACCTGCGCGATCTCCTCGAGCTGTGACCGGCTCGCAACTCCGCCGGTGGGATTCGAGGGGGAGTTGACGTAGATGAGCTTGGTGCGGTCGGTGACGAGCCGCTCGAGATCGGAGCCGCGGAAGTTGAAGCCTGTGCTCTCCTCGAGATGCAGCGGGACAGCCGTAGCCCCGATGTAACGCACGAACGACTCGTAGATCGGGAAGCCGGGGCTCGGATAGATGATCTCATCGCCCGCGTTACAGTACGTCTGCTGCGAGAACCCGATGGGCGGCTTGGCGCCGGGAAACACGACGACGCGGTCCGGCGTGATGCGGAGCCCGCGCGCCTGGCCCATCGTGTGCGCGATCGCTTCGCGCAGCGGGAGGATTCCCTGCGGATCGGTGTAGTGCGTGTGATCGTTGTCTAACTGCCGCTTCACTTCCTCGGCGATATGACGCGGGAGCGGAAAATCGGGCTCGCCGAGGTTGCAGCGCACGACCTGGTGCCCCTGGTCTTCGACTTCCTTGATGAACGGTCCGACCTTGAACGCGTTCTCGGTATCGATCATCGCGACGCGGTCCGCGAAGAGCGGGCGCGCTTGCTGCGAGGTTGCGGCAGCCGTGGCCATCGGTCGTTACCCGGTTGATGGGGGTGGTTCGCCTCGATAGTCTAGTTTGCCAGGCGGGCTATTCCCCCGCTGTAGGGCGAAGCGCGGAAGCGGGGTGAGGAATGCCCTTACTTGCGGACAAGAAAAGGGCCCCGGTCTCCCGGAGCCCTTTCCAGCTATAGCGCTTTTAGTACATCCCGCCCATGCCACCGCCGCCCGGCATCGCCGGCGCGGAGCCCTTCTCTTCCTTCTTCTCGACGATCAGCGCTTCGGTCGTGAGCAGCAGGCCCGCGATGGAAGCGGCGTTCTGCAGCGCGGTACGCGTGACCTTGGTCGGGTCGATGACGCCGGCCTGAACCAGATCCTCGTACTCGTCCGTCTGAGCGTTGTAGCCGTAGGCGGCAACCTTCGACGCGCGCACCTTCTCGACCACGATCGATCCTTCACCGCCCGCGTTCGCGACGATGATGCGCATCGGCTCCTCGATCGCCTTGCGGACGATCTCGACGCCGATCTGCTCGTCTGAATCTTCCAGCTTCAGCGCCTTGAGCACGCCCTGCGCGCGGATGAAAGCCACGCCGCCGCCGGGGACGATTCCTTCCTCGACCGCCGCGCGCGTCGCGTGCAGCGCGTCCTCGACTCTCGCCTTCTTCTCCTTCATCTCGCTCTCGGTCGCGGCCCCGACGTTGATCACGGCCACACCGCCCGCGAGCTTCGCCAGACGCTCCTGGAGCTTTTCCTTATCGTAGTCCGACGTGGACTTCTCGATCGTCGTGCGGATCTCCTTCACACGGCCCTGGATCTGCTCCGTGTCGCCCGCGCCGTCGATCAGCGTGGTGTTGTCCTTGTCGATCACGATGCGCTTGGCCGAGCCGAGGTCGGTGACGACCGCGTTCTCGAGCTTGAAGCCGACTTCCTCGGAGATGACCGTTCCCTTGGTGAGAACCGCCACGTCCTGCAGCATCGCCTTGCGACGGTCGCCGAAGCCGGGGGCCTTGACCGCGCAGACGCGCAGCGTGCCACGGAGCTTGTTCACGACCAGCGTCGCCAGCGCCTCGCCCTCGACATCCTCGGCGATGATGAGCAACGGCTTGCCCAGCTGCGCAACCTTCTCGAGGATCGGGAGCAGATCCTTCATCGAGGAGATCTTCTTGTCGTGGATCAGGATGAGCCCGTCCTCGAGAATCGCTTCCATCTTGTCCGGGTCGGTGACGAAGTACGGCGACAGGTAGCCGCGGTCGAACTGCATTCCGTCCACCGTCTCGAGCGTGGTCTCGAGACCCTTGGCCTCTTCGACCGTGATGACGCCGTCCTTGCCGACCTTCTCCATCGCCTCGGCGATCAGATCACCGATCTCCTTGTCGTTGTTGGCGGAGATGGAACCGACCTGGGCGATCTCCTTCTTGCCCTTGGTGGGCACGGAGATCTTCTTGAGCTCTTCGACGACCGCGGTGACGGCCTTGTCGATGCCGCGCTTGAGCGCCATCGGATTGATGCCGGCGGTGACGTTCTTGAGGCCTTCGCGGAAGATCGCCTGCGCGAGCACGGTGGCGGTGGTGGTGCCGTCGCC
>CAYGJL010000018.1:50081-61179 GCA_964350145.1 uncultured Gemmatimonadaceae bacterium
TGGTCGCGACTTCCTTGACCATCTGCGCGCCCATGTTCTCGAGCGCATCGGAAAGTTCGATCTCCTTCGCTACGGTGACGCCGTCCTTGGTAACGGTCGGTGCACCGAACTTCTTGTCGATGACGACGTTCCTGCCCTTGGGACCGAGGGTGACCTTCACCGCTTCGGCCAGCTGATCTACGCCGCGCTTGAGAGCCGCGCGCGCTTCAACGTTGAAATGGAGTTCTTTGGCTGCCATGGATATTCTCTCGGGTTAGCTGATGACCGCGAGCACGTCCGATTCGCGAAGAATCAGGACCGTCTCGCCATCGAGTGTGACTTCTGAGCCGCTGTACTTGCCGTAGAGGACACGGTCTCCCGCCTTCACTTCCATGGGGACACGCTTGCCTTCCTCGTAGCGGCCGGGGCCGACGGCGATGATCTCGCCCTGCTGCGGCTTTTCCTTGGCCGTGTCGGGGATGAACAGTCCGCCGCGCATTGTCTCGGTGTCTTCGAGCGGGCGAACGACTACACGATCGGCCAGCGGACTGGCCTTCGTGGCCGTGGCAGTTTTGGTTGCCATAGGGTGGTGAATCCTCCAAGAGCGGTTGTTGGTTTTTGGTTATGGTCCGGGGGTGAAGCGGTGACCAATAACCGATCGAATTGTGCGCGTTAGCACTCGGATTTACAGAGTGCTAACAAGTGGAAGATATCCAGCGAAGGGGGATAAGTCAACGGCGACGGGACGGACAGTTACACCGCGCAACATTGCGTTCTTTTAACGACTTACGACGACGCCTTAAAGTTGTTTATAGCCCGTCGGTTCATTGTAATGAAAGCGACCCCCATCCTTGGGTCCCGCGCTGTCCTGGCTTCTGGCGCGGGCCCGCCGACGCATGCATTATCTCGCCATGTGCGGCGCAAAATCGGAGAGCCGATCATGAAGCTGCCGGGGTGGATCAGTGGTGACCAGGGGGCCGGTCGAATTAGCGGAGTGTATGGCCGAAACGGCGATCCTCCTCGACGGTCTAAAGGCGGGGTGAATTGACAAGGCCGGCTTCACAAGGAAAGCCCGGCTCCGCCGAAAGCTGACATGACTGCCGGTGAGTTTCGCCGCCTGGCCCTGTCGCTACCGGGCGCCGAGGAAATGGCGCACATGAACCACCCCGACTTTCGCGTCGGCGGCAAAATCTTCGCGACGCTTGGCTACCCCGATGGTCGGTTTGGAACCATCATGCTCTCGCCGCAGGTTCAGGACCTAGTGATTCGCGACCATCCCAAGGCGTTTGCACAAGCGAATGGCGCTTGGGGAAAATCGGGCAGCACCACCGTGGATCTGCGCCTCGCGCCTCGCCGCGCGGTCACGAGGGCGCTCGAGTCGGCGTGGCGGCGCCGAGCGCCCAAGCGGCTCGTCGCAGCACTCGCCTCTGCCGATGAAGCCTGATTTCTCCGGCGAGTATCTGCTGAACCGCCGGGCGAGCAGCCTCAGCTCTGCCGCAGTAGCGGTCGACAGAGCCATGATCCGGATCGAGCACAGCGACCCGGTCGTGCACTATTCGGCCAAGTTCGAAAGCGGCGGGAAGTGCGTTCACGAGTTCTCATTCCAGATGCGCACCGATGACCCGGAAATCCTTCCGGAGCCAAGTGGCGCGCGGATGTACTGGGATGGCGACGTTCTCGTCAGCGAGTTCCGTACGCGGGATCCGTCTCTCCGGATTGTTTGGCACCACGAGTTGCTCGACGGCGGGCACCGCCTCCGCGCGAGCGAAACGCTCAGGGGACAGGGACGGGACCAGGACAACGTCTGGGAATTCGAGCGTCGCGGAGCACCACACCGAAGTCCCGAATGATCTAAACGAGCGGAGGGTCGCTGTCTCGCTCGGGGTGGCGATGCTTGGCCACCGCCGCCATGAACGCCTTCGCGGCTTTCGCATCCCCCGGCTCCATCGTGAGAATCCCTCCGTCCACTCCGCCGCCCGGCAGCGACGCGGAGATGCCAGCGCTCTGCAACAGCGCGCTGGACGCGCCCAGCGCCAGGATCGTCTTGCAATGGCGGTACTGATTGGTCACGAACTCCATGGTGCGGCCGTCGGCTGCCAGCGCCGCCAGGCCGCGATCACCATCGGGCAGGACCAACGCATCGAACAGCACCGGCGGAGAGTTTTCCAATGACGCATCCGCCTCGATGTTTCCGGCGTTCGTAGTGGCGTACGTTCCGAGGCGTGGGGCCACGAACCGCGGCACTGCGCCCGCGTCGGTCAACGCCGCGTGTATGGATTTCAGCGAGCGCCCCTCGACGCCGTGGGCGACGAGTATGGCAATCTTTCGCGTTCGCACGCCGACCTCCCCCGGAAGCGCCGTCAGCGACAGCGCCGGCGAGGTCGTCACCTCCGGTCGCGCCGGCTTCGGCAGCACCCGCGGAAGCGGATCGGGTAGATCCATCCCAAGTCCTTCCGCCACGCGCGCCGCCAGATCCTCGTCCACGTTCCGCAGCGAAGCCACGGTGCGCGTCCGAATCGCGGGTACCGTCAGCTTGCTCAGCTCGAACCGCAGCGCGCCGACGATGTGCGCCTTCTCCCAATCGGTCTGGCTGTTGTAGAAGAGCGTAGCCTGCGTGTAATGGTCCGCGAATTTCTCGGGTTTGCCGCGGAGCTTGTCTTCCCGCACCGGCTGAGGGAACGACACGAATCCTTTCGTGCCAGCCTGAAACGGGCAGCCTCCGGCGAGCGAGTTTGGCTCGTACGCGACGCGCCCGCGCGCGATTCCCTGCCGGTGCATGCCGTCGCGCTGATTGTTATGCACCTCCGCGACGGGAGAGTTGATCGGTATCTCGTGGAAGTTGGGACCGCCGAGCCGTGAGATCTGCGTGTCGACGTACGAGTGAATCCGGCCGGCGAGGAGCGGGTCGTTGGAGAAATCGATCCCTGGCACCACGTGCGCCGTGCAAAACGCCACCTGCTCCGTCTCCGCGAAAAAGTTGTCGGGATTACGGTTGAGCACCATGCGACCCACCAGGACAACCGGGACGAGCTCCTCGGGGACGATCTTGGTGGCATCGAGAATGTCGAAGCTGAACTTCTCGCCCTGCGCTTCGGTGAAGGTCTGCAGGCCCAACTCCCACTCGGGGTACTCGCCGGCCTCGATTGCTTCCCACAGGTCGCGGCGGTGGAAGTCGGCGTCGGCGCCCGCGATCTTGGCCGCTTCGTCCCAGACCAGCGAGTGCGTTCCCTGCTTGGGCTTCCAATGGAATTTGACGAACACGGATTCGCCCGCGTCGTTGACGAGTCGATACGTGTGCACGCCGAAACCCTGCATCGTACGATAGCTGCGCGGTATCCCCCGGTCGGACATCACCCACATGATCATGTGCGTGGATTCCGGCATCAGGGAGATGAAATCCCAGAACGTGTCGTGCGCCGACGCGGCCTGCGGCATCGCGTGGTGCGGCTCGGGCTTCAACGCGTGCACGAGGTCCGGGAACTTCATCGCGTCCTGGATGAAGAACACCGGCATGTTGTTGCCTACCAGATCCCAGTTCCCTTCATCCGTGTAGAACTTGACGGCGAAACCGCGCACGTCGCGTGCGGTGTCCACCGACCCCCGCTCGCCGGCTACCGTAGAGAAGCGCACGAACACCGGCGTGATCTTCCCCGCCGCCTGCAGCGGTGCGGCGCGCGTGATGTCGGACTGGGACTCGTAGCATTCGAAAAATCCATGAGCGCCCGAGCCGCGGGCGTGCACGATGCGCTCCGGAATTCGCTCATGGTCGAAGTGCGTGATCTTTTCGCGGAGGATGAAGTCCTCGAGCAGCGTCGGTCCCCGAAGACCGGCCTTGAGCGAGCTCTGGTTATCGCCGACGGCAACGCCCTGGTTGGTCGTCAGCGCCTGGCCGGTCGAGTCGACCCGCACGCGGTCTAGTGATCCAGTCGTCGGGTTCGCTCCTTCCGTTGCCCTGCTGCCGGCTTTACCGGAGCGGTTCCTTTCACTGAGCGTGCTCGATCCAACGGCGGCGGTGGGCGCCTTGGCCGAGAATCCAGGAGCAGGATCCACTGCGTTGTCCCGGCCGATCTCGCCCGCGGAGTTGGGATTGAAGGGCACCGATCCAGCGAGCTTGTCTGTCGCCGCGGCCTTTTGGGCGAGTGCATCTCCCGGAGGCGGGCCAGCCGGCTTCGATGGACCGCTCGCAGTATTCCGGGCCGCTGACTTGGCAGCGGCGCCCTTCGCCTTGGATTTTTCGATGGGTGCGGGTGACTTGGAAGACCTGGGGGCCGCGCGCTTCTTCGCCATTTTCCTGTACCGGTGGTGGGAGTCACGCCGTCGAGCGCGGCACGTTGCAATTAGGAGACCGCCCAGTGACCATCTAGTGTCGGCGCGGGCCGCGGGGCATCCTTAGTCAGGGTTCCACCGACACGCCATTCCATTGGAGCTTCCGTGCGCCTTCTCCTCCTCGCCGCAATCCTGGTCGCCACCGCTTCCACCATTCCTGCGGCCGCGGTCCACGCGCAGGCCGCACCGCCTCCGCCCGCTGTAATGCCTGTGATCGTGACGAACCCGCGCGCAGCCACCGCGGACGTCGAGTCGGTCGACGCAATTATTACCGCGCTGTACGACGTCATCTCCGGAGGCGTCGGGCAGGCGCGCAACTGGAATCGCATGCGGTCCCTGTTCGTCCCCGGCGGAAAGCTGATGCCCACCGTGCTCCGGCCGGACAGCACTTTCGGAATGCGCATCCTCGGAGTCAACGACTACATCGCTGTCTCCGGACCGCAGCTCGAGCGCGCGGGCTTCCGCGAGCGGGAGATCGCTCGGCGCATGGAGCAGTTCGGCCACATCGCGCACGCGTGGAGCACATACGAAGGCCGCACCGAGACGGACTCTATGGTGATCCGCGGCATCAACAGCATCCAGTTGATGAATGACGGAACGCGCTGGTGGGTGGTCTCCGTTTTCTGGGAGGCGGAACGCCCGAGCAACCCGCTGCCCGCGCGCTACCTGCGAAATGAGCAGTGACGATCGACCCCAATCTCTGCTGTCCTTTCGCCAACCTGGACGCGTGACTCCCTCCACGAAATCCGACCTCATGCGACCCGTGTATCGCTTCGCGCTATCCGCTCTGCTCATCGCCGCACTGCCGGCCGGCGCGACGGCGCAGCCGTCATTACCCGAGCGCCCGTTCGGCACCCTCCGCGAGCAGGCGGATACGCGGCAACGTTGGCTGGAATCCAGAATGGCCACGGTTCTGCCGGCGCTCATGCGCAAGTATGGCGTGGACATGTGGGCGATACCCATGCGGGAGTACAACGAAGACCCGGTGTTCACGTCGCTGGTGTCGCCGACGACTTTCGCCGCGCGCCGTAGAACCATCTACGTCTTCTCGCTGCGCGCTGATTCCGTCGAACGGATCGCGCTCGGCGGCAGCTCGCAGGGCGGCGTGTATACCGCCGTACGGTCCACCAAGCCCGCCGACGGCCCGGCCGGCACGCGCGGCGAGCGCAGCGCCGAACTCTGGGGCGACGAGCAGTGGATTGTTCTGAAGCAGGTGATCGAGGAGCGGGATCCGCGGTCGATCGCGGTCAACATCTCTCGCGTGTTCGCGTTCAGTGACGGACTCACCGCGGGCGAGCTGGAGGGAATGACCGAAGCACTGGGCGAAAGGTGGACGAGCCGGTTCGTGCGCCACGACGCGCTCGCGGTGGATCTGATCGCCACCCGCCTGCCGGAAGAAGCGGTGTTTTACCGGCGGCTGCAGGAGGTCGCGTGGGAGATCATCGGAACGGCCTTCTCGGGCGCGGTCATCACCCCGGGCGTCACGCGCGCGGACGACGTCGTGTGGTGGATGCGGCAGCGCGTGAACGATCTGGGGCTGGGCAGCTGGTTTCAGCCGTCCGTCGACGTCCAGCGGCGCGGCGTGAGCGCCGCTGAGCTCGGCGCGAATCCGCTCATCCAGCGCGGCGACGTGCTGCACTGCGATTTCGGCGTCGTCGCCCTGGGCCTGCATACCGATACCCAGCACATGGGATACGTGCTCCTGGAGGGGGAGACCGCTCCCCCGCCGGGACTCGTCGCCGCGCTGCGTCGAGGCAACCGTCTGCAGGACATCGTGATGGACGAGCTCAGGCCCGGGCGGACGGGCAACGAAGTGCTGCAGTCCTCACTCGCGCGTATGCGGGCCGAAGGAATCGAGGGAACCGTGTACACGCATCCGATCGGAATGCACGGTCACGGTGCCGGGCCGCTGATCGGCCTGTGGGATTATCAGGACGGAGTGCCCGGCCGCGGCGACGCGAAGGTCATCCCGTCGATGTGGTTCTCCATCGAGCTTCAGGCCACGTCGCCGGTGCCCGAGTGGGATGGCCAGCGCGTCCGAATGGCGCTGGAGGAAGACATGACGATCGACGCGGCCGGGAGGAATGCATGGGCTCTCGGCCAGCAGACTGAATTTCACCTGGTGCGCTGATCCTTCGCGCACACCTCGAGGAAGTGAATGACAATGTTTCGACATAGCGCAACGAATCGGATCGGCGTGCTCGCGATCGCGCTGGCCGCGGGCTCCCTCGAGGGGCAGAGCCCTGCTCCCCTGAGCCCTTCCGCCGAGGCGCGCATAGCTGCGCTCGAGCAGCGGGTGATTGCCTGGCGCCGCGACATTCACCAGCACCCGGAGCTTGGTAACCGCGAAGTGCGCACGGCGGGGATCGTCGCCGCGCACTTGCGCTCGCTCGGCATCGAAGTGCAGACGGGTGTCGCGCATACGGGCGTCGTGGGAATTCTGCGCGGTGGCCGGCCCGGACGGACCGTAGCCCTGCGTGCCGACATGGACGCGCTACCCGTTACCGAGCGGGTCGACCTGCCGTTCGCCTCGAAGGCGACGGGAACGTACAACGGCCAAACGGTCGGTGTGATGCACGCCTGCGGCCACGACACCCACGTCGCCATCCTGCTGGGTGCCGCGGAGGCACTGGCCGGCATGCGCGCCGAATTGCCGGGCACGGTGAAGTTCATCTTCCAGCCGGCCGAAGAGGGTCCGCCTGTGGGAGAAGAGGGCGGCGCCGAGCTGATGGTGAAAGAGGGCGTGCTTGGCAATCCCGCGGTGGACGCGATCTTCGGGCTGCACATCTCGTCGCTGGAGGAAGTCGGCGGCCTGTACTACACCCCCCGTGGGGCGATGGCGAGCTCGGACGATTATCGCATAGTCGTGAAGGGACGACAGACGCATGGCGCCTCGCCGTGGAACGGCATCGACCCCGTCGTGACCGCCGCGCACATCGTCACGGCGCTGCAGACGATCGTCAGCCGCAACGTCAATCTCACGGAAAATCCGGCCGTCGTAACAGTCGGCAAGATTTCCGGCGGAGTCAGGTCGAACATCGTACCGGAGCAGGTGGAGCTGATCGGCACTCTTCGGGCGCTCGACCCGGACGATCGGCGGCTGCTGCATGAGCGCGTTCGCTCGATAGCGCAGAACACCGCGGCGGCCATGGGGGCAACCGTGGAAGTCGCGATCCCCTACTCGATGTCGTACCCCGTGACATACAACGACACCTCGCTCACGCAGAAATCCGTTCCCGTGTTGCAGGCGGTGGCGGGCGTGGATCACGTGACCGTGCTGTCACCAAGCACGGGTGCCGAAGACTTTTCCTTCTTTGCCGAGCGAGTCCCCGGCTTTTTCTTTAGGCTTGGCGGACGACCGTCCAACGTGAGCAAGGCGGACGCTCCGGGCCACCATACGCCGGACTTCTACGTCGATGAGGGCGGTCTTCTGCTCGGCGTGCGCGCGATGACGGCGCTCGCGGTGAACTATCTCACCACGGGCACGACCAGTGGCCGATAGTGTCGTGATCTCCACATGCCCCTGCCGCCGCGTTACCTGCGGAATGAGCAGTAACAACCCGAAAAAGGGAGCGGAATTCGGGGCCGGGTGTTAGCGTGTGATCGACCGAACAGAGGCTAATCTCATGAGCTCCGCTTCCCGGATCGTCGCGCTCCTGCCCGCCGTACTAGTAGGACTCACCGCGGCCTGCGCCGCCGGCAACACGCAGCGCGAGCCCTCGGACCGCGCGACGGTTACGAGCGAGGACCTGCGAAACGCGAACGAGCCGATCGAAGTCACCTTGCAGAAAAAGGTGCCCGGGCTCGTCGTCACGCGGACCGCCGAGGGCGAGATCGCCCTCGAGATCCGCGGCGGCGGCTCCATCCGCGGGGAGAACTCGCCACCGCTCTGGGTACTCGACGGGCAACCGTTCTATCCGGGGCCGGGCGGCGTGTTGACGGGAGTCAGCCCGGAGAGCATCGAGTCCATCAGAGTGCTCCGAAGCTCCGAGGCCGGACTATACGGTAGTCAGGGTGGAAACGGGGTGATCGAGATCACAACGAAGAGGGCCGCCTACAAGCGGCGCTGAGCGGCGCGCTTGGAGGGATGAAACTGCGGCCGCGCCGGTACCTAACCGTGCAATAAGCCGCATGGATCCGTTCACGCACACGATGGCGGGAGCTGTGCTGGCGCGCGTGGGACTGGACCGCCGCGGCACGCTCCCGCTCGCCGCGACCACTCTCGTGCTCGCGGCCAACGCGCCCGACATCGACATCCTCGCGATGTACGCCGGCCCGTACGCCGGACTCGCGTTCCGCCGCGGATGGACGCACGGACCGATGGCGCTGGTGTTGCTCCCGCTCGCGCTTACCGGAGTGATGCTCGCGTGGGACCGGTGGATCAGACGGCGCGGAGCGCGCGGAGCGTCACTCACGCCGCTCGACGCCCGCGCGACGCTCCTCATCGCATCCATCGGAGTGGTGAGCCACCCGGCACTCGACTGGCTCAATACGTACGGCATTCGGCTGCTGCTACCGTTCAGCGGCAGGTGGTTCTACGGCGACGCGGTGTTCATCATCGACCCGTGGTTCTGGCTGCTGCTCGCCGCCGCGCTCGTCCCCTGGCACCGCACGCGCGGCCGAGTGCGTATCTTCGGGGCGGCCGCGGCCGTGTATGTGGTCGGGATGATCGGCGCGAGCGTCTTTGCAGAGTCGATTACGCGGCGCGCGGCGGAGGCCGCCGGCATCACCGACATCGAGGAAGTGATGTACCAGCCGGCGCCGGCGCAGCCGCACCGCGGGAGTGTGATCGTCGCGACGGGTGAAGCGTACATGCTCGGCGACTTCGACTGGATCGCGCCTGCGCGGAGCCGCGTGACGTTCCGCGATTCGGTCCCGCGCGGGGACTGGACGACGAGCGCGGTCCGCGAAGCCATGACGGATCCGCGCGCGCGCGACTATCTCGTGTGGTCACGCTTCCCGTTCGCCCGCGTCGAGCGCGCATCTGATGCGACGGCGGTGGTCTTCGGCGACGTACGCTTCGTGGACGTTCCTGCTGGGTCGCTGCAGGGCGTTCGCGTAGTGCTCAGCCCGTGATTCCCCTGCGCTGTCGCTTCGAGTTCGGTCGTCCATGCACCGTCGTTCCGATGATGGGCCGACGAGCAATCGCTTTCGTACTCCTGCTCGCCGCCTCAGCCGCATGCGGAGAGCGCGCTCCTACAGTCACGCAAGTTGCACCCGGCAATCTCATGGTGACTACCGGACGAGGCGTGTCGCTCGAGGTGCTCGATTGGGGTGGTAGCGGCCGCCCACTGGTCTTCCTGGCGGGAGGGGGTGCGAGTACGCCCCATGTGTTCGACGAGTTCGCTCCGCGCTTCACCGACGACTTCCGGGTTCTCGGCATCACGCGCCGCGGTAATGGCGCATCCTCGGACGTGCGGCCACGCCGCTTCGCCGACCTCGTCGGTGACATCGTAGCGGTCATCAACGCGCTGCAGCTCCAGTCGGTTGTTCTCGTGGGCCACTCGTTCGCCGGCCTGGAAATAGCCCATTTCGCTGAGAAGCACGCCGACCGGTGCTTCGGCCTGATTTATCTCGATTCGGCGTACGACTACAACGACCCGGAGCTCCACCGGATTTTCGAGGCGCACCAGCCGCCGAGCGCACCACCAATGCTGGCCGCCGACTCTGCGTCCATCGATGCCGTCCGCGCCTGGAGCGAACGCACGCAGGGGTTCCGGATGCCAAAGTCAGCGATCCGCGCGACCAGGCGGTTCGACTCGAACGGACGCATGATCGGCGCGGTGACTCCAGGATCCGCGAAGTGGCGGATCGAAAGTCCGTCGCCGCGCTGGGAGGCGGTCACATGCCCATCACTCGGCATCTACGCCGTCCCTGCCCCACCGGAATCATGGTTGCTCTATTGGAACGAGCTCGATTCCCACCAGCGCGCGGCCGCCGATGCATACTTCACGGCTTTCGCACCGTGGGCGAAGGCACAGCGGTCAGCATTCGGAAAGCACGCGCACAACCAGGTGATCGAGTTCCCGAGCAGCAATCACTACTTCTTTCTTGAGCGAGCCGACGAGGCGGAGCGAGTGATGCGCGAATTCCTTGAGAAGCGGCACTGAGTTGTCGAATCGGGAGGACGTATTGCAACTTGACGCAGGACTCGTCGCAGCATGCTGAGATCGGCGCTGCTGTGGGCGTCACAGAACCGCACAATCGAGCGAATCGTCCGCTCGAGCAGAGCGGTGCGCCCACTCGTCTCCCGTTTCATGCCGGGCGAGACGATCGCGGACGCGCTGCGCGCCGCCCGGGCGCTGCAGGCGGAGCGCACGCCGTCCATCATCACGTACCTCGGCGAGAACGTCGCCTCCGAAGCGGCCGCGGACGCGACGGTCGCGGAATACGAGCGCCTCTTCGCCGCGCTCGCGGCGCGGGGCGCGGACGCCCACGTCTCCATCAAGCTGACGCAGTTCGGCTGGGACGTCGACCGGGCGCGCGCTCTCGATCGCGTGCGCGCGGTGGCGCGGATGGCGCAGTCGGGTGGAACGACGCTCGCCTTTGACATGGAATCGTCGGAGTACGTGGATTCGACGGTCGAAGCTTACGAAGCGCTGGCTCGTGAATTCGACTGCGCCGCGCTCTGTCTCCAGGCATACCTGCACCGCACGCCCGCGGACGCGCGCCGGCTGCTCGCGGTGCGGCCGTACATCCGCTTGGTGAAGGGTGCGTACCGCGAGCCGGCGAGCGTCGCGCTCCAGCGGCGGGAGGACGTGAGCGCCCGTTTTCGCGAGCTCGCGCGCGAGCT
>CAYGJL010000019.1:0-59044 GCA_964350145.1 uncultured Gemmatimonadaceae bacterium
GCGTGACACGACTCGCCGACGCGATTCCGGCACTGCAACCGACAGCGCGCGCCGGGCGCAGTTCATTGCCGCTCGCCGGCAGGCAGGCGGAGGCGGAGGCGGAGGCGGGCCGGGCGGGCCCGCGCGTCCCGGTACGGGCACTCCACGACCGAACGACATGGTCATGCTCTGGCACGTGGACAAGGAGGGCAAGCTCGGCGCGACCAGGGTGCGCACGGGATTGAGTGACGGGCAGAAGACCGAGATTCGCGGCCAGGGGATTTCCGAGGGCATGCAAGTGATCGTCGCGGTGACGCAGGCCGATGAACCGGGTGGCAGCGGGAGCCCGTTCCAGGCGCAGCGGCCGACGGGGTTCCGGCCTGGTGGATTCTGATGACGAGCGGATCGAGCGGCGCGCCGAGCGTCATCAGGATCGAAGCGGTGACGAAAGTCTACGAGATGGGGAAGAACAAGGTCCGCGCGCTGCGCGGCCTCGATTTGCAAGTGGAGCCGGGTGAGATGATCGCCGTCATGGGCGCATCCGGCTCGGGCAAGTCCACTCTCATGAACATCCTCGGGTGCCTCGATACTCCGACGTCGGGCAGCTATCACCTGGACGGGGTTCGCGTGGACGGGCTCACGCGCAACGAGCTGGCGCAACTGCGGAACGAGAAGCTCGGATTCGTCTTCCAGGGCTTCAATCTTCTCTCCCGTACGAGCGCGCTGGACAACGTCGAGTTGCCGCTGCTGTACGATCACTCTGGCCGCAAGCGCGACACGAAGGTACTCGCTGCTGCAGCGCTCGAACGGGTCGGCCTCGGCGACCGGATGGACCACCATCCGAGCGAGTTGTCCGGCGGGCAGCAGCAGCGCGTGGCGATAGCGCGCGCCCTCGTCACCGAGCCCGCGCTCCTGCTCGCGGACGAACCGACCGGAAACCTGGACAGCCGCACGTCGGTCGAGGTGATGGCTCTTTTCCAGGAGCTGAACGATCAGGGGATAACGATCCTGCTGGTGACGCACGAGCACGACATCTCGCGGTACGCCAGGCGGGAAGTCGAGATGCGCGACGGCAGGATCATCCGGGACGACCCCGTTCAGGATCGGCACGTCGCGCGTACGGACCTCAGCGAGCTTCCCAATCAGGAGCTGGTGGCGGCCCCATGAGAAAATCGGTGCTGGTGAAAGTTGCCGTGCAGAGCATCCTGAAGAACAAAATGCGGAGCCTGCTCACCATGCTCGGCATCGTAATCGGCGTAGGCGCCGTCATCGTGATGGTTGCGGTAGGGCAGGGAGCGCAGTCGCGGATCGAGCAGCAGATTCAAAATCTCGGCACGAACATGATCGTGATCACTCCCGGCTCGAGTCAGCAGGGCGGTGTCAGCCAGGGCGCGGGGACGTTCAATCGCCTTTCGCTGGCCGACGCGGAGAAGCTGAAGCGCGAGGGCGGCCAGCTGTCGGGGGTGACGCCGGTGATCTTCACGCGCTCGCAGGCGATCGGCGGGCAGGGCAACTGGCGGACGATCATCAACGGTGTCTCGACCGATTGGCAGACGATTCGCGACTGGCCGCTGAAGTCGGGGACGTTTTTCTCCGAGACGGACGTGCGCTCCATGCGCAAGGTCGCGGTCCTCGGCGGCACCGTCGCGAACAATCTCTTTCTCGGCGCCGATCCGGTCGGGCAGCAGGTGCAGCTTCGCGGTGTTCCCTTCACCGTGATCGGCGTGCTGGAGACGAAGGGGCAGACCGCGAGCGGAACGGACCAGGACGACGTGATCATAGTTCCTCATACCACGGCGCAGTCCCGGCTCAGCGGATCGCCGCGCATCTGGCAGATCCTCGCGGCGACGTACTCGCCATCCGACATCCCGGCAGCGCAGCGGGAGATCAAGACGTTGCTGCGCGAGTCGCACCGGCTGGGCATGGATGACGAGGACGACTTCACCATCCGAAATCAGACGGAGCTGGCGGATGCGGCGTCGGGGACCACGCAGGTGATGTCGTACCTGCTCGCGGCGATCGCGTCCATCTCGCTGCTCGTGGGCGGAATTGGCATCATGAACATCATGCTCGTGTCCGTGACCGAGCGGACTCGCGAGATCGGAATCCGCATGGCGATCGGCGCGCGCGGTTCCGACGTGCTGACACAGTTCCTGATCGAGAGCGTGGTGATGAGCCTGCTCGGCGGAATCATCGGCCTGCTCGTGGGGTTCGCGGGCGCGGCGATCCTCGGGAAGATGACTGGATGGAGCACAGCCACTCCGCCCGAAGCGGTCGCCGTCGCGGTCGTGTTCTCCGCGGCGGTCGGAATCTTCTTCGGCTTTTATCCAGCGCGCAAAGCCGCGTCGCTGAATCCAATCGAGGCTCTCAGGTACGAATGAAGAACTGTGTTGCGTATTGCGCGCTGCGTGCTGCGCGCTGGATGATGCTTGCTTCGTTGACGTTCCTCGCTGCCAACGAAGTACAGGCCCAAACACCGCAAGTAATCACGTTCCGGGATGCGATCAGGATAGCACTCGATCGAAACACTTCTCTGAAGATCGCGCGCAATGCATCGGAGCTCGATGAGGTGGCTCTGCGGCAGGAGCGCGCGCAGCGCATGCCCGACTTCAGATACAATGCTTCGACCGCGCAGACGTACGGCCGCACGTTCAACCAGAGCGAAGGGCGGGTGGAGAACCGCAGCACGCAGACGGTGAACACAGGCGTGCAGTCGAGCTTTCAGCTGTACGACGCGTCGGTCTCGCCGTCCATCAGGGCCGCCAGGCTGGGCGCCGAGGCGGGTGATCTGGACGTCGAGCGAACGCGGCAGACGGTCGTGTTCACCGTGGCGACGAACTTTCTCGGGTTGATCCAGAATCGCGAGCAGCTGCGGGTCCGGCGCCAGAGCCTGGCGGCGGAGGAAGCGCTCGAAGCGCAGATCAACGAGTACGTCGACGCTGGCTCGCGGCCGATTGCAGATCTGTACCAGCAGCAGGCGGTGGTCGCCAGCTCGAGGCTGGCGGTAGTGGACGCCGATCGCGCGGCGCAGCTGGCCGAAGTGGATCTAATGCAGACGCTGCAGCTCGACCCGCGGGGCGAGTACGAGTTCGTCGCGCCGGAGTTCGACGAGGCCGCGTCGGCGCAGCAGTATCAGTTCGACAGCCTGCTTGTCCGCGCGCTGCTGCAGCGCGTGGACCTCGGAGCTGAGGAGATCAGGCTGGAGGCGGCGGAGCAGGGATTGCGTGCGGCGCGCGCCGGAAGACGACCGGCGCTCTCGCTTACCGCCGGCTACAACACGGCGTACAGCAGCGCCACCGAGCTGAACTTCTTCGATCAGCTCGATCAGCGCCGCGGCGGGTCGGTGGGTCTGGGACTGTCGCTGCCGATTCTCGACCGGGCGGGAACGTCCATCGCAACGCAGCGGGCGCGCATCGCCGCCGACAATGCGCGGATCGCGGTCGCGGACCGCCGGCAGGAAGTCGCGCTCCAGGTCCGGCGGGCGCAGCTCGACTTTCAGTCCGCGCAGGAGCAGCTGCGCGCGGCGGAGGCGCAACAGCGCGCTGCGGAGCTCGCCCTGCAGACCGTGCAGGAGCGGTATGAGGTGGGCGCGGCGACGCTGGTCGAGCTCACTCAGGCACGGTCGGTGGGAGTGCAGGCTGCGAGCGCGATCGTAAGTGCGCGGTACAATCTGCTTTTCCAGCGCACTCTGATGGACTACTATATCGGCGTCCTGAACCCAGAGACCGTCAGATAAGGGCCATGCCGGGTGAGTCGCGCACGCTTTCGCTGCGCGACCTCGTCCTCTTTTACGTAGTCGCTGTTTTCAACCTTCGCTGGCTACCGGTCGCGGCCGCGGCGGGTCCGGGCGCGATCGTCATCTGGATCGTCGCGTGTTTGACACTGTTCGTGCCGCTGGCGCTGTGCGTCGTCGAGCTGTCATCGCGGTATCCGGAGGAAGGCGGCATGTACGTCTGGAGCCGCCGCGCGTTCGGGGACTTCGCCGGATTCATGACCGGCTGGACGTACTGGATGTCGAACATTCCCTATTTCCCCGGGGTGCTCTACTTCGCTGCCGGAAACGCGCTGTTCGTCGTGGGTGCGCAGAATTCCGCCCTCGCCGTGAGCCCGGTGTACTTCATCATCGCAGCGGTCGTGGGACTTGCGATCGCCGTTCTGCCGAACGTCGCGGGCCTGCGCATCGGGAAATGGGTGCAGAACGCCGGCGCAGTCGGAGTCTGGATTCCGGCGCTCGTTCTGATAACGCTCGGACTGATCGGCGCCGCACGGTTCGGGAGCGCGACGAGCTTTTCGCTACCGGCGGCCATGCCCGAGCTGGCGTTGAAGGACGTGTTGTTCTGGTCCACGATCGCGTTCGCCTTCGGGGGCGTGGAGACCGCTTCGATGATGGCGAAGTCGGTCAAGGATCCAGCGCGCACGATTCCGCGGGCGATCGCAATCGCCGGAGTCACGATCGTCACCCTGTACGTGCTGGGCACCATCGCCATTCTCATGGCGATCCCCGCGGCTGAAGTTGGAGGAATTCCAGGAATCATGCAGGCCATCACCCGGGTAGCCGAGCGAGTCGGCGCCGCGGGCATCGCTCCGGTAGCCGCCGTTCTCATCACTGTGGGCGCGGTCGGGGCGGTGGGCGCGTGGCTCACGGCCGTCGCCCGGCTGCCGTTCGTTGCCGGGCTCGAGGGCCGGCTGCCGGCATCGTTCGGCAAGTTGCATCCGCGGTACGGAACACCATACGTCGCGATGCTGGCGCAGACGGTGATCACCGTGGTGTTGATCATCGTGGGCCAGGCGGGCACAGACATCCGCGGCGCATACAACGTCATGATCAGCATGTCCATTATCGCCTACTTCATTCCGTTCCTGTTGATGTTCGCCGCGATGATCAGGCTGCGCCGGGAGCCACGGCCGGAGGGAGCCCCGGCGGTGCCCGGCGGTCCGCGCGCGCTGGGAGCAGTCGCCGCGCTGGGGTTTGCGACTACGCTGGCGGCTCTCCTGCTGGCGTTCATTCCGGCCGCGGACGAGGCCAACAAGCCGCTGGCGGTCGCGAAGATCGTCGGGCTCACCGCGGTGCTGCTCGTGTCCGGCGCCGCCATTTACGCGCGGAGCGAGCGCGCACGTCGAATCTCCGCGAGCCGCGGGATAGTTTAGGGCATGGCTCCGCTCCCAATCGAGATCCACGCGGACATCGCGAAAGCGTCGACCCTCCCCGCCGACGTATATCACGCGCCGGAGTATTACGATCTGCAGAAGGACAGTGTGTTCGCGCGGACCTGGCAGGCGGTGCCGGACGCAGCCCGGGCGCGGGCGCCGGGGCACGTCCTGCCGTTCACGCTGCTCGAGGGATGTCTGGACGAGCCGCTGGTGTTCACGCGCGACGAGAGCGGCGCCGCTCACTGCCTGTCGAATGTGTGCACGCACCGTGGCGCACTGGTAGTTGAAGGCGAAGGACATCTCAAGACGCTGCGCTGCAGATACCACGGGCGCCGGTTTGCGCTCGACGGCTCGTTCACGGCGATGCCGGAGTTCGAGGGCGTCGAAGGATTTCCTTCGTCGCGCGACAACCTTCCGAGCCTGCCGCTCCAGCAGTGGGGCCCGCTTTCCTTCACCGCGGTCGATCCGGCGATGAGCTTCGACGACTGGATGCAGCCGGTGCGCGAGCGGACCGACTGGATGCCGCTCGATACGTTCACGCGGCACGCGGCGACGTCGCGGGATTACGTCATCGATGCCAATTGGGCGCTGTACGTGGACAATTACTCTGAGGAGTTCCACATCCCGTATGTACACGCCGGCTTGTCCGATCAACTCGACTACGGCGCGTACCGCACGGAGCTGTTCGAGTACGGCAGCCTGCAGCTCGGCTTCGCCAAGCCCGGCGAGACGGTGTTCGAGCTGCCGCCCGGACATCCGGAGCACGACCAGTCGCTCGCCGCGCTGTACTTCTGGCTGTTCCCCAACCTGATGCTCAACTTTTATCCCTGGGGGCTGTCCGTGAACGTCGTGCAGCCGCTCGCGCCCGCGCGCACGAAGGTGTCGTTCATCTCGTACGTGTGGCGGGAGGATCTCAGGGACAAGGGGGTGGGCGCGGGACTCCACCTCGTGGAGATGGAAGACGAAGAGGTGGTCGAATCCGTGCAGGCCGGCGTGCGCTCGCGGCTGTACGATCGCGGCCGGTACTCGCCGAAGCGAGAGACCGGCACACATCACTTTCACAGGCTGCTCGCCCGCTTTATGAGCCAGGGCGCGCCGTAAACACACTCCCGGACAGATGAAACCGATCATGATGCTTTTCCCGACGCTCCGCGTCGCGTCGCTTGTTGCGCTGATCACCGCTTGCTCGACTCCGATGGCGTCCGGCTCGTTTCCGGGTCGGGCGGGCGGCGCGGAGATATTATGGGACACGTACGGTGTTCCGCACATCTTTGCGAACGACCGGGAAGGGTTGGCGCGCGCGCTGGGTTGGGCGCAGATGCAGAACCACGGCGACCTGCTGCTACGACTGTACGCGCAGGCGCGGGGACGCGGCGCCGAGCTGCTGGGCGAGGACTATCTGGAAGGTGATCGCTGGAACTGGACCATGGGGATAGCGCCGCGGTCCGAGGAGTGGCTGAGTGCGCAGTCGCCCGGCATGCGCGCACATCTCTCGGCTTTCGTGGCGGGGATCAACGATTTTGCCCGGGCTCATCCCGAGATGGTCGGTGACTCGGTTCGCGCCGTCCTGCCTGTGACCGAGACCGACGTCCTGGGACATGTCCAACAAACATTGTTCGGCGCCTTCATCGCTTCCCGAGGTCAGGCCAACGACGAGACGGAAGCGTGGAAAGAGCGCGGCTCCAACGCCTGGGCGGTCGGGCCGTCCCGCTCCGCGAGCGGGAAGTCGCTGTTGCTGGCCAACCCGCACCTTCCATGGGGCGACATGTTCACGTGGATGGAAGCTCAGCTGGTGATCCCCGGACTCGACCTGTACGGCGCGCTGCTCGTAGGCAGTCCCGTGCTGCAGATAGCGTTCAACGATCACCTCGGCTGGACCCACACGGTGAACACGCAGGATGGGAACGATCTGTACGAGCTGACGCTCGAGGGCGACGGATACAGCTGGGACGGTGGCGTTCGCCGGTTCGAGACGGAGCGCAGACTGATCCAGGTCAAGGCCACGTCAGGCAAGCCACAGCGTACGGACACGCTGATGATTCGCCGCTCCGTGCACGGACCAGTCGTGGCAGACAAGCCCGGGAAAGCCGTGGCGCTGCGGGTGGTCGGCCTCGACATGCCGTTGGTCCTCGAACAGTGGTGGAACATGGGACGCGCAGGAAATCTTGCCGCGTTCGAGACGGCCATCAGGCCCAACCAGATTTCGGGACAGAACATCACCTACGCCGACCGTGACGGGCACATCATGTACTTCTACGGCGGGAACACTCCCGCGCGCTCGGGCGGCACCCGCGCGCAGTGGGCCGGAATCGTTCCTGGCACAACGTCCGCCAATCTGTGGACGAGAGTTCACAGCTACGACGAGATGCCGAAGGTGATTGACCCGCCGAGCGGGTATGTGCAGAACGCGAACGAACCGCCGTGGTGGACGACGTTCCCCGTAGCGCTGGACCCCGCGCGATACCCCGCGTATCTCGCGAGTCGCACGATGTCGCTGCGCGCGCAGCGATCCGTGGGGATGCTCGATTCGGATCCGAGCATCACCTATGACGAGCTGCTCGACTACAAGCACGCCACCAGGATGGAGCTTGCCGACCGGGTGCTGGACGATCTGCTTGCTGCCGTCGCAGCCAGCGCCAACAGCGCCGCAAAGGACGCGGCGGCTGTGCTCGAGCGGTGGGACAGGAGCGCGGATGCAGATAGTCGCGGAGCGGTGTTGTTCATCGAGTGGTGGGGGGAGCTGGGGCGAAAGACGCGGCCCGGGACGAGTGTGTGGGCTCTTCCATGGAGCGCAGAGTCCCCGAGGTCAACGCCCGACGGTCTCGCTGATCTTCCGGGAGCCGTAGTCGCGCTGGAGACGGCTGCCGCGACTGTAGCACGGCGGTTTGGCGCCAGCGACGTGAGATGGGGTGACGTGTACCGGATGCAGCGCGACAGCGTGGATCTTCCCGCCAACGGTGCCGGGGGCTCATACGGCACGTTTCGCGTGATCGGATACGAATCGGACGGGCCAAACCGTTTCCGCGCTGTCGGCGGCGACAGCTATGTAGCCGCGATCGAGTTCAGCGATCCCGTGAGGGCGCGCACGATCATTAGCATCGGCAACGCTTCACGCGCGGGCTCACCGCACCGGACGGATCAGATTGGATTGGCGGCCGCGAAACAGCTAAAACCAGTCTGGCGGAAACGCGCCGACATCCTCGCAAACCTGAAATCGCGCGAACAGCTCTGAGCATGAGCGACAAGCCGCGACCGTACGTTCTCAGCGAAGCCACGTGGAAGGAAATCTCCGGCACGCGATTCGACGTGGCGATTCTGCCGTGGGGCGCGACGGAAGCGCACAACTACCATTTGCCGTACGGGACGGACGTGTACGAGTGCGACTACTTCGCGGCCGAGTCCGCGAAGCTCGCGGCGGCTGCCGGAACCCGCGTTATGGCTCTTCCGACGATGCCGTTCGGGGTGAACACAGGGCAGCTCGACATTCCGCTGTGCATCAACATGAACCCGAGCACGCAGGCCATGGTGCTGCGAGACGTCGTGAGCTCGCTCGACCAGCAGGGGATTCACAAGCTGTTGATCCTGAACGGCCACGGCGGGAACGACTTCAAGCAGATGATCCGCGAGCTACAGCCAGCCACGCGCGTATTCCTGTGCGCGGTCAATTGGTGGCAGATAGTGGACGGCCGGGAGTACTTCGAGGACCTCGGAGATCACGGCGGCGAGCTCGAGACCAGCGTGATGCTACACTGCCAGCCGGAGCTGGTGCGGCCGCTCGAAGAAGCCGGCGACGGCGCGGCGCGGCGGCCGAAGATCACGGCGATGCGGGAGGGCTGGGCCTGGTCGCCCCGGAAATGGACTCAGGTCACGGCTGACACCGGGATCGGAAATCCCAAAGCGGCGACTGCTGACAAGGGCGCCCGCTACGCCAGCGCGGTCACGTCGAGACTTGCGGAACTACTGAAGGAGTTGGCCCGGACTGATCCGAGTGATCTTTACTCATGACGTCGGGCTCCTCGTGCAGCAGGCCCACGCGAACGCAGACGACGATCATCGCCAGCAGCGGCACCGCCACCAATAGTCCCAGGAAGCCAAACGCGATCGCCATCACGGCCTGAACGACGATCGTCAGAGCGGGCGGGAGGTCGAGACCCTCCTTCATGAGGATCGGAACGAGCAGGTGATTCTCCACGAGCTGGA
Organism: uncultured Gemmatimonadaceae bacterium; assembly: GCA_964350145.1. Classification (GTDB taxonomy): domain Bacteria; phylum Gemmatimonadota; class Gemmatimonadetes; order Gemmatimonadales; family Gemmatimonadaceae; genus JACDCY01. The sequence goes on from CAYGJL010000019.1 coordinate 9,331, forward strand.
TTCCGATGCACGCAACCGTGACGGCCAGGGCCTTCTCCGGCGAATCCACGAATCCCATGGCGATCGCAGGCAGCGCGCTGAGTATCGGACCGAGCGTCGGTATGAACTCGAGAAGCCCCGCCAGAATCCCCAGAGGAATCGCTGCGCGCACGTCGAGTGCCAGAAACACGGCAGTCGAGGCGACACCTATGACGACCATCAGGATGAACTGCGTGACCAGCCACCTGCGCAACATCGATCCGATAGCGGACAGCACGACGGACGCGCGCTCGCGATTGCGAGGTGGGAGCAGACGTAACGCGCCACGCTGATACAGTCCCGGATCTATGGCGACGTAGATGGCGACGAACAGCACCAGGAGGATCGCGGCGACAACCGCCAGCGTCGATCCCAGTACCGGGAGAAAATACCGGCCTGCGCCGCTGAGTTGCGCGGTCAGCCGGTCGCGTAGTCCTTCCGGCCTTTCCTCGGTGACGACCTGCACCGGCGCGACGGCGGGTTGCTGTTCGTTGCGGGCCGCGCGCGCGGGTAAGTTCGCGTCCGGGATCCCTAGAACCGTCGCGATGACGCCGCCACCCTGTCCCTGCACCCACTGCTCGATCTTGTCGAGCGCTTCGGGGAGCTTGGTCCTCAGCTCGATGCTCTGCTGCCGTACCGTCGGTCCGATCCACGTGCCGAAGGCGCCTAGCAGGCCGAGGAATACAAGCACTATGAGCGGCGAGCCGAGTCCCCGCGGGATACGCAATTTCTGGAGCTTGTCGGTGCCCGCGCTTACGGCAATCGCGAATAAAACGCCGAGAAAGACTGTGAGCAGCAGGTTCCGCGTCCGCCAGAATAGATGCAGGGCGACGTACAACGCCCCGAACCAGACGACTATTCGCAGCGCGGTCTTGTCGCGCGCCGTGCCCAGTCCGTTCATGGGTGCCATTTTATAGTGATGCCCACCGTTGTGATAGCCGGGAATGAAGCAAGATAGGCCGCTGGATGGCGGCGGGGAGCCGGCTCCCGGCACGGGCGACATGCCCGCCGAGGAGTTCCGCCGGTACGGGCACATGCTCGTGGAGCGCGTTGCCCGGTATCTAGAGGAGGTGGAGCGCGCGCCCGTTCTCAGTCGCGCGCAGCCGGGAGACATACGGGCCTCGCTTCCGCGTGCCGCGCCCGCCAGCGGCGAAGACATGGCGACGATCCTCGCCGACTTCGACGAAACAATCCTGCCGGGAATAACGCACTGGAACCACCCGGGCTTCATGGCGTACTTCGCCATTACCGGATCAGGCCCCGGCATTCTCGGCGAGCTGCTGGCCGCGGGCCTGAACGCGAACGGAATGTTGTGGCGCAGCAGCCCGGCGGTGACGGAGCTGGAGGAGGTGACGCTCGACTGGCTGCGTCAGTTGCTCGGCTTGCCGGAGCCGCTGTTCGGCGAGATCACCGATACGGCGTCATCGAGCACGCTGTACGCGCTCGCCGCCGCGCGCGAATTCGCCGACATTGACATTCACCGGCGGGGAGTCGGCGGCCAGCGACTGCGCGTGTACTGCTCGGCGGAAGCGCATTCGAGCGTGGACAAGGCGGTGATCACGCTCGGGCTGGGCAGCGACGGCCTGCGACACATCCCGGTGGACGAGCGATTCCGCATGCGGACGGATTTGCTGGAGGCTGCGATCGCGGAAGACAAGGCAGCCGGAATTCGTCCGCTCGCGGTGGTCGCGACCGTCGGCACGACTGGAACGACATCGATCGATCCTGTGGCGGAGATCGCCGACATCTGTGAGCGCGAGGGAATGTGGTTGCATGTGGACGCGTCGTACGCCGGTGTCGCGGCCATCGTCCCCGAGAAACGATATGTGCTCGCAGGCGTCGAGCGGGCGCACTCGCTGGTGGTGAACCCGCACAAGTGGTTGTTCGTCCCGATCGACTGCTCGGTGCTGTACACGCGCGAGCCGGCTGCGCTCAAGGCGGCGTTCGCGCTGCCGCTGGAGATCCTGTACGCGCCCGAGCCGGGCGTGACCAATCTGATGGACTACGGGATGTCGCTCGGGCGCCGCTTCCGGTCGCTCAAGCTGTGGTTCGTGCTCCGGTACTTCGGCGCCGACGGAATCGTCGCGCGGCTGCGGGAGCACATGCGGCTGGCGCAGATCGTGGCGCGCTGGGCGGACGAATCCGACGCGTTCGAGTTGTGCGCTCCGGTGGAGCTGTCCACCGTCGTGTTCCGGTACAAGCCACCGGGGCTGGCACCGCCGGAGGTGGACGCGGCCAACGCGAAGCTGCTCAGGCTCGTAAATGAGAGCGGCGACGTGTTTCTTTCAGGAACGAAGGTCAACGGCACGCAGGTTCTCCGCCTGGCCATTGGTAATCTCCGTACGACCGAGCGACACGTGCTCCGCGCAATGGAGCTTCTCGAACAAACGGCGAAGGGATTATGAGAATCATCACTTCCTGCGCATTGGCACTCTGCCTGGTGGCGGCCAGCCGCGCCGAAGCGCAGCAGCGCGACAGAAATCTGGAGCGCGCTACGCGCGTGCTCCGGAGCACGCCGCTGGTGGACGGGCATAACGACCTGCCATGGGCGATCCGGGAGCACGAGATGCGTCCGCGCGACGTGGAGGCGTACGACCTCCGGCTGCGCACTTCCGGCCATACCGATCTCGACCGCCTGCGGCGGGGGATGGTCGGCGGACAGTTCTGGTCGGTGTACGTTCCCGGAGAGGCGCGTGACTCGGGCTACGCCCGGCTGCAGCTCGAGCAGATAGACATCGCGCGGCGCGTGATCGCGAAGTATCCCGACCGGTTTACTCTCGTGCTGACCGCCGACGATGTGCGCCGCGAGTTCAGGCGCGGGCGGATCGGATCCATAATCGGCATGGAAGGCGGGCACGTGCTGGAGAATTCGCTCGGGACACTGCGGGCGTACTACGATCTCGGCGCCCGCTATCTCACCCTCACGCACAACGTGACGCTGGACTGGGCCGACGCCGCGATGGACACCGCGCGGCACGGAGGTCTCACCGGATTCGGCGAGGAAGTGGTGCGCGAGATGAACAGACTGGGCATGTTGGTGGATCTGTCGCATGCTTCGCCCGGCACGATGAGCGATGCCCTGACGGTCACCGCGGCGCCAGTCATATTCTCACATTCCTCCGCGCGCGCGCTGGCGAACGTTCCGCGAAACGTGCCCGACTCGATTCTTCGCCGCCTGCCCGCGAACGGCGGCGTGGTGATGGTGACTTTCGTACCCGGGTTCATCTCGCAGGAGCTGATCGATCATGCGGCGGCGGGGCGCCGGCTGGGCCGAGATACCACAACGGCGGAGTTTCGCGCGTGGCGCTCGACGCCGCGGCCGAAGGCGATACTCGCGCAGGTGGCCGATCACATCGAGCACATCCGCCGCGTGGCCGGGATCGATCACGTGGGCATCGGCGGCGATTTCGACGGGATCAGCGAGGTCGTCGTGGGACTGGAAGACGTGTCCACGTACCCGGCGCTGTTCGCCGAGCTGGCTCGCCGGGGTTGGAGCGACGGGGATCTGCGGAAGCTCGCCGGCGAGAACGTGCTCCGGGCGATGGCGGCAGCGGAAAACGTGGCCCGTCAGCTCCGCCCGCGAAGACCGGCTTCCACCAAGACTATCGCGGATTTCTGACGTGGCGGCGCGAGTCATAGCGCCCCGGAGCCGCGTCGCGCGCGCGCTGTTGTGCGCCGCGTTCCTCGCGGCCGGCTGCGGAGAAGCCGAAGAGCCGGTGAAGTGGACTGCGTCGATCGACGGTACGGATACGGTCGCACCAGGTTCGGTGGTGCGCGTCAAAGTCGAAGCGAGATCGGGCCGGGGCTGGTATTTCTATTCGGCGACTCAACCCGCGGGGGGGCCGATCCCCGCGAGAATCCAACTGGCGGACAGTACGATCTTCCGCCAGGCGGGGCCGCTCGGTAGCCCCCAGCCGTCGCGATCTTTCGACAGCGTCTTCGGAATCGATCTCGAGAAGTATCCCGGCAGAACCACGTTCACGCTGCCAGTTCGTGTGCCGCCGGAGGGGAACTCCGGGCGCCGGGAGATTCGGATAAGCGCGCTGTATCAGGCTTGCAATGACACGATCTGCTTGTCACCGAGGACGGTCGTCCTGACGGTCCCGGTGGTGATCAACTTGCGCTGAAGTGCTTCCGCCCGAGTGTGCCGCAAACAGATGATCGCGAGCACCGTTTGCCCCTTTTTCCTTGAACATTCTCGCCGGTATTTCCGATGAGGGGGCCAGCGGGGGTGGATTCGCGGCCGGTGGGCTGTCAACCGCGACCATCGCTATGCATCAGGGTGTACTACAGATAACCGCTTTGTCGGCTGTTAGCTCGTGGTCGCCAGTGATTAATTGTTGATTGCCGGGTTCCGGCGTGCCGCCGTCGCGGCACGCCAATCGCCAATACCTGGAGCTGCCAGCCCGCAGCCAATAGCCAACAGCCAAAAGCTCTTCCCGAGGCTCTCTCCTGCCCACCGTACTTCCTCCTAAAGTTCGACGACATCTCCTGGCGGAGCTGGTCGATCGTTTTCGCGGACATCGAGCCGAGGAGCTGGTAGGACCCATTCGGGGGGAAGTGCTCGGCGCGGACCGCTTGGCCCAGCGTGCCCACCACGTGGCCCGCTCGCACCGGCTTGCGCCGCCGCAGGTGCGGCGCGGTCCGGAGCCACTGCTCCAGCGGCTCGACAGCACGCGCGAGATTCTGGCGCGGGTTTACTCCGCCCTGAATGACGGCGCGGAGCGCGAGGTGGACATCAGTCCGGCCGGGGACTGGTTCCTGGACAACTTCTACATCATTCAGGAGCACATCCGCGAAGTAAGAACCAGCCTGCCCCGGGGTTATTACCAGGAGCTGCCGAAGCTTGCCGGCGGCCCGCTGGCGGATCATCCGCGGGTGTATGAGGTGGCGACCGAGCTGATCGCCCACACGGAAGGCCACCTCGACCTCGAGAACATCACGTTGTTCGTGCGCGAGTACCAGCGAGTCGCGCCGCTGAAGCTCGGCGAGCTGTGGGCCATACCGGCGATGCTGCGCCTTGGTCTTGTCGAGAACATCCGGCGGATGGCGCTGCGACTGGAAGCGCGGCTGCAGGAAGTCGCTGTCGCGGATCTGTGGGCGATCCGGCTGCACACCGCCAACCAGCAGTCGGATCAGGCTCTGTCCACGGCATTGAGGGAGTTCGTGGACCACCACCCGAAGCTCTCGCCGACGTTCGTCGCGCGGTTCCTCCAGCAGCTTCGGGGATACCAGTCGAACTTCACGCCGCTCGTGTGGCTCGAGCAATGGATAGCGGAAGACGGCCCGACGACGGAAGAAGCGGTGACGCGCTCGAACCGTCGCGTCGCGCTCACGCAGATCACGGTCGTGAACTGCATCATGAGCCTGCGGACTATCGGACGGCTCGACTGGAAATCGTTCGTCGAGGCGCAGAGTGCGGTGGAGCACGTGCTGCGGGAGGATCCGAGCGGCGATTACGCGCAGATGGCGTTCGGCTCGAGAGATCAGTATCGCCACATAGTGGAAGGGATCGCCAAGCGGTCGGGTCAGCGCGAGGAAGACGTGGCGCGGCTTGCCATCGAGATGGCAAGCGAGGGTGAGGGGCGTGAGCGGCACGTCGGCTTCTATCTGATCGCGGAGGGACGGTCACGACTGGAAGAGCGAACCGGCTACAGGCCGTCGTGGCGGGAGCGGCTGCACCGGCTCGTGCTTCGGCATCCCAACGCTACCTACTTCGGCGGGATCCTGGTCGCGACCCTCGCTTTTCTCGCTCTGCTGTGGAAGCTCACCGATCCACTCAGCACCGGGCAGCAGGCGCTGCTGATCCTGCTCTCGGCGATACCCGCGAACGAAGTCGCGATCAATCTGGTCAACCAGCTCGTGACATACCTGCTTCCGCCGAGGACGATCCCGCGGATGGAGTACAGAGAGGCCGGCATTCCGGAAGAGTGCCGCACGGTCGTCGTGGTGCCGACGCTATTCGGAAGCGTCGGCGCCGTGCGCGAGGCGCTCGAGCACGTGGAGGTTCAGTTTCTCGCGAACCGCGATCCTCTGCTCAACTTCGCAATACTGAGCGACTTCACGGACGCGTCGACCCAGCAGCTCGAGGGCGATGACGCGATCGTCGAGGCCGGGACGTCCGGGATCCGCGAGTTGAACGCCAAGTACGCGTCGGCGGCGCGCGCCGGGGACGCCTTTTATCTCTTCCATCGCCCGCGGCTGTGGAACGAGAAACAGGGCGTATGGATGGGTTGGGAGCGGAAGCGCGGAAAGTTGTCGCAGTTCAACAAGTTCCTGCGGGGCGGAGCTCGGGACGCGTTCTCCACCATCGTAGGCGACACGGCTCCGCTGCAGGACGCGCGCTACGTGATCACGCTCGACAGCGATACCGTGCTGCCGCGGGACGCGGCGCAAATGCTGGTCGGGACGATGGCGCACCCGCTGAACCGGCCGGCGTACGACAGGCGGTACGGCCGCGTGCTGAACGGATACGGGATCATGCAGCCGCGCATCGGCGTGTCGCTGACCAGCGCGCATCGCTCGCGGTTCGCCGCGATCCACTCCGGGCATCCCGGCGTGGATCCGTACACCACGGCCGTATCCGACGTGTATCAGGACCTGTACGCCGAGGGCAGCTTCGCGGGGAAGGGTATCTACGATCTCGATGCGTTCGAGCGCTCGACCGAGGGGCGGTTTCCGGAGAACCGGCTGCTGAGCCACGACCTGATCGAGGGGACGTACAGCCGCGCGGCGCTCGTCACCGACATCCAGCTGTATGACGACTACCCGACGCGATATCTAGCCTTCACGCGGCGGAAGCACCGGTGGATCAGGGGCGACTGGCAGATCTCGGGCTGGCTGCGGGATACCGTGCCCGGCCCGAACGGCCCCATGCGAAACCGTCTCTCCACGATCTCGCGCTGGAAGATCTTCGACAACCTGCGGCGCAGCGTGGTGGAGCTGGCGCAGCTGCTGATGCTCGTGGGCGGTTGGCTCTGGCTCGACATCGACGCGGTGCTCTGGACCCTGGTCACTGTCGCGACGATGGCGATGCCGTGGATCATCTCGGTTGCTCTCGCCGCGCTGCGGCCGCCGGCGGATCAGTCGTGGGCGGCGTACTACGCGGCGATCTGGCGGGACTGGACGGTCAGCGTGCAGCAAATCGCGTTGGCCGTGGTGTTCCTTCCGCACCAAGCGGTGATCTCCGCCGACGCGATCATTCGCACTCTCGGCCGGCTCGCCGTCACGAAGAGGAACCTCCTCGAGTGGCAGACGGCGTCGCAGGTGGAGCGTACGATGGGCGGCGGCCGGCGCGAGGTGTGGCGAAAAATGTGGCCCGTGCCGTCGCTCAGTCTCGGCTTCGCCGCCGCCCTGGTGATAGCTCCGTCCGTGTTCCTACCCGGCGCGAGCGGCGTGCACGCGCCGGGATCTCTCATAGACATACCGACCTTCATCGTGGCACTGACGACACTCGGACTCTGGGCGATATCTCCCGCAATAGCCAGCGCGTTGAGCGCGCCCGCGATTCCGCGCGAGGTGCATCTCACGGAAGGGGAGCGGCAGGCGGCATTCAGGTACGCGCGGCTGCACTGGCATTTCTTCGAGCGGTTCGTCTCCGAGGAGACGCACGGACTGGCGCCGGACAACTTCCAGGAAGATCCGACGCCGGTGGTAGCGATGCGGACTTCGCCGACGAACATCGGGCTGCAGCTGCTGAGCACCGTCTCGGCGGCCGACCTGGGCTTCATCGATCGCGACGAGATGCTGGAGCAGATAGAGCGCGTGTTCCGCGCGATGGAGCGGATGCGCCGCTTCCGTGGGCATTTCTTCAACTGGTACGAGCTGTCGGAGCTGCGGGTGCTGGAGCCGGCGTACATCTCCACGGTAGACAGCGGGAATCTCGCGGGACACCTGATCGCGCTGAAGCAGGCGTGTCTGGGGATGGTCGAGAAGGGGAATCCCTCGCCGGACCAGGAGAAGCGGCTGCTGGCGATTGCCCACCGGGCGAGGGACTACGCACTGGAGATGGACTTCACGTTCCTGTTCGACGAGCGGCGCAAGCTCTTCTCGATCGGGTACAGACAGAGTAGCGACACGCTCGACAACTCGTTCTACGATCTGCTCGCATCGGAGGCGAGGCTTGCGTCGTTCATCGCCATCGCGAAGGACGACGTGGATCCCGAGCACTGGTTCCGGCTGGGCCGGTCGCTGTCGACCGGGGCGGGGACGCAGACGCTCCTGTCCTGGAGCGGCAGCATGTTCGAGTACCTGATGCCGCTGCTCGTGATGCAGTCGTTTCCTTTCACGCTGCTGGATCAGACCTACCGTGGCGCGGTGCGGCGGCACATTGCGTACGGTGCCGAGCGCGGGGTGCCGTGGGGGATCTCCGAGTCCGCCTACAACGCGCGCGACCGCAACCAGACGTACCAGTACCGCGGTTTCGGCGTGCCGGAGCTGGCGCTAAAGCGAGGACTGCGGAACGATCTTGTTGTCGCGCCGTACGCCACGATGCTGGCGATGCTGGTGGAGCCGCACCAGGCCATTCGCAACCTGTCGTCGCTCGAAGCCGAGGGCGCGCTCGGCCCGTACGGATTCCGGGAAGCCATCGACTATACGCGTCCGCTGGTCGGGACCAAGCGGGCCGTCGTGGGCGCGTACTTCGCGCACCACGTGGGGATGAGCGTGGTCGCGCTGACCAACGCGCTCAAGCGGCAGGTGTGGCAGCGCCGCTTTCATTCGGATCCGCTGGTGCGCTCCGCGGAGCTGATGCTGCATGAGAGAATCCCGCGCCGACTGACGGCGCAGAATCCGCCGAGCGACGAGACCGTCACGCTGCGCGCGCCGCGCGAGACGGAAAAGCCGGCGGCTCGCGAGATCGACACGCCCAACACTTCGCAGCCGCGCATCGCGATCCTCGGCAACCCGCCGTACACGATACTCGTCACCAACGCCGGCGGTGGGTACAGCCGGTACGGTAACGCGGCCGTGACGCGTTGGCGCGCTGACGGAACGCGCGACTCGTACGGGCAGTGGTGTTATCTCAAGGACCTGGGTAGCGGCGTCGTGTGGTCCACGTCCTACCAGCCGACGTGCATCGCGCCGTCGAGCTACAGCGCGGTGTTTTCGGCGGACCGCGTCTCATTCTCGCGCCGCGACGGCAACGTGGAGACGTATACGGAGATCGCGGTCGTCTCCGAGGACGCGGCGGAGGTCCGGCGGGTCACGATCATCAACAGGTCGTCGGCGGCGAAGGAGATCGAGCTCACCAGCTACGGCGAGATCGTGCTGGCGCCGCAGGCCAACGACCGGGCGCACCCCGCGTTCGGCAACCTGTTCGTCGAGACCGAGTGGATCGCCAACAACAGCGCGATTCTCGCAACGCGCAGGCCGCGCTCGAACGAGGAGCAGGCGATCTGGTGCGCGCACGTGGTGGCTGTCGGGCCGGAGCTCGTGGGCGATGTCACGTACGAGACCGACCGCGCCCGCTTCATCGGCCGCGGCAGGTCGCGACGTTTTCCGGCCGCGATGGAGCCGGATGGCGAGCTGACCGGATCCGTGGGCGCCGTGCTGGATCCGATATTCGCGCTGCGCGTCCGCGTACGAATTCCTCCCGGCAGGTCGGCGCGGGTCTCGTTCACGACGCTGGCCGCTGAGGACCGGCAGCGCGCGCTGCAGCTGGCGGACCTGTATCACGATCCGTACAGCGCGCGCCGCGCGCTCGACCTGTCGTGGGCCCAGGCGCAGGCGGAGCTGCGCGATCTCGGAATCGGTCCCGCGGACGCGGCGCTGTATCAGCAGCTCGCGGGGCACCTGCTGTTCCCGCATCCGGCGCTGCGTGTGGCGGACCAGGTCCCGCGCTCGGTCTCGTACCCGCAGGAGACCCTGTGGCCGCAGGGGATCTCCGGCGACTGGCCGATTCTGCTCGCGACCATCGACACCTCGGCCGGCATGCCGAGCGTGCGGCAGCTGCTGCACGCGCACCAGTACTGGCGGCTGAAAGGCGTCACGTCCGATCTCGTGATCATCAACAACATGCCGGCGAGCTACCTGCAGCATCTGCAGGACGAGCTGATGGCGACGGCCATGGCATCGAGCGAAGCCGCGCTTCTCGACCGTCCCGGCGGCGTGTACATCCGCCGCGGGGATCTGCTGAAGCCGGACGAGATGACCCTGCTCCGCAGCCTCGCGCGGATTCACGTGGAGTGCGACGGTCTTGGCCTCGGAAATTTCCTGGAGTTCACCGATGTGGAGCCGGAGTATCCGGCACCGCTCGCCTCGCCAGTGCCGCCACGCGGACGCGCGGTGACTCCCGCGCGGAAACCGGAGCCGCCGGTGCCGAGCGGAACCGCGCTGACGCTGTTCAACGGACTCGGCGGATTCACCGCGGACGGAGAATACGAGATCCGGCTCGCGGGGGACGAGCTTCCCCCGGCGCCGTGGGCGAACGTCGTCGCGAACGACCTGGGAGGGTTCTGCGTGAGCGAGGCGGGATCGGGATTCACCTGGGCGGAGAACAGCTACTTCTACCGTCTCACGCCCTGGCACAACGACCCCGTTCGCGATCCATCGACTGACTGCGTCTACCTGCGGGACGAAGAGACGGGTGAGGTGTGGTGTCCGACACCCTCGCCGATTCGCGACGCTTCGCCGTACACGGTGCGGCACGGGGCCGGCTGGTCCACGTTCGAGCACGAGCGCAACGGGGTTCAGACCGCGCTGCGAATCGGACTGGCGCCGGAGCAGGCGGTACGGATCAGCACGCTCGTCGTCCGCAACAATCGCGACACCGCGCGGCGCCTGACCCTGACGCAGTACTCGGAGTGGGTGCTGGGCGTCACGCGCGATCAGGCGCAGCATCACGTGATAACCAAGTTCGACGAATCATCCGCCGCCGTGTTCGCGCACAATTCGTACGATTCGTATTTCTCCCGCTACGTGGCCTTCGCGGCCATGAGCGAGCCGCTCACCGCGTTTACGTCGGACCGCCGGGAGTTTCTCGGGAGAAACGGGAGCACCAGCAACCCGCGCGCGCTCGAGCGCGGCGGACTCACGGGCCGCGCCGGCCCAATGGTGGATCCGTGCGCCGCGCTGCAGACCGAGATCACGCTCGACCCCAAGGAGTCGCGCGAGATAGTGTTCCTGCTCGGCGCCGCAGTGGGAGAGGCGGGAGCGCGCGAGGCCGTTTCGCGCTATCGCAGCCCGCCGAGCGCCGCGTCCGCCATCGAGCGCACCGGCGACGAATGGAAGCGGCGCCTCTCTGTCGTGACGGTTGCGACGCCCGATGCGGAATTCGACCTGTTGTTCAACCACTGGCTGCTGTATCAGGCGGTGTCCTGCCGGATGCTGGGACGCTCGGCGGTTTACCAGTCCAGCGGTGCGTACGGCTTCCGCGACCAGCTGCAGGACGCGACGTCAGTCTTATACGCCGAACCGGCGATGGCGCGAGAGCAAATCGTGCGCGCCGCCGGGCGGCAGTTCGTGGAAGGCGACGTACAGCACTGGTGGCATCCGCAGACGGGACGCGGAGTGCGGACTCGATTCTCGGACGACCTCGTGTGGCTGCCCTACGTCGCGGACCGGTACATCACGGTCACCGGCGACGAGAGCGTCCTCGATGAAGAAGTTCCCTTCCTCTCGATGCGCGAGCTCAACCCGGACGAGGACGAAGTTTACGAGTTGCCGGAGACGACGGAGGAACGCGCGTCCGTATATGAGCACTGTCTGCGCGCGTTGAAGCGCGCGTGCACGAAGGGATCGCACGGGCTCCCGTTGATCGGCAGCGGTGACTGGAACGACGGAATGAACCGCGTCGGGATCGAGGGCCGCGGCGAGAGTGTGTGGCTCGCGTGGTTCCTGATCGCGACGCTGCGTCCGTTCGCGGAGATCTGCGAGCGGCGCGGCGACACCGAGTCCGCGGCGCGGCTGCGCGCGACTGCCGACGCGTACGTGGAGGCGGTGGAACGCGACGCCTGGGACGGCGAGTGGTACCGCCGCGCCTACTTCGACGACGGATCTCCGCTCGGCTCCAAGGAGAGCGACGAGGCGAAGATCGATTCGATAGCCCAGAGCTGGAGCGTGATCTCGGGCGGGGCGAAGCCCGAGCGTGCGCGGCAGGCGATGCAGTCGCTGTACGACAAGCTCGTGGACAGGGAAGCCAGACTGTTGCTGCTGCTCACGCCGCCCTTCGACGAGACCACGCACAACCCCGGCTACATTCGCGGCTATGTTCCGGGCGTGCGGGAGAACGGCGCTCAGTACACGCATGCAGCGCTGTGGGCCGTGCTGGCGACCGCGATGCAGGGGGACGGAGACAGGGCGTACGAGCTGTATCGGATGATCAATCCGATCACGCACGCGCGGGACGCGCAGGAGATCGAGACCTACAAGGTCGAGCCCTACGTCGTCGCGGCGGACGTATACAGCGCGGAGGGGCACCGCGGACGCGGCGGGTGGACCTGGTACACAGGCTCAGCCGGATGGATGTACCGCGTGGCGCTGGAAGCCATTCTTGGTTTCACCAAGCGCGGTGACACGCTGCGCGTGGATCCGCGCATCCCCGCGGAGTGGGAGCGGTTCTCCATCACGTACCGGTTCGGCGCCAGCACCTACGAGATCGAGGTCGCGCGAAACGGGGGTGGCAATGATGCCACGGTGTCCGTGGACGGAATCGCCGCGGAAGACGGTGTGATCCTGCTGCGCGACGACGGGGCGACGCACAGCGTGCGCGTCATTCTTTCTCCGAATCGGTCGACAATGGCTCGAGCGAGGCGATAGCGGGCCCGTTGAGGACGTTGCCGTACGGATCGAAACGCGAGCCGTGGCAGGGGCAGTCCCACGTCTTCTCGGTCGAGTTCCAGTCCACGACGCAGTAGAGATGGGTGCACTTCGCGGAGCACATGTGCACCTCGCCGGCATCGTCGCGATACGCCGCGATCTTCCGGGGGCCGACGCGTAGGACGGCGCCCGAGCCGGGCGGGATGGATTCGACCTTCTCCACATCGCCGGACGTGAGCCAGTCCGCGTACTGCACCATCACGTTCACGTTCTCCCTGGTGAACGTCGGAGCCGTGCGAAGCGTGATGCGCGACGGGTCGTACAGCTTCCTCCAGGGATTGTCGCGCTTCAATATGAGATCGGTGAGCAGGATCCCCGCGATGGCCCCGTGCGTCATCCCATTGCCCGAGTCGCCAGTCGCGACATAGATGTTGTGATCTGTTCCAGGATTCCTGCCGATGAACCCCATATGGTCCACTGGCTCCATGATCTGCCCCGACCAGCGGTACGCGACGCGGGCCGCCATCGGGAATCGCTCGCTCACCCACTCTTCCAGGCGGTGGAACCGCTCCTGCGCGTCGTCCTTCTGGCCGGTCTTGTGGTCTTCGCCACCGACGATGAGAATGTCGCTCGCGTCCGGACCGGCCGCGGGGTCTGCGCGATGGATCCGGATGTAGTGATACGGATCGCGCGTATCCCACAGCAGCGCGGCAGGCACTGAGTCGCGCGGGACTTCCGCGCCTATCACGTAGGTTCTGTACGCCGCCTGCTTGGTGTGAATGATGATCCAGTCGTTGACAGGAGTATTGGTCGCGACCACGACGGCGTCGGCGGAAATGACGTGGCCATCGTCGGTCGTCACCTTGGCGGGCTCGCCATCCTCGATTCGATCCGCGTGCGTGCCGCAGAAGATCTGCCCGCCATCGCGGACGATGGCGCGCGCCAGACCAGCGAGAAACTTGAGGGAGTGAAATTGCGCCTGGCGCGGAAAGCGCAGCGCCGGGCCCGTATCCCAGAAATCGATGGGAGCGCGCTCCACCAGCTCGACGTCTATCAGCCCGGCATCGTGCGCCGCGCGGCGCTCGTCCTCGAGCGTTTCCTTCGTGTCGCCTCTCCCGAGGAAGAGATAGCCGTCGAGTCGCTCGAAGTCACAGTCAATATCCTCCATCCCGACGATCGCCTCGATCCGGTTGATGGCGGCAGTGTGGCTCTCCGCCGCGTACCGCGCCCCGTCGGCACCATGCACCTTCTTGATCACGTGATAGTAATCGTCCAGCGCGGCCGTTATGTGCGCCGTGGTGCGTCCGGTTTCACCGCCTCCGATCGGTCCGTCGTCTATGACGATGACGCTTCTCCCCGCGCGCGCGAGGAGGTACGCGGTCATCATGCCGGCAATGCCGGCGCCCACGACGCACACGGACGCGCGCGCATCGGAAGCGAGCGGCGGAAACTGCGGCACTTCCGCAGTGTCCATCCAGATGGAAACAGTGGAGCCGGAGGACTGCATGACGTGATTGGTGATTGGTGATTGGTGATTGGTGACTAGTGACTAGTGACTAGTGACTAGTGACTAGTGAGTAGTGACTAGTGAGTAGTGACTAGTAGTTACCAATCACTAATCACGAATCACTAATCACTAATCACCGTCTCCAATGGCATTGGCCGTGCCAAGCACCGGCGCTAGGTCTCGCGCAGAACAGCTCGGACGGGGGCTGCGTCCATCCCCATCAGCTTCAGCGGGAAAGCCAGCAGCTCGTAGTCGCCCGCCGGGACGCGGCGAAGGTCGAGGTTCTCCAGAAGACACGCGTTCCCGGAGAAGAGCATGTGGTGGACGGGAAGGGATTTGCTCTCCCGCGAGTCAACCGACGGGCAGTCCACGCCGAGCAGGCGGGCGCCGTAACCCAGCAACGCGCGGGCGCAATCCTCGGAGAGAGTCGGCCACTCATCGGGGAACTGTCCCGCCGCGACCGTGCGACCGGTCTTCAGCAGCAGCCGCGGCGCGCGGGTGATTCGCTCAGCGAGGTCGCCCGAAAAATTCGCAGCGAGATGCTCCAGCGTGATCTCGCCGTCGGCGCCAGTCATGTCGATCACGATCGCGCGGCCGTAAAACGCGTCGAGCGGGAGCTCGTGCGAGCCGGGCCAGCCGTCCCGCACGTGTAGCGGCGCGTCGGCGTGGGTGCCCACGTGCGCGCTGGACGTCATCGCCGAGACGTTCACGCTGTCGCCGCCGGCGATGGTCGTGCTCCATTGGGACGAGAACGCGGTGTCGCCGGGCCATTCCGGCGTGTTCCTGTTTACGGTGACGCTTATGTCGTAGAGCCGCGGCTCCAGTGTCACGTGCCGTCGGTGGCGAGGTCTCTGGCGGATGCCACGATTCTCTCGACCGTTAACCCGAGTTCCTCGTACAACTTCGTGTAGGGCGCAGACGCGCCGAAACGCTCCAGCCCGAGTATCACGCCGGTGTCGCCCACCCAGCGGTACCAGGACATGGGATGCGCGGCTTCGACGGCGACTCGGGGTACGCCCTCGGGAAAGACGCTCGCGCGATAACCTGCGTCCTCCGCGGCGAACAGCTCGTGGCTGGGCATGCTCACGGCCCGCGCGCGGACTCCTTCCGATTCCAACCGCGCCTGCGCCTCGATGACCAGCGCGACCTCGGAGCCGCTCGCTACGAGGACGACCTGCGGCTCGCCGCCGGGCGCGTCGCGCAGGACGTACGCTCCGTGGGACAGGAGCCGCGCGTCCGCGTACTTGTCGCGATCAATGAAGCCGAGCTTCTGCCTCGTGAGAACGAGCGCAACCGGACCCGACGTGTGCTTGATGGCGGCGCGCCACGCTTCCGCCGTCTCGCTCGCGTCAGCAGGACGGATGAGCGTGAAGTTCGGAATCGCGCGGAGGGTAGAGAGTTGCTCGACCGGCTGGTGCGTGGGACCGTCCTCGCCAAGGCCGATGGAATCGTGCGTGAAAACGTAGATCGTGGGCTGCGCCATGATTGCGGCGAGCCGGAGCGCCGGCCGCATGTAGTCGGAGAAGATCAAGAACGTCGCGCCGTACGGCCGCACTCCGCCGTGCAGTGCCATTCCGTTCATGACCGCCCCCATGCCGTGCTCGCGGATCCCGAAGTGGAAGTTGCGGCCGGCCGGGTTCGTCGCGGAGACGCTGCTCGCCTGCTTGATGATGGTGTTGGTAGAGCTGGCGAGATCGGCGGAGCCGCCGATCAGTTCCGGGATCTTCCCCGCTATGGCGTTGAGCACGACTCCCGACGCCGCGCGGCTCGCGACGTTTCCGTCCTTGGCGGTGAATACGGGAATTGCCTCTTCCCAGCCGTTCGGCAGCTTCCCGACGATCCGCCGGTCGAGCTCCGCTGAATCTGCCGGATGCGCCTTCGCGAAGCCCGTGCGGCGGCGGTCCCATCCTTTGCGCAGCGCCGTCGCCCGCTCCCCCGCCCTGCGCCAGTGCGCGAGGGCATCCGGATCCACGTAAAACGGCTCGAGGGAGGGATAGCCGAGGTTCTGCTTGGTGAGCTCGATTTCCTTCTCCCCGAGCGGCGAGCCGTGCGCTTCCGCGGTGTCGTGCTTGTTCGGGCTGCCGAATCCGATGTGCGTGCGGCAGATGATCAACGACGGCCGCTGCGTCTCCGCCTTCGCTTCCTCAATCGCTTCGTCCAGCTCGTCCAGGTCATTGACGTCCGCGACTCGCAGCACGTGCCAGCCGTACGAATCGAAGCGCTGAAACGCGTCGTCGCTGTACGTGAGATCCGTGGCGCCTTCGATCGTGATGTGATTGTCGTCGTAAAATCCGATCAACTTGCCGAGCCGCAGATGGCCGGCGTACGACGCGGCCTCGTGCGAGATGCCTTCCATCAGGTCGCCGTCGCTCGCGATGAACCAGGTGTGATGGTCGATGATGTCGTGCTCGTCGCGGTTGAACGTCGCGGCGAGATGCGCTTCAGCGATGGCCATGCCGACCGCGTTGCCGAAGCCCTGACCGAGCGGACCCGTCGTAGTCTCCACTCCCGGCGTGTAGCCCAGCTCGGGGTGGCCGGGCGTCGCGCTCTCCCACTGCCGGAACTGCCCGAGGTCCTCGAGGGAAACGTCGTAACCCGTGAGATACAGCACGCTGTACAGCAGCATGGAAGCGTGTCCGGCCGACAGCACGAACCGGTCGCGGTCGGGCCAGGACGGATCGCGCGGATCGTAGCGCATGTGCCGGGTCCACAGTGCGTACGCGAGCGGTGCGAGCGCCATCGGCGTGCCGGGATGACCTGAATCCGCTTTTTGAACCGCGTCCATGGAGAGCACGCGAATGGCGTTGATCGCCAGCTGCTCGAGCTCAGCCGACGTGGAGGGATGTGCTGGCGCTATGTCTGTCATCGGGGGCGTGGACTTCGAATGAAGGCGACTATCGCGGGACGATTCGAGCGAGCCAATCTCTGCAGTCAAAGATGTCTGATTGGACGAGCCCGTGGGATGCCTGTTGCTGCTTCAGCTGCACGTCCGCACCCGCGGCGCGAAAGATGTCTGCCAGCCGGGCCACGTGTGAGGCCGGGACGATGGGATCCATTCTCCCGGCTGAAATGAGCACTGGAGTGCCGGCCAGGTCCGGTGGCGGCGAAGGCTCGAGAACGACCATCGCGCGCAGCAGGGCCGCTGCCTGGACGTGCCCCGGATGGAGCAGCATCGTGACCGCCGCGATATTGGCACCGTTGGAGTAGCCGACGGCGACGACTCTGGCGCCCTCAAGACCGTATTCCGTCCGCGCGCATTCGATGAAAGCCGCGAGCTCCTCCGCGCGGAGCCGGACGTCCTCCAGATCAAAGACCCCCTCCGCCAGCCGGCGGAAGAAGCGGGGGGCTCCGTTCTCGAGAACCTTTCCACGAGGGCTGAGGAGAGCTGCATCGGGCGCGAGATCGCGCCCGAGATCCAGGAGATCGTCCTCGTTCCCGCCGGTACCGTGCAGGAGCAGAAGCACGGTCACCCGCGAACTGGATGGCGACGGTACAAACCGGTGCGTGAATCCGCAGCGCTCGGTCATCCCGCGAGATTGCGCGGCTGGTCTCTCGCGATCGCCGTTACTTCGTGGATTCCGGCGGTCGCGAACGTCATTGGGGTTTGGCTGGCTGCCTCTCGTCGGAGCTGGTGCGCGGCTGTCCGCCTTCGCCGCCGTAGCCGGACTCGTGCTCCCTGTCGTGGTCTTCGGCTGGATTCCCCGGGTTGGGACGGCCGGAACGCTGGCCCTGGTCCTCGGTCCGGTCTGTGTCCGGTGTTGACGGAGCCTGTTCCATTCGTTTACCAGGTGCCATGTTAGCTCCTCAATTAGTTAGTGTTGCCTGGATTAGTTGGCAACACATATGCCGAGCGACATGACATCAGAGCAGGACAAGCAGACCGGCAGGAACCGCAGCCTATCCGATCCAGCGACCTTGCGGCAGTTCGCGTCGCGTATCGGGGAGGGCATATACATCTCGTCGCCGAGCGGCGACATCCTGGACGCCAACCGCGCGTTCATGGAGATAGTGGGTGTGGAATCGCTCGAAGCGCTGAAGGCCGTGAAGACGCAGGACCTGATGGATCCCGCGCGCCGCTCGGAAGAAGCGGCCTTGTACGAGAGTAAGGGCGCAGTCCAGAGCTTCGAGTTCGAGCTCAAGCGTCCCGATGGGGAAACGCGGTACGTTCGCGACACGAGCTACGTCGTGCGCGACGAGCAAAGCGGCGAGATGTTCTATCATGGCATTCTCGTGGACATCAGCGCGCAGAAGGCGCTGGAAGATCGGCTGGTCGAACTGAGCGTGCGCGATCCACTCACCGGCTGCTACAACAGACGGTATTTCGCCGTCCTCGAGGAACAGCTGGAGGAGAGCGAAGCGACGACGTGGGGCTGCATCTATCTCGACATCAACGACTTCAAGCTGTACAACGACAAGTACGGCCACGCCGCCGGTGACACCGCGCTGGTGGACCTGAGCCGATTCCTGCTGCGGCAGCTACGCGGACACGACGTCGTCGTGCGGGTCGGAGGCGACGAGTTCGTGGCGATTCTGCACGCCGCGCTGGAACCGCACGTGCTGCAGGTCGCGCAGCGGCTGCAGGCGGCAGCCGCTTCGACGAACATCGTGCCGTTCTCGATGGGGTGGTGCGCGAGACAGGGCGACGAGCGCCTCGTCGAAACGCTCAATCGAGCGGACCAGCGGCTCATCTCGGTGAAGGTTCTGGATCGCACGCGAGCCGAACGGCGGAGGGCTGCATCGTAACTACAGCTAGCAGCTAGCAGCTAGCAGCCGGTTGCCAGGCGTCAGAGCTTCGTGACCGCCATGCCCATCGAGTGATAGCCTTTGTCGACGTAGACCGTGGAGCCGGTGATGCCGCTGGCGAGCGGACTGGACAGAAACGCCGCGACGGACGCCACCTCGGCGGCGGTGATTGGCTGCACCAGCGGCGAGTTCTTGGCGCAGTAGTCCACCATCCTGTCGATTATTCCAATTGCGCTCGCTGCTCGTGACGCTAGCGGGCCGGCGGAGATCGTGTTCACGCGGAGCCCGTACTTTCGGCCCGCTTCGAAGGCGAGTGTGCGCGTGTCACTCTCGAGCGCGGCCTTGGCCGACGACATTCCGCCGCCGTAACCAGGGATGACCCGCTCGCCCGCGAGATAGGTGAGCGAGAGGAACGAGCCGTCGGGGCGCATCAGCGGCCCGAGCCGGGCGACCATGGCTGCGAGCGAGTACGCGCTCACGCTCACCGCCGCGAGATAGCCAGCGCGGCTCGTCTCGAGCAGCGGCTTCTTGACCTCCGGGCCGTTTGCGAGCGAATGAATCACGATATCGAGTGGCTTGTCGCCGAAGTCGGCGCGCAGCCCGGTCGCGAGCCCGGCGATCGAGAAATCCCCAGTGCCCGTGTAACGCTTGCTCTCACGAATGTCCTCGGGCGCGTCGGCGAGCGTGTCGTACGCGGCGTCGAGCGGATAGATCTTCTCGAACTCGAGCATGCCACCGCGCGCGAGCGCGCGCGACTCGTCCATTTTCCCGCGCTCCATCAGCGTGGTGAAGATGCCGAGCGCGGGGGGCCACGTCGCGACGCACACGGCGGCACCGGCCTCGGCCAAAGCCTTCGCGATGGCGAATCCGTAGCCTGCGTCGTCGGCTACTCCGGCCACCAGGGCGCGCCGGTTGGTGAGATCGATAGAGAGCATTGAAAACCGGTGACTGGTGACTAGTGACTAGTGATTAGTCAACTACGAAGACCATGCAACTGCAAGAGTGCCGGCGGAGCAAAGTGCACGGCCATCGCCGTAAATTCACCCCGTGCTGAATGGGATCTTCATTCTAGCGGAGCTGCACGGCGAAGCCGCAGAGCAGATCGCGGCGATAAATGCGCGCTTCGACAGGAAGCTTGCGGCCGCCAAGCCGCCGCACGTCACCGTGGCTGGATCGTCCGGAGTCGGACCGATACCGCCGTCGGTCACCGCTGAGGAGTTGGAGCGGGCGCTGCGTCCCGTGGCCCACGCGACGGCGCCGCTGGAGCTGGAATTCGGCAGTCCCATCCGGTTCATGCAGACCGACATCGTGGTTCTACCGCTGAGCCCGCACGGCCGGCTGCGCGAGCTGCACGATCGCATCGCCACGTCCGGTCTTCCATTCGCGCGCGCGCGCTTTTCGTTCACTCCGCACGTGACGCTGAGCCTGTACCCGCGGCTCACGGCTGAGGCGGCGCGGGAGCTGTTGTCGGCGCAGATCGAGGGAAAGTGTCTGATTGACAAGCTGCAATGCTACCACACGCGGGATCCCCAGCCCGCGCGCAAGCTGCTCGAGCTGAGCTTGACGGGACCGGG
Organism: uncultured Gemmatimonadaceae bacterium; assembly: GCA_964350145.1. Classification (GTDB taxonomy): domain Bacteria; phylum Gemmatimonadota; class Gemmatimonadetes; order Gemmatimonadales; family Gemmatimonadaceae; genus JACDCY01. Next base: position 29,929 of record CAYGJL010000019.1, read on the forward strand.
GCGCGAGGTCGGCTAGCGGCTCAGCGCGGCTCGCGAGTGACGCGGTCGCGCAGCGTGTGGAGCCGGCGAGCCAGCTCGGCCTGGCGCAATCGCAGCTCGCCTAAACGCCGCGCGCGCGAGCGCAGAAGAACGAAGCGGCGAGCGTCGCTCCACGCGTCGGCCGCCTGCTCGAGCAGCGAAAGCGTTGCCAGGGCCAGTAACGGCAGCAACACCAGGGCGGCGAGTCCCGCCGGCCATCCGGCATTGATCCAGATCACCGCGGTCAGCAGCGCGATCCACAGGAGGAACAGCGCCGTGCCGGCTACGAGCTTGACCGACGCGCGACTGGCTCCATCCGGCGCGGTGAGGTTCACGATCACCGCGGTGAACCGATACGGCGCCCAGAAGAGAACGGCGCCCACCCACGCGATCGCGAGCTGCAGCGGCAGCGTGATCCTGGTCGCTGACCAGCGCGCGGCTCCGGGCAGATCGGTTTCGGCGTGGAGGTCGGCGGGCTCCAGGCCGAAGAGGTCCAGTGCCCGCGCGTGCCGCCGGATCTCGCGGGCGAGGTTGATCGCTGCGGTGTCGCCTTCGCGGCGGGCGGCGGAAAGTATTCGCGCGGCTTCTCGCCAGCGGTCCACCTGCGTGCCGGATGCGGGGCCCGCGCCGTGCTCTGCGACGAACACCGCCTCCGCGGCGGCGACCAGGGCGGAATCCTCCCACTGCTCGAGGTTGAGCGTCACCGCGCGCAATGCCCGGTCGATTCGCGCGGTCAATTCCTTCACCGCTTCGGGAGAGTCTTCGGTGCCCGTGACGTCGTCCCAGCGAACCGGGTCGCCGACGAGCACGTGCGCGCCGGAGCGGAACTCTTCCTTGTTGCGCAGCACCAGCCCGACGGGGATTATCGGGAAAACACCGCCCAGACGGGATCTCGCGCCGAGGGCGATTCGTGCCGCTCCGGTGCGGAGCGACGCGATGGATGGCGCGTCATGGCTCATCCCCTCGGGAAAGATCCCGACGGCCGCGCCGGCCAGCAGCGCGTCGTGCGCCGCGCGGAACATGTTCGCGTTCTGCTGGACGAGGACGGGGTTGTCGCGCGGCCGGTACACCGGAATCGCGCCGACCGCCGTGACGGCCCACGACGTCCATGGATCGGAGAAGAGCGGCGCCTTCGCCAGGAATCGCACCGGCCTGCGCGCGACGGCGGCGAGAAAGAGCGGGTCGAGCAGCGAGTTGGGATGGTTTCCGGCGAGCAGCAGCGGACCGTCACGGGGGATCTCTCCGCCGGTGATCGTGGTCCGGTAAAACGTTCTGGTAGCGAACGCGGCAACCCGAGAAAACAACGGCAGCAACCACATGCCGCCAAAGCTCGCGGCATGGCGCCCGGTCGGGCCAGTGCGACGTTCCGGGCGGCGACAGGAAAAGGGATCGCGATATCGCCGTGCCGAGCTCGAGCCCCGACTTCGCAGAGGTTCGTAGCACCCCCTTGACCCGGAAACTCTATTCAAGTACATATTTGAATAATCAAGTGAGGGTCGGATGGGAAGTCGGGGAGGCAAAGAGCGGATATACGAGCAGCTCGCGCGAATCGGTAAGGCCGTAGCCAGCGGCCGGCGCATGGAACTGCTCGAGGTTCTCGCCCAGGGTGAGCGGACAGTGGAGAAGCTCGCCAGGGAAACGACGCTCTCGGTCGCGAACACCTCCCACCATCTGCGGGCGCTACGGGACGCGGGGTTGGTGGACGCGCGAAAGGAAGGGCTGTACGTCCACTACCGGCTCGCGGACCTGGGTGTGTACGAGCTGCTCCGACTCATGCGCGAGATTGGCGAGCGCCGTCTTTCGGAGCTCAATGATCTGGTGGCCAGCTACCTCACCGCGCGCGACGAACTCGAGCCGGTGACACGGGAAGGGCTTCTCGATCGGGCTCGAGCGGGGACAGTGCTCGTCGTCGACGTCCGACCCGAGGAGGAGTACCTCGCCGGTCACATTCCCGGAGCGATTTCTATCCCGCTCGCGGAGCTGGAGCGCCGCGTCAGCGAAATTCCGGCGGACAAGGACGTCGTCGCGTACTGCCGGGGGCCGTACTGCGTTCTCGTGTTTCGCGCAGTCGAGATCCTTCGACTCCGCGGACATCGGGCCAGGCGCCTGATGGAGGGGTTCCCGGAATGGCGCGCCGCGGGGCTGCCTGTCGAGACTTCCGCGCCAGAGGAGGCGGCATGAACGTCCTGGTAATTCTGAACGATCCTCCCTATGGCACGGAGCGATGCTACAACGGGCTACGCCTCGCCGGCTCATTGGCGCAACGGGACAATGTCGTGGTGAAGATTTTTCTCGCCGGCGACGCTGCCGCATGCGCCAAGAGCGGTCAGAAGGTCCCGCAGGGCTACTACAACGTCCAAGCCATGCTCGCCGCGGTAATCCGGCACGGCGGCGGGATAGGGGTTTGCGGAACCTGCATGGATGCGCGCGGGATTACCGAGGCCGAGCTGGTAGAAGGCGCGCGCCGGAGCTCACTGAGTGAGTGGACGTCCTGGACTATCGAAGCCGACAAGGTCCTCATTTTTTAACAGGCCATGGCAAAATCACAGACTGTACTCGTGCTGGGCGGAGGAGTTGGTGGGTTGGTGACGGCGAACTCCCTGCGCAAGCTACTCCCGAAGGAGCACCGCGTGGTTCTGGTCGAGCGCGAAAGCTCCTTCGTCTTCGCACCATCATTCCTCTGGCTGATGACGGGCGGCAGGACGGCGGATCAAATTCGCCGCCCGCTGGCCAGGCTGCTGAAGCGCGGCATCGAGGTCGTGCGTGGCGAAGTCCAGCGGATAGATCCCGGCAAGCGATCAGCGGTCGTCGACGGACGGACCATCGAGGCCGATCATCTCGTGATCGCGCTCGGAGCGGAGCTCGTGCCGGAAGCCGTTCCGGGCCTCGCCGATGCGGGCCACAACTTCTACACGCTCGAAGGTGCCGGATCTCTGCGCGAAGCTTTCGCTGCTTTTGCAGGCGGGAAAATCGCCATCCTCACCGCGGCACCGGCGTATAAGTGTCCGGCTGCACCGTACGAAGCCGCGATGCTGCTCGAGTACGCCGTTCGAAAGCGGAAGCTTCGGGATCGCACGCAGATTGACCTGTACGCGGCGGAGCCAGGGCCCATGGGAGTCGCGGGGCCAGAGGTATCCGCGGCGGTCCGGCAAATGGTGGAAAGCAAGGCCGTCACCTATCACCCGGCGCACCAGATCAAGGAAGTGGACGTCGCGGACCGACTGCTCAAGTTCACCAACGGGTTCGAGGCGAACTTCGACTTGCTCGCTTTCGTTCCGCCGCACGCGCCACCGCGAGTGGTGCGCGAGACGGACCTGGTGGGCGACACGGGGTGGATTCAGGTGGACCGGCACACGTTGGAAACGAAACACCCGGGCGTGTACGCGATCGGTGACGTCGTCTCCATCCCCCTGACCATGGGCAAGCCGCTGCCGAAGGCGGGCGTCTTCGCGCACGGCGAAGCGGGAGTAGTCGCGCAGAACATCGCGCGCGCCGTGACGGGACAAGGAAGCGCCGCAACGTTCGCCGGAGCCGGCGAGTGCTTCGTGGAGACCGGGGATGGGAAAGCCGGATTCGGCAAGGGAGATTTCTATGGCGAGCCGGTGCCGACGATAAAGCTCCACCCCCCGGCGTGGCACTGGCATGCGGCGAAAGTCCTGTTCGAGAAGAACTGGCTCTACCGCTGGCTCTAGCCGGCGCAGATCCGTCCCGACTGGGCGATTCCCGTCTGACCTACGAGGCGTACCAGAGCACGGCGAAGTAGTGGCAAACGGTTCCGGCGAGAACGCAGAGGTGCCACAGGAAGTGGCCGTAGCGAATACGTTTCGAGGCGAAGAAGGCGACGCCACCCGTGTACGCGACGCCGCCCGCCAGCAGCAACATCGATCCTGCCAGCGGCACACGCAGCCAGAATGGCCGGATCGCTATCACCGCCAGCCATCCCATCGCGATGTATAGGGCGGTCGACAGCACCGGGTGCCACAAGGTGTCGAGCGCCTTGAGCGCTACGCCGATGATGGCGAGGCCCCAGACCACGCCGAACAGCGACCATCCCCAGGCTCCGCGGAGGACGCCGAGCGTGAACGGCGTGTAGGTGCCGGCTATGAGGAGGAAGATGGCACCATGATCAATCATGCGGAGCACGTGCTTGGCCCGGCTGTGCGGGACGGCGTGATAGATCGTGGAGGCGAGGTACAGCAGCACCGTGGTGGCTGCGAAGATGGCCGCAGCTACGACATTTCCGGCTGTACCATGTCGAGCCGAGGCCACGAGGAGGACCGGCGTGCCGGCCAGCGCGGCCAACAGCCCGATTCCGTGACTCACACTGTTGGCGATTTCCTCGCCTCGAGACTGCGGACGTTCGAGCGTCGGATGCATTGTCCCCGGGGAAATTCCCCGCGCGCTCGGAGAGTGCCGAGCCCGCGTACAGCTGGAATCTTACCTGATGCGGTTCTCGCGCCAGCCGGCTGTGGCAGATGCGTCGTCACCTCGCCAGGAAGAAGGCGGCGATCCGCATGCACCCCGTCACGCTATCCTACTCCGCTACCATCGGCTCCTGCGCGACCTCCGCGGCTGCCGTGCGGCGGTGCTGGCTGTCCGGACCGAAGCCGTACTTCGCCGGGTCCTTGGAGATACGCGCCGCCGCGATCATCATCGGCACGTAGTCCCGCGTTTCCCGCGGCAGGCGGCTCGAGATACGGTAGTAATCCGCGTCCGTGCCACGCTCCTTGCCAGTCACCTCGCGCATGATCCGTCCGACGCGGTTCTCGCCCGTGTTGTACGCCGCGGCCGCGAGATACCACGAGCCGAAGCGGTCGTGCAGGTCTGTCAGATACGCCAGCGCGGCATCGGTCGCCTTGTCCGGATGGTTGCGCTCGTCCGCGCCACGGTTGACTGTCAGGCCGTAACGCTGACCTGTCTCCGCGATGAACTGCCAGAGTCCGCCCGCCTTCGCGTGCGAATATGCCTTCGGGTTGAAGCCCGATTCGATCATCGCCAGGTAGATCAGGTCCTGCGGCATGTCGCGGTCGGCGAGCTTCGCCGAGATCATCGGCTCGAACTTCGGCTTGCGCTCGAGCCACACGGCGAACCGGTCGCGCAGCTTCGGCCGAGTCGTGAAGATTTCGATCCACATGTCCACGCGCTGGTTGTCGAGGTTGGCGATGTCCCAGCCAGTCGTGGACTCGGCGGGGCGATCGGCAACCGTCGCGAGGGCGTGATCCACGAACGCGATCCCACTGGTGCCCAATCCCGAGCCGAGCTGCACCGCGACGAGGGCCGCGACCACGACCGTGCCGATGGCCGCGCCAGCGCGGGCTGGTCTGTTGCGCATGAAAGACTCAAATCGGTTCATGGCGGTCTCCAATGCTCAGCGTGACCAGAGGGCCACGCGGTTCTTGCCCAAGGCCGGAATACGTCCAGGGAATGGACCAAGAGGTAGATACACCCCTTGAATCCAAATGTTTTGCACCTCCCAGTATAATATGTTTACGGCCCGATTTCAAGAGTCGATTAGCCCCGCTTCAGATGGTTAACATGTTGGTGCCGCGAAGGTTAGGTTAACTGCTATAGAAGACCATAAATGTGAGAAATCGGGACCTAGCTAGGCCCCGTGGGCGGTGGTTAACCGAGCCGATGTGCAAGTCCAGGGGTCGGCGGCGTCTCCCGAGTGACTCTCACACCACAGGTCCCGATGCGCCGCCTCATTTTCGCACTGCTTGCCCTCGCCGCCGCACCCGTTCACGCCGCGTTCGCCCAGGGACTGCTGGTGCCCCGGTGTGCGGAGACCCGCCGGCCATGCACGATTCAGGGCGGTGTCGCCCGGGTCCGGAGCGACGTGCGCGTCGAGCTGGCGTCCGGCGTGCTTCGCTACGAAGTCAACGAGACGTTCGTGAACAATGGCGGGGCGCTCGGCGAAGCCGACTACATCTTCCCGCTTCCGCGCAACGCGGCGTTCCGCGACCTGCGGCTCATGATCAACGGCGAGCTCGTGTCGGGCGAGACGATGGCTGCCGACCGCGCGCGGGCAATTTACGAAGAAATCGTGCGAAGCCAGCGCGACCCCGCACTGGTCGAATGGTTCGATCATGGATTGCTCCGCGCGCGAATCTTCCCGATCGCGCCGGGCGAGCGGAAGCAAGTCGTCGTGCGCTTCGACGTCGTGGCGGAGCGGCAGGGCGACGCTCTGAGGATCGATTATTTCCGCGGCACGGAGCCGCGCCCGCAGCCGGGCCGGCCGATTCCCGTTCGCGGCAACGGCGACGACGGCTCGTTCTCTAATCAGCGAACGGTGTCCACGTTCCGGCTGCGGTATCCGGCCGGCGCCGCGCTCGGACGCGCGTACTCGCCGACGCACTCGCTGCACGAGACGCGCGAGGGATCGTGGAGGACGTTCGAGTCGTCGGGGGGCGGCGCGGCGATCACCGTCCTGGTACCGCGGACGAGCGGCAGTCGTCCCGCCGTGACGCTGCTCACCCATGCAACCGGGCGCGACGACCAGTACGTGATGCTGTCGCTGTCGCCGGGAGATTCGCGCACGGCGGCCGCGAACCGCGACGTCGCCTTCGTGCTCGACGTATCGGGCTCGATGCGCGGTGAGAAGATGCGCCAGGCAGTGCGGGCGGGAGAGGCCCTGCTGCGAACGCTTAGGCCGACCGACCACTTCAGGATCATTCCGTTCAGCACCGACGTGGAGAGCTTCCGGCGCGCCTCAATCCCGGCCACGCCTACGAACGTCGCCGAGGCCGTGCGGTACCTGCGGGGGCTCCGCGCGGAGGGCTCCACCAACATTCAGGCAGCACTGGAAGAAGCGCTGGATCACGAGGCGCGCGGAATTCCGATCGTGCTGTTTCTCACCGACGGATTGCCGACGGTCGGCGAGCGAAACCAGGCGCGTCTCGCGCAGATCGCCGCGGATCGCCGCGGCCATGCGCGCGTGTTCACCTTCGGGCTGGGCGCGGACGTGAACGTCGCGCTGCTCGAGGAGCTCGCCATTGAAGGGCGTGGCACCGCGCAGTTCGTCCGACCCTCGGAGTCGATCGAGCGCGTCGTGTCACTCGTGGCGCAGCGGCTCGGCGCCCCCGTGATCACCGATCTCAGGCTCGAGGCGAACGGCGTGCGGCTGCGGCAGGTGTATCCCCGGCTGCCAGCCGATGTATTCGCCGGACAGGATCTCGTGATCCTGGCGCGGTACGAGGGTCAGGGTCGCGGGAGCATCGAGCTCACCGGCACGTCGTCGCAGGGCCCGGTGCGGATTCCGGTCGCGGCGAACTTTTCCTCTCGAGAGAGCGACAACGCTTTCGTCGCGCGTCTGTGGGCGATCCGCCGGATCGGATACCTGACCGCGGAGCGGAGACGATCGGGCGCTTCGACGGAAGTGGACGACGAGATTCGTGAGCTCGGCCAGCGCTTCGGCATTCCGACGGAACTGTCGTCGTATCTGGTGCTCGAGCCAGGCATGGAGCGGTTCCGGGACGCCGCGATGCGCCCGGAGGCGTTGGCGGCCACCGGCGTCGCCGGCGGAAGAGTCATGAACCGGGCGGGAGATCTGGCCGGAAAGTCTGCCGCCGCGCCGCCGCCTGCCACGACCGGGGCGCAGGCGTTCGAAGCCGCCCGCAGGTCCGCCTCTCAGCGTGGCGCGAGCACTCTCGAAGCGGACGCGAGCGCGACCGCGAACGTGCGGAACGCCGCCGGTCGGACCTTCGTGCTCCGCGCGGGAGTATGGACAGACGTAGCTGACGCAAAGGCGAATTCGCGGCTGGTTCGCGTTCAGCCTTTCTCCGAGCTTTACTTCGCTCTCATGAAGGAGATACCGGAGATGCGCGAGATACTGGCTCTGGGCGAGCGCGTTCTGGCGCATGGCAGGCGCGTCCGCATCGAGCTGCATCCCGAGGGCTTGGCGCGGGTGACCGAATCCGAGCTAAATGCAATCGTGCGCGACTGGTAATGAATGATTGACGTAGATCGCCTGTTCCGAACGTACAACGCGCAACTCGTGCGCTACCTGACCCGCCGGTTGGGTGATAGCGACCTTGCAGAAGAGGTGGCGCAGGAGACGTTCGTGCGGGCGATGCGGCAGGACGAGCTTGTAAACGAGCGCGCGTGGCTGTTCGCGGTCGCGACGAACCTTCTGCGGGACGCGGCGCGGCGGCAGGAGCGGGAACGGAAGCACCTGACGCTGCTCGCGGCGGAATCGCGGGAAAGCTCCGAGGACGCGGACGTGGAGGCCGAGCTGTCGGTCGAGCGGTTGCGGCAGAGCGCGGCCGCGCGGCGGGCGCTCGGCGCGCTGGGCGAGAGGGACAGGTCGGCGCTGTTGATGAAGGAGGAGGGACTGAGCTATCCGGAGATCGCGGAAGCGCTCGATCTCTCGCCTGGCTCGGTGGGAACCACGCTGGCACGCGCGCGGCGACGACTCGTGGAAGCGTACGAAGGGCTCGAAGGACAAGGAGAGAGAAATGACGCAGCATCCTGAAGAAGGCGCGCTGCACGCGTACATAGATGGCGAGCTGTCCCCGGCGGAAACTGTGGCGCTCGAACAGCACGTCAGCGAATGTGCGGTGTGCGCGGCGGCACTCGCAGAGGCGCGCGGGTTCGTCGCCGCCGCTTCGCGCGTGATAACCACGCTCGATACCGCGCCGTCGTCCGTGGCAAAGCCCGCGACCACGATTGTCGCGAAGCCGTCAGCTCCTGCACGCCGGGCGGTGCGGCCGCCGATCTTCCGCGTGCCATACGCGCGCGCGGCTGCGCTGCTGCTGCTCGTCGGGGGCACCGCGTTCGTGGTGGACCGCACGGGAACGTTTGAGCGGGGGAATAGCCAGCAAGCCGAATCGTTGCTGGCGGACGCCGCGACCGGGAGCGATCTCGCTGCATCGGCGCCGGCAGAAGCAGCGACCACGACCGTGGCAACTCCGATCACGGCACGGGCGGCGGCGGCGCAGCGGGGAGTCGCAGGCGGTGCCGCGAAAGACGCAGCGCCCGTGATTGGACAGACGTCAATCGTTGCGGGCAAGGCTGCGGCGCCCGAGCCCGTGAGCCCGACCGCTGTTCCGGCCGCGCCTCCGTCCCCGGCGAGGGCGGACATGAGACTCGAGGAGCTCGTCGTCACGAGCGCGCTGAGCTACGCGCCTACGGTCGTGCGTTATCGCACCCGCGACGGGATCATCGTCACGCTCACGGAGGAACCGCTGCGGACGAACTTCGCCGAGGAATCCGCGGCCACGCGGCAGAGCGCCCCGCCGTCGTTGCAGCGGAGGGTGACCGCCCCGATGACCGCCCCGATGACTGCCCCGATGACTGCCCCGCCGATCAATTCATATCGCTGGTCGAATGCGGAGCGCGGAAAGATCTACACTCTGTCGGCGCCGTTGACGGTCGCGGAGCTGGAGGCGATCTCCAAGCGGTTGAATGAGCTGGAGCGGCTGCCCTGACCGATCTACATGACTCGAGTCCCGGCGGCGACTTCTACGACTTGCGCGATGCGTCGCTCGCGCGTTTCCGAGCGCTTGGCATCGTGAATCCAGCCCAGTAGCTGCCTCTTTCTCCCCTGAGGCATTCGCTCGAAGCTTTCCTTCGCGCGCTTGTCGGCGTTCAGCGCCTCTCGGAGATCACGTGGAACTGTGAGTGAATCCGGGGCCTCCATGTGTGCCCATGTGCCGTCCTTCTTCGCGACCCGGATCTTGTCCAAGCCGACTTCTGTCATGAACCCGGCCGCAACCATGTGCGCGACGCGCTCCTTGTTGGCCTTCGACCACCTGCTCTTTGGCTTGCGTGGCGTGAACAGCTGCCGGTATCTCGCTTCGTCGACCGGCTGCATGAGGCTGTCTATCCAGCCGAAGCACAGCGCTTCCTCAACCGCTTCGTCGTAGCGCACGGTGGGCTTGCCGGACGCCTTCTTGTAGAAGACGAGCCACACGCCGGGCGATCGCGCATGGTTCTTCTCCAACCACGCGCGCCATTTCTTCCGATCGCGCGCTTCTACGCGCTTGTATGACTCCGTGACGTTTGGCGACATGCTGTGCTCGGTTATTGCCGTTACTAGTCACCAGTCACTAGTCACTAGTCACCTAGTAACTTCAACCCATGGCTCCTCCACAATTCATCTACGTAATGAAGGATCTGCGCAAGGTCGTCCCGCCCTCGCGGGAGATCCTGCGCGGCATCTGGCTCTCGTTCTATCACGGCGCAAAAATTGGTGTGCTGGGCGCCAACGGCGCAGGCAAGTCGTCGCTGCTGCGGATCATGGCGGGCGAGGACCACGACTATCAGGGCGAGGCGTGGATCGCCGACGGCATGCGCGTCGGGTTTCTCTCTCAGGAGCCGCGGCTCGACGAATCGAAGAACGTGAAGGAGAACGTGGAGGACGGAGTCGCCGAGGTGCGCGACCTGCTCAAGCGGTTCGAGGAGATATCCGCGCGCTTTGCCGAGCCGATGGACGACGACCAGATGCAGAAGCTGCTGGACGAACAGTCGCGCGTGCAGGACGCGATCGAGGCGAAGGGCGCGTGGGAGATGGACCGGAAGATAGAGATCGCGATGGACGCGCTGCGTCTTCCACCCGCCGACGCGGACGTGAAGCAGTTGTCCGGCGGCGAGAAGCGGCGCGTGGCCCTGTGCCGCGTGCTGCTGGAGCAGCCCGATCTGCTGCTGCTGGACGAGCCGACAAACCACCTCGACGCCGAGTCGGTGGCGTGGCTGGAGCGACATCTGGCGGAATTCCCGGGAACGATCGTGGCGGTGACGCACGACCGGTATTTCCTGGACAACGTGGCCAAGTGGATCCTCGAGCTGGACCGCGGCGCGGGGATCCCGTACGAGGGGAACTACACGAGCTGGCTGGAGCAGAAGCGCACGCGGCTCGCGACCGAGGAAAAGCAGGCGTCCGCGCGGCAGCGAACGCTCGAGCGGGAGCTGGAGTGGGTGCGCATGGCGCCGCGCGCCCGGCAGGCGAAGAGCAAGGCGCGCGTGCAGAAGTTCGAGGAGCTGGAGAAGGAATCGCAGGGCGAGAAGCTGTACCAGCACGAGATCGTGATCCCGCCGCCGCCGCGGCTAGGCAACGACGTGGTCATCGCGAACGGCCTGAGAAAGGCGTACGGCGACAAGCTGCTGTTCGACGATTTGACTTTCTCGCTGCCGCGCGGAGGGATCGTGGGAGTGATCGGTCCGAACGGCGCCGGCAAGACGACGCTCTTCCGGATCATCGTCGGGCAGGAGACTCCGGACGGAGGAACGCTCACGGTCGGCGACACTGTGGTGACCGCGTACGTGGATCAGTCGCGCGAGCTGGCGCCGAAGAAGACGGTGTACGACGAAGTGAGCGACGGCAACGACATCATCGTGGTGGGCAAGCGCGAGATCAACGCGCGGGCGTATCTGGCGTCCTTCGGATTTCGCGGCACGGACCAGCAGAAGAAAGTCGAGAAGCTCTCCGGTGGTGAGCGCAACCGGCTGCATCTCGCCAAGCTGCTCAAGAGCGGCGGAAATCTGCTGCTGCTCGACGAGCCGACCAACGATCTCGACGTGGACACGCTGCGCGCGCTCGAGGACGCGCTGGTGGATTTCGCCGGCTGCGCGGTGGTGATCTCACACGACCGCTGGTTTCTGGACCGGATCGCGACTCACATCCTGGCGTTCGAGGGGAACAGCGAGGCCGTGTGGTTCGAGGGGAACTACCAGGCGTATCGCGAGGACTTCAAGCGGCGGAAGGGCGTGGATGCGGATCAGCCGCACCGCGTCGCCTACCGTAAGCTCGTGCGAGCGTAACGCTTAGCGACGATCGCCAGCTGGCGTGCATGCGGTGCAGTAAATGCGGCGACATTCCCTTCCCAACATGGAGTGTTTATGCGACCGTTCCTGGTAAGTGCTGCGGTAGTGTGTATGGCTTCGGGCTTTGCCTATTCGGACGAGCGATCGCTGGCGAGCGCGCGTTTCTGCAGCCTCGTTCCTGTAGCCGCTCTGCGAGAGGCTTCGGTTTCCTTCTTCGTCGCCACTGCGAAATCTGACACTGTAGCTGCGGGCGCGGGCTCGGTTCGCCCAAGTCCGCTTGGCGGACACTGGGGCCCCGCAAACAATCGCGCGATTTACGGGCAGGTCGTAGCTATTCACGAGCTGGGAGGCGCGGCTGCTGCGGTCGCCGAATCCTCATTCGTACGACGCGCTTCACGAGAAGCCGTCGCGGTGCCGTGGGACTATGACCCGGCATGCCAACCGGTGCCTTGGGCGCGAAGCGCGCGCTGGGTAATCGACGCGCGACCCGGCTTTTATCGTGCTCGTCTCCGGCCGTCGACAGAATGGGCTGATGGTCGTCCTACATACGACGTGTACCACGCCGATATCGAACCTTACCCGCACGGGCTCTTCTTCCAGCGCGGTTATCGCGGCACCGATAGCGCACAGATGGCCACCGCGCTCACGGCAACGGAATACTTCGGCTTGTATGCCGCGCTGCCTGATGCGGTTACAAGGATGTGCCATCCGCAGCGTGCGCTCCTGCAACTGGCTGACTGGGAGGCGGCGCATCCTGACCAGGCGGGCAGGTTCCCGGCCACCCGGGTCCTGGAACAAGGGCGGAGGTTGATCACTTACCGATCAAGTTTTCCCTCCGCTCCGTCTGCCGCCCCTTGTTAAGCACGTAGCCTCAGCGCACGCCGCTTCGGCGGTTTTCGCTTTTACGGTGCGACTTCGTGGAACTGGATCTTCGTCTCTCGGTCCAGCGCCCACTTGAGCCCCCACTGGTCCTCGAACAGCACGAGCGGATTTCCCTTCGAGTCGTACAACAGCATCCGCCCGCGCTCGTTGGCGAAGCGCTCAATGTCGTCCTTCGCGCCCGTCACCCAGCGCGGATAGCGACCCCCGATCATCTCGAGCCGGCAGCGAACGCCGTACTCGTGCTCGAGCCGGTGGAGCATGACGTCGAACTGGAGCAGCCCGACCGCGCCGATGATGGGCGTGGGGCTCGCGATGTCACTGGCGGAAGTGTAGAACGCCTGCGCCGCACCCTCCTCGGTGAGCTGCCGCAGTCCGGTGTCGAGCTGCTTGCGGCGCATCGGATCCGTGAGGATGACGCGCGCGAAGTGCTCCGGCGCGAACCGGGGGATGCCGGTGAACTCGAGGTCGGGGCGCGTGGACAGCGTGTCGCCGATACGAAGCGTGCCGCGGTCCATCACGCCGATGACGTCGCCGGGCCACGCTTCTTCGACTGCCGAGCGCTCGCGCGCGAGGAACTGCTGCGGCGCGGCGAGCCGCATCGTCTTCTTCGTGCGCACGTGCGTCACGTCCATCCCCGCCTCGAACTTTCCCGAGCAGATGCGCACGAACGCAACGCGGTCGCGGTGCCGCGGATCCATGTTCGCCTGGATCTTGAACACGAAGCCGGAGAAATCGCCGTCGGTCGGCTGCACCAGCCCCTCCGAGGACTCGCGCGGCAGCGGCGGCGGCGCGAACTCGAGGAAGTGATGCAGGAACGCTTCCACGCCGAAGTTGGTGAGCGCGCTTCCGAAGAACACCGGCGAGAGCTCGCCCGTCAGGAGCGCTTCGCGCGAGAAGGGATGGCCGGCCGCGTCCAGGAGCGAGACGTCGTGCGCCAGGCGCTCGTGGGTCTCGGCGCCCAGCAGATCGCGCAGCTCCGGGCTATCGAGCGTGGACGCGCGCACGGCGGCGCGCGTCGCGCCGTGATCCTCGCTCCGATCGAACAGGTGGATGGTCTCCGTCCAGCGATCGTAGATACCCACAAAGGCGTTGTCGCGGTTGATCGGCCACGTGACGGGATGGCACATGATGCCGAGGTCCGCCTCGACATCGCTGATCAGCTTGAGCGGATCTTCGCCGACGCGGTCGCATTTGTTGACGAACGTGAAGATCGGAGTGCGCCGGCGCTTGCACACCTCGAACAGCTGCCGCGTCCGCTCTTCGACGCCGCGGCGGTTGTCCAGCAGCATCACCGCGCTGTCGGCCGCGACGAGCGTGCGGTACGTGTCCTCGGAGAAGTCCTCGTGTCCCGGCGTGTCGAGCAGGTTCACCTGATAACCGTCGTACTCGAAGTTCATGACGCTCGACGTGACCGAGATGCCGCGCTCCTGCTCCAGCTTCATCCAGTCGGACGTCGCGTGCCGTTGCGCGCGGCGCGCTTTCACGGAGCCGGCGAGATGGATCGCGCCGCCATACAGCAGTAGCTTTTCCGTCAGCGTCGTCTTGCCCGCGTCGGGGTGGCTGATGATGGGGGATGTGCGCCGGCGGCTGATGGCCGCGACGAGTGCGGGAGTGCTCAAGGAAGCGTTTGGCTGTTGGCTATTGGCTTTTGGCGACGGCGGTAGGAATCGCTGCGATGCTTCACGCGGCCGCTGCAGCAGGGAAGTTACACCCGGCGAGCGCGGCCATGCCTCTGAGGTGCCTGCGCTACTTCGGCGACAACCTCATGAGACGCTGGTCGAAGTCGAGCGTCACGTGAAAGCTGCTCAGGAAATTCAGGCCGAGTAGTCCGTTCACGCCGCCGGCTCCCAGGTCGCTGAGGTGGCGAAGATCGAGCACGCACGCCGTGAGATTGGTCACGGTGGACGCCCCGACCCGGATGGAATCCACCTGAACAAGCGCGACGCGTCCCGAGCCTCCCACGCCCGCGCCCAACCCCACTGCGCCGGTCTTGCGCGGAAGGGCAAGCTGTCGCGCCAGCTGCTCGTCCACGCAGGTGAGAGTGGCGCCGGTGTCGAGCACGAGATTGTAAGGGCCGGTGCCGTTGATGTGGACGCCGACGAGCAGGACGGCGCCTCCCCGTCCCGCGACGCGCAATGGAACCTCGCCTGCCGCCGTGTCGGCTTGCACGGTTACGCGCCCCGGCAAGGCTCCGTCGCAGCCGGTTCCGGCAAGGAGAGCGAGGAAGAGGACAGGAATCGGCAGCTTCACGCCCTGAAGTCTGTAGCCGGGGTGTGCGATTTGCCTATGTGAAGCGACAAAAGATCTTACTTGCCACGGTTTCCGACGGTCGGCACAATTACCCGACACACTACAGGCGGCCCGACAAAGTCATGCGTCCTCTCTTCCGCAGCTGCATCCTGCTTCTGGCCGGGGGGACGTTTGCGGCCTGCGATCGTGAGGCCAGCGTCGAGTCCGAACAGGACGACACCGTCTCGGTGATGCTCAATTCGGAAGATCCCGACACCGCCCTGGGAGAGCCGTCGCTCAGTGACGCGCACATTCTCGCGCTATTCGACGCTTCCAGTATTACCGACAGCAGCGTCGCGGCGCTTGCCGCCACCAAGGGAAGCGCGGCGGTGCGTGATCTCGCGAAGAAGATGGTCGCCGATCATCACGCGCTGCGCGTGAGCATCGAGCGGCTGGCCAAGCGCATGGGCGTCACGCCCGATCTCCCTCCGGGCGAGACGTTTACTGCCGAGTACGGGCGAGCGCTGCAGCGGCTGACCGCCACGCCGCAGGGCAGGGACTTCGACAAGTCCTACGTGGATCGGGAGATCGAGGCCCACCTCGACATGCTCGAGGTCGCCACTGACGCCATGGCCATGGCGCGCGACGCCGAGCTCAAGCAATTCATTCAGCTCACCGCGCCCGGGATCGAGCGCCACCTCGACGCGGTGCAGGCGCTGCAGAAGCAGCTGATGTAATGCCGCCCGGTTTTCGAGGGGTTGAACCCACGGATTGAGCGTGACACGAGCGTGCCGGAAGCGACCGCGAGGGAGCTGAATTCAGGGCCAGAACCCTTGGGGCAAACAGATGCAAGCAAGTAAGTACTTGCATTTGGGCCATCGGTGTGTATTTTCAGTCCCCATGCCCCCCAAAGATACCGATTTCCCGGCCCCGCCCGACACCCGGGAGGCGATCCTCTCGGCCGCGCTCGAGGCCTACTCGAAGTACGGATTCCGCGGAGCCACGACCCGGCGCATTGCCGAGCTCGCGGGCGTCAACGAGGTCACCCTCTTCCGGCATTTCGGGTCAAAGGAGGCGCTCGTTGGCGAAGCGTTGCGCGCTCTGTCCCCGGCTGAGCAGGTGGCGCCGCTCCCCGTGGAGCCGCGCGATCTCGTAGTCGAGCTCACCGCGTGGAGCGATGGCCAGCTGGCTCATCTGCGCGACAAGCGCTCCATGATCCGGACCTGCATGGGGGAGATAGCGGAGCGGCCCGAGCTGACCGAGTGCGCGGCGGCCGGACCCAAAGCCGCGTTCACAGAGCTGTGCGGATACCTGGGGCGGGTGCGAAACGCCGGGATGTCGTTCATAGATTTCGACGAGCGCGTTGCAGCGATAACGCTGATGGGCGCGTTGTTCTCCGACGCAATGGGACGAGAGATGATGCCCGAGATCTACCCGCCGACCGAAGCCGCGGCGCGCGAATACACGAGGCTGATTCTGCGCGCCATCGGAGCCGACGACACCACCCGCTCCGCGTTCGCGGACGCCACTGGAGCACCCCGAGGATGACCCGCTTCCGCCTGTGTCTGCGCCGCGCCGCTTCGACCCTTGTTATCGTGGGGGCCGCGGCTTCCACGTCGGCCGCGCAGGATCGCGCCATGCCGGTACGCGCCGACAGCGCGGGCGCCATCAGTCTCTCACTCACTGACGCCGTGCGCCTGGCGGAGCAGAAGAGCCACGAGGTGAGGATCGCGCGCGCGGGTGTGACTCGCGCGCGGGGGCAGGAGCTGCAGTCCTCCAGTCAGTTGTTGCCGCAGCTCTTCGGCTCGGCCGCGTACACGAGGACGCTGCGGTCGCAGTTCTCCGCTCTGGCCGGCCCGGACACATCGACGTCCACGTCGCCGCCGGGGCCATGCGAGCAGTACCTGCGGGATCCGTCCTCCACAACGGAGCAGCGACTGGCCGGGCTGGAAGACGCTCAGCGTTGCGCATTGGGGACGAATCCGTTCGGCGGATTCGGCGACCTCGGTTTCGGCGCGGCTAACCAGTACAATCTCGGTCTCTCGCTGTCGCAGAACGTTTTCACCGGCGGGCGAATCCGGTCGCAGATCGCGGCGGCGCGCGCGGGCAGACAAGCGGCGGAAGTCACGCTCGCTGCGGAGCGCGCCCAGGCGGCATTGACGGTGGCGCAGGCGTATTTCGACGCGGCGCTGTCGGCGCGCCTCGCCGCGATCGCCGAGCTGTCGCTGCAGCAGTCGGACGCGGTCGTGTCGCAGGTGCAGCTCGCGCGCGACGTCGGCACAACTTCTGAGTTCGAGCTGCTGCGCGCGAGGGTGGCGCGCGACAATCAACGGCCGGTCCTCGTGCAGCGGCAAAGCGAGCGCGACATCGCGCTGCTGCGCCTGCGGCAGCTGTTGGATCTCCCGCTCGACGCCCCGGTGCAGCTGGTGACTCCGGTGGACGATACCGCCGCGGTGTACGCCGCCATCGAGCCGATCAGGTTGTCCACGGACGCTGACGACATCGAGTCGCGCGCGCCGGTACGAGCGGCGCGGGCGGGGGTGGACGCGGGGCAGGCATTGTTGCGGGCGACTCGCGCGCAGCGGCTCCCGTCCGTCTCATTGACGTCCAACTACGGCCGCGTGGCGTTTCCCACGAGCGGTTTTCCCGGCAACGACGATTTCCGGGAGAACTGGACGATCGGAATCGGCGCCCAGGTGCCGCTGTTCACGGGTGGACGCCAGCGCGGTGAGGAGATGGCCGCGCGCGCGTCGCTGGACGAGTCGCGCGCCAGGCTGGAGCAGACGCGCGACCTCGCGGCGCTCGACGCGCGCGTGCAGGAAACGGCGCTCGCCCAGGCGCGCGGCGCGTGGGAAGCCAGCGCGGGCACCGCCGAGCAGGCGGAGCGGGCGTACAGCATCGCTCAGGTGCGGTATCGCGAGGGGATCTCTACGCAGCTCGAGTTGGACGACTCGCGGCTGCTGCTCGAGCAGGCACAGGTGAACCGCGCGACCGCCGCGCGGAATCTTCAGCTCGCCATAGTGCGCGTGACGTTGCTCCAGGACCTGCCGCTGCAACTGCAGTCGGCCGGGATCCAGATGCCCGCGCAGCAGGCACCGCCACCCGAGCCGCCGCGCAGCAGCACGGCACAATCGTCGGGCCAGCAGGCGGCGCAAACACAAATACCGGGAACCACGATTCCATGATCGCGTTCAAGTTTCGCCCCATTGCGGTGATCGCGCTGACCCTGACGATTCTCTCGGCATGTGGCGGCGACGCGGACGACGCGGCCGTGGCGGCCGTGGCGCAGCCGATCACCGTAGGCCCGGAGAACCTCGTCATCGTGAGCGCGCAGCCCCTGACTTCGGGCCCCGCGTTCTCCGGTACGCTGCGGCACGAGCGGGAGGCGAGTGTTCGCGCGCAGATGGCCGGGAGCGTGCTGCAGACCTCCGTCGATCAGGGACAGTCGGTAGCCGCCGGGGCCGTGCTCGCGCGGATCGATGCTGGCGGGAGTGACGACTCGTATCGCTCCGCGCGTTCGGCCGTGACGGCGGCGGAGAACTCGTATTCCATAGCCAATCGCGAGCTCGAGAGAGCGCGGCGGCTGCACGAGGCGGGCGCAATCGCGGAACGCGAGCTGGAGATGACGCGAGCGGCCGTGACCAACTCGCGCGCGATGCTGGCCGACGCGCGGGCGCGCATGGCGTTGGCGGCCAAGCAGCTCGGTAACGCGACCGTGCGCGCGCCGTTCGCGGGAGTCATCGGGGAGAAGAGCGTCTCCGCCGGCGATGTGGTGCAGCCGGGGACACTGCTGTATACGGTGGTGGATCCGGGCAGCATGCGGCTCGAGGCCGCCATTCCCGTGGAGCAGCTGACGGACGTGCGGTTCGGGCTCCCGGTGAAGTTCATCGTCAGCGGCTACGGCGCGCGCGAGTTTCTCGGCCGCGTTACCCGCGTGAGTCCGGTTGTGGATCCCGTGACGCGGCAGGTGCAGATCGTGGCGTCCATACCGAACGCGGGCCGCGCTCTGGTCGGCGGGCTGCAGGCGACCGGGAGGCTCGCGACGAGCACACGCAACGGCCTGGTGGCGCCCGACGCCGCGATCGACGAGCGCGGCTCGTCGCCTTCGGTACTGCGGGTGAAGCGGGGAGTGGTGGAGCGCGTAACCGTGGCGCTGGGGGCGAGGGACGAAGCAGGCGAGCTGGTGGAGATCACCGGGGGACTGCTCGCGGGTGACACGCTGCTCGTAGGCGCGGCGCGGGGGATCACGCCGGGCACGCCGGTGCGAATCGTCGCCGCGATCGGCGACACCGCGCTGCGGGCGGCGCCCAGGCCCCCGGTGACGGGAACGAACCCGAGATGATGATCTCCGATTTCGCGATCAAGCGGCCGCTCATCACGGTCGTGACGACGGTCGCGCTGGTCGTGTTCGGCTTGTTCGCGCTCGCGCAGCTCAAGACCGACGAGTTCCCCGAGGTAAATCCGCCGTTCGTCTTCGTCGGCATTCCGTATCCCGGAGCGTCTCCGACTACGGTCGAACGCGAAGTGCTGAGCCCAATCGAGGACGCGATCAAGGGGATCTCCGGGGTGAAGGAGATCAACGGGAGCGCGTTCGACGGCTTCGCGCAGATTTTTGTCGAGTACGTCTTCGAGAAGGACCTGCAGGAGGGCACCCAGGACATCCGCGACGCGATCTCGGCGATCCGGATCGACCTCCCGCTCGAGATGGAGGAGCCGCTGCTGCAGCGGTTCAATCCCACCGACTTCCCGATCGTGCAGGTGGCTCTTGTCTCACAGGCCCACGCGCCGGCGCAGCTCACGCGGATCGTGGATCCCGACATCGTCAGCCAGCTTCGCGGAGTTTCGGGCGTGGCCGACGTGCAGCTGTTCGGGGACGTGCAGCGCGAGCTGACCGTCGAGCTCAGGCCCGACGCGCTGCGCTCCACGGGAGTAAGTGTGGGGGAAGTGGTCGGCGCTCTGCGTGCGCAGAATCTGGCCGTGCCGGTCGGGCGGCTGACGGGCGCGCTGGAGGAGCGGACGATCCGGCTCCAGGGCCGCCTCGAGCGGCCGGAGGAGTTCCTCCAGCTCGTCGTCGCCGAGCGCGGGGGGCGCGTCATCCGACTCGGCGAAGTCGCCAACGTCCGCGACGGCAGCGAAGAGGCGCGGTCGCTGGCGATGTACAACGGGACCGAGGCCGTCGGTCTCGCGGTCACTAAGGCGCAGGGTTACAGCACGACCGACGTCAGCGACCGGATCAAGGCGAAGCTCGCCCAACTGGAGAAGACACTGCCGCCGGGAGTGGACTTCACGGTCGTACGCGACGCCGGCGTGCGTGTGGAGAACTCGGTGGGAGACGTGCAGATGGCGCTGTTCGAGGGGGCGCTGCTGACCGTGCTCGTGGTGTTCGTCTTTCTCAACTCCTGGCGGTCCACGATCATCACGGGTCTCGCGCTGCCCGTCTCCGTGCTGGCGGCGTTCATCGCCGTGTGGGTGTTCGGCTTCACGCTCAACACGATGTCGCTGCTGGGGCTGTCGCTGGCGATCGGAATTCTCATCGACGACGCGATCGTGGTGCGCGAGAACATCGTGCGGCACATCGAGATGGGAAAGGATCACATGCGAGCGGCGAAGGAAGGCACCGACGAGATCGGGCTCGCAGTGGCCGCGACGTCGTTCTCCATCGTCGCGGTGTTCGTGCCGATCGGATTCATCTACGGCCTGGCGGGGCAGTGGTTCAAGCCGTTCGCGCTCACCATTGCGTCGTCCGTGCTCGTTTCGCTGTTCGTCTCGTTCTCGCTCGATCCGATGCTGTCGGCGTACTGGGCCGACCCGCAGCTGGAGGCGCACGAGCGGCGTAATCCCATATCGCGGGCGCTCGACCGGTTCAACACCTGGTTCAATTCGCTCGCCATTCGCTACAAGAAGGTGATCGGCTGGGCGCTGGATCACCGCGCGGCGATGGTCGGCATCGCTGTTGGATCGTTCGTCGTCGCTTTGGCACTTCCGGCAACCGGGATCATTGGCGGGGCTTTTTGGCCGGAGGACGACACGTCCGAGATATTCGTGGAGGTGAAGACACCGCCCGGGTCGAACCTCGATTACACGCGCGTGAAGGCGGAGGAGGCGGCGCGGCTCCTGCGGGCGCACTCGGAAGTTCTGTACTCGTACACGACACTCGGCGCGGCCACGGGCGCGGTGGACGAGGCGATCGTCTACGGGAAGCTGTCGCCTCGCGGCGAGCGGGAGACGAGCGCCGAGGAGCTCGCGAGCGCCGTACGGACGGAGGTCAAGCAGATCGCGGGTATGACCGCGTCGGTCACGACCACCGATTGGGGCGGAGGCGAGAAGCAGATTCAGCTGCAGATTCGCGGCGCGGACGCGGCTACGCTCACCACCACCGCGGAAGCGATCGCAGCCGAGGCGAGAAAAGCAGCGGGCGCCGTGGACGTGGAGCTCTCGACCAAGGGGCAAAAGCCGGAGGTGAGCATCGAGGTTGACCGCAACCTCGCGGGAGCGATGGGCGTGACGGTCGGTGAGATCGCGCAGTCGCTGCGCCCGGCGTTCGCCGGGATCAAGACTGGGGACTGGGTCGATCCGTCCGGGGAGACGCGGGAAGTGACCGTGCGGCTCGTGCCGCAGGCGAGGCAGCGGGTGGACGATCTCCGGCAGCTGCCCATCGTGCTCGCGCGCGCTTCCACCGGCGGAGCGCCGGCCATCGTCCCGCTCGGCCAGCTCGCGCGGGTGGAGCCGGCCATCGGGCCCGCGCAGATCGACCACCTCGATGGCGACGTGGTCGTGACGGTCGGGGCGAACACCAGCGGCAAGCCGGTGAGCGAGGTGCTGCAGGACGTCGAGGAGCGCATAAAGCAGGTGCCCCTTCCTCCAGGCGTGACGATAACGCAGGGCGGCGAGACCGAGGACCAGGCGGAGGTATTCGGCAGAATCTTCGCGGCGCTGGGCGTGGCGATCCTGCTGATGTACCTGATTCTCGTCATGCAGTTCGGGTCGTTCGTGGATCCGCTCGCGATTCTCGTGTCGCTGCCGCTGTCGCTGATCGGCGTGATGCTCGCGCTGCTGCTGACGGGCGGTACGATCAACCTCATGAGCCTGATAGGTGTGATCCTGTTGGCTGGTATCGTCGCGAAGAACGCGATCCTGCTGATCGATTTCGCCAAGTGGGCGCGCGAGCGCGAGGGGCTTCCGCTCCGCGAGGCGCTGATTCAGGCCGGTGCGATCCGGCTCAGGCCCATTATCATGACCACCTTCGCGCTCTGCGCGGGAATGCTGCCGATTGCGATTGGCGGCGGGGAGGGCGCGCAGTTCCGCGCGCCGCTCGGGCGCGCGGTGATCGGCGGCGTGATTACGTCAACTTTTCTGACGCTGCTGGTTATCCCGACGTTTTACGAGATCCTGGACGAGTGGCGCGAGTGGGTCATGAAGCGATTTCGCTCATCAAAGCCAGCTGATTTCCATCAGGATCCCGGAATTCCACCAGCCACAGCTCTGAAGCCGGAGTCTTATGGATGAGCTTCGGCTCGGATGGAAATTCGACACCGCGCTGCCGCAGCGTGGCGTACACGGCATGGATGTCGGAGACCTTGAAGTAGACTGCTGATCCCCGCTCACGCGTTTGCCCGGCTTCCGGCACTCCGACGAGCAGCCTGACGTTTCCCGCCTGGAAGAAGCTCATCTGCGGCGGGGCGGAGAACAGGTATTTCAGCCCCAGCGTGTCGCGGTAATACGGGATCGCGCGGTCCAGGTCTTCGACCGGGACCAACAGCTGCCCCACGGTGGCATCGGCCAGATCGCTCATGTGCGGCATTGCGGCCTCCTTGTCTCGATTGGGGCTCCGGGATATACTTAGCTCAGCTAACAATAATCTTAGCCGAGCTAACTATTGGGCCGCAAGATCCTTTCGTCGAGAGATCGGGGAGCGGTCGCGGACCGGCTGCATTCCGCGGCGATCCACCTCCTCCGGCGGCTGCGAAAGCAGGACGACCGGAGCGGGATCAGCGCGGCCCGGCTGTCGGCGTTGTCGGTGGTCGTATTCGCCGGCCCGGTGACCATGGGCCAGCTCGCGCGGGCGGAGCAGGTCGCCGCGCCCACGATTACCCGGCTCGTGGCGGCCATGGAGCGGGCCGGCCTCGTGGCCAGGGAACCCGACCCGGACGACGGCCGAGTGGCTTGGATCCGCGCGACCGCGAAAGGCGCGCGGATCCTTTACGCCGCGCGCGACCGCCGCGTGGCGACGCTGACGGCCGATCTCGCGGCTCTCGACCGGTCGGACCTGACGCTGCTGGGCGAAGCCGCCGGGATCATCGAGCGGCTCGGGAGTGAAGCCTAGAGAGCTTCCCTGCGCCGGACCCGTCGATCGGGGATGTCGATTCTTCCCTTCACGTTGCTGTAGCCGATGCCGCCGGAGCCACTGCGGGTGACAGTGAAGTCGCCGTCGACGTCGGCCACTTCGATCCCGCCGGACCCGTCGCTGATTCGAATGCTGTTCCTCGCGGTCCGCACGTCTATCTCACCGGAGCCGTCGGTGATGTCGATCAGCCCGCCAATATCGCGTAGCTCGATCGAGCCGGATCCGTCGTGAATGCTCACCGCGCCGGCCAGGTTGGTCAGCTTGATGCTGCCGGAGCCGTCCTTGATTCGCAACTCGCCGTGGAGGTCGCTGCCGATGATCTCGCCGGAGCCGTCTGTTATGCTGACCGCGCCGAGGTTAGAGATGTCGATGCTGCCGCTGCCATCGGTGATCTCGGCCGCCATCCGCGCGGGAACTTCGATCACGACGTCCAGACTCGCGTACCGCATTCCGGTGAGGCTCCAGCCCTCGACGCGCGAAATCGCCTCGACGACGACGTTGGAGCCCCGCCGGTCCGCTTGGAGCTCGATCTCCTCCAGCAGGCGCGCGTCCGAGGCGCACGCGCGCCCGCGGATGAGCACGCGATCCAGCCCGGCCTTGCCTTCTATCCGGAGCGAGCCGGCGCCTGCCGTGACCGTCAGAAGGCGGGCCCCCGCCGCATCAACATCGGCCGTGCGCTGCGCCTCGTGGCGGCACTGGTCGGAGCCTTGGGCCAACGCGCTCTGAGCCGCGCCAAGCAGCAGCGTGGCGGTCAGAAGTGTGGAATACATGGATTCTCCGGAGTTGTTGGGTACGGCCAGCCTACGCGGATCTCGCCGCTAAAGTTTTGACAGGGGATATCCGCCGAAGGTTGGAAGCCTCGGATGAGGCCCGCCTACGCGCGTCTGGCGGGCTGTGGCGCGGTGGTTATCAGGATTACGGCCGCCAGGATCACCCCTGCGGCGATCATCGTCCGGACGGAGATATGCTCGCCCGCGAACGCCCAGCCCAGGAACACCGCAATTACGGGATTCACGTACGCGTACGTCGCGACGCGCGCGGGGCTGCTGACCTGCAACAGCCAGATGTACGCGCTGTAGGCGATGACCGAGCCGACGATCGCGAGGTATGCCAGCCCCACAGCCGATCGCAACGAGACTTCCGCAAGGTCGACTGTCCGATGATCTCCCGCGGCAAGCGATGCCGCGGAGAAGAAGACGCCGGCCGCGAGCATCGTCAGCGCCGCAGACGCGAGACCCGAGTCGGGCAGGTCCGCGCTGCGCGAGTAGATAGAGCCTGCCGCCCACGTGATCGATCCGCCGCACAGAACTAGAGCGGACGGCAGGTGAATCGAGCCGGATACTTCGCTCCCGATTCCGACCAGGATCGCGAGACCCACGATGCCGAGACCGACTCCTGTCCAGATCAGGCGAGCCGGCCGCACGTGCTCCACGATCGTCTGGATCACCACCATCCACAGCGGCACCGTCGCGACGATCAGCGCCGCGATTCCGGAGGGTATTCTCTGCTGCGCCCAGATCAGCGACCCGTTTCCGAAAAATGGCAGCAACGCGCCCACGATGGACGCGTTGAGCAGCTGCCGCCGGGAGAATTTCGCGCCGCCGCGCGCCGCGGCGAGCGCGTAAAGTACCGCGCCGGCCGTGAGGAACCGCGCGGCACCCAGCAAAAACGGCGGCAACGACTCCAAACCCCAGATGATCGCGAGGTAGCTCGATCCCCAGATGAGATACACGGCGGCGAACGCCGAGAAAAGCTTTGGTCGCGGTGCACCGCCAGTCATCTGTTCATGTCGCCAATGGTGGACGGTAATTGTAGCGATTGGGTGTCACTTCGCGAACGCGGACGCCGCCGGAACTTTTGCCATCTCGTTGGTGCCGAAGGTGATGCGTCTCACGCGGTCATCGGCATCGGCCCTGCCTTGACGACGCCTCGCAGGCGCGGGCGCGTGACGGCCCGCATTGAATCCTGGAGCGCTCACAGCCGTAGGGAGGAGACACATGAAACCGATTTTCTTCTTCGCGCCATTCGCGTTCCTGGCAGTGGCCGCGTCCGCTCCGGAAGCACAGACCCGGCGGCCGGCGCAGATCACCGCCGTGCCACGGTTCGTCGTCTTCGGCGACATCGTCGCCTCGAAGCCCAAGGGCGAGTTCGCCGACTATGTGGACCAGGGCTTCGGGTTCAACGCCGGAGCCATGCTGCGGCTGGACCCCGCCGGCATGTTCGCCGTCCGGGCCGAGCTCGGCGGCCTGCAGTACGGCCGTGAGCGCATGCCCGTCGCGTTCACCTTCAGCGGGCGCGTAACAGCGGATGTCGTCACGACGAACATGATCGGTTGGCTCGGCATCGGCCCGCAGTTCACGTTCCCGACCGGACCGATCCGGCCGTACGCCAACGCCGCGTTCGCGATCACGAACTTCCGTACGACTTCCTCCATCGAGGACCGGCAGACCTCTGAGACGTTCGCTACCACCGAAAACGCGAGCGACTTCTCGTCGGCGGTCGTGTTCGGTGGCGGAGTGTACGTCCCGATCGGCGGCCGTACGTCCACCGCGATGCTCACCCTCGGCGGCAAGTATTACTACGGCGGCGAAGCGACGTATCTGCCCGAAGGCGGGATTCAGGACAACGACGACGGATCCGTGACGTTGTTCCCCGCGCGGACCGAGACCGACTTCGTGATCTGGCAGCTCGGTGTGACGGTCGGCATTCCGTCCCGGCGCCGATGATCGTTTCGGCGGTGGCATTCGCGGCTGCCCTGGCGATCGGCCAGGGCGTGACCGTGAGCATCGGCGGCCGCGCGAAGCAGGACTCGGTGGCGTTGGAGCGCGCGCGGCAGAAGGCGGACAGCGCGGCTGCGGTGAGAGAGGCCGGCCGGGCAGCACGGGACTCGGTGCGTGACGCGCGGCGTCGCTCGAGAATCATCCCGGTGACGGCGGAGCACATGCGCACGGCGTTTTCCGATCCGCTCGCGCGCGCCACGCTCGAGCGGGCGCGAACGGCGCGTGTGGCGGACGATTCCGCGCTGATCGGCTACGACTCGAAAACACGGGAGCGGGCGAGCATCGGGATGTCGCTCACACGACTTGGCCGCGAGCGCCTGCTGGCGCGGTACGAGCGCGTCACTCGCGTGCAATGGCGGCGCGACCGTGGCGCCCGCGTGCAGGTGCTGGGAGAGCGCACCACCGCGCCGATGCTCGGAAGGAGCGGAGAGATAGATGCCGAGATGAGCAGCGTCCCGGCGATTCCGTACTTCCCGGGCCGCGAGCCACTGTGGGGAGCTTCGCTCGCGCGCTTGGACGTGGTGGACAGCGACATGGTGAACCCGCTCGCGCGCGGCGCCGAGGCGTACTACACGTACGAGAAGGGCGACTCACTGTCGTTCCGCATCGGCGGCGAGACCCGGATCAGTGTGCGCGAGCTGCGAGTGCGCCCGCGGCAGCCGGATTGGCGCGTCAGTGTCGCCTCGCTCTGGTTCGACGATGCGACGGGGCGGCTGGTGCGCGCGGTGTACCGCATGTCCGAGCCGATGGATATCTGGAAGGTCGACGAAGAAGACGATGGCGAAGGCTGCGACGCGCCCCGGCTCATCTGCTCGGCGTTGAATCCGATGACCGCGACAGTGTCGGTCGTGGCGGTGGAGTACGGGCTGCACGAGGGGCGGTTCTGGCTGCCGCGGTTACAGACGCTTGAGGGCTCGGCCCATGTCGGGATAATGCGCGTGCCGTTCAAGCTGGAGCAGAGCTTCACGTACGACGAGGTGAACGGCACGAGCGACTTCGCGCCGGTGGTCGTCACGCCGGCCGACACGTCGAGGTCCGATACAGCCGCCGTCGCCGCGCGGCGGGCGGCGAGGCGAGCGCCGTGCGCGCCCGGTGAGACCCGTGAGCGGATCGTCTCCCGGTTCGAGAATACGCTGGCGGTTTCCGTGCAGGTGCCGTGCGACTCGCTGGCGCTGGCGCGGTCACCCGAGCTGCCGGCGTCGCCATACGACCCAGGTGAAGAGATTTTCTCTTCGAGCGAGCTCGAGGAGCTGACCAACCGCGCGCTCGGCCTCGCGGCGCAGGCGGGCTACGCGCGGGGGCCGGTGGATCTGCGGTACGGACTCGGCATGTCGCGGTACAACCGAGTCGAAGGGCTGTCCACCGGAATTGCGGCCCGACAGTCGCTCGGCGGCGGATACACCGCGCACGCGTCCGTGCGGCTGGGCCTGGCGGATCTGGAGCCTAACGCGGAGCTGTCGCTGCTACGCAGCAATGGCCGCACGGAGGTGGGCATCGGGATCTACCGCCGGCTGGCTGCGGCGAACGACTGGGGCGATCCGCTCGGGTTCGGCAACTCAGTGTCCGCGCTGCTGCTGGGGCGCGACGAAGGCTTCTACTATCGCGCCTGGGGGGCGGAGCTGACGCGCGGTTCCGCCGAAGGCTCCCGCGGCATCGTTTCGCGCCTGTTCGTCGAGCATCATTCCGACGCGGTCACCGAGACATCGGTATCGCTTGCCCGGGCGATCAGCGGCCGCAGGTTCGGCGACAACATCGACGCCACGAACGGCACCATCGGAGGACTGTCGCTCCGGCACGTCGGTTCGCGCGGGCTCAATCCGCACGGGTGGCGACTGCTGTCGGACATCCGCGTGGAGGGCGCCGCGGGCTCGTTCGACTATTCCCGCGCCGCCGCCGACTTCACGGTTTCGCACGGGCTGGGAGCGAGAGCCGACGGAGCGCTGACGTTCGGTGGCGGCACGTCGGGCGGCGCGCTGCCGCTGCAGCGCTGGTGGTTCCTCGGCGGCGCGCACTCGGTGCGGGGCCAGTCGCCGGCCACCCGCGCGGGGAACGCCTACTGGCTCGCGCGCGCGGAGATAGGGTCGTCGTTCGTGCTGGCGCGGCCGGTGGTCTTCGCCGATTTCGGCTGGGCGGGGGACCGATCGGACTTCAGTTCGCCGGGAACTCCGATCAGTGGAGCGGGCGTAGGTGCGTCCTTCCTCGACGGCCTCGTGCGGTTCGACGTCGCGAAAGGCATCCGCCCGGAGCGCGGCGTGCGCGGTTATCTGTATCTCGAGGCCCGTTTCTAATCACTAGTCACTAGTCACTAGTCACTTCTGTTCCATAAACGGATAACCGAACTCGTGCGGAGGCGAGAACGTCTCCTTCACGGAGCGCGCGCTCACCCAGCGCACGAGGTTCAGCATGGAGCCCGCCTTGTCGTTCGTGCCTGACGACCGGCCCCCGCCGAACGGCTGTTGACCTACCACTGCTCCCGTCGGCTTGTCGTTGACATAGAAGTTGCCGGCCGCGTTTCGCAGGCGCATGCTCGCCTCGTCCACCGCCGCGCGGTCGCGCGCGAACACAGCGCCCGTGAGCGCGTATGGCGAGGTGCTATCCACGAGATCCAGCGTCTCGGACCACTTGGAATCCGGATAGATGTACGCGGTGACCACAGGACCGAAGATCTCTTCGCACAGCAGGCGGCTGTCGGGGTTGTGCGCCTGGATCAGCGTGGGCTGGATGAACCAGCCTTCCTCACCGCGGGCGTTCCCGCCGGCGAGCACGTCGTGGTCCGGCGTGCGCTCCAGATACGAGCTGATCTTCTCGAACGCCCGCTGATCGATCACGGCGCCCATGAAGTTTCTGAAATCCGTCACGTCGCCCATCCGGATCTCTTCGATCATGCCAACCGCTCTGTCGCGAACCTCCTTCCACAGCGATTCCGGGATGTACACGCGGCTCACCGCGGAGCACTTCTGTCCCTGGTACTCGAACCCGCCGCGCACTATGGCCACGGCCAGCGCGACCGGATCGGCCGACGGATGGGCGACGATGAAATCCTTGCCGCCGGTCTCGCCGACGATCCGCGGGTAGGTGCGGTATCTGCCCATGTTGGCACCGA
>CAYGJL010000020.1:0-58000 GCA_964350145.1 uncultured Gemmatimonadaceae bacterium
GCTTCTGCTTCCAGCCGCCGCTCAGCGTGCCCGCGAGCTGCTCCGCGCGCGGCGCCAGCTCCAGCTGCTCGAACAGCTCGACGATGCGCGCGTCCAGCGCCGCGCCGCGCAGCCCGTACACCGCGGCGTAGAATCTGACGTTCTCCCGCACCGTGAGATCGTCGTACAAGCCGAACCGCTGTGACATGTAGCCGATCGACCGGCGAATCTCTGACTGCTGCGTGCGCAGATCGTACCCGACGACCGTCGCGTCGCCCGCGGTCGGCGTGAGCAGTCCGCACAGCATGCGGATGGTCGTCGTCTTTCCCGATCCGTTCGGACCGAGCACGCCGAACACTTCCCCGCGGCGGATCTCTAGGTCGAGTCCCTCCACAGCGACCACGGGGCCGAACGTCTTG
This sequence comes from uncultured Gemmatimonadaceae bacterium, assembly GCA_964350145.1. Taxonomy (GTDB): domain Bacteria; phylum Gemmatimonadota; class Gemmatimonadetes; order Gemmatimonadales; family Gemmatimonadaceae; genus JACDCY01. The sequence continues at coordinate 399 of CAYGJL010000020.1, forward strand.
CGCAGCCCGCGCGTCTGGACAGCGAGTTCGTTCGCGTTACGATCCGGAGCGGCGCTCACGGGCTCAGGGCGCCGCGCCAGAACGGCGTGGCTCTATGCGAACCGTGACGGGGAGCCCGGGTTTCAGAGCGCCGCTTGCGTCGGCCAGCGTCACTTTCACGCCGAACAACAGGTCTGCCCGCTCCCGCTCGGTGAGCGCGACGCGCGGGGTGAATTCCGCGCGCGACGCAATCGCCGCGACGCGGGCGGAGAAGCGGCGGGAAGGAAAGTCGTCGAGCGTCGCACTGGCCTCGTCGCCTACTCGAATGCGCGCCACCGCCTCGGGACTCAGATAGATCCTGACCCACAGCGAATCCGTCTTGCCCAGGGTAACGACCGGCTCGCCGGGAGCAACCGTTTCACCAGGGTCCGCGAGCCGTCGGATGATCGTGCCGCTCGCAGGCGCGGTGAGCGCCAGCTCCGCGGCGGTGCCGCGGGCCGCGTCGAGCGCGGCGCGTGCAGTGGCGACGTCCGCGCGGGCGGCACTTATCCGCTCGGGACGCGTGCCCTCGACCACGAGCTGTCGTCCCTGCCGCGCGGAGTTCGCGCGCTGCGCCGCGACGGTGGCCTGCGTGCGCGCCGCCTCGAGATCCTGTCGCGAGATCGCGCCGCCGTCGTACAGCGCCTGCGCGCGGGAGTAGTCGCGCGCGAGCCTCGCCGCTTCGGCTTCAGCGGCCGTTACTTCCGCCGAGCTCTGCCGCACTTCGCCCGGCCGGGCACCCGCTTCGAGATCCCGCAGCACAGCTTCCGCACGCTGCAGCGCCCCGCGCCGCACCTCGACCTCGGAGCTGGTGGCCGCCTGGGTGAGCAGCGCCAGCGTGTCGCCGAAGCGCACGCTCTGCCCATCATCCACCAGCACGCGCGAGACACGGGCGGGGATGAGCGACGCGACGTCCATCTCCACGACTTCGATCGTGCCCGTGCCTTCGATGCGGTCGTCCTCACCGCCGCCGCAGGCGGCGCCCGCAAAGAGCAGCAGGAGCGCGCTCGTGCGCTTGAGCCGGCCCGCGCGCGCGCGGCCGCGCGGCCGCTCCGCGAGCGCGGCCAAGGCGAATTCCACTGCATGTGCTCCGAACCTTTTCATGGTTTTCTCCGAGACGCCTTTGCGCCCCTCGCCGAGCAGCATCCCGACGGCCGGGCGGGCGATATGGACGTACATCACCTGGGATACCACCGAGATCGCCGCAAACCGCGCGTCCAGCTCTTTCCTGAACAACCCCGCGCGCTGACCCTGCTCGATGACCCCGCACAGCCGGGTGAACACCTTCACCATGGAATCCGAGATCGGGTCGGCCGCGTTCTCGCCGCGGTGCTCCACCATTTCCCTCACGAAGATCCGCGCGAGGTTCGGGTGCGCGCCGAGCACTTCCATCTGGGCGCCGACGACGGCGTGGATCGCGTCCCCGGGGGTGCGGGCATCGCGCAGTCGTCCGCCGAGGGTCTCCGCCAGCCCGCCGATGAGGCGCGCCAGGACGGCGCGATACAGCGCCTTCTTGTCGCCGAAGTAGTAGTACAGCAGCGCCGGGTTCACCTTCGCGCGGGTGCCTATCTGCTTGATGGTGGTCGCGTCGAAGCCGCGGCTGGCGAACAGCGCCTCCGCGGCGTCGAGTATGATCTCCTTTGATTCCTTCCGGGGCATGTATTTAATTAATCGCTTAATCAAACGGCACGCAAGGTAAAACAGTTGGCAGGCGTCCACCGGGCGGTCCAAGGCCCCCGGCGGCAAGGAAACGGTTCGCTGCCGAGGGTTCGGGACGCCAGGCTCCACTGGTGAGCACTTGCCAGCTCGGCACCGGGGGGCCTAGTGTATGGGTATGGTCGAGACAGCGCGGGATTGGACCGTCGATCGGTGGCGCGAGCTGCCCGCGGACGGCAATCGATACGAGCTCGTCGACGGGCAGCTATTGGTGACGCCGTCGCCGGCGCTTCCCCACCAACGCGCCACCTTCGAGCTGGCGCGCCTGATCGCGGACTACGTGGAATACTTCCGCATTGGCCTGACCGTGATCGCCCCGGCGGACGTAATGTACGATGACCGCACCGTAGTCGAGCCCGACATCTTCGTCGCGCCGCTCGTGGAGGGACGCAGCCCCCGATCCTACGATGAGCTCGGTGGACTGCTGCTCGCGGTCGAGGTCATTTCGCCGAGCAGCGCGCGCGCAGATCGAGTAACGAAACGCCGCCTCTATCAGCGCCAGCGCGTGCCGCAGTACTGGATCGTTGATCTCGACGCGCGCCTGGTGGAGCTGTGGCGGCCGGACGACGATCGGCCGGAGCTGTTGACGGATCGGCTGGAGTGGCAGCCGTCCGCCGAGCTTTCACCCTTGTCGGTGAGCTTGCCCGCCTACTTCCGGAAAGTGCTGCAAGAGTAGGCTATTCTCGACGCGTTGCGACCGGTGCGGCCTTGTTCGGCGCCGAGCCTCGCAGTGCCAGCTCCCCTATCCGCGAGTAGTCGATCGACCGCGCGAGGATCCGCGCCGCTTCCTGCGGCGCGTGGAATCCCATCGAGTTCTCCGCCTCCACGAAGTCGGCGAAGAATTGCGCCTTCCGCTGGTAGTCGCGCGCGGCGGCGAGATTCCGGTTGCCGCTGTCGGCCCGCGCCGCCGCCGCGATCCCGCGCGAAAGATTCAGCACCGCGTCGATCGCCACGTTCCGGAGTTCCTGGGTCCGGTCCTGGATCGTGTGCACCCGCTGCCGCAGCTCGTCCTCCGTCACCTTGTGACAGGTCTGGCACGACCGGTTGATGTTCAGCAGTGGGCTCCGCACCCAGTGGTCGCTGATCTTTTGCGCGCCCTCGCGCACGTACGGCATGTGGCAGTCGGCGCACGCGACGCCCGCGCGCGCGTGCGTGCCCTGGTTGAACAGCTCGAACTCGGGATGCTGTGCCTTGAGAATCGGCGCGCCACTCCGCGCGTGGACGAAGTCGCGGTGTCCCACCTGGTCGTAGTACGCCAGGATGCTGTCCACCGTCAGCCCCTTGAGCCACGGATACGTCAGCCGCTTCTCCGCCCCGCGGAAGTAGTACTCCACGTGGCACTGGCCGCACACGTACGTGCGCATCTCCTGCCTGGTCGCGTCCCGGTTCACGTCGTAGTTGGCGATCCCCTGGCTCATCTTGAGCGCTCGGATCCCCTCGATGAACCCCGGGCGCGTGACCCGCAGCCGCATCGTCTCCGGCTCGTGGCAATCAATGCACGCGATCGGCTGCGTGACGTGGGTGCGCGCCTGCGCGTACGTCATGGGGTTGAGCGTCTCGAATCCCTTGATCAGGTCGCCCCCGCCCGCCCGCTTGTACGGCACGTACACCGATGCGTGGCAGTGAATACACGCGCCCGGCTGCGGCGATGCCTGCTGCCGGCCGGTCATCTCCTGGTCCACCAGCATGTACGCGTGGCCGCGCTCCTCGCGGAAGTCTTTCGAGAACGCGTACCCATCCCAGAACTCGCGCAGCCGCGGATCTTCCTCGAGCCGTGACTGCGCCACGATCGAACGTGGATCGGCGTCGGTCGGCGTGCGTGGCATCGCCTCGCTCCCGCCGTACCGCGTGCGCTGCTGGTCGACCGTGCGCACGTACTGGTCGTACTGCAGCGGGAAGTTCCGCCCCCAAACTTCGGGATCCTGGGTGGTGTCGGTGATGGCGACAGTGCGGAAGAACGGGTCCCGCCCCTCCTGCTTCCGCTCGAAGATGTTCGTGAGCAGAGCGACGATCCCGACTGCGGCGAGCGCCGCGCCGACCGTGAGTGCGCCGAGCAGCGCGTAGAAGCGCTTCCCGCGACGGGGCGGCGTGCGATCCGGCTGTGCTGGCGAAGTCATCGAGTTGTCTCCATGGTCAGCGGACCCAGTGGCCGACGTACTTGTGGCACCGGATGCAGGAAATGGCCTCGCCAGCGCGTGACTCCTCGCTCGCGTGCGGGTCGGGATCGATCGCGCTCACTATCTCGGCGTGGCAGTACCGGCACGCCTGCTCGGTTACGCGATTGTTTCGCGGCGTGATTCGCAACGGGTCCGGATAATTCCCGGTAGTGAAGTAGAACGAATGCCAGAACCCGTTCAGCGCCTTGGTCGTGTACTTCCCCACGAGATTGTGCGGCGTGTGGCAGTCGTTGCACGTAGCCACCGCGCGGTGGCTCCCCTTCAGCCAAGCGGAGTAGTGCTCGCTCATCACATGGCAATTCGCGCACGCCGCCGGATCGTTGGTGAGATACGACGCGCCCTTGGAGTAGCCGAACGTGAAGAAGCCCAGCCCCGCGGATATGCCGACGAGCACCGCGGCAATGATCGCCAGCTTCCGCATTCGCGTCACCGGCGCCACCGCATCACAAACATCCGGATAGCAATTCTCCCAGGCATCACGGGTTCACCAGCTAAACTAGACGCATGGGAAGAATCAAGCCGGAACCGGTGTGAAGAAACTCGCCGGTTTCGTGGGCGCCACTATAGGCGGGTGGCTGGGCTGGTGGCTTGGCGCGAAGGTCGGGATCATGACCGCGTTCATGGTGAGCATGGTCGGCACCGGCCTCGGCATATATCTCGCTGTCCGCTTTGCCCGCCAATATGAGGAATAGCCTTAGCCGGTTGTGTTTCTCCCAGCCCTTAAGAGCTACAAACCGGTAAATATCTCCTCGAGCTCGATGGACACGAGCGTGTCAGTGCCCGGCACGCGCCACCGCAGGGCATCGCGCACCGTCTCACTATCCCCCGCGCCTCGGCACACCTCGACGCTCCTATCCCATGGATCAACCAACCACACCTGCCGAACTCCCATCGCGAGATACGCGTCCCGCTTGAACTCGCGATCGTAGACCCGCGAGGAGGGACTCAAAACCTCGACGGCCAGCCAGTGCTCGTGGATTTCGCGCCAGTGAGCGCCGGCGCGAACGCCCGCGGGAAACACGAGTATGTCGGGCTCGAGCTGGGTCTTCGGCAGTAGCACCACCGCCCCCGGACCGACGACGTTCGCCATACCCGGCAGCATGACGGCCATGCTGAGCCGAAGCTGGAGGCGACTCGCGACCAGTTGGTGTGACATCGACGGGGCCGGCGTCACGAGCAGCACACCGTCCAGCAGTTCGTACCGATTCCCATCGCGTGGGAATCCGTCGAGATCGTCCACGGTATAAAGCGGCACGCTGATCGCCATTGCCATACTCTATCTCCTTCCCTCGGCATCCGCCACGATAGGGCACCCGCAGCGTGAGCGAATTACAGAATCCTTCAGTCGTAGGCACATGATCACGGCGATGTAGGCATCCACGTCTACCTCGCTGTCCGCTTTGCGCGGCACTCCACCCCCAGCAGGTCCCACCCGCGACGGACCGCTTTCGTTCGTGTGAAAATGACGCTACGCCAGTAGGCGCTTCGTTCGATGTTGGGGCGGGACTCTAGTCAACACTTGCCCTGATATGCTGAATAAGGCATACTCCCAGAAGGAGCCGATTGGTGGCCCGCGAAGGCGCATTGCGCGGAACACTACCCCAAGGGCGCGAAATAAGATGACCAAGCGTAGGGCGATCTCCGCCACTCGAGGCAAGGACAACGTGTTTGCTGACCTCGCTTTCGCGAATCCCGCCGAGGAGCTGGCCAAGGCGCAGCTGGTGCGAATGATCGATCGCGCGATTCGCGCACGAGGGCTCACGCAGCAGGCCGCCGCGGCGCTCATGGGTATCGATCAGCCGAAGGTGTCGCACATGCTGCGGGGTCGCTTCGGTGGCTTCTCCACCCAACGCTTGATGGACTTTCTTACGGCACTTGGACACGACGTTGAAATCGTCGTGCGTCCTGCGCGGAAGTCGCACGAACGCGGCCGCCTCCACGTCGCAACGGCGTAATCTCTCCCGAGCTAGACGCTGACAGAGTGGTCTGCGAGGTGGCACGATCGTGCCGAGAGGGGCTGGCGCCAGTCTGGGCAACGTCACCCTCATCGCCGCCGGCAGTGCGTGCAGATGTGCTCCTTAGAGGTGCGGTACCTTACTCGCGCACATCGAGGTACCTATCCAACCAATTCACGATGCGAGGAATGAAATCAGGGTGCCTTACCGCTGTACCGTGATCCCGCTCGTCGTACGCGACGAGCGCCACCAGCTGGTTTCGCGCGAGCAGCCCGTAGTACATCAACGCGTTGTGCGTCCGGGCCGCCGGATCCAGCTTGCCGTGGATGAGCAGGAGTGGAGTGCTCACTCGATTTAGGTGGTAGACAGGCGAATCGCTAACATACTGTTCCGGCGCTTCCCACGGCGCGGCGTGTAATTTTACCAGACCGGCTCCTCCGTAGATGAGGAAGAGATCCGTAAGACTGGACAACCCGGCTCCGGTTACCGCCGCATGGAAACGGCTTGTTCGCGTGATTACGCAATTGACCGAGTACCCGCCTAAACTGTAGCCAACCACGGCGGCTCGGTCGCCATCGATTCGTCCGCTCTTCACTGCTGCATCCAGAGCATCGAGAGTGTTGCGCGTGATCTCGTCGCATGCTTGCCCGGCGCCAGTAAAAGGAAGATCCGGGGTAAGCAAGGCGTAACGCCCTGCTGTCAGGATCGGAGTGAACCAATCCGGCGGTCCGCCACCGAACCGACTGATCTTGTAGGAGGGGAAATCACCCGCATAGACGATCACTACGACTGGCAGACGCTCACCTTCCCGCGTTCCGGCGGGAAAGAAGAGCCGCGCGCCAAGTGTATCGCCTGTGGCCGTTACCCATTCCACGAGCTGCACCTGGCGTGGGGGCGGGTCGGAGCCAGGGTTGACCACGTCGAGCGGCACCGACGGGACTGGGCTACGCGCAAGATCCATCATGAAAAGCTCGGGGGGGCGCTCATACGTCTCTTCGACGGATAACAGGACATTCCCGCGTTCGGCCGCGACAAAGTCTCGGATTAGGCCGCTGACTTCATATTCGGCCCGGAGCGTACCGCGGCCACGCGGCGCCGGACCGACGACGTGAAGCAGGCGGACGGCCCCGGAGCCGGGCTGGACAGCCGCATAGGCCAGCGTGTCGCTGCCGGCACGCTGTAGCCGCACTCTGGCGATGACCTCACCGTCACGACCTATGCGACACGGGACATAACTTTGCGCGCAGTGCGCGAGCGCAAGGATTGAGATCGTGGAATCAATCTCGACACGCCGCGCTCCGCGATCGCGCAGCGACACGGACCACAGATCATATCGGAAGGGAACTCGCTTATTGGCGCGTGCCGCCGGCCGGACGACCAGCAACTCCTGCTCATCCGGCGTCCAGAGCGGCGCATTGTATTCGGAACCGAACTTTCCGTAAAGGCGCCGCCGGCCTGATGAATCGAACGTAACATCGAATGGATGCGGAGGCAGTCGGACTTCTGCGGTAATGTTCCGGGTCGTTCCATTCTCCATATCCGCGACAACGATTTCGCCGTCTCCGGTGCCTGCCGTCAGGTAAGCGACAAAGCGGCCGGATGGGGAGAAATTCACAGTCGCAGGGCTCCCCAACGCTACGTGGTGCGCTATTAGTCGTAGCGGTCGCCTCGCAGCGTCTACCGGCGTTCCATGCTCGACGACCTCCGCACCTTGCAGGTTCCGGTTGGACGGCGGGCGCTCAAGAGGCACCGCATAAATGGAGAAGTAGGGCATCCGGGTCCTTTCGTGGACCACTGCGATGGCCAGCCGACCATCCGGAGAAATTCTCAGACTGACGAATCCTGCCCCTGACGCGACCGTGCGCGACGTGCCAGTGCGTACATTTACCGCCACGATCCGCGTCACCCTAACTTCGCCGGTCCCGCCAGCTGGCCGTTCGGCGCCCCCATCATCCATCTGCCGCCCGGTCCTCGCGTCCTGGGCGGTGAGGGCCGGCGACATCAACACCGTTATGCCAGACGGAGCCGGAACGGCCCCGATGAGTTCGGCGTCAAGCTGGGCGCGAGATGCATCAAAGCTGCGAACGTCGCGCTCGCCCCCATAGGAAGTTGTATCAGCAACGAAGAGCACCTCGGTCCCATCCGACATCCACTGCGGGGTCACCATCCAGCCGCACTGATCCACCTCGCAAGCGGGCTCTTCAGCTCGGTGAAGCTGGCGCGCGGGCTCCCGGTCCCAAACCCGCAGTTCCAACCGGCCGTTGGACTGTGCGAAGTAGGCGAGTAGTCGTCCGTCCGGCGACCACGAAGGGCGGGGCCCGCCTATCCAGGGCAACGTATCGGCGGTGACGTGATGCAGTCTGCCGTACTCCATGTCCCGCACCCACAACCCGACTGGTCCTCTGTCGCCACCCCAATCCGCCCGGGCGAAAGCCACGAAGCGTCCATTGGGTGAGACGCTCAACGATTGTGCGCCGAGCTCATAGATTTGCTGGCCGCGCGCCTTCAGGGCGTCCGCGGGCCCGAGGTCCTGCATGAGAGCCGCCAGAACCAGTAGGTAGAACATCTGCGTCGTCATTCAGGTGTTGTCGGGGACACGCGCTCCGCCCACCATGGAGCCGGCACCGGCTTGGGCGCGGGCCAGACTTCGTCGAGCGTCGTGGCGTCGCGCAGGCGGCCATTGAAGAGGATGTAGCGGATGCTCGTAGTGTTGCGGATCGATTCGAGCGGGTTCCGCTCCAAGACAAGGAGGTCCGCGAGCTTCTCCACCTCGAGCGAGCCCAGATCTCGGTCGAGCCCTAGGGCTTCCGCGCCGCGCAACGTGCCCGCCCGCAATACATCTAGGGCGGGCATGCCGCCCTTGGCGTAGGCCCACAACTGCAGGTGCGTGCCGAACCCGGGGATATCGCCGTGGCCGCCGACCGCCACCCGCCCGCCATCCGCGACGAGCCTAGCCAGCGTCGCGCTCATCCTCCAGACGTCGTCGTAGCTGGCACGCACCGCGGGCGGGAAGGAGGGAAGCGCACCGCGCCGAACCGCATCGAAGGCGTTCGGGGGGTACCACCGCCCGAGTCTTTCCCACTCTGCGGCGTCGAGCGTCTCAAGGAAGTACCGCTCGAAGAAGGGCACGTTCGAGTTGGCGAGAGTGATCCCGCTGCGGGCCAGAAGCCACCGAACGTCACCGTACAGCGGCGCGGTGTCGAAGAAATGATCGAATCCCGAATAGCCGTCGATCGCGTTCATCAGGAGGTTCTTCAACACGATGTGGCCGTGCGACGTGACATTCAGTCCGCGGTCGGCCGCGGCCATCACGAGCCACTGTCGCGCGTCTCGGCCTCCGATCATGTACTCCTTGAGATACCCGACGCGATACACGTCCGCGTAGCGCGAGACGATCTGTAGCGCCTCAGCGAGGCTGCCGGCGCGGTCTCCGCCGGTTCCGATCCCGCGGCCGGTGTTCATGTACCGGACACCGAGCAGGGCGCCGGTCGCCAAGCGGTCCTCGTAGGTGAGAAAATCGGTGAAGAACGTTTGTGGATCCAGCGAAGTCAGTACACCATACGCGAGGTTGGCCTCGAAGGCCGAGACGCGCGTACGTTGCACCGTGGTGAGCGGAAAGATGTGGTTATGGAGATCGACTAACCCCGGGATGATGGTCATTCCGGCAGCATCGATGACGTGCGCTCCGGCCGGGATGCTGATGGCGCCCGCTGGCCCGAGGGCGGCGATCCGACGATCACGCACGAGTAGGTCCCCGCGCTCGATCACTTCGTCGCCCCTCATCGTGATTAGTCGCGCATTGCGAAACGCGATCATACCCGTAGGCAGGTCGCGCGGCTCTGCCACTTGGATGTCGACGACGACGGGCACGTACGCGGAGCCCGGGTGCACCCCGCCGGCGGCGGTCCGGATGGTCGAGTCCTGCACGACCGAATCCGCCGCCGGGACATCGTATATGAAGAGCTTGTTCCCGAACGTGTACGAAAAGGTGCGCCCATCCGGGTGCCACCGGGGGAATTCGCCGCCCGAGGCGAGCCTCGTCACCGCGCGGACGTGCGGCGACTGCGGGTCAAGCACCACGGTCGGAGCGCCAGCGGTATCTTTCGGCGGCACGTCGATCAGGAACAGGTTACGCCAGTCGGCGAGGACAAGCGCCCGGTCCCCGGATGGCGATAGCATGATGCCGTGGATCTCCGGTTCGTCGAAGTAGAACGGAGTGGCCTCCGGCTCGGGGACCGCGAGCTTCAGGACCGTATCGCGGGCCGCGCGCAGCATCGGTCTCGTGCCGTCCGTCCGAATCGCGACGAGTGCGCCGGCGTTACTCGTTGTCAGGAGCCGCTGCCGCTCGTACCGGAGCACCACGTTGGGAGCGTCCTTCCGGGTGTGGATTCGGGCGTGCGTCAGCCACTCGGCCGGATTCAACAAATCGACCGTGACGCTCGCTCCACCCGTCGCTGGAATCCACACGAGTTCGCCGTCGCCGGCGAGGCGGACGTACGAGTCCTCACTGTGGAGGATACTTCTCCGCATCGCTCGTGTCGGGCGCGCGACGGCGAAGAGTCGACGTCCCTCTGCGGAGTAGGTTAGCTCGCTGTAATGCGCGGCCTCGAGCGTCAGCCGCTCCGGCGCTTCCGTGCCGTCGGCGCGGGCGCGCCAGATGTGACCTTCCCCACCCCGTTCATCCGTCCAGGTCACGAACGCTATGTGGCGGCCATCTGGAGACCATGCCGGTGTGTACTCGCCCACGTCCAGGCTTGTCAATCGCCGTGGCTTGCCGTCGGGCAGGACCATGACCCAGACGCGACCCAGCGCGCCGAAGGCAACGTGCGACCGATCGGGCGAGAGTTCCGCGCCCTCGATCCGGCGGGCGTGAACGAGCGAATCCTCGGAAACTCGTTGCGGAAAGCGTACGAGCGGGCGGATCTGGAGCTCCACGTCGGCTCGGAACGGTATCTCCGTGGTTTCGCCGCTGGGGACGGCGATCTGCCAGATTTTTCCGCCATACGAGGTGATGAACGCCGAGCCGTCGGGCGTGAACGCGGACTGAGGCATCCGGCCGACGCCGCAGTCGCTGCCCGCCGGGGCCAGGCGGCGCCGGGTCTGTGTGCCCCGATCAACCAAGACGAAGTGTGGAGCGACCGAGTCCTGGCACCCGCCGAGGTCTCGTCGGGGGGCGCGGGACGATCGCACTCCGTAGCGGCCGTCGGGCGAGAGGAACAGCGGGCTGGTGTCGCCGAGCTCCCGGGAAGCGGGAACGAACTCGCCCGCCAGCGGATAGCTGGCCATGGCGGCGAGCGGCATGAGCGTGGGTGCAGCAACGCGCCACGCTGGCACACGCCACAACTGAACGTGGCCGCCGCGGTCGCTGCTGAAGACGACGAACCTCCCGTCGGGCGAAAAGCGGGGTCGTTCATCCCACGCGGGCCCAAATGTGAGTTGTCTTGCGTGTCCGCCGGTGATCGGCAGGGCGAAGATTTTGCCCAGAAGATCGAAGGTGATGAGGCTGCCATCGGGGGAGACGTCGAGGGAGATCCACGTCCCTTCCGAAGTCGAGAAGGTTATAGCCTCAAGCGGCGCCAGCGGCAGCGACTCCGATCCCGCTTCGGCCGACTCCGCCGCCCGCGCCGGTTGCTGGGCCGACGCGGCGGCCGGAACCGCGCACAGCGCGAACAGCAGGCATGCTGATGCGCCGACCGGGTAACGCTTCACGGAACCGGCTCCCGAGCGAATCGTTGCCCGCGCGACTGCGGCCGTGATCGGGGTTGCTGCGGGGCGAGCGGCATGGCGCCCGCACCAATGCCGCACGCAACCACGACCGTCAGCCGGAGACACTGCATGAGGGAACTCAATACCGCACCCGCAAGCCCAAGGTAGTGGTGCGACCCGGGATGGCGATGGCGTTATTACCGGCCCGAGCGCGGTCGCTCGTGTCCGTGAGATCCTCGACGCCCAAGTACGCGGTCACCCCACGGCGCAGCTCCTTTTCGAGTGACAGATTCACCATCGTGAAGCCGGGATAATCCGTCAGATAGCCGCCCAGCTCGAAGCCGTTACAGGGACCCGTATCGGCGAGGCAACGATAGAAGGCCAGGAAGTCGTAGTCCCTCCACTCGCCCGTGTATGCCAGCGCGGCTGCCACGCTCATCCCACGGAGCGGCGTAGTCATCACCGATAAGGCGCCGGTGTGCCTCGGCACGCTGAACATTTGCTCGCCTTCTTTGACGTCGCCCGTGTACGACGGGCCCAGTTCCTCAGCGAGACTCTCAGTGATGGCCCACTGACTCTTCAGCGTTACCAGCCCGAGTTGCGCAGAGCCCTCGAACTCCCAGCCTGTGTTCCGGACGCGGGATACGTTCTGCCGCTGAATGACCTGCGGCGAGCTCGTGGCATCGATCGTGACCACATCAATCAGATCTTTCGCGAGCTGGCGGTAGTATGTGATGCGGAGGGAAGCCCGCTGGCCGAAGAAGAGATCGATGCCGCCGTCCGGCCCGCTCGTCCGTTCTGGCTTGAGTGATGGATTGGCCAACTGCCGGCTATAAGGAGTGACGTTCTCCTCCTTGTTTCCCGGGAAGGGCGGACGAATTGCCTCGCCGTACGCTCCCCGAAGCTTCACGGTCGCGCCGCCGAGCTGATGGAGGTAGCTGAGGCCAACGCGTGGCGAGATCGGAACGCCGAGGTCGTCCCCGAAATTAGAGTTCCATTCGCCGCGGACTGCGCCGGTAAAGAAAAGAGCTTCGCGTACGTTGACCTGCACCTGGCCGAACGCCCCCGTGTTGGTCGCCTCGCTGCGAGTCAGGATTGCAGTTCCCGGGACAAACTGTATTTGTCCTGACGTTGTCAGGGCTCGGAATGCCAAAGTCAATTGGCGGTTGGAGGCGTAGTGGTCGGCCCCTGCTGTGAGGTTCGCTGTAATGCCCGGTCCGAGAGCGGCCCTCACAGTTGCGTGATAGGCGGCCGACGCCTTCGAGCCGCCTTGGAAGTTTACGGTCCGGAACGTATCGGCTGGCGTGGTCAGCCGGTCGCGAGTCTGAACCTGGCTCATCCCGAAGCGATCGTTGCCAAGCGTGAGGCTATGCTGCCACCGGGAGTTGGTCCGGTACTCCATCCGCACCGCATACGTCTCCTGTTTAGTTTGGGTAGGCGCGTAGCGCGGGCCGCTCTGGAAAAACGCCGGTGCGGCTTCCACGACGGCCGGACTGTTCATACCGTCAATCGTCTGCTGGAAGTGCCGCCCCGAGAAATCAACGGTGAACGGTCCGTGCTCCAGCCGCGCGCTGCCGTACAGGCTCGGATTCGATATCCCGAAGCCCGGCACCCAGTCGCCGGTCCGCATGTAGCCGCCGCCCACCCGGTAGCTCGCCGGCCCGCTCCGGCCGTTCAGCGAAGCTCCATACTCCTGCCGTAACGCGCCGCTGCCTTCGAAGGCGCTCTCGATTCGGCCGAACGCAACACGAGCTTCCAACTCGGGACGGCCGAGCTCGGCTGTGCCCCGCTTGGTAAAAACCTGGATGACGCCGCCCATTGCGTCCGAGCCATAGATCGCGGCGGCCTGCGGGCCGCGCACGACCTCGATCCGTTCGATGCTCTGAGGGTCCATTGGAGACGTGGCGTGGCCAGTCACCTCCACGCCATCGATGTAGACCTTCGGATGACTCGATGCGTACAGTCCGCTTGTTCCGCGCAACGCAATCTGTGTGAGGCCGGCCGGGTGGGTGGCCTGATCGAACACGACCGCACCCGGCACGGCCAGCCGGATAGCGTCTTCGAAGCGGCGAATGTGGTGACGCTGCAAGTCCTCCGCCGTAATCACGCTGACCGGCGTCGGCAGCGCCTTCACCTCCGTGGGCACGATCGTGCCCGTGACGACCACCTGGCCCAGCATCGTGGGCGCGCGAACGAGCACGAAATCGGCAGTGACCGTTTCATTGTCGGTTACAGTCACTGACCGCGCTTGCCGACTGAATCCGATCTTCGCGGCGGTGACCACGCGAGTGCCTATCGGAACGGTGCGGATCGTGTACCGGCCGTCGGAAGATGTCGTCGTCGAGAGGCGAGTGCCTCCGACGGTCACCGTTGCGCCCTCGACTCCATCCCCCGAAGTCGACTCCGTAACCCGCCCGGAGATCGCACCGACCTGCACGAACGCGACCGAAGCCACCCGCTTCACTATCACCGCCGTTCCATCTCTATTGAACACAACGTCCACGCCGGCATCCACCAGCACGTCCGTGAGCGCCGCCGCAACAGTGATCTCATCGGCTCGCAGATTCACCCGGCGATCGGCCACGATCACGTCATCGGTATACCATAGAACCAGCCGCGCGCGCTCGGAGATTGCAGTGAGAGCTTCTCTCACCGTCACTCCCTCGAGATCGAGCGTGAGCCGCTGCCGTAGCGCGGGCGTGCGACCCACGTCGAGCGCTACCGGTGGTGCGCCGTTGGAGGCAAGTAGAAAGCGCACGGACTGCTGCCGCTGCCCGGTCGCCTGCGCCGCAGCGGAAACGGATACGGTCGCGAGGGCAAGCGCAGCTCCGACCAAGACAAACGAAATGCGGCGAGTCATCCAAGCTCCTGCGGAGTGGTGGGTCACAAAGAGATTCATGGAGAGTGGGTAAAGGTTACCGGGCTTCGAGCGTGATCACGCTGCCCACGCGCTTTGCGTCTACGCCAAGGGTCATTGTCAGTCGCAAGAGAGCGACGTCGAACGGCTCGTTGCGCAGCTCGGCGGTAAGACGGCGATTCGCTAACGCGGGAGTCGCGAGCCTGATGTCGGCGTCGTACCACCGGTTCAGCTCGACGATGGCTTGATCCAGCGGCGTGGACCTGAAGAGCAGAATCCCCTTCGTCCAGGACAGGTAGTCGGCAACGGTTATGTTCCGCGCGAGCGTCGCCGTACCTGCGGAATCCATGCGGCCGAGCGTTCCAGCGGCGAGAACGAGCGAGGGCTCGTTCGCAGAGCGCGTCTGACCGGCTCGAGTCATTGCGCGATCTGTCATCCGCCCCGGCCGCCAGAGCGCGACCGACCCGGATGCCACGACCACCTCAGTCGCCCGCGCTTCGGGATACGCGTCGATGACGAACTCGGTGCCGAGGTCTTCGGTTACGGCAGTCGCCGTGCGCACGACGAACGGTCGCGCGCTGTCGTGCACGACCTCGAAGAACGCCTTGCCTTCCAGCTCCAGCTCGCGGCGGGATCCGTTGCGCGATGGCCTGTTGTAATCAGCCGGAATCCGCAGCTTGCTGTCGGCCGCGAGAATCACCCGGCTCCCGTCGGCCAGATCCAGAGTCGCCTGTTCGCCACGCTTGGTAGCGACCTCGCGCATCGGGGAGGTCGCCACGACCGTCGGTTTCTCGCGATCAGCTGTCGTCCGCCACACAACCGCTCCGGAGGCGAGCAGCACGGTGAGGCCAGCGGCCATTCCGACCAACTTCGAGGACACTCGTCGCGTGCCGCGGGACCACGTACGGATCGGCGGCCGGCGGGTGGCGGTTGCTCCGCCACGCTCGACGGAGAAACCGGGCGCTGACGGAGCATGCGCCGGGACGGCGGTTCGCTCCCGCGCCGCGACGATGCGCTTGCGTAAAGCCGTCGTGTCCCACCCGTCGTGCACCGTGGCTGCCTCATCCCATATCGCGCGCATCTCCGCAAACACGCGGCAGCGTTCCTGGTCGGCGTCGAGCCACTGCCGCAGCTCGATCTCCTCCCGCTCCGGCAGGTCGCCGGAGAGGACTCGCACGATGGCGCTGGCCAGCTCGTCGTCGGGTTGATGCGGATTCATCGGCGTGAGTTTCGGGTCACAGGCATGCACGCAAAACGCTCACAGGTCGCCCTCAGTTGTGTAACACGCGCGATGCCGCCCAATCACTGCACCAAATCGGGTAGGTAGGGAGCCTTACGGCTCCCCACCTCCCACACCACCGTACGTGCCGGTTGGCATACGGCGGTTCATGAGGAGTACGAAAGACGTTGGTACTCGTGAAGAAAACTCACGAGGCCCCGGCGACGAAGCAGGACGACGGGGATTGCCTGGTTCATGTGGCTCGCCCCAGCGTTCCACCACGGACCATGCCCGTTGTAGGCAGAGAGCCGGGCCCGTTCGGCGTCGAGCCCAAGCACGCGGAGCTTCGCGAGCCGGGTACGGGGACGCTTCCACTGCCAGCGCTCCAGCGATGCCAGCACCCGCTCGCCCGCTTTGGCTGATTGGACGTAAATGTTGCAGTCGTCAGCGTAGCGTACGAAGCAGTGCCCCCGGCACTCCAATGCCCGATCGAGATCATCGAGCAGGATGTTGCTGAGGAGCGGGGACAGCGGCCCGCCCTGCGGCGTGCCCTCCGTCCGAGGTGACACCAGCCCGCCTTCCATGATACCGGCCTGTAAGTAGCGCCGGATCAGGCGAAGCACTCGCTTGTCCGAAATCCTCCGCGCCACGCGCGCCATCAGCACATCATGGTTTACACGGTCGAAGAATTTCTCAAGGTCCAGGTCCACCACCCATCGATGTCCCGCCGCCACGTGTTGGCGCGCGCGCTCCACAGCATCATGGGCACTCCGCCCCGGGGCGAAAGCCAAAGCTCGCATCCGAGAAGGTCGGATCAATGATCGGTTGTAACACTTGGAGCAGGGCCTGTTGAATGAACCGGTCCAGCACCGTCGGGATGCCAAGGGACCCCACTCCGCCATCGGGTTTCGGTATCTCCACCCGGCGGACGGGCTGCGGTTGGTACTCATCCCTCAGCAGCGCCTCCCGCACACGCGGCCAGTGCGTCCCGAGATAGCTCTTGAACCGCTCGACCGTGATGCCATCCACGCCCGGAGCACCCCCATTCCGCACCACCCGCGCGTACGCCTTCGCCAAGTTCTCGCGACGCTGCACTTCCTCCAAGAGCGCCGACGTCTCCGCTCTCACAAATACGGCTTGTGCCGTGGACGTTTGCCGCGCGCTACCTCTCAGGCCCTCAGCGGTTCCGCCGCCTACCTCCTGAGCGTGCTCGGGCTTCTCAGCCCTCTGGTCTGCGACTCGCTCGTCCATCGAACGCCTCGTGCGTGAGAGTCCTCTCATGTTCGGCCCTTCACCACAGTGCGCATATGGCTACTACGGCCTCGGCTGACTGCTGCAGCTCCGTCATCACGCCTTGCAGCGTGATTAGCTCCCGTAATTCTCCCGCGAGCAGTGCCCCAGCTCTCCCAGGGTAAGACGCATGATTTTCGCTCCATCTACCCGCCACATCTACGCCCGCCCAGTCCGGGTGACATCGGGCTTCAGCTCTTCATGCCCCCTCGCCCACCAGACGGTCGCCTCCTCTGCGGTTCGTGTTCCTCGGGCCAGAGCTTTGCCCACAACTTCCTCCCCACATCGCCTCACGACGACGCGGTTGCTGTTCAGCTAGAGGTTTCTGTCACCAAGGCCCTCAGAGGTCTCTCACCTCCTAGTCATGTGCCATGCCTGGCGCACGCGAAAAAGACCCGCTCTCGCGGGTCATCATCGGGGACTCTTTAAGGAAGGCGACCGCCGACGCTAAGTACTCACCAGCACCAGCAACGCCAGATACGGCGCCAAGCTCGCCCGAAGGGAAGTCAACGCGCGCCAGATGTGCGACTCGACGGTCTTGTGCGACAGGCCGAGTATCTGCGCGATCTCGGCGTGGCTGAGCCCCTGCTCGCGACTCATCGTGAAAACGAGGCGGCATCGATCCGGCAAGCTCTGGATCGCCCGCGCGAGCGCTTCATTTAGCTCGGACTCCGCCAGGCCGGTGTCAACGGCGGCGGTGGCGGGCTCGTCGGTGTTGGCCTGCCGTTTCCAACGGTTATGCACTGACTCGTGCCGGGCGCGCGAGATCGCGCGATTGTGTGCCGCCTTATACAGAAAGGGAAGCGGGTCGCAACCTTCCCATTCGTATCCGCGCTCCCAGATCGAGAGGAACACCTCCTGCACGATGTCTTCCGCCTCCTCTCTCGATCCGACGTAGCGGTACACGAACCTGCAAAGACGGTCGCAGTTCTCGGCGACGAGCGCATCGAAGGCAGCCGCACGCTGCGCCGCGCTCGCGTTCAGCGAATGCCCTAGCTTAGATCGGCTGGTCGGCGGCGACATGATCCGTCAACATTGCGCCGCCGGCGAACCAGGGCAAGACCCTTTCAAAAAGCTCGTTGAAGGGTTCCCGCTCCCTCAGGCGTATTACTCATATCGGGGCAGTCGTCCTCCACAGACTGCCATCATGCGTCCATCCCCAATGAGTCACGCCTGGCACGATCAGCTATTCTGACCCAACCAATGTCCCCAGAAGCCGCTTTATCGCCGTCCAATTGACGAAGGGGTCGTACGTGCAAATCCGAAGCTGTCTGTACCTCCGTATTGCCCTTTCCTCGGCGATTTTCAGCCACTCGACAGAGGCACAGCCGGCACAGAGAACTCCCGAAACCGGGAACTCCAGATCAAGGATCACCGTCGAGGATTTGGTTCGACACGCAGTGATCGGAAATCCGCCGAATACGCAAGTCGACGATGACTTGGCGGGGCGTTCGGACGTTGCAGTCATTTCACCCGACGGGAGGTGGTCAGCCGTTGTGGTCCGGCGGGGTAACGTCGAGCGACTGGCGAACATAGGTAGGCTACTGCTTTACAAAACTGCCGATCTTATGCGCGCACCACAGCCGGAGTTCGCAGTAGAGTCTGCGTCGACAGTCGCACGCCTGCCGCTCGCCAGCGTGACATGGCTCCCGGATAGCCGCAGGCTGTTCTTCGCGGGTACAGACGGGGACCGTCCCTCCCAAGTTTACTCGCTCGACGTTGTGACGAGGCAACGCGAGCAGGTTACGCACGACGTCAACTCGGTCGAAACCTTCGCTATCGGCAACGGGGGGCGCGTACTTGTCACTACCAGTGCGGAGACCTCCGTCCCTCCACACGAAAATCCGATCTGTCGAAAACGTGGCTGCTTGGTAACTGCAGGGACGCTTTGGGAAGCGGAAGGCGGTAGGTCTCAGCGTTCGGCCATTTTGAACGTGTACGATTTCGATGCTCGAACGAGCGTAAGAATCGAGAGGCCGGAACTCGCGCATCCCAACACGCGCTGGTGCTCCTCCGATCTGAAAGGCGGCATTTCGCCTGACGGTCGGTTTGCTGTCCGGTCATGTGTTCTGCGAGAGACGCCTTCCTGGTGGCGGAACTATGAGAATGACCCGGAGCTGGTGGCGCTGCTGGAGGCGGGAAACGAGATCATCGCTCAAACCTGGATACTGGTCGATCTTCGCACTGGTGCGGCCAGGCCGATTAGCGATGCGCCTTTCCGATACGACCAGTCCGCGCCAATCTGGCTAGATAACGGCGCGCGATTGCTGATCGTCGGTGCGTTTGAACCGCTTGCCGGTTCCTCGGCTGGCGAACTGAAGCGACGGCGCAGCAACAGAACTGTGCTGGAGGTCGATCCCGTCAGCCTTCGAGCCCGCCGAATTGAGGAGTTAGAGCCTCGCTTCGGTCATATTGTTTCGCGCGAGTGGGACGATAATCGCCAAATTTTAAGACTGGAGATTTCCGCCGATCAGGTTAGGTCAAAAGTGGCCTACCGACGGGTTGGTCGCGACTGGATTCGACTACGAAACCTGCCTCCACAGCCAGGCGCCAGCGGCATGCCCGTGCTGACGGTTCGAGAGTCGTTGAACGACCGTCCGATTCTAACCGCAATCGACCCGACATCCGGCATTGAGGTTGCCGTCCTAGATCCCAATCCGTGGCTCGCGAGACGTCGACTGGGCAAGGTCGAGGAGGTTCAATGGCCCGTTGGTGATCGGTTTTGGCGCGGTGGTCTCTACTATCCACCTGATTACACGCCAGGCGACCGACGTCCCCTAGTCATACTGACCCACGGCTTCAATCCTGATCGGTTCTCACTGCACGGATACGCGCGGAACTATCCAGCTCAGGCGCTGGCGGCGCATGGGATGATGGTGCTTCAGGTTGAAGAAAGACTGCGCGATGTAATCGGAACGCCACAGGAATGGACGACTGTCCAAGCGGGTTACGAGGGGGCGATCGATTATCTAGACAGGCTGACCCTGATCGACCGAACGAGGGTGGGGATGCAAGGATGGAGCCGAACGGGTCCACATGTCGGCTACACCATAACCCACTCATCCTATCTAATCGCGGCGGGAGCATTTACCAGCACGGCCGACTTCGGCTGGTCGTATTATCTCGCCGCAGGTGCAATGCGTGAGATTGAACTAGGCTATGGTTCGCCACCTTTCGGGCAAGGACTGCAAAACTGGGCTAACTATGCTCCCAGCTTTAACCTTGACAAAGTCAACACTCCAATGCTGATGTGGGCAGACGGGAGTGTCGGCTCTCTTTGGGATTGGTATGCGGGGCTTAGACGGTTGAACAAGCCGGTTGAATACTGGTTCTTACCCGACGGATCACATGATGTGTTCAAGGTAGGGGAGCGATTGAATACCTATCACCTGCTCGTGGACTGGTTCAGATTTTGGCTGCAAGGCGAGGAGGATGGCGATGCCGAAAAGGCAAATCAATACGCCCGCTGGCGCCAGCTGCGCGACCTTCAATGTCGCAATCCTCGCTCGGTCAGAAACTATTGCGGTATGCCAAACTGATGCCGGCGATCAAGATCCGTCGCGCAGGATCGTCTCCTCGACCGCGAGCTCAACTCGCAGATGGCGGCGGAGAGTGGCCACACGATTGAACACCGCGCGCATCAGGTACGAGCGCATCGATATGCTGAGCTCCCAGCGCGCGCGGTTCTTCCGGACGTTGAGAAAGAAGGCGGAACTTAGGATGCGAAGGGGACTGCCGCAAAGCAGCACGCGAAGGACCCTTTCAAAAGCCCGTATAGGGGTTTACGCTACCTCAGGCGTCTTACCTATATCGGGGCAGCCGCCCTACATACACTACCATCATGCGTCCGTCCTCAATGAATCACGAATGGCACCGTCATCTGCACCACGGCCGGATTACCGGTCGCGGCGGGTCGCCATGCGTGGAGGATTGTTAGCATGTAGCTAGCTGAACCGTTCTCCTGATACGCACCGAGCCCGTCGCCCCGCGACGGGTTTTTTGCGTTCCCCCCCCAATCACCGCCCATCCATGATCCGACTCGCACTGCCCAATAAAGGACGACTCGCCGACGCCACGCTCGAGCTGCTCGACGAAGCCGGGCTCGGCGCCGCACGGCCGGAGCGCGCGCTCAGCACGATGATCGGCGACGACATCGAGGCGATCTTCGTCCGCGCCCAGGATATCCCCGAGTTCGTCGCCGACCGCGCCGCCGATGCCGGCGTGACAGGCTGGGACCTCGTCCTCGAATCCGCCCGCCCCCTCGAGTCCGCGCTGGACCTCGGCTTCGGCGAGTGCAGGCTGGTCGTCGCCGCGCGCGAGGAGAGCAGGATCACTTCTATAGAAGAGATCCCTCCGGGCACCCGCATCGCGACCGCCTTCCCCCGCCTCGCCGCCGATTTCTTCGCGCGCGCGCGCAAGGACGTCGAGCTTGTTCCCGTCTCGGGCGCGACGGAGAGCGCCCCGCGGCTCGGAATCGCCGATGCGATCGTGGATCTCACATCTACCGGCTCGACCCTGCGCGGGAACGGGCTCCGTGAGGTCGCTACCGTTCTCACTTCGACTGCCCGCCTGATCGTCCGCGATACCGGCTTCCCGACCGACCGCGCCGTCGGAGACGTCAGGATCGCCCTCGAATCCGTCCTCCGCGCCCGCGGAATGCGCTACCTGATGGCGAACGTCCCGCGCGACCGGCTCGGCGACCTCAAGTCAGCCGTCCCGGGAATGGACGGCCCGACGATCTCGGAGATTCTGAACGGCGGCACGATGGTCGCCGTGCACGCGGTCGTGCCGACAAGCCGCGTGTACCGCGCGGTCGCCGACATCAAGGGGCTCGGCGGCAGCGCGATCCTCGTTACCCGCATCGAGCGCCTGATGCCATGACGACACCCATTCTTCGCTGGACGGGAGCGCTCCGCGATCTCGCGCCGAAAGACCGCGCAATCCTGGAGCGACGGCTCCTCCGGCCAACCTCCGAGCTGGTTCGCTTGACGACGGCCGGGATCATCACGGACGTCGCGCAGCGGGGCGACGCCGCGCTGCGGGACGTCGCACGCGACCTGGGCGAACCAAAGGTGGAATCGCTGGAGGTGCCTCGCGCAAAATGGCGCGCCGCACTGTCGAAGCTCCCGCCCGAGCTGCGTTGCGCGCTCGAGCGCGGCATGCGCAACGTCGCGACGGTGCACACTGCGACAAAGCCGAATACCATAGACGTCTCGCCCGAGCCCGGGATCACCATCATTCGGCGGGCTGATCCGATTCGCCGAGTCGGCGTGTACGCGCCCGGCGGCCGCGCTGCATATCCGAGCAGCCTCATCATGACCGTGGTTCCCGCGCGCGTTGCCGGCGTGCCCGAGATCATCGTCTGCGCACCGCCTACCGCCGACGGACTTCCCGCGCAGGTTACGTTGGCTGCCGCCGAGCTCGCAGGCGCGAGTCGCGTGTTCGCCGTCGGGGGAGCGGGGGCGATCGCAGCGATGGCGTTCGGTACGCAGAGCGTTCCGCGCGTGGATCGCATCGTCGGGCCGGGGAACGCGTACGTCGCCGAGGCGAAGCGGCGTCTGGCGGATGTCGTCCCGATTGACTGTCCGGCTGGGCCGAGCGAGGTCCTCATCCTGGCTGACGGCACGGCCTCGCCCGCACAGATCGCGGCGGAGCTCATCGCGCAGGCCGAGCACGACGCCGACGCAATAGCGATAGCGGTTGTGCCTGACATGGTGCTGGCCAAGGCGGTGCTGGGCGGCCTCGCAGCCGAGGTCGCCTCGGCTCCGCGCAGAGACATAATCATGGAGTCGCTACGAAGATCGGGCGGGATCCTGACTGCGCCGCTGGACGACTCGGTCGCATTCGCCAACGCGTTCGCCCCTGAGCACCTCCTCCTCGCGGTAGCCGATCCCGGCGACGTCGCCATGCGGATCACGACGGCCGGTACGATCTGCATCGGCGTGGGACAGTCAGTCGCGTTCGGCGATTACCTCACCGGCGCCAACCACGTGCTTCCGACCGGCGGCGCGGCGCGGAGCTGGTCCGGGCTCTCGACCAGCGACTTCATGCGCTTCACCACGGTGCAGTGGGTTTCCGAGGATACCCGGCGGTCGCTGGCCCCGGACGTCGCCGTCATTGCAGACGCCGAGGGGTTGAATGGACACGCACGGGCGGCGTGGCTGTCCGCGGTTGGGGACGGTATCGACTCACAGCCAGTGGAGGCAGCATGACGGTCGTCACGAAAAACGGCTCGGCGTTCGCGGACCTGAGCTACAACACCAACTTCTGGGGACCGCCGCCCGACGTCAGGACGTTCCTCGCAGAGCTGCCTGCGAGCGTGCTCTCGGAATACCCGGCCGTGCAGGGCGCGTCCCTGCGTTCTGCCATTAGCAACCACGTCGGTTTCGATCCAGCCTGCATCGCGGTCGGATGCGGGTCGGACGAGCTGATCGACGCCGCATTCCGCGCGTTTGCGCGACCCGGCGCGCGCGTCGCGTATCCCGATCCGACCTTCGCAACGGTCGAGCAGTTCGCGCGCGCCAACCGGCTCGTCACGATTCCCACCCCTCTCGCGCCGGATTACATCCCGGACGTACGCGCGTTGGCGGGAGCGGATGCGGACGTTGTGTACGTCTGCTCACCGAACAACCCGACCGGCGGAGTAATTGACCGCGCAGACCTGGAGCACCTGTTGGCAGTCACTCGGGGCATCGTCATCCTCGATGAGGCGTACGTCGAATTCGCCGATCGCTCGAATATCGATCTCGTCGAATCGTCGGACCGTCTGCTCGTGCTCCGCACGTTCTCCAAGGCATTCGGCCTGGCCGGCGTTCGCGCCGGCTACGCGGTCGGGTCGCCGGCGCTGATCGCATTGCTCGACTCGGTTCGCGCGCCGTATTCCGTCAACGCCATCGCGCAACAGACCGCGCTCACAGCGCTCGGGTGCGGCCTGCCCTGGGTCGAGGTGTGCGTGAGCCACACCAGGGCGCTGCGGACGCGCTTCCTGTCCGAGCTGGCCATCGCCGGAATCCGTGCACTCCCCAGCCAGGCCAACTTCGTGCTGGTCACGGGCGTGGACGTGCGCGCGGCGGCGAAAGAGCTGCAGGTGGTCCGTGTGCGCGCGCGGATGTTCGAAGGGCTCGCGGGAATCGGCGATGGAATCCGCATCGCGATGGCCCCGTGGCCGATCATGGACAGGTGCCTCACCGCGCTGCGAAGAGCGGCCAGAGCATGATCGCGACAGTGCTCGACTTCGGTGTCGGCAACATCCACTCGCTTGCGCGCGGGCTCGCCGAGCTCGGCCTCTGGGTGAAGGTGACGAATGACCCGCGCGACGCCTTGACGAGCGACCTGCTTGTTCTTCCGGGGGTCGGCGCGTTTCCCGCCGCCGCCGGGCAGCTTGCGCCGGTACGAGCGGAGCTGCGAGCCGCGCTCGCGGGCGGCCTGCCGTGCCTCGCCATCTGCCTCGGCATGCAGCTTCTGTTCGAGGAGAGCGACGAGGGTCAGGGCAAGGGAATCGGATTCATCGAGGGCCGCGTCGCGCGCCTTTCCGGGCCGCGAGTCCCGCACATGGGATGGAACACGGTATCGGCCGGCAACGGTCTCCTCTCCGACTCGCAACCGCTGTACTTCGCCCACTCGTACGCGTGCCGGGCAGATGATCCTGCCGTCGTAAAAGGGTGGACCGAGTGCGACGGCGAGCGGTTCCCTGCCGTCGTGCAAGCCGGCCGCACCACCGGCGTCCAGTTCCACCCCGAGAAGAGCGGAACTGCCGGCCGCCGCTTTCTCCGCACCTGGATCAACGAGGTCTGGCAATGCGAGTGATACCGGCGGTTGACCTGCGCGACGGCTGCTGCGTGCAGCTCGTGGGCGGCGACTTCGACCGCGAGTGCGTCCGGATTCCGAACGTCATGCGGGTCGTGCGCCGCTGGCAGTCGGCCGGTTTCACCGAACTGCATCTCGTGGACCTCGATGCCGCGGCCGGGCGCCGCGGCAACACCAAGCTCGCGCGCAGAATCATCTACGCCACGACGACCCGCGTCCAGTTCGGCGGCGGCGTGCGCGACGAGAACGCCGTGCGCGCCTGGCTGGATGCCGGTGCGGCGTCCGTCGTCATCGGTACGCGCGCGCTCCGCGACGCGCCGTGGCTGGCGGACGTCTCCGCACGATATCCCGGTCGCATAGTGTTGGCGCTCGACGTCCGCGACCGCCAGCCCGTGACCGATGCATGGCTCCGCGCGGCACCAGTTTCCATCGAGGCGATGTTGAGCCGTATGGACAAGCTGCCACTGGGTGGCATCCTCGTGACCGCCGTGCACCGCGAGGGTCTCCTCGGCGGTCCCGACGTTCCCCTCATCCAGTCGGTGAAGACACAGACCCGCCACCCCGTGATTGCCGCCGGCGGAATCGCGTCGCTGGACGACCTGCGCGCCCTCGAAGGCGCGGGCGCTTCCGCCGTGGTGATCGGAACCGCCCTGTACAGCGGCGCCCTCGATCCGGTCGCACTCGTGAAGGAGTTCGCGGCATGAAGATGATAACACGAAAGACGCGCGAGACCCGCGTCGCCATTGGCCTCGCCATCGGCGACGGTGAGACGGTTGTGCAAACCGGCGTCCTGTTTCTCGATCACATGCTGGCTACGCTCACGCGGTATGCCGGATTCAGCGGGTCGATCGAAGCGGCGGGAGATCTGAAGCATCACCTCATCGAAGACGTCGGGATCGTGTACGGCGCCGCTGTCGCCGGCCTGACGAGCCCTCGCGCTACCCGCTTTGCCGAGCGAACCATTCCCATGGACGACGCTCTCGTGCAAGTCGTCCTCGATCTCGGCGGCCGCCCGTACTACAGCGGAGATTTGCCGAGCGCGCTGTACGACCACTGGATGCGCTCGTTCGCCGACAACGCGGGCTGCACGCTGCACATTCGCGTGCTGCGAGGTCGCGACCGGCATCACATCGTCGAGGCTGCGTTCAAGGCGCTGGGTCTCGCGCTGCGGAGCGCGCTGCGCGAGGACGCCGGCGGCCCGTTGAGCATGAAGGGCGTTCCTGTCGTCGAGGACGGCTCGTGCTGACGCGCAGAATCATCGTCTGCCTCGACGTCGCCGTGGGGCGCGTCGTCAAGGGCGCGAAGTTCGAGCACCTGCGCGACGTGGGCGATCCGGCCGAGCTCGCAGCCCGGTACGAGCGCGAATCGGCGGACGAGGTCGTGCTGCTCGACGTGGCCGCATACGCCGAGGGCCGGCGGACGATGTTGGATGTCGTGCGGCGAACAGCCGACAAACTCTCGGTGCCGCTGACCGTGGGTGGAGGGATACGCACGATCGCCGACGTCCGTCAGCTGCTGCGGAGCGGCGCCGACAAGGTGAGCATCAACTCGGCGGCGGTCGCTGATCCGTTTCTGATCTCCCGAACTGCCGACCAGTTCGGCTCCCAATGCGTGGTCGTGAGCATCGACGCTCGGCGGCACGCCAACTCATGGCGCGCCTGCACGCACGGCGGATCGCGTGCGACTACGCTCGACGCTGTCGAGTGGGCCCGCGAATCCGTTGCTCGCGGCGCCGGCGAGCTGCTGGTAACGAGCGTGGATTGTGACGGGATGCGCGACGGGTACGATCTCGAGCTGTTGCGATCGGTGCGCGCGGTGTCCCGCGTTCCGGTGATCGCATCCGGAGGCGCGGGTACGGCGGCGCACGTGGTCGCGGCACTCGTGGACGGCATGGCGGACGCGGCCCTGGTTGCCGGCATCGTACACGACGGCATTACGACCATCGCCGCGCTCAAGGCCGAAGTGGCCGCGGCGGGAATTCCCGTGCGACTGGAGACCGCCGCATGAACGAGCTATCCAGAGTTGCGCTCGAAGTTGCGCGAATTGGCGCCGACGTCGCTCAGCGTTGGTTCGGCCGGCGGACGGCGGTGGAGACGAAGCCCGATGGATCACCTGTGACCGTCGCGGACCGTCTTGCGGAAGAAGCCATGCGGTCGTGGATCGAGGTCAACTTCCCCGACGACGGCATCCTCGGCGAGGAGTGCGGCGAGGTTCGGCCGAAAGCGCCGCGCCGGTGGATCCTCGATCCAATCGACGGAACGGCATCGTTCGTGAGCGGTGTGCCGCTCTGGGGCACGCTAGTATCCGTGGTCGAGGGTGACGACATTGTCGCGGGTTGCGCAGTCTTTCCGGCGCTCGGCGAATGGATCACCGCTGCTCCGGGCGCTGGCTGCTGGTGGAACGGCTCCCGAGTCCGCGTGTCCGAGTGCGATACGCTCGCCCGGGCGACAGTACTCACGACCGAAGTGCGTCTGCTCGCCGAGGCGGGCCATGCGACGCAGTGGCGCTCACTCGCTAAACGGTCTGGTCACGCGCGCACCTGGGGCGACTGCTACGGTTATCTGCTCGTCGCGACCGGTCGTGCTGAGTGCATGATGGACGCACGGATGGCCGTGTGGGATTGGTCGCCTTTCCTCCCGATCATCACCGAAGCCGGTGGCGTTTTTACGGATTGGTCCGGCGGCCAGACGTCGTTCTTCGCCGGCGTCATCGCAACGAACGGAAAGTTGGCCGGCGATGTTCGCGCCATTCTCACCACATCCAATGGTGCGGGATGAGCCCGCTCGATCTCGACAGTCTCGCATATGACGACCGCGGCCTGGTCACGGTCGTCACGCAGGACGCGATCAGCGGCGTCGTGTTGATGGTCGCGCACGCGAACCGCGATGCGCTCGAGTGGACGGTAGGCACCGGGGAGATGCACTATCTCTCTCGCCGGCGGGGGCTGTGGCGGAAGGGGGCAACCAGCGGTGCTACTCAGCGGGTGGTGTCGCTCACCGCTGATTGCGACCGTGACGCTGTGTTGGCGCGCGTCGTTCCGGCAGGACCGGCGTGTCACGTGGGAACGATCTCATGTTTTGGTGACGACGTGTGTTCCGATGCACTCAGCGTTCTCGACGCGACGGTTCGGGATCGAGCGCGCGATTCGAGCAATGCCACCGAAAGCTACACACGTTCGTTACTCGCCGACCGGAACCTCCGCATTAAAAAGCTCGGCGAGGAGTGCACCGAGCTAGTCATGGCGCTGTCGGACGGGAACGCCGCGGCTGCAGTGGAGGAAGCTGCGGACCTCCTATACCACATAGTAGTAGCCCTGCGGGGCGTGGGAGCGGAATGGAGCGCGGTCAGAGGTAAACTGTTTGGTCGCTCAACTGCTCCGGCGGTGCTCAAACGTGACGATGGGTATCCGGAAACAAGCGGCTGAGAACGCAGTCGCATATCCGAGTAGAGGTTTGGCTCACCTCGCGCGTCTTATTGATTGATGGACTCAACTATGCGTCTCCTCACCGTGACCCCTAGACCGCGACCGTCGTCCCAGCCTTCTCAGGGCTGGTCGCCGCTCGCGGGCATGTGCTTATAGGGGGAGAAGCAGCTAGTCATTCCAGATTTCCGTCCCAAGGAAGTCGCCCCGTTCGAGCCTCGCGCCGAACGGGGCGATTTCGTTTTTGGGCCTTGAGTCTCTCCGCATTCATTAACCACCTGATCATGCCGACATCTCGTAACGTCTCAACAAGATCGTCTCGCAAGCCCTCACGCCTTGCGCCTGCGGCTATGGAGCCAGGCAGGCGTCAAAGTCGCTTGGAGCTTGGCGATCCAAATCATCGGATTGTTGTCATAGGCGCCGGCACGATGGGCAGAGCCATCGCGACAGGAATTGTCCGTAACGGTGCAATTACCGCCGAACAAATCGCGGTTGCCGACATCGACCCAGCGGCAGCACGAGCCATTGCGCGGGATCTTGGCGTGGTCGCCGGAACCGATAGTGCGGCAGCATGCGCGCGTTCTACGATCGTGATCATCTGCGTCAAGCCACGGGACGTCCTGAGCGTTCTGGCGGAGCTAGTGTCTTCCGGCGCGCTCGCAAGCACGCCTCTCCTGATCTCGGTTGCGGCCAAAGTCACGACAACGGCGATCGAGGAAGTCGTTGGCGATCAAGCACCGGTGATTCGGGCCATGCCGAACACGCCGTGCGCAATCGGACATGGCATGACCGTATTGAGCAAAGGGGCAACGGCGACCAACGCGGAACTAGCTGTGGCATCAGAGCTGTTTTCAACGCTGGGGCGCTGCATGACGCTCGCCGAAACACATCTAGATGCGGTTACCGCGCTTTCCGCGAGCGGACCGGCGTTCATATACCTCGTGCTAGAAGCGCTGACAGATGGAGGTGTAAAATGCGGCCTCGCGCGGGACGTCGCGACCGAGCTCGCTGCCCAGATGACTCTCGGCGCAGCCGAGATGGTCCTCAGTACCGGCCGGCATCCAGCCGCGTTGAAAGACGACGTGACGACGCCCGGCGGATGCACAATCGCCGGCCTTCTCGCACTGGAGGACGGTCGGCTTCGGTCTGTCCTGGCACGCGCCGTCGAGGAGGCCACGCGTGCACTCGCCGGCGGTTCCGCACCATGAGCGCACCTTCTTTATTAGTTGCCGGCGACGGTGCAAGACTCGACGATGCATCATTGCGGCAACGCGTTGCGTCGGCGCGCCGCATCGTCATCAAACTCGGAGCGAACGTGGATCTTGCGCGCTGGCCAGCCGTCGTTCGCGCGCCTGCATGGAATTATGGAATCGATCGTTACCATGCGCACGGATGGCCGCGAGGGAATTCTCCCCAAAACACGCGCTGAGCTCGACGGGACCGCCGACGTAATTTGTAGCCGAGCCATAACAACGGGATGGGGACTAGGAACAGACCAGTAAGGAAGACGATCATGTTTTTCCTCATGGATCTTCCGGCGTGACTTCCTTGGCCGACACGCGTGACAGATTGGGGACGAGCCAGAGCCAGTACCCGGTAATGAGCGTCAGAATTGGAGCAACGGCCGCTATATCGGAGAGAGTCACGAAGGCGCCTCCGAAAGATCCCCTGAGTGCAGGTTCTCGAGAAAGACATCCTAGACGGCCGATGTGCAGACTCTTCCTGAGGCGATGTTGACGGTCATCTCCATAGATGCCTTGTCGCGCAGCCTGACTTCGACGTACCGGTTTCGGGGCCGCACATCCATGCGGTCGATAAGGCCAATATCCACGGCATCGCCCGGCTTCCAGTTATTCCTCGCTGTTTGCGGCGCGACCTCCAACGCCGGGGCGGCCAACCGCTCTAGCGGGAGTGCCGCGGCAAATTCGGCCGTGGGCTCGTGCGAAACGTCCGGCATGAGTCCCATGGTCTGCTTGTGGTTGAGCAGGATCCCCGTAATGGAGATCGAGATCAGTGCGACAGTCGCAATGATGCCGAGCCATAGGTGACGCCTTGGTTTGTGGTGTGGTCGCCTTCGCCGTTTCATTGCTGACCCTACGCATAGTCCTAGACGAGAGCACCGAGCGGTGAACGTGAGGGTTAGTTTCCGCCGAGCCTCATCGACCGAGCGTGCCCACGACCCGCGTCACAGACGCCGGAGAAAGTGTCAACGTGAACGTGTCCGACGCACCGTTGGTCGGCAGCACTAGGGGCGTCGTTGCGCCAACGTGAACGGCATTCGGTTCGGCAAACGTGTTGCGCGCATGCATGTCGCTGTGCGTCAACGTCGTCACGTTGCCTGACCGCACCACGGCGCCGTGCAGCGCGATCGTCACGGTGACAGCTTGCTCCAATCGGGGATTCGTAACGGTGAGCACTATCCGCCCCGATCCCGATCCCGACGGCTCGTGGATCGTTGCCGACGCGCTTACCCCGTCGACCCAACCTCGCGTTCCCTCCGCGCCGCTGGTCGCGGTCGGGCCTGCCTCGCGGCCGTCCATTGTGAAACCGATCTGCTCCGCCACCGCGACGGTCCGCACCGCGGTGCCGCCAATGTGGGGCTGGTATAGCGCGAACGCGTGATACACCGGCGTCCGCACGCATCGGTCACCCTGCGTAAGGAAGAGCGAATGTATGGAGTTAACCGTCTGGGCAACTGTCGCGACGCTTAGAACATTGGCATGGGCGTGAAAGATGTCGAACATCATCGCCGTCACCAGCGCGTCACGCAGGGTCGGAATCTGTTCGAAAAGGTGCGAAGGGTCCGTCTGCCCGGTGTCGCCGATGTACCACGGTCCCCATTCATCAAGGACAAGCGTGAGGGGCGCACGCGCTGCGCGGAGCAAAAGCGCCTGACGCTGGAGCATGTTCTTTAGCTTCCGCGGCTCCGCGAGCAATGCATACCAGCCGTCCGGAGTAAAATCCAAGGCGTCGCGGCGCCAGAAGTAACTGTGGATTGAATACCCATGGGGCATCTCGGCGTACCGGCCAGCGCTCAGCATTGACTCGATGAATCGGCGGGTCCACGCCTCGTCGTCGACACCCTCCAGCGGTCCGGCCGCGATGAGGCGCGGGTCGACGGAAGGGAACGCCGGAACCCAGGAGGCAAGACGGCGGTATTCTGCCGCGTATTCCTCCGGCGTAAGCATCCCGCCGCACCCCCACGGCTCGTTTCCGAGACCCCAATAGCGGACGTTATGAGGCTCCCGAGAGCCGTCGCGGACGCGCCGGTCACCAAAAGTGGTCGTTCCGGCGGGCGCGTTGCAGTACTCTACCCAGTGCGCGAACTCGCGTCCTCCCAAGCCACGCCCGTTGACGGCAAGGTAGGGCTCCGCCCCAATCAGTCGGCAGAACCGCATGAACTCCGGGCTGCCGAAGTGATTTGGCTCGTACCTCGAAGGACCAGTTACAGACGCCGGCAGCTCCCCCGCCCAGAAGCTCGCGCGTCGCGGCCGCTCTTCTCGCGGGCCGATGCCATCACGCCAGTCATAGCTGTCCGCAAAGCAACCGCCTGGCCAGCGCACTATACCGGGCGTAAGCCCGCGCAAGTCATCGACCAGCGCCTTACGAATGCCGCCGACGTTGGGGATACTCGAGCGCTCTCCCACCCAGACGCCGTCGTAGATCACCCCGCCCAAATGTTCAATGAAGTGGCCGTAATGGAGTGGGGTGACCGGGCCGATCGTCTCCCACGGCAATACGTCGATACGGACGTCCGCAGCTGCGGCGTCACGCCAGCGTCCACGAAGTAGCGCGGGCGCGCGATCCGAGGAAAGGGCGACGCCGAGGAGCGCAGTGCCACCGGCGCGAAGAAAACCCCGGCGATCTAGCGTCGAGCAGGTTAGCTCAGGCATTCGGCGCGCTTAAGTTTTGACAGTTCTGGTTATCGCGCGAAGAGTCGGGTTGGCGGCTAGGTCGCATACTTGCATTGTTCCTCTCGGGCCGCACCGGCTAACGCATCGGCGTCGCCCCGCGGTCCCGGTAATTGGGATACATCCATTCCGGCAACGCTCGCTTTATAGGCCAGACAGTGTTGAGCGTGTCGCCCTCGTAGAGCACCCCGTTCTTCATCACGTATCGGATGGCGAGGGTGTTCTCGATGCTCTCAAGTGGATTGGCGTCCAGCACCAGAAGATCGGCGAGCTTCCCCACTTCGATCGACCCGAGGTCCTCCTGTATTCCGAGTCCTTCTGCGCCGAGGATGGTCGCGGCACGCAACGCCTCGTGATTGGTGATGCCGCCCATTTGCAGCGCCCAGATCTCCCAATGCGCGCCGATGCCCTGCGTGTCCCCGTGACTCCCAACGGTCACGTGGCCGCCATAACGCGCGATCGCGGCGGCCTCTCGCGCGTAGTCGAGCCAGGGAAGGTCCCGCTTTACGACGCCACTGCGCGTTGAGACATCAATCCAGCGGTGCAACACGAAGCGCCGATACTTAGGGTCGTCGTGCAGGCGGGCACGGTCGTGAAAGTACGAACCGCCCCATTCTATCACTTGCAGGGTAGGCGTATACCAAATCCTCGATTGCGCAATCAGGCGGGTGATGTCCTCGAAGAGGTCGGCGTCGGGAAGAGTGTGTTCGATTCCTGGAAAGCCATCGAAGACCGCCGCGAGCATGCGCCGACTTGAACCCTCATGATTCGTGACGTTGAGCCCCGCTTCCGCGCCCGCGATGAGGAGCCACTGGCGCTGCCGCCGAGTAGGTTGCAGATACTGTTTCACGGCGACAGCGCCCATTGCTTTGCGATGTTGCACAATGGCGCGTGCATGCTCCAGATTCTCGATCGGCCGATCCACCGGCAACCCAACGCTAAAGAGTCGCGGGCCAACCATCTGGCCGGTCTCAATCAGCTCCACATATCCGAACTGCTCATTGCTCGAGGAAACATCGCGAGCGGTCGTCACGCCGTAAGCAAGGTTGGCGAGAAAACCCCAATGGCTCTGCGTGACCACAGGTTCGAAGGAAGGGTGAAAGAAATGCGCATGCAGGTCCACCAGTCCAGGCATGACGGTCTTTCCGCGCATATCGAGCACCTTCGCGCCTCGGGGAATCACGACCGACGATAACGGCCCAACTGCAGTGATCCGGTCATTCGTAATCACAACGGTGGCATTCTCAAGAACCTGATCTCCGTTCATGGTTATCACGCGAGCCCCGCGTAAGGCCAAAATGCCGCGCGCCGTGTACCGTGGCACCGCAAGTTGGACAGGTAGCACCTTCAGCTGACCGATCACAGATCCCGTAGCTGCCATGACGTCGCTAGGATCAACGCGGTACACCTCGTTGGCTGAGACCCACGTCAACGCATTGCTGGCGTGGTTCCAGCGGAGATCCATCACATCCCGCTGCGTGAGTCGCACAGCCGGCCCAGTCCGCGGCGCGTCGCCCGCCGTCACTGAAATGGTCAGCGTATCGAGCGGTGTCAGGTACAGGGCCGAGCCAGCCACATACGCTGCGTATCGACCATCGGGGGAGCCAGCGATGCGCGGTTGTGGATCGTTTCCGATTCGCAGGACAACTTTGCGGTCACGCCCGTCTAGCCCCGTCGACACGAGCTCGCTGTCGGCTTGAAAGAGCACATGTTGTCCGTCGGATGTAAAGGTGACCGGATGATCGCGCGCGACATCCCTGACGATCGTGCGCGGCGTACCCCCTCTGCTAGGGAGTAGCTGCAGAGAGCCTGTCGCGGGCAAGCCCCGCTCACGGGCAATCCAGCTAACCGTCTTCAGAACGGCCAACGTCGTGCCATCCGGCGACCACGCGGGGTGCTGATAGTAGGCCGCGACACTCGTCAATCGCTCAGGTTCCCCTCCTGAAGCACGGACGCGCCACACATGGCCGCCTTCAACATCGCTCCACGTCACGTAGGCGATCCACTTCCCGTCCCGCGAATAGGCTGGCTGAAACTGGCCGTAGGGCTGCTTGACCAATAGCTGCGGCGTCCCGTGAGGAAGCGCCTTGACGTAAAGATGCTGGAGCGCCTCGAACACGAGGGTCTTTCCATCGGGATTGATGGTCGGTGACCGGATGTAACGTACCGACAGTGAGTCGTTCGTCACTCGATGGCGATAATAAGCGAAGGGGCCAAGCTCGACGCTGACCGAGGCCGTTAAAGGGATGACGACATCATCGCCGGTAGACACATCGATCCTGTGCAGCTTGCCCCCGTACGCGATCAGCACCGCCTTTGAGTCATGCGTGAAGACGTAGCGCTCGACGCTGTTGCGTCGTTTGGAAATCGCGTACGCCAACCAGCAGTCCTCGCCTGTCGCCAGATTGCGGACCCGGAGCCCGTTGTAAGGCACGGATTCCCCGCCCGTGACGTACGCCAACCATTTTCCATCGGGCGAGATAACCGGCTGACCAAAGGAAACTGGCGGGCGGGCGAGCGGAATGGATTCGCCGGCCTGTCGATCGAAACGGCGCACGCCATCGCGAACGAAATGGATGTACCGACCGTCAGCGGAGAACCGAACCGATCCCTGGGACGTTACTCCGAGGGGCCGCGTCCCACCGGCCAGATCGTAGATCGTGTCACGACTCACGAGGCCGCTGCCGTCGGGCATCCACTCGATCTCTGAGAAGACGTTGGCGCGTTCGCTTTCGGAGGAGAGATGCGCTTGTTCGCCTTCTCTGGTCACTGGGCGCCGATTGGTGCCATCCGCTCTCATGACCCAGAGATTATCAGCACCACTCGCGTCACTGATGTATGCGATCTGCGCGCCGTCGGGTGACCACACCGGGTACAGATCGTAGCTGAGTCCCCGGGTGAGTTGCGTAGCGACGCCGCCGACCGCAGGTACGCTGTAGATGTCGCCGAGCAAGTTGAAGACGATCGTGCGCCCGTCTGGCGAAAGATCGATGTTCATGAACGTACCTTCAGTGGTCTCGAACGAGATCGTCCGCGTCGGCTGAATGGGCAATCGGTCGGCCGCACCTAGGCCGCTCGCCTCGCGTGACGGAGAAATTTCGCGATCCATGGAGGTGAACACCGTTGGCTCCGTCGTGGCGCGCACCTCCCGGGCAACGCCCTCGGCCGCAACCGGCGGCGGGTCGTAGCGCGTATCGCGGAGGGGGAGCGGCGGGGTTGCCCGCGGCCAGATCATCGCCAGCGTGGCGGCATCGAACAACTCCCCGTTACGCATGACGTAGCGAGTGGCGCGGCTGTGCTTGAGATCGGTGAGTGGATCAGTATCGAGGACCACGAGGTCCGCCACTTTGCCCACCTCGATCGTGCCGAGTTCGCTCCCAAGCCCGAGCGCTTCGGCCGCCACTGCGGTGGCCGCCCGGAGCGCGTCATGCGCCGTAAAGCCGCTCATCTCCAGCGCCCACATCTCCCAGTGGACACCGACGCCCGGCCGCCTTCCCGCCGTCCCCACCGCTACCGGCGTGCCCAACGCTTCGAGCCGCGCCGCCTGCTGGCCGACCGCGAGGAAATGATAGTCCTCGAGGACCCGCCACCGCGCCCACCCCGAACCGACCAACCCGAGTCGCTGGAGCTTCGGATCCTGGCGGACATCGATTGTTTCGAGGAAATACTCCTCCGCCGTCCCGCCCCCATCGACTCCGCCGGTGGCGGCGAGCAGCGTCGGCGCATACACCGTCTGGGACGCGGCGGCGAAGCGCCTGACGTCGTCGTAGAGCTGGGCGTCGGGAATCGTGCCTTGGATCGTGTGATAGCCGTCGGCCATCATCGTGAGCGCGAGCCGGAGATCGGCACTCTCGCCGACGAGCGCGAGCCCGCCCTCGCGCGCGGCTGCGGCGAGCCACTGCCGCTGCCGGCGGGTGAGCGGCACTGTCTGCACGATCGCCGTGGCACCGAGATCCTGCTGGCGCCGGACCAGCGCCCGCGCCGCCTCCAGGCTTGTGAGCTCGCCCGCATTGGCCGCCGTCACCGCGCCTGTTGCGAGGAACCGCGCACCCGTCATAGAGCCCGTCTCCAGCCGCTCTGCGTAGCGCGCGGCCGCACGCAGCGCCTCCTCCACCACACTGTCCCCAGCCGGAAGCGCACGCACCGTGGTCACCCCAAATGCCAGGTTCGCGGCCAGCGGGATGTTCGTACCCTCCAAGAGATCGCGGGCGAGCGGAATCGCTCCGCGCACATCGATCAGCCCGGGGATGATCGTCTTGCCGGTCACATCGATGCGGCGCACGCCGGGGGGAAGCGAAACCGAGCCCCGCAGCCCCACGGCAGCGATCCGGGATCCCGTCACGAGCACTGTGGCATCGCGCAGCACTTCGTCCCCGCGCATCGTGATCACCGTCGCTCCCTTGAGCGCCACCGAGCCTGATGGATCGGGACGCGGGCGCGCCAGCGTTGGGGAAATGACCTCGGTTCGCGTCCCCCCTGCTTCGGGCAGCGCGGCCACGGTGTCCACGTCGCCTGTGCGGAGCTCGATGCGAAGCAGCCCGGACGCTGGCCGCGCCACGACGAGTACAGCCTGCCCGTCCGCGGAAAACGCCGGCACATCATCGGCCTCCGTCGCGGCGATACGGCGTGGTGTGCCGCCCACGGCTGGCAGCACGTAGACCTCCCCGGCGATCCGCGTCGCGCGGCTCCGGTTGGGCGTCTCTTCCTCGCGAACGACCGCGATGATCGAGCCGTCCGGCGACCACACGGGATGGCGATAGACGCCGCGCCGTTTGATGAGCTGCTGCGGTCGGCCACCCGTCACTGGGACACGCCAGAGCTGTCCACCCTCGACGTCGTGCCAGGTTACGTAGGCCACCCATAGGCCATCCGGCGACAACGCGGGCTCGTACTCGAGCAGAGGCCCCGGCGCCTGGGGCGAATCCACTAGCGGCTTGGCCGGGCCGCTCCCATCCCGAATCCATATCTTCCCAAGCGCCGTGAACACCGTCCGCGTCCCTGCGCGATCGCGCTGCACGTCGCGGATCGAGCGGATCGAGTCGGGGTCGCGTTCGAGCGTGAGTGCCGGCGCTGCGCGCGGGGCCAGCTCCTGCTCGACCGTCGCTCGGAAGGAAATGGGCTGCATACGGCCCGTGCGCAGCTCGATCCGCTGAAAAGTGCCACCCGTGGCGATAATGATCGCCCTGCCATTCGGCATGAAGTCATACCGCGGCAGCGGCGGCGGCGGCGTAACAGCAGATGGTCCGCCGAGCTGCGAGAACCGGAGCATACTGTTATCGCGATCGGGGAGCGGATAGACCAGCCACCGTTCCGCTTCGGTAACGACGTTGATGAGGCGCAGGCCGGTCTCGTTGTCCAGTTGACTGCCGACGATTAGCCACTGCCCGTCGGGCGACAGCGCCGGCCGGAATCCTGCCGAACCGTATCGCACCACGTCGGATTCTCTCCGAGCTATATCGATGCGGCGGATCAGGCCGCCCTCGGCCACGTACATGAAGTGACCATCGCGCGACCAGACAACCTCACCGCTGCGCGGCCGTGCCGCCTCGGGGAGGAGTTGCCTGAGTGCTGTCCCGCTGCCGTCCGCCCGGTATATCCAGTAGCCATCCGGCTTCTGCGCCACCAACACATGGTCACTGTTGGTTACCCACTCCGGCGCACGAACCGCGGCGGTCGTTTCGTACGTGAAGGCGCGGGGGTTCCGCCCATCCGCGTCCATGAGCCAGATGTTGTCGTTTCCGCTCCGGTCCGATACGAATGCAACGCGTTTGCCATCGGGTGAGAACACGGGCTCCGTGTCGAAGGCCGCGCCGCTCGTCAGTCGGGTCGCCGTCCCGCCCGTGATCGGGACCGTGTAGATGTCACCAAGCAGGTCGAACACGATCGTCCGGCCATCCGGAGCGACATCCACGTTCATCGCCGTACCCTGTGCGGTCTCGAACGTCACGACCCGGGCGAGTGAATTGGGCTGGAAGCTTGTGTGTGCGACAGGCTCCTGCGCAGACAGGGGGGCGGCATCCCCTTGAACCCACAGAGCGGAGCCAACGACCCACCAGAAGGCCGCGCGTCTTGTTGTTGTAGGGGAGAGGATCACGGCTGGATCACTCGCTCTCGTGCGGCCAAGTCGGCTCACCGCGCTTCATTTTCGCGAGCACCGTGTTATGGGCCTCCCACAGAAAACTGCCCGGTGGCGACAGTTGCACCGCCTTCTCCTCCCACGTGATCGCTTCGTCAGTGCGTCCGACCTTGTACAGCAGGTTCGCGTAGGTATCGATGTAGGCCGACCCAAAGAAACCGGATGTCGCAGGGTTCTGCTCAACTCCCTTCGCCACCGGTTCCATCCAGGTGATCGCCTTGGTTAGCGCGTGCTGGTCGTCGCTGTACAGGAAGAGATCCCATGTGAGGGCGTTGATCTCGTCGCTGTCCAAGCTGGAGCCGTACCGTTCCAACTTGCGCACGGTGTAACCCGTCAGTTCCGTCCAATTCTCGAGGGCGTAGGCCCGCCGGATTTGCGCATTGAGAACCGTGCGCTCCGCGTACGTCAGCCCATACTTCCGCGTGATTGCCGCGCCGATTGCGGTCCAGTCGGGAACGGTAGGCGTGGGCTTGCCGCCGGGAAATACGAGCGGATTGATCTCCTCTGCGGTGATGACGCGATCGGCAATGCTGTGCGCGTAGCCGGTGATCCCCACGCTGCGATCGATCGTGTCGGAATGCTGGACGAAAATCGCGAAGCCGGGATCGCTGGAGCGCTCAGTGAATCTTCCGATGAAACGAATGTTATCGCTGGTGTAGCGATCGCTGGGGCTCAGATGGTCGATATAGTCCCGGGCGACCCGACGGGCGACGCCCGTATCGCCGAGCGCGCGCGCCGTGCGGGCCAGATACACCATGACGCCATAGTCCTTCGCGCCGCGCTCATACCGGTCGAGCTGTACATAGTACTGCTTGGCGGGATCTAGAGCATCAGCCGCCAGCGCGAGAAATCCGTCGACGTTGCGCCCGCCCGCCGCGCGATGTACGAGGTTGCCGCCCGGGGCGAAAAACAGAAACGTGGGGAACGTAGTGATCCCGTATTGCCGAAGCTCTGGAGCGTCGATGTATAGGTCACGGGCATCCCCAGGTATGACTTGGCTGGTGTCGCCGCGGATCTTGACGGCGATGAACTTCTCGTTGACCGCGGCTCCAACGCGGTCCTGCGCGAATACGCTGTCCACGGCCTGGCAGGAACGAGATCCGAGCGCGCAGACAAGAACGAAGAGGTACTTGTTAGCCGCGCCAGCCATCGCCTGTGCTTCCTGCCAACTCACACCGCGCTCGAATCGCACGCCTCCGCTTTGCGCGCTCGCCGCCAGAGGCACCGACAGCAGGAGCAGCACGAGCATTGTCATCCGTCGTTTCATTGTCCTCGCTCCTGGAGGTGCTGGGCCATCTCGCTGTAGGGCACCCCGTTCGTCCACCACGCGGGTGATTGAGCACCTAGCAGGAAGTGATCGAAGAATTCCCGCACTCGTCTGCTTAGATCCTTGACGTTTCCCGCACCGCCGGTGCTATGGCCCTGCCCCACGTATTGCAGCATCACGATCGGCTTCTTCGCCCGGCGCATGGCGTTGTAGAACTCGATCCCCTGGCGCCAATCCAATGCGTCGTCCTGGTCGTTTTGCACAAGGAGAACCGGCGCTGTCACCTTCGCGACATGAAAAACGGGCGATTCACGCATGTAGGTTTCCGAATCGACCCAATAAGGCGTTGTAATTCGAACCTGGTCGGATTCGACCTGCGCGGTGAGCATCTGCCCGGATCCCGGGTGCACGCCCCCGTAGTAGCTGACCAAGTCTGTTACAGCGGCGCCTGTAACCACGGCCTTGAAAAGCCTCGTCTGCGTCGCGATGAACGCGCTCTGGTATCCGCCCCACGAGTGGCCGGCTAGGCCAACACGAGATGAGTCGACGACCCCCGCCGCCACGGCCGCGCGAACGGCGGCGACTACAGAATGAAGGGCTGAGGTTCCCGGCCGATCCCGTACGTAACTGATGTCCGGGAAAATGATGACGTAGCCGCGACTGGCATACAGCGTCGCATCGACGCCGGTCCCCTCCCCCCCACCGCCGCCCCATTCCGTCGGCGCGGAATAGTGGTTCCGGCGGAATGACTCGCGTTCATAGATGAGCGTGATCGAGGGGTACCGTTTCCCCGGTTGATAGTTGGCGGGGAGCAGGAGCGCCGCTTGGAGCCGCCCCCCGCTCGGTCCCGTGTAGTCCACCAACTTCACGCCGCTGGGCCAGAGCACCTCGCGTTGCTGCGGATTCGCCTCGGTGATTCTCCGCGCGTTCGCGAAGGCCAGATTGGTGAGGTAGTAATCCGGGAACTCGATCGCCGAGCCGCGTCGGAACGCGACGACATCGCCATCGCGTGCTTTGGTCGCCAACGAGAACGACGCCTCATCCCACAGCACCCGCTGGGCTCCCGGTGTGCGGCCATTGATGCGCACGTATCCGGCCTGCATCCCCCACTGGGTTCGTGCGCTGACGTACCACGGTGCTGAAAGATCGATTGTTGCAAGTCCGCCTATGCCGTCGAACTTCGTTAGCCCCGATGCGACGGCTCCGTACACGATCCCGTTCCTCCTCCCGTCGACTGTGAGGTTTACGGGTGTTCCCCCGGTGACCGGCACCGCCCAAAAATCCCACCCGTCGGACAGAATTACCACGGCACCGTCTCTCGACCATGCCTTCGGCTCGATTGGTGCTTTATGAGGAGAGTAGTCGTATGGCTCGTTGCCAAACGTAGGCCCCCCTTGGGGCACCAGGGGGTGTGACCCTCCATTCGCCATGTTGTGCACGGTGTAGGCGCTGTCGGCCCACGTGAGGACGTGAACTCCGTCCGGCGAGAGAAAGTAACGTTTGGTTCGCCCTGGGCTG
This sequence comes from uncultured Gemmatimonadaceae bacterium, assembly GCA_964350145.1. Lineage (GTDB taxonomy): Bacteria > Gemmatimonadota > Gemmatimonadetes > Gemmatimonadales > Gemmatimonadaceae > JACDCY01. The sequence goes on from CAYGJL010000020.1 coordinate 41,396, forward strand.
CCAAAAACAAGCAGGAATCTTTTCGTTAAGAGCCTGCGCGCGCCAGTTCTGATATCGACGGCGTAGAGGTCAACGTGTTGCCTCCCGGTCATCGAATTATCCGTCGCATAGGCTCGCTCATCCCAACCGACAGCCCATTGGTCCCGCGGCGCAATGTCCACGTCGCGCAGAGAATTATCGGCGAGACGGACGAAGCGTTGTTCGCCCAGATGATAAACTGCTAGATACGCGTACGCAGCGTCCCGGGTTCTCTCCCGTTGCTGCTGCGACTGAAGGCGCGGTTCGTTCCAGTGCCAGAGGACAAGATCCACCTTGTCTTCTGGCGCGATAATGGTCGCCGACGGTTGTGGGCGCACAGGACGAATACCGAAGAAAATCGCGTCCTTCCCTTCGGCCCACCGTAAAGGCCTGATGCTGCTGATCGTCATGCCCGCCCGCCCGGACGGCGACTGCCGGTGGAGATCGAAGTGACCGGCGCTGGGCGCCGCCCGTGAGATATCAGTGTACCAGAGTAGACTATAGAGCGTGTCCGCGAGTGCGGTGTCCGCCACTCCCTTCAGTACCGCGAGATGATCACTGGACTGATCCGCCCACTTGAGCCCGCGATAAAAGGCGCGACCATGGTCGAGCACACGGTCAGTACCCGCCTGCATGTCCCGGACGCGGAGCGCCTTCTCAAACTGGCCACCCGCATCCGCCGTCCAAGCCAACCACCGACCGGAGGCATCAAAGGCGAATTCGCGAACGTTCGGAATGCGTGTTGTAGTGGTGGCGACGAGATCATAAAGAATGATGTCTCGTCCGCTGCCTCGAACCGTTAAAGCGTCGTTACTCCGCGTTGGATATGGTTCGATGAGGACCGTTTGTGAGCGCTCACCATCAAGAGTAAAACTCTGGACGCTGTCAATTTCCACTCGAGTGCGGGTCGACAACTCGAGCACAACGATCTTGTTGAGCCCAGCTTCCCCGCCTTGCGTAAACCGCTCCGGCGCATCGCGGTTCGGCGCGATCTTATACACAAGCCATTGATTGTTCGCGCTGAACGCGAACCGGCCGCCGTACTGCCCGACGGGCAAACGCATTTCATCCCCGGATGTAGTCGAGCGGATGATCAGCTCGTCGTCGCCCTCGCTGGGACTGAGAATGTACGCGAACCATTTCCCGTCGCGACTGAGCGTCGCCGATCGGATGGTTTTCCACTTGGCGATGTCCGCGGATTCGATTGCTCGACGACGGGGTGTCGTGTCCTGCGATGGGATCTGATCGAAGCGGTTGCTCGTCGGCCGCGCGTCAGCGGTGCTGACGATAAGGATCACCGTCAACATGGCCAACGCACTTACTCGTTTGCACGTTCCATACATTTCCACAGCTCCTCAATTTCCGAATTTGGGTAGCGCGCTGAATTTGCCGGGGCAAACCCAGGCTTTCACCGATCGAGTTCATCGAATCGCCCAACGATTGGATTGCTTTCAGCCGCCTTGGTCGATACCGGCTCGGCTCCCGTACACCTTGATTTGCATATGGACCAGATCACTCGCGCCGAGTCCAAGCGTGTCGCGCACGTCATCCACTCGCACCTGAAGACGCTGAGGGAGCGTGGTCTGGTCGGGCAGCAGGCGGCCGCCTGCGAGCGCGGCGGATAGATCGATTGTCGTTCCAGCACGACCGGTACGGTCGCCATCCAGAACCAACGTGGCAACGCCAAGGTCGGACGCGAGCTGTGCGATCCGGATCACTACTGGGCCTCTTATGGTATCGCGCGAGGTGTTCATTAGCTGGTACTCCCACGAGATCGTCCTCGTCCGCGCATCCCATACGGAGGAAGTGAACTGGAGCTCGACTGCCAATGTGATATCGGACAGGGGAGCCAGATCGGCGTTGGGTTTCGAAACAATGCCGTCGACCGTAACGCGAGCCGTGTACAGCTCGCCACGGCCGGAACGGTTGTCGATCCAGAAGGCATGGAATACACCGTCGGCCCCGCTAGCAATACCTGTGTAGTCGCCCGGCGCTCCGTTCCACGGGTAGTAACTTCGGGGAGATGGCCGAGCGACAACGTCAACCGCGTCTTCGCGTCGCGCGCTCCGGCGCTCTCCGCCGCCTCGAGCCTCGGTCTGCACAGCAAACTCCGGTGGATGCTTGATCACGAAGCCGTGCATAGAGACGACAACGCTGGATAGCCAACTCTCGCCGCCGTCCAGCGACGCGGAAAATCGTAATTTCGTGCTGCGAGTGTCCTCAGCCCAGTCGTACCATGTGACGCCGACGGTCCCATTGGGGCTAACGGCGATCTGCGGCATGAGCCGGTCCTTCCCGCGTACCTCAGCCGGTCTGGAACGTTCATCGCCGCCCACTCTCACGGGCCGAGACCATGTCTTGCCTTCGTCGTCCGAATTGGAGACGTGCACCGTACATCGGCCCCGATAGAGATCAGCCCACACGATATAGGCGCGTCCGCGGAACGGCCCTGTCGAATGATCCGAAGCCATAGTCAGCGAGGCCGAGGGAGTGCATTGGACGGGGCCGAACGGGTCGCCCCACAAGCGTGCTACCGTAACCGGCAAGTGGATCCGCACGCCGCCGTCCGTGCTCGCCGAGGTTGCGATGGCTCGCTCGGACGGAGCTAACTGGAACGCGAAGATAAGCGTCCCTGTCGGAAGCACGGTCCCACCTCCCGGGAATATTACGGTGGTATCTGCGAGTTGCGACCGAGTCCACGTCCGCCCGCCGTCCGCGGAGCAGATGAGCCACAGGCCCGGCCCGCTCGTGTTTCCATACATGTACAACCGACCACGATATGGGCTGAGAGTGCGATCGATCGTGAGGGTCGGGCGGTCGACGTACGGGAGAAAGATCGTGTCGCCCCACGTGCGCCCGTCGTCCGCAGATCGGTACACGTGCGTGTTGTTGTCACCGCCCATCCGCCACCAGTGATATGCCTCGTACGACGTACTATCGGTGATGAGTGTGTCGGGGCTGATGAGCGTCGCAAAGAATGCTTGACCGTTGGGGCCATAGGCGCACACTGGGTCTCCGGCGCCGTGGAACCTTGAGCCGCTATCCGCAAGCGACAGCGACCAAGTTCTGCCGCCGTCGAACGTAACGTAGGCTCCCGTGGTCTTCCGGTTCTGCTCTTGCGAGAAGCGTATGCTGCACACCATCACGCGATTCGAGTTGGTGGCGTGGGCATCGGCCAAGTATTCCGAGTGTTCCCACCCGCTAGGCTCCGCGCTCACCAAAACGTTGCGCCCGACTGCAATCCGTGCCTGTCCCTTCCCTTGGTCGGGCGCGACGGCGAGCATACCGATTCCAAGCCACATCGCGCGGCGTCGCGCCGTGCGCTGAAGCGCGCGGAGGGCGGTGACGTGGTTCACATTGCCTTCAGGAGTGTAGGCGGCCCGTCGGCGCCTGAGAGTTGAAGTCAAATGACACACCCCAACCCCTCACCGAGTGGTGCAGCCCGTCACGGCGGAATTGAACGGAGTCTCCAGTCTGGCCGGGAACGGAATGCTCGTCGCCGTCCCGTAGGCGTTCCCGAGCCGATAAGCACCCGTGGGAAACACAGTCTCGCTCGGACGCCCGTAGTGCCGGATTAGCCGCCGTAAGTCCCCGAGTCGGCTACCGGTAGCAAAGAGCCAAAACGCTCGTTCGCGGAATGTAAGATCCACTCTCCCGCTCTGGGTTCCCGGGTCGGTGGTGTCCGCCAACGCAGGCGTAATCGCCGTGCGACGCAGCTCGTTTAGCTTGGCCAGCCAAGTAGCGGCGTCGTTCGCCTGCAGGGCGGCTTCGGCCTCTATCAGCCGCGCCTCTACGCCACTGACCATCACGATTGGCGAGGCGAGAGATGGATACTTGGTGACGCCATGCAAGCGCGTCACCCTATCCACCGCCAACCGCCGGAACGTCGTCTGCGCCCGGGGATCGTTAGCGGAGACGAAGTCGAGCCCGCGTCCCCCCTCCCGATCGGACACTGCTACTCGAGTACCCCAGAAGAAGCTGACGAAAGAAACCACGTTCTGGCCATCTCCTGTAGCAGTGCTGTACTCAGCATTATAGACAAACCCTGTCGGAACTCCGGACGCGGCTGCAGCAGCCTCGGAGTAGCGTCCGAGATTGAGCAGTGTTCGCGCACGCCCAATTCGCGCTAGGTTGAGAATACGAACACTGTCGACGGAGAGCGTGACGGCCGAGTCGAGATCAGCCAGTGCGCGTTCCAAAGCCTGCTCTGTCGTGAGTGGCGGCCCGACAACCACCTTGTAATCCACTACGTCGTGCAGCGGAAACCCGGGACACATATACTCCGCCAGTCGCAATGAGGCGAAGCCGCGCAGGGCAAGCATATGACCCATGTATGGCCCTCGCACGTCGTCGGCAGCATAGGCCTCGAGCTTAGGCAACGCGACGTTGGCGGCCTCTCGCACCAATTGCCAGAAAAGGTATGTATCGAATGCACTCGAAGGATTCAGCTCATAAAGCGCACTTTGACGCATATCGAGAAGTTGCTGATTCCCAGCCGACGAAGGATCGGACACGGGAGGGCCATCCCTCATGAACTCGTCCGTCAGCAGCCCGCTTGACAAAGCGCCGGTTGTAACCGCACGATTCTGCCATCGCAATGCAGATCGCCGGAGCAGCTCAGCCCCCTGGGCATCATTTAGTTGGGATTCTTCGATCTGGGTTGGATCCTCGGGTACCGTGAGCAGATCCCCGCAACCCGTTATCAGTAGCAATGGGAGAGACAGCGAACAAAGCGAAAGCCGGAGAGTTGCGCTACGCCAGATTTTATGTGTCATTGCCATATGCTCCGTTAGCGGGGATCTAGAAAGCGAGATCAATACGCAGCTGGTATGAACGTCCCATAGGTACGCCGCTCGCCTGCTGGCCGGTCACAGCACCAAGCTCACGCTCGAAGAACAAGGGCGCGCTTTCCGGGTCCGGGCCGCTGAAACTCGTCCACAACGCCAAGTTTCGGGCCGAAAGCGCGAGCGTTGCCTCGCGGACACGAAGGGCACGCAGCGCCAATGCCGGGAGATTCACCGCCACGCTCGCTTCCCGAAGCCGGATAAAATCCCCTTTCTCAACCGACCCCCCCTCGATGAGAGCCGCCTGGGCCTGTATCTGCTCAGCAGGCGGCGTAGTCCGATCCACTCCTGCGCGGCAGCTCCCTGGGAACACACATGCGAACGGATTGATCTGCGTGAAGCCAGCCCGCCTTTCCGCAAGCGCCGACAACCGCAACCGCCCATCGAAGAGGGCAAGCACGGTAGTCAGCGTTTGTGACTCCGGTGGCAGGCTCTCGCCCAAATAGACCGCGGTGTCCGTCATTACCAGCTCGGAGAAGTCAACGAGTCCGTCTCCGTTCAAATCCTGCGAACCGATTACCGAGAACCCGAACCGGGCGCCGAGTGGGTAGCCTTCCACGAAGCCGCCTCGCAAACTGCGGCTCGCTGGCGCACCGCCCAAGTCCACGAGATCGGTCGTGTTCTTGCCGTGTTGAAGACGCAAATCGAGGCTGAGCAGGCGTGTGTCGAGTACATGAGCCGTTACCTCGGCCTCGAACCCGCGCTGCTTCGTAAGCCCAATGTTCAGGTAGGCGGTGCCTAACCCGGGTGGCCTTTCAAAGTTCATGATCTGATCCTGCGCGCGACGCCGGAACCACGTCAGTCCAAGCGACAGGCGGCGATCAAGCGCCCGAGTGTCGAAACCGAACTCATGCTCGGTCGCCCGCTCTGGTCGCAGGTCCGGGTTGCCCAGCGCGGTATTCACGACGGTCCTCTCGACGACACCGTCAATGAGGGTCGTACTGCCGTTGAACTGGGGCAGCCCCCAGCGAGGCCGTGGCTGCCGCCCTGACGCACCGAAAGCGTAACGCAGCCGCAACTCATCGAGACCGGGTAGCCGCGGCATAAAGGGCTCCTCCGACGCGAGCCAAGATACGCTTGCTTTTGGAAAGGCGGCGGTATTGTAATCACGCCCGAACGTGCTTGAGCCATCCAAGCGCAAAGCTCCCGTTAGAAACAGCCGGTCGTTGAGTCCGACGGTTTCCTCAACGTAGCCGCCGGCAGTAACAGTTCCGCCATGAGTCTGGCGGGATTGAAGGGTCAGGGCCTGTTGCACGGAACTTCCACCGGGTGGGAGGTCACTACCGTAAATGAACACAGAGTTAGTGAAGTCCCGCACATACTGCACGCCAACCGCGGTTCGCGAGCTCGCACTCCCCCGACGAACGGAGGCGACAGCCCCGAACTCCGCAGTGGTCTCTACTTGCCTCCCCTGATCCTCACCGACGGCACCATTCGGTATGTCCGCGGCATCGCCACGGCGCGAAAGGCTGTGGCGGCTGCTGCTCGTAATGTCCAACCCCACCGTACTACGCGCCTGGAGCCAAGGCAGAGCTCGCCACTGGCCCGTCGCACTCGAATTAAAGCGCTTGATATCCTCGGTCGAAGTCTGCAAGAAAGACGATGTCGGTGCCGTAGCACCACCACCGTACGAAGCCGCGGGAGTAGTCCCCAGTGCTCCTCCATACGAGTCTTGGTATAATCCGAGCGTACGGGTGGTGCCCTGCATATAACCGATACTCAAGCGCAAGTCAGTCGCGTCGGCGAGCAGCGCTGTGATATTGGACCGGAGATTCAGCTTTGCGAGCGCGTTCGGTTCGCGCCACTCCTCCGGCAGGTCGCGCAGCCCACGCGCCTGCTTGAGCTGGTCCACCATCGCAGGCGGCATCTGGATTGGTCCGGTAGCGTTCTCGACGTCGGCCGAGAAGTAGTAGCGCAAGTCGCCCTGTCCTCCGGCCACGTTTGCTCCAGTTTGCCACCCGCCGTTGGAGCCGAAGATGGTGAGCTGTGGATCATTGAGCGGATTGCGCAGCACCGTGACGCTGTCCTGCCGGCTGCAAACGCCGAGTCCGAGCCAAGCTATCGTGCAACTTGTGGTGGTATTGTCAGGCACACCGAACGCATCCCCCCACCCCCAGTAAATGTCAGGGAAATGGGGAGTGGCAATCTCAGTTATCGTGCCCTTCGCGTACGCGTTCCACCGAGCTGGGCCTGGACGGCCGCGCTTGGTCGTGATGACGACCACTCCGTTTGCCGCATCGCTACCGTACAGCGTCGCAGCCGACGGGCCCTTCACCACCTCGATCGACTCGATGTCGTTCACATTGATGTCATTCAAAGAACTTGTCGGCTCCACGCGAGCGGGGCCCGGTATGTCACCAAAGTCACCAGCCGATCTGTCGGTAGCCGCCGCGCCCATCGGCCTGAGCGCGGTCGTATAACGCACGCCGTCCATCACGACAATGGGCTCGGGTCCGAGAATCAGCGAATTGAACCCCCGAATGCGCAAGTCCACTTTGCCACCCACCGTGCCTTGATTCTGAAACACCATTAGTCCAGGTACGCGACTCGTAAGCAACTCGCTGAGGGTCGAGATTGGCGCCGCTTTCACAATCGAGTCGGCCTTGATCCGACCGACCACGTGCCCCAATTCAAGCAAGCGCTGCTCGCCGGTTGCGGTTACCACAACTTCGTCCAAACTCGTTGGAACGGATTCCATGGCTATGTCGATCGTCGCCTCGCGGCCCTCGACGACCGTGACCGGTTGGACATTCAGCTTATACCCGATCTGGGACGCGCCCAAATGGTGCATTCCCGGCTCGACATCGGTCAGCCGGTATCGGCCCGCCCTGTCCGTTGTTGTACCTATGTTGGCGCGCAAGATGAAAACGCGTATCCCCGGCAGGGCCTCCTGCGTACGCGCGTCGGTAACCCTCCCGCGAATCGTGCCGCCCTGTATGGGAGCGGCGGTCGCGGTCCTTTTCACTAGAGATGCCGTGCCATCGCGTGAGAAAACGACGTCTACCCCAGCATCCATCAGCACGTCGGTCAACGCAGCAGCGACAGTGATCGCATCGGCGCGGAGGTGCACAGGCGTGTTGCGGCGGAGAACGTCGTCGCTGTACCAGATGACCAGGCCGGATTGGCGCGATATGGCCGTGATCGCCTGCTTGAGCGTCACACCCTCCAGGTCGAGCGTCAGGCGCTGCCGCAGAACAGGAACGCGGCTCGCGTCCATCGGCTCGGTCCTACCGCCATTCATCGCAAGCATGAAGCGCGGCGCATGCGGTCCATCAGCCCTGGACTCGATCTGCGCGCTGAGACGCGACGCAGGAACCAGTGCGAACACAAGCGTGGCTAGCGTGCACGCAACTATTCCGCGCGCAGGCCATCCGCGAACACTCCAGTGCCGACCGTGTGATGCGCTCATGTGACTACTGTCTCCCGTTGGAAGCGAGTGGCGCGAAAGTCATCACGCGCCCGTTACGGTGAACCTGAATGCCGAGGATCAATGCGAGCCGCTCCATGGCAGGGGCGACTGGCTCGCTGCGTAGCTGAGCGGTGAGCCGGCGCTCACCAAGTGCCTGATCTGCCAGCCGGATCTCCACGTCGTACCAGCGCTCCAGCTCCGGGACCGCGTCACGGAGCCGGGCACCGTCGATCGTGAGCACGCCTTCCATCCATGACGTGTAACGCTCCACGTCGGCGTTGCGCGTGAGCGTGGCGGTCCCGGTCGCGTTCAGCGTGGCGGCGTCACCGCGAGTCAGAACCATCAGCGGCGCCCTGGGCGGCTCCTTGCGCCGTCCCGCGGGATCGTGCAGAGCCACGGACCCTTCCGCGACGACGACCTGTGTCGTCCGCGTTTCCGGATACGCGCTGATTACGAACGCCGTGCCGATGTCTTCCGTCGTCGCGGTCGCCGTATGGACGATGAACGGCCGCGTTTCGTCGTGCGTGACCACGAAGTAGGCACGACCCTCGAGCTCGAGCTCGCGCCGCCGCCCGTTCCGACCTTCAACGTCGAAGTTGGACGGGATTCGCAGCTTACTGTCGGCCGCGAGCGTGACACGGCTGCCGTCAGGCAGATCCAGCACCGCCTGCTGGCCGCGGACGGTCACCACTTCGCGCATCGTCACCGTCTCTCCGACGGACGGCGATGAACGCTGCCAAAGCACCGTGGCACCGCCGCCGATCATCAGCGTCAGCGTCGCAGCGATCGCGAGCGATGTCCACTGCCGGCGCGGAGCCACCGCGAAATGCGGGGCACGGCCGCGCGGGCGAACGGCCCGCGTTTCAGCCGCGATCTGCTTCCAGACTCCGGCCTTGTCCCAATCCGGCACGGCTGCCGCGGGGCTCGACCATGCTGCGCGAAGCTCTTCGACCGACGCTGCCAGCGCCGGATCGGCGGCGAGCCATTCCCGGATGTTCTCCGACTCGGCCAGCGGGCTTTCGCCGGAGACGAAACGCAGCAGCGCCGCGTCGTCGGGACGGCGATGGGGAGGAAACGGTGTAGGCGTCATCATGGGGCTAGACGCCACAGACCGCGGGTACCTCTAGTCGCTACTTAGCCCGCCACCCCGCCAATTCGTCGCGCAGCGACTTGAGCGCCTTCATGATGTGCTGCTCCAGCGTATGGGGCGTGATACCCATCACCTGCGCGGCCTCGGCATACGTCATGTGCTGCTCGCGTACCAGACGGTACGCCTGCTGCGCGCGCGGCGAGAGCGCGTTCACTGCCCGGTCGAGTGCCTGCGCGAGCTCCTGCCCGTCGAGCCCCTCATCGGCGCCGGTCCGGTACGCCCAGTCACCGGCGGTTTCCGTATCGCGCAGGATCGTCTCCTCGGCCGCGAGCTCGACCCGCAGATGGCGGCGAAGCGTGGCCACCTTGTTGAACACGCCGCGCATCAGGTACGCGCGCATGGACGTGGTGAGCTCCCACCGCGCGCGGTTCTTCCAGACGGTGAGGAAGACGTCCTGGACGACATCCTGTGCCTCGTCGCGCGACTTCAAGCTCGAGTACGCGAAGGCGAACATCACATCGGCGTAGCGGTCGTACAGCGCCTTGAACGCCGCGTGGTCGCCCCCTCGAATGCGCGCAACCCACCCCTGCTCCTCGACGAAAACCGCGGATGAATCCGGATCACCGGTTTGGTGGGTCGCGCCGACAAGCATGAAGGCAATGGTCGGACGGAATCGGGCGGCTGTCAATCCTGAGTTTCCGTGCGCGCGGGTCCGTGCGATCGGCACTCAATAGTTGTGGGGCTCCCGAAGAATCGGTGCGCGGAGCGTGCTACGGTGGACTCCCCCAGTCGCGCCTACGCTCGCTCGCAAACCGCGCTCGCGAGCTAAGACGGCGCTTTGGGGGAGCCCACCGCGAGCACGCTCTCTCACGTTCGGGCGGCCGCGGCACGATCGAACGGGTCATTCCTGAACCAACGGCGCGGACGTCGTTCAGGATAATCGCCATTCTGAACCAAGCGGCCCCCGTTACACGCCGAGGCTTTCCCCGGGCGATCGTACCAAGAGGGCGTTAGGGCAACACTATGAGCGGCGATACGATGCGGGTAATAGCTTGGCGATCGTCGACATTGCGGAGCCGATCAATCGCACTTTCCGAATGAGCCGGAGTCCAACGCATGCGCGTTTCCTAGTTACCTGAAAGCCTCCCTCATCCCGGTCAATGTGACCGACCGATGTCTCGGAGGAGCCAGCGGCCGCATAAAGTCCTTTCTTTTAGGCTCAAGTAGCCGTTTTCGAGGGCCTTATTGCCCATGAACAGCCCCACGAATAGTATCCGATATAGCGGATAATCACTCTCTTGCCACCCGGAAAATCAGACGAAGATTGGAGCCTCTTCTATTATGTGCTCCCGAGTGGAAGGCAGCCGGTCGCGGAGTTCCTCGAAGAACTGGAGCTCAATGATCCGCGGGCTCACACCGTCTTTTTCGACCTCGTTCTCCCCGCGCTCCAGAAGCATGGGCCCGGAGTCGGAACGAGCATGTTCGAGCGGATCCGGTCAAAAGGATTCGCAAAAGGGGTTAAAGATTTCGGGGAGATTCGATGGCGAGGGGCTGACCGCGGTCACTGCAGGATTTACTGCTCGATAGAACCAGGACGGAAGCTCGTCTTTTACCATGGCGTAGTTAAGAGGTGGAGAAAGTTTGATGATCAGAAAACGGCAAAAAAGCGGTACGACGACTATCACTCCGACGAATATTCGGCTCCTGAGCGAATACGACTTCGACGAACCGGAAGTTCGTCGGGTTGAGCCGCGCACTGAAGCTTCCCGGCGCGCTCGAGAGAGCCTTCGATCGAGAATTAACGTCGCGCGTGCCTTGCTTCTTGCCCGTCTCGATCGCGGCTGGACGCAGAAAGAACTCGCCGACCGCGTCGGCACGCGGCAGTCGAGGATTTCCGAATTGGAGTCTGTGAACGGGAATCCACGGTTTGAGACTCTTGACCGAAGCGCGCGAGCGCTGGGCCTCGAAGTGCGACTGGTGGATCGCGTTGCCGCAGGCGTGATCAGCGGTCCGTTTGAGAGCGATCTCTCTATATCTGACTCTCGCGTGGTTGCCTCGCAGCGACGTGGTTCGTTCCGGCCGCTCACTCCCTCCGACTTTGAGCAAATGCTCAAAGGGTTTGAACCGGATGTGTTGGAGGATGATGTCGATGAAGAGCCTCGCGTAGCGCGCTCGGGGGGAGGATTGGCGTGAAGATTCCGGCCACCAAGGCTGGCGTTCAGATCGACGCGATCTGGTGCGACAGAGCTGAGTTCGAAGATGTGGGGTTCGATGTCGCCATGAAGAAGGGCCGGGAAGCGGTAGCCGGCGACATCGGCGAAATGGATTACAAATCACACTTGGAAGTGTGGTATAAGAAGACGGCTTCGAACACAGAGCGCGGAGAGGCGCTCGTTCGGCTGACAGTAGAACTGGCACCAGAGCTCCAACCTACTTACAAAATACGAACCGCTATCGTGGGCCAGTTTTCCGCTGAGCCTGACTCGAAAATACCGCTCCCTGTGTTCGCTACTGAGTATGCGATCACGTATTTGATCCCGTTTCTCCGTGAGAAGATCGTGCAATTGACCGCTTCGAGCCGGTATGACGCCTACTTGCTGCCGCCAATCGATGTCAGTGACATGATCAAGGGAATAGTGGCCGCGCGGAAGGTCGAAGAAGTTACTCCTGATGCTGCGGAAACAATCGAGAGCGCCGATAGTGAACCGCAGGTGGCGCCGCGGCGATAGCGGCTCTCTGCCGTCCTCGCTCGCGTGGCTTTCGAGTGGCTAGAAATCGAACCCTACCCTCTCTTCAGATCCGACTAGCGCCGCGTTACGATGATCGCGCCGCCTGATGCCTCACTCCCGAACCGGGCAACGGCATCGGCCGACCGCAGATACCGCAGCAACGCGACCTCTCTTGCAGGGATGTCGCGTAGTGCGCTCGCTCCGCCGAGCCGCTGGTTGGAGTCGAGATAGACACTCACGGGCCCCGAGGCGTTCCCGGAAAGATCCCGGAACCATCGCCGCGCGAGACGATCCACAGCGTCATACGCCGTGGGCACGTTGGCCGCCTGGATCTCCGCCGCGGTGATCTGGGTTGGAGTCGAGGAGTCGGTAGCGCCCGTGCCGGTGCTCGCACAACCCATGACGACCAGGGCGAGCGCGGTCAGCATCAGTCTTCCGAAAAGCATGCTACCTCCATCGTTGATTGAAGTGGAAAATGCCTCGTACGCGGTCGTGGACCGCCTTTCGTAGATGCAGACAGGCGTCTGCAATCGAAGCGTTTCACAGTAGAACCTCTTTCACGATCGTGTCTTCAACCGCGACCGTCCACCCGGATTCGGATCCGGCCATGTCACCGATCGACCGCGGGAGAGAGTAATGCACAGATCCTCCGCGGGTCTTCTTGTCCGAGCGCATTACTTCGAGAACTCGATCCGCGGACATCCCTTCGGGCACGCAAGTGGGAAGCCCGGCCGCAAACACCGCATCCCGGATCTCCGCAGCAGTGCCACTTACGGCGATTCCGGCTCGTTCGGCGATTATTGCCTCGACGACCATTCCGATGGCCACCGCTTCACCGTGCGCCAGCGTGTAGCCACTCAGCATCTCGACGGCGTGTCCGACAGTGTGCCCGAAATTGAGAATCTTTCTCAGGCCATCCTCGGGTTCGTCACGGCCTACGATTCCTGCCTTGATCGCTACACTGCCAACGATGAGTTCCGTGAGCGGCTCACCCGACGCTGCATCACTGAGAACGGCGGCTATGGCGCTCACGACCGAGTCGAAGTAACGCCGGTCGGCGATGGCGCCATGCTTCACCGCTTCGGCGAATCCCGTTCGGAGCTCGTTCCGCGGCAGCGTTTCAAGGAACAGCGGATCAACGAGTACACCGTTTGGCTGGTGAAACGCGCCCACCAGGTTCTTCCCGAGGTCCGTGTCAACGCCGCTCTTTCCGCCGATCGAGGCGTCGATCATCGCAAGGAGCGTGGTCGGCACGTGGACGATGGGGATGCCGCGCATGTACGTCGCGGCAACGAAGCCGGCGAGATCGAGAACGACTCCCCCGCCGAGCGATACGACGGCGGAGTCGCGGCCAAACCCGCGCATGATCAGCTCGTCGGTGAGCCAGCTCCACGTTGCGCGAGTCTTGCTGGACTCTCCCGCCGGAATGACGAGAACATCCGCCTGATCCATTCCGAGGGATAACGCGGCCGCCTGTCCGTAATGGCGGGCGACGTTCGCGTCGGTGATTATCGCGTACCTGTGCGCAGGCGCGACCCGCCTGACAAAACCACCGAGTGCAGCAACGGATCCCGACTCAACTCGAATCGGATACGGCAGATTGGTCATGGAGTCGAGGCAGGAACGATGCGCGGTGCGACCCGTAGAATGACGCGCGAAACGCGCTATACCCCTACGTCATCGACGATTCCATTTTGCGATCGACCAGCTCCCTTCATGTACTGTCGATTTCTTCGAACCGTAACACTTGCGCCTTTTTCTCGGCGGACATACAATTGCCGTACAATGCCAACAATGCTCGCCGCCAACTTTTTCTTTATCTGGTTTTATTCGGGCCAAAAAGCCCGGGGGCCAGATCGCGTGCATTCGTATAACTAGAAGCTGACGCTTCTTCCTGCATGCCTCAAAGGCTCCCGAATTCGGGGGCCTTTTTTCGTTCCTCCAATCCGACGTCCGATGCAGTCCTACAAGCTTGTTGCGCGGCAGACGAATGTCATCAAGAACGCCAGCGAAGTTGCGGTAACTGCCGATTGCGTGATCGGCGGCCGCAGTCTCGTCGTGATCGCCGGGCCGTGTGCGGTCGAAGGCAGAGCGATGTTGCTCGAGACCGCCCGAGCCGTGAAGGCCGCGGGAGCGTCGTTGCTGCGAGGCGGTGCGTTCAAGCCGCGGACTTCCCCGTACGCGTTCCAGGGACTCGGAGCGCAAGCACTCGAGATGCTGGCGGAGGCTCGGGCTGAAACCGGACTACCTGTCGCTACGGAAGTAATGGACACCCGCCAGGTCGAGCTTGTCGGTCAATACTCGGACCTGCTGCAGGTAGGCGCGCGCAACATGCAGAATTTCGCGCTGCTCGCGGAGGTCGGGAGAAGCGGCAAGCCGGTTCTGTTGAAGCGCGGTCTCTCTGCCACGATAAACGACCTGTTGCTTGCGGCGGAGTATGTCATGGCTCAAGGGAATCCCCGGGTAGTGCTCTGCGAACGCGGCATTCGCACCTTCGAGACCGCAACCCGGAACACGCTCGATCTCTCGGCGGTCCCGGTGCTCAAGGCCGAGACTCACCTTCCCGTGATAGTTGATCCGAGTCACGCGGCCGGGAGAGCAGACATCATTGGCCCGTTGGCTTGCGCTGCCGTTGCAGTCGGGGCGGATGGACTCATCATCGAAGTGCACCCGGACCCGTCGACAGCAAAATCCGATGGGCCGCAGTCGCTCACCATCCCCGCATTCGAGCGCGTTATGGAAACCATCCGTCGCTACGCTCTGGCGGCGGAGCGCGACGTTCGCGAGCAGAGTCACGGTACGAACGAGCGAGTGCTGGGCGCGAACCGATGGTCCGAGGCCGTGCCAGCGTGAAACCCTCTCTACGGCGTGTTGCTTTCCAGGGGGAGCACGGTGCCTACAGCGACGAGGTGATCGCCCATGTCTGGCAAGGATCGGCGCAATCGTGTCCGCAGCGCGATTTCCGAGCAGTCATTCGAGAAGTCAGCACGGGAAGCGTTGAATTCGGTGTCCTGCCGATCAGAAACGCGATTGCTGGTCCGGTCGTGGAGAGCGAGGCAGCTCTGGCAGAAGCGGATGATCTCAGGGTTGTGAGAGAGATCCTGTTTCCGATTCGCAACTGTCTCCTGGCTCTTCCCGGAGCGCGGCTCGACACAATTCGCACCGTGATGAGCCATCCCATCGCAATCGCGCAATGCAAACGCTTCTTCGCCGACCATCCGGCATTGACTCCGGTTCCGGGCTACGACACGGGAGGCGCGGCCCGACACGTCGCGAGTGGGCGTAGCCTCACGCAGGCTGCGATAGCCGGTCGCGCCGCTGCTGCGAGGTACGGCTTGACCATCGTGTTGGAGAATATCGACGACGTGCCCGACAATCGCACGTTGTTTCGCATCGTGACTCGAAAGAGCTTCTGATGAAGAGTCAACGCGCGGGCGCGACTCCTACAGCTCCATGGCCCGAGGGGCCAGCAAGAATACATGACCGGGAGGAGAACTCACAGCACTTTCGCGTTCTGGCAGTTCGCGGGGCAACTACGATCGACCAGGATGAGGCGGATGAGGTCAGGTCAGCGACGGCAGAGCTGCTGGTCGAGATGGGCGAGAAGAACTCCTTCGATCCCTCGCAGATCGTGAGCGCCATTTTCACCGTCACCCACGACATTCGCAGCGAGTTTCCCGCTCGGGCGACGCGCGACCTGAACTGGAACGACATCCCGTGTCTGTGCGCTACGGAGATTCCCGTTCCGCACGCACCTCCGCTTTGCATCCGCGTTTTGTTGCACGTCGAGACGACGTTGCCATTGAATGGCGTGAAGCACGTCTATTTGCGGAAGGCGCGATCGTTACGGCCGGATCGATGCTACGATTGAGCGTAACCACCCGCCACCGCGAAGGGACAACCGCGGTCGACCGCATCCCCAGGTCTGGATGTTGAGCGTCCGCGGGCAGCTTCGAGTGCCGGGAGACAAGTCCATCTCCCACCGATCGCTCATCCTCGCGGCTCTTGCGGAGGGCGAGTCGGTTATTCGTGGAATATCCGACGCTGCGGACATACGCGCGACCGCGACCGTGCTCCGTTCACTCGGCGTTGCGCTTCCAGCTTTGTCGACCTCGATGCGCGTTGAGGGAGTGGGGCTACGCGGCTTGACATCGCCACGGGGTGCGCTCGACTGTGGCAACAGTGGAACGACAGCACGGTTGATCGCGGGCGTTGTGGCGGCCTGCGACTTCAGTGCACGATTTGTTGGCGACGAAAGTCTCAGCCGCCGTCCGATGAAACGCATCGCAGAACCTTTGACTGCGATGCGCGCACAGTTCGAATTCGAGGGCGGCGATGGGTTGCCGTTCATTGTGCGCGGAGGCGACCTGAAAAGCGCGACCTGGAACACGGGCGGCTCGAGCGCACAGGTAAAGGGCGCCATCCTGCTTGCAGGCCTCGTCGCCGGCGTCGACGTTCGCGTCCACGAGAAGAGCCTGTCGCGTGATCACACAGAGAGACTGCTGCGGTCAATGG
>CAYGJL010000020.1:58010-58232 GCA_964350145.1 uncultured Gemmatimonadaceae bacterium
GAACCACGTTTCTCTTCACCCCACCGCACGCTTGAGCCCTCTCACGATAGATGTGCCTGCGGATCCGTCATCAGCTGCGTTCTTCGTGGCTCTCGCATCACTCGCAGATGAAAGCGAACTGGTTCTCAGCGATGTGTGCCTCAACAGCACCAGAACCGGATTCCTTCGCGCTATGCATGGGATGGGAGCGCTTATCAGCCGGGAAGATGCAAAGACATGCAA
>CAYGJL010000021.1:0-57258 GCA_964350145.1 uncultured Gemmatimonadaceae bacterium
GGAACGCGCCCTCGGTGAACTTCATGATGTTGCCCTTGTGCACGAGCGTTACCGGCTCGCGGCCTTTCTCGATGGCGTGCCGGATGGCCATGCGGATGAGACGCTTGGACCCGAACTCCGACATCGGCTTGATGCCGATCGCGGAATGCTCGCGCATGTCCTTCTTCAATTCCTTCTTGATGAAGTCGCGCAGCTTGTTCGCCTCGTCGCTGCCCGCCTTCCACTCGATGCCCGCATACACGTCCTCCGTGTTCTCCCGGAAAATCACGATGTTGATTTTCTCCGGCTCCTTCATCGGCGCGCCGACTCCCTCGAAGTAGCGCACCGGCCGGATGCAGGCGTACAGGTCGAGCACCTGCCGGAGCGTGACGTTGAGGGATCGGATGCCGCCGCCGACCGGCGTGGTCAGCGGTCCCTTGATTGAAACACGGAACTCCTGCAAAGCATCCACCGTTTCCTGCGGTAGCCAGTCTTTGTGTTGCGTGAACGCTTTCTCACCGGCGAGCACTTCCATCCAGGCGATCTTGCGCTCCCCGCCGTAGGCCTTCTCGATGGCGGCGTCAAAGACGCGCTGGGAGGCTTTCCAGATGTCCGGGCCCGTGCCATCGCCTTCGATGAAGGGGATGATGGGATTGGAGGGGACGGACAGCTTTCCGTCACGCCAGTCGATCTTTTCGCCGGCGGAGGGGACGGTCGAGAGCTTGTAGGTAGCCATTTTTGCGTGCGGGGGTGGGACTGGTTCTACGTCGAGTGTCCAGCCGCCAAAGCTAGCCGCGGAATTGGACGGACGCCACGCGGCGCGGGATGTCAGTCCTTGGACTTCATTGCGGCCTTGAATGACTCGAAGTCGCGCAGTGGCGCGAACTCGGGGATTGTGTGGAAGTGTCCCGCGTAGCCCTGTCCCTGCGCTAAAGCGTCGAGCAGGAACTGCACGGCCTCCCTGTTCTTCCCCTGCGCGGCGGCGATCCGCGCACGCCCCAACGCGTTGTCGCCGCGTATGTAGGGACGCTCAAGGTCGCCAAGCACTTGCGATAGAGAATCCGCCTTCGCGCTGTCACGGCAGCTGGCAGCGACGACCCCCGCCTGAGAAATCCCGAAGATCGTCGTATCGGTTGCCGCAAGGCTGTCCGAAAGCGGGCGCGCGCCCTCGCACTGGCCGAGGATGGCGAGCGAATATGCGACCGCTCTCCGATTCCCGACCGCTCTCCGCTCGATTGCTGGACGCCGCTGGAGCCAGTCGAGCAGCTCGGACGTGATCGCACGCGCTTCGTCCGGCCGCCCGTGGAATCCGAGCTCGGCGATCAGCGCGCCGATCGGTCCGGTCGCATTGAACTCCGGGGGATTATGCCTCGCGAATAACTCCTGAAGCACGCGTCCTACCTCTTCCCTGGATCCCTTTCTTGCGTAGTAGCGGACATGCCCGGCGAGCTGCTGCGGGAGATCCGGAAAGAGCTCGCTCCACTTGGCAACAGTGCGCTGCTCAAGTTTGTCATCGCCGAGCGTGTGATAGATGGTGCTCAGATTCGCGTAATAGAACGTCGTGGGATACTTGTTGGGCCAGAGCGCTTCCAGTCCCTCGCGTGCTTCATGCAGGCGGTTTACGGGGATGGCAGCTTCGGCAGCGATGTACTGCGCGAAGCTCGACGCCGGCGCCAGCGCCTTGAGTCGCTGACCGGCCCGGTACGCGTCGTTCCAGTTTCCGCTTACCCGCGCCTTCGCGCGGTCCAGATAGATGCGCTCGTACTCCGACAATTTCCTGTTGCCGCTCTCGAGCAGTTGAACCACCGAATCTGCCTGGCGCCACTGGCCAATATTCGTGTACGCGTACGCCGCGCGTACCAGCGGCGCCGCATACGAGGGATCCAACTCGGCCGCGCGCGTGTAGCGCGGGATGGCTTCGCGATAGCGATATCTTAGAAACTCGTCCTCGCCACGCATGAACTCCGTGTATGCTTCGTAACTCGGTGGAACATCGGAGACCGCGAGTCCCGTCGTCCTCCTGTTCGCGAGGGTCGCCATGCTGCCCATCACGCGCTGGCGAATCCCGTCGATTCCCACCATCGGGCTGTCCACCGCGGACGCCGACGGCTGCACGTTCGCGACCCGCGTTCCCGACCGAGTGTCGAGCACGACGACCTGGAACTCCAGAGAATCGCCGCGCCGGTGGATATCGCCCCGGATGATGCGGCCCGCGCCCGCTGCGATTGCCATCTCCTGCAGCTTCAAGTCGGTAAGGCCACTGCCCGACGCAGCCGCGAGCGCCGCGAGTGAATCGACCACGGCGACGTCGGCGATGTTCGCTTCAGTCAGACCGCGCGTGACCCAATCCGTCGCCAGGGTGCCCAGATCGTCGAACCGCGTATCGCCTGTCCTATTACTGAAAGGCGGAACGACTACGCGGGTGATGTCGAGGTCCGCGCTGCCCAACTTGCCTTTTGCAATCATCCCGCCCGCGGCGAGAATGCCCGCGCCTACCACCGCCGCGGCAATCAACGCCCGGGATCTTCGCGGCGTCCTTATCCCGACAGGCGCGGTCGGCTGAGGCGCGGTCGCCTGCGGCGTAGTCCGCGCAGTTGCCGCCTGCATCGGGACCGTTGCGGTCGGCGTCATGCCGGTCGGCGTCATCACGAACGTGTCCAGCGTGCGCAGCACGTCCTCGGCAGTCTGCGGCCGGTCTGCCGGCGACTTTTCCAGCATCCGCATCACCAGCGCCGACAGCGCCGGCGGGGTGGTCGCACGCCTCACCTCGATCGGGTCCGGCTTCTCGATCGCGTGCGCGCGGAGCATCGCCTGCGGCGAGCGGTCGCCGAACAGTTGCCGCCCGGTAAGCATCTCGTACATGACCGCCCCGAGCGCGTAGATGTCGGCGCGGTGATCGGTGTGCGGGTCCGCGGTCGCCTGCTCGGGCGACATGTACGCAGGCGTGCCGAGCGCGACGCCCATGGACGTGAGCGAATTACCGGGGTTCGTCGCGGCACTCAGCGCCTTCGCAACGCCGAAGTCCATGATCAGGGCGTGATGCTTGGTGAGCATCACGTTCTCCGGCTTGATATCGCGGTGAACCACTCCGTGGTCGTGCGCGTACGACAGCGCGCTCGCCATGTCACGCAGAATCTTGAGCGCGTCGGGAATCGGCAGCTCGCCGTGGCGGATCAGCCGCGTGCGGAGCGAGTCTCCTTCTACAAGCGGCATCGTGTAGTACGGCAGACCGTCCGCGATGCCGGCGGAGAACAGCGGAACGATGTGCGGATGCTGGAGCTGCGCGGCGAGCTGTATCTCGCGCCGGAACCGCTCCACGTTGACTGTCGCGGCGAGATCTGGCGGCAGCACCTTGACCACCACCTTCCGCGCGAGTGCGGTCTCCTCGGCCACGAACACGCGCGACATGCCCCCGCCCCCGAGCTCTCGCTCGAACGCGTAGGAACCGCCTAATGTCTTTTGAAGCTGGTCGCGGAGTTCAGCCATGGTTTCCTGTTCCAGGACCGGAACAAATCTAGGATGGCGGCGGCGAGCGAGCCACGGCCAGCGACGCTTGCGATTGCCATGAAACGATGAGCGCCGAAGCGGTCCTTCCCTTCAGGATTCTCGATGCCGAGTTGCACGGGAGAGCCGAGGGGGGTGATAGTATGGGTATGCCGGCCACTGAGCTTTGGACCGTGGATCAGTTGTGGACGGTGCCCGACGACGGGCAGCGCCGGGAGATCATCGACGGAGAGCTGTTCGTGAGCCCTTCGCCCGTCTGGTCGCACCAGTACGTCGTGGATGAGCTTGCGCGCGCTATTCACGCCTATCTTCGACGGTATCGGATCGCCAAGGTGCTTACGGCACCAGCCGATGTCGTCTTCGGACCGCGCACGTTGGTACAGCCAGACATTCTGGTAGTCCCGCTAGTCGATGGTCGGCCACCGGGCGATTATCGGGAAGCCGGCCGACTCCTCGTCGCAGTTGAAGTGCTGTCGCCGGGAACCGCCAGGCGTGATCGCGGCGCGAAGCGTCTGCTGTACCAGCGCGAGAACGTCGCTGAGTATTGGATCGTGGATCCCGACGCACGATTGATCGAACGCTGGCGTCCCGCCGACGAACGACCGGAAGTCCTCAGTGACCGGCTGACGTGGAAGCCTGCGAGCGCCGCCGAGCCCTTTCTGTTGGATGTGCAGGAGTTTTTCGCGTCCGCCGCAGAATAGCGGTAGCGCTCCCCGTCACAGGTATCCGAACAACGGCGGAAAGACGATCACGACGATCGCTGCCCAGATGGCGTAGACCGGGAGGTAGTTCGTCTGCCAGCGCTCGAGTGCCGCGAACGGTGCGTTCCCTCTCACGAAGCGCAGGTACAGCACCGCCGACCATGCCAGGTTCACGAGCAGAATCACGTTCATTCCCAGGGCCGCCACCCTGTTCGGGCTGAAGCCGAACTCGTCGATGCGCGCGAGTATGGCCGACAGCATCACGGCGTCAGCCACCAGAGCGCTGATCAGCAGCACGATCTGCATGACGTCGAAGGCGCCGGGTCGGGCCCGCGGATCGCGAGCCGAGACAGAGTAGAGCAGGAGGCCGAGGACTACGACCAACAGCAGGTCGAACGCGATGAGCATCTCCCGCTCGATGTCTATTCCGCGTCCGGTTACCAGCATGGCCCCGAGGAACGTCAGCAGCAGCGCGGCAAAGAGCGGCGTGAACAGCCGCGTCAGCACGGGCGCCATGTTCTCGATCACGCTCTGCTTGGCCTCTACGAGCCAGGCGGCGATCAATACCCCGCCGACCGCGCCGCACGGGACCAGCCACTCCTGGAGGAAGGATTCCGGGTCGATGCCGATGCCCTGGAAGATCATCGCCATGAATCCGGTCAGAACTCCGCCGCCCATTGCGATGAGGACGTAATAGATGAAGAGCTCGCCGGAGAATCGAATGAAATCCATCCGGCCCTCGACCTCACCCCAGCGACCGCCGGCATACGCGATGCCGACCACCAGCCAGAGCGCGATCGGCAGGTGTATCACCGACAGCACTAGCGTGTGGGATTCCTCGCCGAACGGATACATGTTCGCGGCCACGGCCGCCGCGGCGAACGCGAGCGCCAGCCAGCCGATAGTGCCGCGGTCGAGCTTCCGCTTCCACGCGAAATACCCGGTGAGGAGCGGCAGCACGAACAGACTCGCGTTGCGCGCGTAGAAAGGAGCGTCGTTGTCGAAATCGAGCCCGAACGCCGCTGGTAGCTTGACCGCGACCGCGGCCGCGGCGGCCAGACCGAATGCCACGACTGAGTCGGTCCGCGCTGCGGTCTCAGGTTCGCCGGTCTCCGAGGGCGGCACCACGAGTTGCTTCCACAGGCGATCCGAGTGCTCGCGCGCGAACTCGCGCGATAGCGAATCGAGGTCCCCCATCCGCTTCACCGCCACGAGGAACGCTTCGTCGGCCTGGAGCCCCGAGTCCACCAGCCCGGCGACTTGCTCGCGCAGATGGTCTTCCAGCTCGGCGACATCCACTGTCTGGATGGCCTGCCGGCGACGGAGATAATTGCGCCACTGATCGATCTGCGCTTCCAGCGATGCGGCGTGACCTTGAGTCGACATCTTCAGGCTACCTGTAGAAGTGGTGCGGTTGGCGGCATGATGCGGGCGGAAAACGAAGCGGAGACTGTCTTCCAGATGCCACGTAGGGTCGAGTCCACCGCCTGCCACTGCTTGCGATCTTCGGCGAGCTGCGCCCGCCCCTGCGACGTGATGCTGTAGTACTTCCTCTTTCGGCCGCTGTCAGCGACTTCCCACCGCGCCTCGACATGACCGAGCCGCTCGAGGCGATGCAGGACCGGATACAGCATTCCATCGGTCCATTCCATCCGCCCGCCGGACAGCTCGCGAACGCGCTGGAGGATCGCGTAGCCATAACTGTCGTTCTCGGCCAGGATCGCGAGTACGATCGGCGTAGAAGAAGCGGCCATCAGATCCTTGCTGATCTCCATAATTGCACCCGTTCGCGCGTCGCTTGCTGCGTCCGTCGGTCTTACCTTGCACTATTATACATGAGACTGCAAGGTATGACAAGGGTCGAGTTATTATAAACGTTAAAACGGCCCCAAAGGCGGGATGCCTTGGGGGCCGTTTCACATGACGACTTCGCTGTACGGATACCCGGGACGAGAATCGAACTCGTAAGGCCCTAAGGCCGCGGGATTTTGAGTCCCGTGCGTCTGCCAGTTCCGCCACCCGGGCGACGTCCGAAATCTACAACGGGCTGCTGGCAGCTTGCAGCATTCACTGCGATTGCGGACTCAGGACCCTTGCGGCCTCAGGACCAACTACAATCGCGGATTGACGATTTATTGAGGACTGAGGATTGAGGGTGGGCCTGCGCAGCGGGAAAGACGTGTTGATGTCTCTCTCCGCGATCCGAAATCCTCGATTAATCGTCGATCCGCGATGGCCGTTGGTCCTGAGGCCGCAAGGGTCCGCAATCCTCAGTCTTTATGGACGCGGCGGGCGTCCTTGCTCGCGCGGGAGCGGGCGGACACCGCCGCGCCGCCCCATCGCCTCGCCGCGCTGGCGCATCCCCTCGATTCGGTTGCGCAGCTCGCCCTGCAGGCCCAGATACATGGCGCGCTGAACCGGCGTCAGGAACCGCGCAAGATCGCGCTGCTCCTGCTCCGTTATCGCCACACGATCGCGGTGCACAGCCATGATCTGGTCGAGCAGTGAGGCGACGCGCTGCTGATCAGCGGCGACGCCGGGCGAAAGCTGCTGCCGCAGGTCGCGGCGAAGACGCATCTCGCGCTGCATCAGATCCCGCCGGCGCTGCTCGGACCTGCCATCGGCCTCCTGCAGCTGCTGCGCCTGCGCGTCGGTCAAATCCAAACGCTCCTTCACGACCGTCGCGATCCGCTGGCGCACCTGGCGCTCGAGCGCGGCGCGCCGTTGAGCGGTGACGCTGTCAGCCGGCGGGCCCTGCCGCTGCTCCTGCGCCTGCGCGCCCGAGCCGGCGACGAACAGCGCGGCGAACACCATGAATCCAACCTTCGACGTCATCACAGGTCCTCCTGTTCCACGGGTAGCACGGGCTCGATCGCCAGAGATGCGGGCTCCTCACCCGGCATGGCCTCGAGCGCGAAGACTTCACTCAGCAGCGCTAACAGCTCATCGTCCCCGAGCTGGCTCATGTCGCCGCCGAGCGCGAGTTGCACCGGCACCCGCACTCCCTGCGATTCGGCGGGCTGAGCCTGTTCGACCGCGCGCTGCTGTTCGGGCGCCGTGACCGCGACCGTCGCGGGCGCTTCTGGCAATGCCGGCGACGAGTCACGCAGCGACCAGACGCCGAGCGCACCGATCACCGCGACCAGCGCCAGACCGGCGACGCGGGCAACCCGGGCGGCCGGCGCTCTGCGCGCGGCAAGCCGCTGCGCGGTGGATGCCTGAACGGCCGTCGCGATCCGCGCCGTGTCCATCGCCGGCGCGAGACGCATGGCCGCGCGCGCAGTGCGCAACAGCTCCACTTCAGCGGTGCAATCCGCGCAGGCGCGGACGTGCTCCTGCACGCGCGCGACGTCGCCCGTCGGGAGGGTCCCGTTGACCAGCTCGGGCAGTACGTCTCTGATGTCGCCGTTCACGCAGTCATTCATCGCTCAAATACTCCTTTACCGCACGCATCGCGTTGTGGTAATGCACTCGCGCGGCGCCCTCGGTGGTTCCGACGACGTCCGCGATCTCCCTGTACGACAGCGCCTCCGACACGCGCAGCGTAAAAACCTCGCGCTGCGTCCGAGAGAGCCGTTCGATCGCCTCCCTTACCTGCTGCTCCGTCTCCGCGGCCACCATCGAATCCAGCGCGGTGAACTCCGTCGCGGCACTCGAATCCGTCACCTGTACTGCCACCGGTGCGCGCCGCGCGGCGCGCCGCCGGTCCAGCACCAGCCGCCGCTCGATGGTGAACAGCCACGTGCGTAGCGCGCTGTCGCCACGAAACGAGTGCAGCGAGCCGAACGCGCGCACAAACGTGTCCTGCACCAGCTCCTCCACCTCTTCCCGCTCGCCAAGGTTGACCGCGAAACGAGCGAGCGCGTCGCTATGGCGGCTGACGATGGCGGTGGCCGCCGTCGGATCGCCGCGCTTCCACCTCGCGACGAGATCGCGGTCGGCGTCTACGGCCAAAAAGTGTGGCTCGCTCATTAAGGCACAACTTACAGACGCCATGGCAGCTATTGGCTATTGGCTATTGGCTGTTGGCTAACAGCCGCATCCCGTGAGACGCTCGAGCCCCGCGACTGTTAAGGTTGTGCCAGCGAGCGTAAGTTCGGCTCATGATCGAAGCCATATCCCACCGGGGCTCCCGAACAGGCCACGCCGAGAATACCATCGGCGCCGTGCTCGCGGCCTTGGGCGAAGGGGCCGACGGCGTCGAGATAGACGTGCATGCGACGCGCGATGGCGTGGTGATCGCACACCATGATTTCGTCCCGCGCGGCAGGAGCGGCGACCGGCGGCTCGCGTTCCGGCCGATCGCCGATCTCTCGTTCGCCGAGCTCCAGACGTTCGACCTCGGCGGCGGCGAACGCATTCCATCGCTGCGGGATCTCCTCGAAGCGCCGGCTGGCCGGGCGCGGCTGTACGTCGAGATCAAGGGCTGCGGATGCGAGGAGCTGCTCGCCGCCACCCTTTCAGTTGATTCAAACGTCGCGGTCCACAGCTTCGACCACCGGTCCATCTCCCGGATGGCTATGCTGGCTCCGTCCATTACCCGCGGCGTGCTCCAGGGGAGCTACATGGTGGACAACTGCATTGGCCTGAGGTCGGCCTCGGCCACCGATCTGTGGCAGCACTTCGAGCTGACAGACGCGGGCCTCGTGGAAGAGGTCCACGCATGCGGCGGGCGCGTGATCGCCTGGACGGCCAACACGGAGCGGGACTGGGAGCGGCTCGCCGAAGCCGGTGTGGACGCGATCTGCACTGACGACGTGTCCGGGCTCCTGCGCTGGCGCGACCGCGGCCCGACGTAGCTCGCACCGACCCGCACACCGCCGTATAATCACCTGGCGGCCGCCCTCCTGCGGTCGCGACACCGTCCAACCATCAGGAGACGTCTTAGTGAGGCAATTACTTCTCGGCGCCTGCGCTGCCCTTAGCCTGGCCTGCGCGGGCCGCACTCCACCGCCCGCGACCACGCCGGCGGCGCGTACGGCAGGCGACACCGGCCAGCGCGGCGTGGCGACCACCCTGTCGTCGCCGAACGCGAATCCATTCCCCAGCACGTACGTGCCGTTCCCGTCCCGGGCCACGGTGATACGGAACGCAACAATTCTGACCGCCGCGGGACCGACCATCCGCGACGGCTCGATCCTGCTGCGCGACGGCAAGATTGTCGAAGTGGGCGTTACGGTTAACGCGCCGGCCGATGCGGTGATCATCGACGCCACCGGCAAGTACGTCACCCCGGGGCTGATCGACACTCACTCGCACATCGGCGCGGGCGGCGCTCCCGGCGGACAGGGCGTTCTCCTCAACGACGTCAACGAAGCCACTTCGCCGGTCACGGCGCACGTTTGGATCGAGCATAGCATCTGGCCGCAGGATCCGCATCTGCCGCGCGTGCTCGAGGGCGGAGTCACGACGATTCAGGTGCTGCCGGGCTCGGCCAACCTGATCGGCGGACGAAGCGCCGTGATCAAGCTCGTGCCGTCGCGCACGGTCCAGGGGATGAAGTTCCCGGGCGCGAAGTACGGGCTCAAGATGGCGTGCGGCGAGAATCCCAAGCGGGTGTACCAGTCGCGCGGACCCTCGACGCGCATGGGCAACGTCGCCGGTTATCGCGCGGCGTGGATCGGCGCGGAGCGGTACCGCAGACAGTGGGACAACTGGCTTGCCAAACGCACGGGCGACGCGCCCAATCGCGACCTCGGCAACGAAACGCTCGCCGAAGTGCTGCGCGGCAACATCCTGGTGCACAACCATTGCTACCGGGCAGACGAGATGGTGCAGATGATCGACATCGCGAAGGAGTTCGGCTACAGCATCCGCTCCTTCCACCACGGAGTGGAGGCGTACAAGATCGCCGACATCCTGGCGCGCGAGAACATCTCCGGCTCGCTCTGGGCCGACTGGGGCCTGTTCAAGGTAGAGGCGATGGATGCGGTGAAGGCCAACATCGCGCTCGTGGACCGCGCGGGCGCGCGGGCAATCGTGCACTCGGACGACGCGTCCGGGTCGCAGCGGCTCAATCAGGAAGCGGCCAAGGCGATGGCCGCCGGAAATCAGGCGGGGATCCCCGTCACCGAGGACCAGGCGATCAAGTGGATCACGATCAACCCCGCGTGGGCGCTCGGGCTCGAGGACCGCGTCGGCTCCCTCGAACAGGGCAAGAACGCGGACGTCGTACTTTGGTCGGGCAATCCGTTCAGCGTGTACTCGAGGCCGGAGAAAGTGTGGATCGACGGCGCGGTGCTGTTCGACCGGCTCGATCCGAACCAGCAATGGCGCACCGATTTCGAGCTCGGGTACGTGCCGCGGAGGGAACTGCGATGACCAGCATCAACCTTGCGAGATTCGCGCGTGGCCTCGCGGCGGCGGCTCTGCTGACGACGGCCGGGTTCGCGGACGCTCAGACGATAGCGATCACGGGCGGCCGGGTATTCCCGGTCAGCGGTCCGGTGATCGAAAACGGAACGGTAGTGATTCGTGACGGAAAGATCGTGGCCGTGGGAGCCGGAGTCGCGGTGCCCGCCGGCGCCCGCGTCATCAACGCCACCGGCAAGTGGGTGACGCCCGGTCTGATCAACTCCGCGAGCCAGCTCGGTCTCAGCGAGATCGGCTCGGTTCAAGGCACGCGCGACGCTTCGGCGCGCAGCGAGGATCAGATCACCGCCGCGTTCACCGCCTGGGAAGGGTTCGATCCGCAGTCAATGCTGATCGCGCCGGCGCGTGAGGAAGGGGTCACCAGCGTAATGGTGTACCCCAGCGGCGGGCTCATCTGGGGCCAGGCGGCGTTCGTGACGCTCACCGGCGGACCGCTCACCGATCACATCACTCGCGCGCCGGTCGCGATGATGGCGCAGATCGGGAACCCCGGCCAGGCGGGAACCGGCGCGCGCGCCCAGCACCTCCTGCGTCTGCGGGAACTGTTCGAAGACGTCCGCGCTTATCGCGACAATCGGCGCGCGTACGAGCGGGCGGAGACGCGGGAGTTCGCCGCCAGCCGCAAGGACCTGGAGGCGATGATACCGGTACTCGAAGGACGCCTTCCTCTCATCGTCGCGACTGACAAAGCGAGTGACATCGAGGCGACACTCCGGCTCGGCCGCGAGTACGGCCTGCGGCTGATGCTGGCCGGAGCGGACGAGGCATGGAAGGTTGCTGACCAGATCGCGGCCGCGGGCGTGCCGGTGTTCACCGGCGCCATGAACAACATCCCCGGCAGCTTTTCTTCCCTCGGCAGACGGCAGGACAACGCCGCGCTACTGCGGCGGGCCGGCGTCGAGGTGCTGTTGGTCGGCAATGCGGGCGGGGGTGGCGCGGACGAGCCGTTCAACGTCCGCAACATCAAGCAGGAGGCGGGCAACGCCGTGGCGTACGGGATGTCGTGGAACGACGCCCTGCGCGCTATCACGCTGGCGCCCGCGCAGGTGTTCGGCGTGGCCGAGCGGACCGGATCGCTGCAAGCTGGCCGCGACGCGGACGTCGTCATCTGGAGCGGCGACCCGTTCGAGTTCACGACGCGGGCTGAGCACGTGTTCGTGCGCGGCGTGGAACACGACGTCCGAACGAGGCAGGAGTTGCTGACGGAGCGGTACAAAACGCTGCCGCCGGCGAGGTGGGAACCCTAGGAACGGTGACTAGTGACTCGTGACTAGTGACTAGTAATGGCAGGACCCAACGATGGAACGGCGCGTCTTCGGACGCGCCGTTTTTTCTTACCCGCTGTCGAACGCGCGGCTCGCGGCTGCCTCCGTACGACGATCCGCTTCTACCAGAGAGAAATCCACGTATTCCGGCAGCAGTCCCTGCGAGGCCACGACTACTTCAGGGGCCGTACGCCATTACACCGCAGGCGGCGGCTCCGCGCTGTCGGCTGGAGGTGACGCCGTTTTGGAAAGCTGTGCCTCCAGGCGCGAGGCCTCGGCCTCACGCTCGGCCAGCGTCGCGGTCAGCCGCGCCTTCGTATCGGCGTCGAGTTGTGAGCCGCTCTGCTCGGCGCGGAAGATCGCGTAGCCCAGCGCCTGCGCCGCGCGGTCGGCCAGTTGTCGCTCGCGAAACGCGTCCACGCGGACTTTCCCTTCCTCGAGCGCGCCCTGAGTCGCCTTGCCCGCCTTCTCGAGCACGTCCTGCATCGCCTTGCCGGCGGTATCGAGCTCTCGCTTCAGATTATCCCAGACTGCCATGGACGGATCCTTTGTGGAGGACGAAGGGAGTACGGCGCGGTATCGGCGAAAGTTACAAAGCAGTGACTAGTCACTAGTCACTTGTCACCGCTTTTCAGCTGTCCAGTCGGAACACGAACCGCTGCTGCACGAGCTGCCGGACGGACCGACCGCCGATCTTCGCGGGCGAGAAGCGGTGCCGCGGCAGCACTTCTCGAACCGCCGCCGCGAAGGCCGAGTTGGTGGATTCGAGAACCCTGATGCTCCCTGACTCCACGCGCCCGTTCGCGCCGACGACGAACTGCACGACGACGCGCCCGATCATCCCCGACTCGCGCATCGAGTTTGGGTATTCCGGCTGCGCGTTGCCGCCGGCCGGCGACGCCGCTTCCTCGACCTGGAATTCGAAGTACGGCTGATTGCTCAGTCCGCCAACGGTCCCCTTGCTGTTCGCGTCGCCGGTCCCGCCGTCCACACCTTTCGAGCTGCCGCCAGCTACGCCTTTGCCGCTGAAGTCCGACTCGTTGGTCACGACCGCGGAGAGGTCCACCTCCGGTATTGACACCGGGATGTTCACCGGCGCCTGAACGATCTGGAACCCCTTGGGCGGTGCGGGCGCTTCGACGCGGGGTGCCTCCGGGGCCTTGGCCGGGGCGGCCTTCGCGGGCTCCGGCGCCTTGGGTGTCGGCTTCGGCTCCTCCGGCTTGGGCTGTTCCGGTTTCGGCTCCTCCTTCTTCACCTCAACGTAGTTCAGCTTCTCCTCGCGCGACTTCTCCAACGCGTCCGAGCGGGCATTGGCGGTAGCTACGACGGCGAGAACCAGCACTCCAAGATGCAGCGCCACACTCGCGATGGTTCCGGCGGTTCTGCGCTGCTTTTTTGGCTTCGATTCGATCAAAGTAGTGAACATTTTCCCCCCTTGGGGCCCCCGGGTCGTCCTGCAATCACGATCCAGCGAGCACCCCCTCATAACGCACTATCGGTGCCAGGATCGGCCGAAAAAAAGTCCTCGGATGCCTACCTAAATCGAGGTACGGAGCCGACTTTGTGTCAATCGAAAAACTCGTTCACCGTTCGCTCCGGCGACACACACCTTCCCGATCATGATGCTTCGCCCGAAGGCACGTGTACTGTTCGTCCTGTCCGCACTGCTGGCGCTCACCGCGATCGCCCCGGTAACGCCGGGAAGTTGGAGCACGTTGTCCGCGCAGGAAGCGCCGACGGCTGCGACCCCCGCAACGCTGGAAGAGGCGCGAGACACCGCGCTTCCGATCGAAGGTCAGCAGCCTGCATCGGCCACCGTGCAGGAGACCGGCTTCATGGCCGCTGCCGACCGCGCCATGGGACGCGTCAACTCAGTCATCGGCGCGGTCTTTTTCTTCGACATCCTGTTCTGGGACGAGGAGCACGTACTGCCACTGGTCGTATTCTGGCTCGTGGTAGCGGCCGTGTTCCTCACGTTCAGAATGGGCTTCATCAACTTCAGAGCGTTCAAGCATGCGATAAATGTCACGGCCGGCAAGTACACCGACCCGCGGCAGATGGGCGAGGTCTCGCACTTCCAGGCGCTGACCGCGGCGCTCTCGGCCACCGTCGGCCTGGGCAACATCGCCGGCGTCGCGATCGCGATCAGCATCGGCGGACCTGGCGCGACGTTCTGGATGATCGTCGCCGGGCTCATCGGCATGACGTCCAAGTTCACCGAGTGCACGCTCGGCCAGCAGTATCGTGAAGTCCGCCCGGACGGCCGGATCATGGGCGGCGCGATGTTCTATCTCTCCAAGGGCCTCGCGGAAAAAGGCATGGCGAAGTTCGGGAAAGTGCTCGCCGTCATGTTCGCGATCCTGTGCATCGGCGGATCGTTCGGCGGCGGGAACGCGTTCCAGGTCAACCAGTCGCTGAACGCGATCCAGGAGCAGGTGCCGTTCCTGGCGGCGAATCCGTGGGTGTACGGGCTGGTGATGGCCGTGCTGGTGGGAGTCGTCATCATCGGCGGCATCCGCCGCATCGCGCACGTGACCGAGAAGCTCGTCCCGTTCATGGTCGCCATTTACGTGCTCGCGGCGCTGTACATCCTGTTCGTGAACGTCGGCGCCATCCCGGCGGCGTTCGGCGCGATCTTCCGGCAGGCCTTCTCACCGGACGCGGCATACGGCGGCATCATCGGTACGCTGGTCGTCGGCTTCCAGCGAGCCGCTTTCTCCAACGAAGCGGGCGCCGGCTCCGCGGCCATCGCCCACTCGGCGGCGAAGACCGAGTATCCGGTGCGGGAAGGAATCGTCTCGCTGCTCGAGCCGTTCATCGACACGGTGGTCGTCTGCACCATGACCGCCCTCGTCATCGTCATCACGGGCGCCTACAACAACCCCGAGTACGCCGATCTCGTAGCCAACAGCAAGGGCGCGGCGCTGACGTCGCGCGCGATGGGCGAGCACCTCGCCTGGTTCCCGTGGGTCCTGTCGGCGGCGGTGCTGATGTTCGCCTACTCGACCATGATCTCGTGGTCGTACTACGGCGAGCGGTGCTGGGCGTGGATGTTCGGCGACGGAACGTCGCAGATATACCGCATCCTGTTCTGCATCTTCGTCTTCCTGGGCTCGATCATCACGTCCACGCAGATCCTGAACTTCGGCGACCTGATGATTTTAGGAATGGCGTTCCCGAACCTGCTGGGCGTGTACTTCCTGCACGGGAAGGTGAAGGACGAGCTGGACGTGTACTGGGGCAAGTACAAGCGAGGGGAGCTTACCCGATACGAATAACTGCCACATAGAACTGCCAAGCGGCGAGCTGCCAGCTTGAAGCCGCCAGCTACGAGCACAGTTGTCGTCGCTCGCGGCTGGTAGCTTCCAGCTGGCAGCGCGCAGCTTGGCAGTTCTAGGTGGCAGTTAACAAAAAAGCCCCCGCCGTTTTCGGCGGGGGCTTTTTTCTTGGATCGCTTACGCCGCGGACTCTTTCTCGGGGTAGACGCTCACCTTGAAGCGAGTCTTGTTCTTGTGCTCGAACTTCACCACGCCGTCAATCAGCGAGTAGATCGTGAAGTCCGTACCGAGGCCGACGTTGCGTCCCGGGTGCCACTTCGTGCCGCACTGCCGCACGATGATGTTCCCCGCGACGACGCGCTCGCCGCCGAACTTCTTGATCCCGCGGTACTGCGGATTGCTGTCGCGTCCGTTGCGGGACGAGCCTACGCCCTTTTTATGTGCCATATGATCGCTCGATCAGCCGAGTTTGATGTCGTTGATGCGGACTTCGGTGAAGCCCTGCCTGTGTCCCTGCTTGCGCGCGTAGTTCTTCCGGCGCTTGAACTTGAAGACGACGATCTTGTCGGCGCGACCGTGCTTGACGATCTCGCCCGTGACGGCCGCGCCGTTGAGCGCTGGCGTGCCGAGCTTGACGGTGTCGCCGTCAGTCCCGAGGATCACGTCCTCGAACGTTATCTTGCTTCCCGGCTCGCCTTCGACGGTCGGGATGCGAATGCTTTTGCCGGGCTCGGCACGGAACTGCTTGCCGCCGGTGCGAATGATTGCGTAAGACATGAGGCCAGTTACGGTTAGGAAATCGTGCAGCCTTTAAAAATATACAGGTTTTGGGTTTTACACAACGGGTTCGGGTGAACGGTTCTACGTCTGATGGCTTCCGGTGACTGACTGGCTTTCGGTGAATGGTCGAAGGTGCTAACCGTCGACTGTCAGCCGTCGGCCGTCGGCCTTTTGTTCATACCGGGAACCGTACGACCTACAACCACTTACCCTAACCTGTTGTGCTCTGAGCTACTGCTTGTAAACCCGCCCACCCTTCATAACGAAGGAGGCCCGCTCCAGCGCGCGGATGTCGCCGAGGGGATTCCCCGGCACCGCGATGATGTCGGCCAGCAGCCCCGGCGCCAGCCGGCCCCTGTCGGCCGTGCCGAGCAGATCGGCCGCGTTGATGGTACCCGCCTGGATGGCACCGAGCGGGGTCATCCCACGATCTACGAGAGTCTTGAACTCCCGGATCGCGTGCTCGTGCGGGATGACGGCGGCGTCCGTGCCGAACGCGATCTTGACTCCCGCTCTGATCGCGCGGGTCACGTTCGCGCGCGCGACCGGCAGGATGGATTCTGCTTTCGACCGCAGCAGCGGCGGGAGAATTCGCAGATCGATCGAATCGGCGAGATACGTGGTCGGCACGAGGTAAGTGCCGCGTTGCTTCATTAGCGTGATCGCCTCGTCGTTCAGCATCGACCCGTGCTCGATGGACGCCACCCCCGCCCGGACCGCCGCGATGATTCCCTCGGTGCCGTGGGCATGAGCCGCGACCTTCACGCCGTGTCGCGCAGCCTCCTGCACGATCGCCTGCATCTCGTCGTCGGAGAACTGCTGCGCGCCGACGCTCTCCTCGAACGAGAGCACCCCCGCCGTCGCGCAGATCTTGATGACCTTCGCGCCGTACTTGAGCTGCTGGCGCACCGCTTCCACGGCCTCGTCCGGCCCGTCGGCGATTCCAGTGACAGTCGAGCCCTCTAGCACGCCTGGCTTCCAGCCGGTGTGATCGCAGTGCCCGCCGGTAATCCCGAGCGAGTGCCCGGCGGGAATGATGCGCGGCGCGTCGATCCACCCCGCATCCGACGCCCGCATGAGCGCGGCGTCGGCGAAGCCGGCGGATCCTACGTCACGTACCGTGGTGAACCCGGACTGGAGCATCAGCCGCGCGTTCCTGACGCCGCGCACGGTGACGTCTGCGTCGGTCTCGCGCGCGGGGCGGACGTACGAGCCCGCCTCGAGGTTGCTCGCCAGATGTGTGTGCGCGTCAATCAGCCCGGGCAGCAGCGTGACGTCGCCGAGATCTATCACCCGGGCGCCGGCCGGGACCGCCGAGCTGGTGACGGAGGTGATCCGGTCGCCGGTGATTGTGACGACCGCGTTCTGGACGAAGTTGCCGGTGCTGACGTCGAGCATGCGGGCGGCCCGTATGACCGTTACTGACTCGCTGAATGCCTGGGAGCCGGCCTGGGACGCCGGCATAGCCAGGCAGACGGCGAGCGCGGCGAACCTGCTGAAGGAACGCATTTGGAATCCGCTGGATTGAGTGAGCACCAAAGGTCGTCAAGCGCGGCCCGCGCGGCAACTTCAGGCCCAGTCACTAGTCACTAGTAGTCACTAGTGACTGCAGCTCTACGCCAAAGCGTACAACTCGGTCACGTCCCGCCCCTGCGCCTTCATCACGATCTTGAACTCGTCCGGCTTGAGCAGCGGATCGTCCCGCAGCTCGAGCGCGAACCGCGCGTTCTTCTCCATCTTCTTGAGCAGGTCCTTCTCTTCCTTGAGCACGTACAGCGCCACGTCCGGGTGCAGTTTCACCACCACGTTCTCGCGCTTCCCTTCCAGCACCATCCGCTTCACCGATCGCTCCATCCGCCGCACGATGGTCTCGGGCGTGAACACGCGGCCCGTCCCGTCGCACGTCGGACACGCCTCGGTCATGCTCTGATAGTGTGATTGCCGCACGCGCTGGCGCGTCATCTCGATCAGGCCGAGGTCGCTGACGGCGAACGCCTTGGTCCGCGCGCGGTCGCGCGCCAGCTGCTGCCGCAGCTCCTGCAGCACGCGCTCGCGGTTCGACTTGGTCTCCATGTCGATGAAATCGCACACGATGATCCCGCCCACGTCCCGCAGCCGGATCTGCCGCGCGATCTCGCGCGCGGCCTCGGTGTTCGTCTTCAGGATCGTCTTCTCCGGATCCCTCTTCCCGGTGTAGCGCCCCGAGTTCACGTCGATGGATACAAGCGCCTCGGTGGGCTCGATGATGATGTAGCCGCCCGATTTCAGCTCGCACCGGCGCTTGAACAGGTTCCGGATCTCCGACTCGATCTTCATCTGATCGAACAGCGGCACCTTGTCCTCGTACAGCTTCACCCGCTCGACCAGCTCGGGCGACATCGCCTTCAGGTACTCCACGATCTCGTTGTACACCTGGCGCGAGTCCACTGTGAGGCTATCCACCTTGGCGCTGAACACGTCGCGCACGAGTCCGCGCGTGAGCCCGGTCTCGCGGTGAATCAGCGCGGGCGCGCGGGTGAAGTTCGTCTTCCGCTTGATCTTCTTCCACTGCGCCATGAGCGACTGCAGCTCGCGCTGCAGCATCTCGGCGGTCACGTCCTCGCCGACAGTCCGCACGATCACGCCGCCGGACTTCTCCGGAAGCGCCGCCGCGACCATCTCGCGCAGCCGCTGCCGCTCGGGGCCGGGGCCGATCTTCCGGCTGACGCCTACCTTGGACGCGCCCGGGATGTACACCAGGAACCGCCCCGCCAGGGAGATCTGCGCGGTGACGCGCGGACCCTTGGTCGAGATCGGCTCCTTGGAGACCTGCACTACGATCTCCTGCCCGCGCTTGAGCAGGTCCTGGATCTGCGGCTCGCCCTTCGAGCCGTTGCGCTTCCCGTTGGAGCCGCCGGCGCCGTTCGACCCCTTGGCGCTCTTTTCCGGCTTCTCCATCTCCGGCTCCGTCTCCGGTTCCGCGACGTCGGCGTTGCCGGGATCGTCTTCCTCGTCGTCGACTTCTTCGTCGGCGACGTCGGAGGCGTGCAGGAACGCGCTCTTCTCGGTGCCGATGTTGACGAACGCGGCCTGGATACCGGGGAGGACCGCTTCGACTTTGCCGAGATAGATGTCGCCGACCATCCGGCGCGTCTCAGGCCGGTCCACGAGCAGCTCGACGAGCTGGTCGTCTTCTATGATCGCGACGCGCGTCTCGCGCTGCGCCGCGTTGATGAGAATTTCTCTTTTCATATAAGCCTTGGGTCCGGCGGCGGCGACTCGACGCCCGCGCGGGACAAGGCCCGTGTTAGCTGTGGTGCGACACCGGCGATCTGCCGGCCTTCGCCTTGGGATCCTGCCGCTTCACGTGTGATCGTCCGCGGGTAACCCGCCGGCTGAGCCGCTGGAGGCGCGGTTTGCCGGACCCCGGGCTCCCGCGCGATCTGCCCCCTTCAGGGCGGCACGCAGGCGACGGGCTGCGGGATTGGGGCAATCGAACGTGCATCGACTGCCCGTCCCACCAGCCGGCCGATTCACGAGTCGCACAAATCTGCCGGCTTAAAAAACGCTGGATGTACGCCGGGAAAGTTAGCGCTCGCGCAACCGTTCGGTCAATAGCGACAACGACTTAGCGGCCGCCGTAAAACCGGTTTATCAGCCCCGGAAGGCCCTCAGCCCCAGCCAGACCAGCGCGACCACGAACACGAGCGCGGCCTTCCACTCGCCGTGCTTCATGTAAAGATCGAAGCTGAACCGGTCCGTCGGCGCGTTCTCGCCCATCCAGGCCGTTCGCCGCGGAAAAAAAGCGGGCACGTTCTGCGCGTAGTTCGGATACTCCACCGGAAATCGACCCAGGATGTTGACCCGCTCGGCCTCGATCTTCGGCGCGTACACCAGCACGAAGAACGCGATCACCAGCAGCAGCAGCGACCAGTGCGCGGCGATCGCGAAGCCGGCCGCGATCAGGAAGCTGCCGAAGTACAGCGGGTTCCGCGTGTACGCGTACGGGCCGGTGATGGCGAGCTGCTCGTTCTTGCGGATGTGACCGCTCGCCCAGCCGCGGAGGAGCACCCCGAGCAGGGCGATAAAGCTGCCCACTACCAGTGGCAGCGGCTTGGGGTGGGCGAAGGCGAGGTACAGCGCCCCCAGCAGGAAGCCAAGGGGCATTCGAAGCTTGTGGGCCAGCTCCTGGTAGGTCACGCGAAAAGCCATGCGTCCTGCGTCCTGCGACCTGCGCCCTCGCCGGCTTTGTCATGACCGCGCGTCCGTTGCTCCGTGGCCTGACAGGGCGCAGGCCGCAGCACGCAGGACGCAGGGTAGTTCCCCGTCATCAGTCTCTCATCTCCCGCAAAATCTGCCTTGCTATCACCATCCGCTGGACCTCCGATGTCCCCTCTCCGATCTCACAGATCTTCGCGTCCCGCATCATCCGCTCCACCGGATAGTCCTTCGTGTACCCGTATCCGCCGTGGATCTGCACCGCTTTAATCGTAGCTCGCATCGCCAGCTCCGAACAGAACAGCTTCGCGATCGCAGCCTGCTTGGTGAACGGCTTCTTGTGCTCGGCCAACCAGGCGGCGTGATATACCAGGTGCGTGCCCGCCTCGATCTCCGTCGCCATGTCGGCCAGCGGGAAGCTCACGCCCTGGAAGTTGGAAATCGCCTGCCCGAACTGCCGCCGCTGCGACGCGTAGCGCAGCGCCTCCTCGTACGCGCCCTCAGCGATGCCGAGGGCTAGCGCGGCCATACCGATGCGCCCTGCGTCGAGCGTCTGCATGAAATTGAGAAAGCCCTGCCCTTCCTCGCCGAGCAGATTCTCCTCCGGAACTTCGGCATCCTCGAAGTTGAGCGACCGCGTGTCCGACGCGCGCCAACCGAGCTTGTCTTCCTTCTTGCCGGAAGTGAACCCGGACGTGGCCGGCAGCGAATCGTCGTGACCCAGGCCCGCCGCGTCCGCCTTCGCCCGGTCGCACGTCTCCTTGGTGATGATGAAGGAGCTGATCCCCTTCGTACCGATACCTGGCGTCGTCACCGCCGTCACGACGAACACTTCGCCGACGCCGCCGTGGGTGATGAACACCTTCGATCCGTTGAGCACGTACCGCCCGTCCTTCTTTACGGCGGTCGTCTTCGTCCCGCCGGCGTCGCTCCCTGCGCCGGGCTCGGTCAGCCCGAAGCCCGCGAGCACCTTTCCGGCGGCCAGCAGCGGGACGTACTTCTCACGCTGCGCGTCGGTACCGAAGTGGAAGATCGGCGAGGTGCCGAGGGTAGTGTGCGCGGAGATCGTGATGGCGTGCGACGCGTCCACCTTGGCCATCTCGTGGATGACGCTGACGTAGGCGAGCAGGTCGAGTCCGGACCCGCCCATCTCCTCGGGCCACGGAATGCCGAGCAGGCCGAGATCCACCATCTTGCGGACGTTGTCCCAGGGGAATTCGCCGGATTCGTCGTATTTCGCCGCGGTAGGCGCGATCTCTTCGCGCGCGAAATCGCGGACCATGTTGCGCACTGCGAGGTGCTGTTCTCCGAAATACAACGAATCATCCATGGTGTGAATTCTATCAGATCTACCAGCTAGCGCGGTGTCCGTTACCCGTTTTTCCGTTTCGCGTTGGGACGTTCACTGACGGATGCGAGTCCGTTCGTAAACGTCCTAACGGGCAAACGGAAGAACGGTCAACGGGAATCGCGCCAGCAGAAGTTGCGGCGATGCTTGTGTTACAAGCAGTTATCACAACTTCTACAATTCCGCATCCGCGCCGCGGACTTGTCCCCGAAATAGCGCAGCACGAACGTCCGCCGGCAGTACCTGGTCTGCGCGTATTTCTGCATCATGTCCAGCTTCGCCATCTCCGCCCGCCGGCGAGTGTCGAGCGCGTCCCAGTCTACGTCCAGCTCCTTCACGCTCCGCGCGCCCGTCAGGGCCAACCCGCCGCCGCTTCGGTCCCACGCGATGAACTGCCGCGCCGCGAGCGTCTCGAGCACGGGCGTAGCGCCCGCCACCCCGCCGAACCCGGGCGGTAGCCCGCTCAGGTCTATCGTCGCCCCGGCGTAGAGGTTGTCCCGCGCCACAGTCCATAGCGCGCGCAGCAGCCCGATCTCCAGCTCCGCGCCCTCGCTCAGCTCTTTTTTTATTCGCGCGTGCGTCGCCAGCAGCCGCACGGTCACGAGCGACGATGACGCGCCGACTGTCTCGACCGCGCCGGCCGAAGTGAGTACGCGGATCGCCGCTTCCACGTCGCGCGCGCCGATGCCGGTGCCAGCCGTGGCCGCCAGCGCGTCGGGGTCTGCGGCGGTGATCCCCGTCCCGTTGGTCGCGCGGAGCAGCGCGCCGAACACCCGCTCGACGGTCTTGCGGTCGGGGTGCGCCGCCTTGATGAAGAACTCGTGCGTAAACCTGTCCTGATAGGCGTGCAGCAGCAGCACGTCGGAATGATCTCCGTCGCGCCCGGCGCGTCCCGCCTCCTGATAGTACGCTTCCAGCGTGCCCGGCATCGCGTAGTGGATCACCAGCCGCACGTCGGGTTTGTCGATCCCCATGCCGAACGCGTTGGTCGCGACGATCACGCGAACCTTGCCGGTCATGAAGTCGTCCTGCACCTTGCGCCGGCGGTCAGCGGCGAGCCCGGCGTGGTACGCCGCGGCGCCAATGTCCGCGCGGGTCAGCACGCCGGTGATCCTGTCCACCGCCTTGCGCGTCGGCGCGTACACCACCGTCGTACCCCGGTTCTCTAGCAGCGCGTTCACCATCACCTGGTCCTTTTCCTTGTCGCGCCGCACGGACTGCACGGCGTACGACAGGTTGGTCCGGTCGAAGCCGGTGATGACGACTTCCGGCTCGCGCAGCCCGAGGTGCGTGATGATGTCGGTGCGCACGTGCGGCGTCGCCGTCGCGGTCAGCGCTATGCACGGCGGCGCGCCGAGCCCGTCGCGCACTTCGCGCAGGCGAAGGTAGCTCGGGCGGAAGTCGTGCCCCCACTGGCTCACGCAATGGGCCTCGTCTACGGCCAAAAGCGAGACACCTATGGATCGCAGCCGCTCGACGAGCCGTTCCGATTCCAGCCGCTCGGGCGCGACGTACAGCAGCTTGATGTCGCCGGTGGTCGCGCGGGCCAGCCGGTCGAGCGAGTCGTTCAGCGACAACGTGCTGTTGAGGAATGCGGCGCCCACTCCCTTCTGCGTGAGGACGTCCACCTGGTCCTTCATCAGGGAAATGAGCGGCGAGATCACCACGGTCAGCCCCGGGAGCACCATCGCCGGGACCTGATAGGCCAGCGACTTGCCGCCGCCCGTCGGAAGCACGACCAGCGTGTCGCGTCCCGCGAGCGCCGACTCGACCGCGGCGAGCTGGCCGGCGCGGAACTCGGTATAGCCGAACGTGTCACGCAGTACGTCGGTCGCCGTGCGGGGACCCGCGCCCCGTTTTGTCCCGCGGGTCCGAGTTGCTGCAACGCTTGTCATTCGAGCTGGGGGCGGACCGGTAGAGGTGGCTGGGGGCGCGGCTGTCACGAACGATAAGCCACGAACCGCGAGCCGTGGAACCGGTCCATTCGGGGCGCAACCTTACGCCCCCGGATCACACCCTGGGCGTTCTCCCGCCCGCGAATCGAAGGATAAGGGCCGCTCCCAGGAGGACGATCCCAGCCATCCGGAGGTAGGTGGAGTCGCCCCGGATTCCCAGCGCGAACAGCACCAGGGCCGTGAGCGCCAGCGACAGACGGATCGCCAGTAGCCGCGGCACTACTGCTTTTCGCCCTTGCGCGAGAACGTCGCGACTCCATCGCGAAAAGCAGTCGTGGCGCGCGCCTCCGCGTTGCTCGCCACGCCGACGGCCAGACTCTCAATGAAGCTCTTCCCCTCCGATTCATAGAAGAGCCGCTTGGTCAGCCGCACCGCTTCGGCGGGCAGCTCGGCGAGCTGCGCCGCGCACTGCTCGATCTCGTCCCTGAACTTCTCCGCCGCGATCACGCGCGTGATCAGGCCGATCCGCTCGGCCTCGTGCGCATCGATCAGCCTCCCCGTCGCGACCAGCTCGAAGGCGTGCTTCTCACCCGCGCTGCGGCGGAGCATCGTCATGACCATCGCCGGCACGAAGCCCACGCGAACCTCCGGGTAGCCGAAGCGCGCGTTGTCGTGCGCAAGCGCGATGTCGCAGGCGTTGGCGAGCCCGCACCCGCCGGCGAGCGCGTGTCCCTGTACTCCGGCGACGACCGGCTGCGGCAGGTTGCGGATGGCCATGAAAACATCAGCCAGCGCCTGCGCGTCGGCCCGGTGCTGGTCGGGCGTGGCGTCGCGCATCGCGGACAGCGCGTCCAGGTCAGCGCCGGCGCAGAAGTCGTTGCCTTGCCCGGTTATCAGAACGACGCGCACCGTCGGCGATTCGCGGATGTGCTCCAGACAGAGCCGCAGCTCGTCCGCGGCCACGCGGTCCAGCGCGTTCTTCTTGTCGGGGCGGGCGAGGATGATGTTCGCGACCCCGCCGCCTTCCTCGCACAGCACGCGCTTCATGCCCGCGCTCCCGGAAGCTTCAGCGTCTTCGCCTCGGCGTCGGGCACGTCGAGGACCATGCGGAGCAGCGCCGTCGAGAACACCTTGCCCTGCGCGTCAGTCTTGAGCGAGATCGTGCCGCCGCCGTCGAGCGCGCCGTGCAGGAGAAAATTGAGAGCGCGGAGGTTCGGCAGCTCAAATCGCTCCACCGGTCCGGTGATCATCCCCTCAAAGTGATGCGTCACACGCTCCGCCGTCACTTCGCGCGCGAGCAGCTGGTACCACGCGGGGTCGAGCGCGATGACGCCCACGTTGGCGGTGTCGCCCTTGTCGCCCGAGCGGGCGTGCGCGACGTCCAGCAGCCGCACCTTCATGCGATGATCTCCACGGCCGTGCGCACCTGGGTCTTGTCTATCAGCGCGGGCCAGTACGCCACTATCTCCTCGACTTTCGGCCGCCCGCCCGCGAATCCCGTGACACTCGGCGGGCCATTGAGCACCAGCGGCGCGATTTCGCGCGTGAACCGCTCGACGGCTTTCCTGTCCGGCCCGCGGACGCCGAACCGGAGCTGCACCTCGGGCACGTCGCCGGCCGCGCCCGCCAGCGGACCATGCGTGGAAGAATGTCCCACCAGCTCGGCGAGAACGTGGTCGAACCGCAGCCCCAGACGGTCGAGCCGTTCGCGCAGGATCCGCTCGGCGGCGCGCGCCTTGTCCACCGCGTCGGGCCAGACGTACACGAGAGTGCCCACCGCCTTGAAGCCCGCGCGATACGCGATGGAGACCTTGAGCTTGTCCGTCGGGGGACGGCCCTTGATCCCGTGCACGCGCACGCGGTTCTCCCCCGCCTGCTCGAGCTGGATCGTCGTGAAGTCGGCGACGACGTCCGGAGTGATGTACGACGTCGGGTCGCCCATCTCGTACACGAGCTGCTCGGTCACGGTCGGCACGCTCACGCGCCCGCCCGTGCCCGCGTGCTTCGTGATGGTGAACGTGCCGTCCGGCGCCGCCTCGGCGATCGGGTAGCCGACGTTGGCAAGATCGGGAATGTTGCGCCAGTCGTGCATGCAGTTGCCGCCCGAGCACTGCGCGCCGCACTCGATGATGTGTCCCGCGACGATCCCGGCGGCGAGCTTGTCCCAGTCGTCGGACGCCCAGCCGAACTCGTGCCGCAGCGGAGCCATCGTGAGCGCGGTATCCGTCGAGCGTCCGGTGATCACCACGCTCGCGCCCTGCGCGAGAGCTTCCACGATCGGCTCCGATCCGATGTACGCGTTGGCCGCAATGACGTCGCCGCGCACGAGGCTCAGCGGCTCGCCGGTGTCCATGTTCTCGAGCGCATGGCCGGCACCGATCAGCTCGTCGATGCGCGGAAGCAGGTCGTCGCCCGTGACGACGCCGATCTTGAGCTTCCCCGCGGCGCCGCGCGCCTTCGCCATCTCCATCACCGCCGCGGCGCACGCCGGCGGATTCACGCCGCCCGCGTTCGCGATGACGCGCACGCCGCGCTCCGTGATCGCGGGCAGCACGCTCTCGACTGCGCCCACGAAGTCGCGCGCGTACCCCATGGCTGGATCGCGCTCCTTCTGCTTCTGCAGGATGCTCATCGTGACTTCGGCGAGATAGTCGAGCATGAGGTAATCGATCTCCCCGCCCTCCGCCTGCCTCCGCGGCGCGTCGAGATCATCCCCCCAAAAACCCTGCCCCGCCGCGACGCGAACGATCTGCTTCACAGAACGAAGGCTCCAAGGTGTGGACCGGGGTTCTGGAGAGCGGCCGTCAACGCCATCACCAGCACTTCGCGCGTGTCTTCCGGATGCACGATCGCGTCCACGAACCCGCGCGCCGCCGCGTACTTTGCGTCGAGCTGGTGCTCGTAATCCTCGCGCATCTCGTCCACCGACTTCTCGACCTCGGGTGGGAGCTTGCTCCCTTTCGTCTTCGCCGTCTCGAGCGCGCGCCCGTGCACCGCCTGAATCGCCGACTCGCCCTCCATCACGCCCATGCGTCCTGTGGGCCAGGTGAAGATGAAGTCGGGGTCGAACCCCTGCCCCGCCATCGCATAGTAGCCCGCGCCGGACGCGTGATTGATCGTGAGCACGATCTTCGGCGATCTCGCGCACGCCATGGCCTCGACGAACCGCGCGCCAGCGCGAATGATCCCGCTTTGTTCGGCTTCCGCGCCCACCATGAATCCCGACACGTCCTGCACGAACAGGATGGGCAGCTTCTGCTTGTCGCACCGCTCTATGAAAAACGCCGCCTTTTCCGCGCTCTCCGTGTAGATGATCCCGCCAATCCGCGGCTTCTCCCCCGGCCGCTTCACCAGCTCGCGGAGGTTCGCGATGATTCCCACGGGGATTCCCCCGATCTTCGCATCGGCGCAAATCATCTCTTTCGCGAGCTCTGGCTGAAATTCCATGAGCGCGCCGTCGTCCACGATCGCGCGCAGTAACGCGGGCATGTCGTACGACATTCTATGGTCCGACGGCAACAAGTCGTACAATGCGGCCGCACCGGTCGGTGACGAAGACGCATCTCCCGTCGATGCGTCCTCGTCGTCTGCACTTACACAAGCCTGCAAGGGAAGCTGACCTACGAGCTCGCGCAATCGCTCGAGGCATTCTGCGTCGTTCTCGACCGCGTAGTGGGCGACCCCGCTCACTTCGGTGTGCATCACGGCGCCGCCGAGCGTCTCGGAATCGACGACTTCTCCCGTCGCGCCCTTGACCAGGTTCGGCCCCGCGAGTCCCATGAACGACGTGCCCTTCACCATCAGGATCACGTCGGACAGCGCGGGAAGGTACGCGCCACCCGCCACGCACTGGCCCATCACCGCAGCGAGCTGCGGCACGCGCAGGTACCGGCGCATGATCGAGTTGTAGTAGAAGATCCGCGCCGCGCCGTACTGACCGGGAAACACGCCGCCCTGGTACGGCAGGTTCACGCCCGCGGAATCCACCAGATAGATGATCGGGATGCGGCACCGCATCGCGATCTCCTGCGCGCGCAGGATCTTGGGGATCGTCTCCGGCCACCACGAGCCCGCCTTCACCGTTGGATCGTTCGCGACCATCACGCACAGCCGGCCGTGCACCGCGCCGATCCCCGTGACGACGCCCGCGGCCGGCGCCTGGCCGTCGTACTTGTCGTGTGCGACCAGCATGCCGATCTCGAGGAAGCGCGTCCTCTTGTCGCGCAGCCCCTCGATCCGCTCGCGCGCGGTGAGCTTGCCCTGATCGTGAACTTTCTTCGTTCGCTCCGCGCCGCCGGCCTGCGCGATCTCGCGCTCGAGCTTGCGCACGGCCTCGCTCAGCTCGCGGAGACGGGCGCTCAAGGCGATCCCTCC
Organism: uncultured Gemmatimonadaceae bacterium; assembly: GCA_964350145.1. Taxonomy (GTDB): domain Bacteria; phylum Gemmatimonadota; class Gemmatimonadetes; order Gemmatimonadales; family Gemmatimonadaceae; genus JACDCY01. The sequence continues at coordinate 27,694 of CAYGJL010000021.1, forward strand.
GGCCTGCGCGTGCCCGCGGCGGCCGCGTCCTCCTCGCGGCGCGACGGCAGCGCCAACGCGAACACTGACCCGCCCTCGTCCGGGAATTCCGCCCACGCCCTGCCGCCGAGCGACTCCACGGTCTCGCGCACGATGCTCAGACCGAGGCCGGATCCCTCGATTGCGGTCACGGTTCCGGCGTGCGCGCGGAAGAACGCGCCGAACAGCTCGGCCCGCGCGCCCTCCGGCACGCCGATGCCGTTGTCGCGGACGCGCACGGTCAGCTCGCCGCTCGGCCCGCCGCTCAGCCCGCCGGTAACGCTCCTGTCCCCGAACCGGAAGTCCCCCTCGATTCGCACCCAGCGGCGCTCGGCTTTCCTGTGCGAGTACTTGATCGAGTTCGAGATGTAATTCATGAGGCACAGCTCGACAGCGCCCGCGTCCACCTCGACCGGCGGCAGAGCGTCCGAAATCTCGACTTCCACCCCTGCCGCCTGGGCCGCGTCCCGCAGCTGCCGCACCACCTCGGCCGCGGCCTGGGGCAGCAGCACGTTCCGGCGCTGGCGCGAGTCGGTCTCGATCCGCGATAGCGACACGAGGTTCAGGAACGCGCGCTGGAGCGAGTCCGAGTTCTCCAGCACCATTCGCTGGAAGCGCTGCCGCTGCGGACCCTCGAGCCAGTCCTCCTGCAGCAGGTGCGCCGCACCGCGGATCGCGCCAACGCGGTTCTTCAACTCGTGCGACACAGTCCGGTTGAAACGCCTGAGCCGCTCCTCGCGCTCCTTAACCTGCTCCGCGGAGAGCCGGAGGAAGTGCGTCATCGTGGCCTGGCGGATAACCTCGATCGCCTGCCCGACGCGCTGCCAGCAGCGCAGAAAATCGCGGCGCGGCGCCTTGATGTCGGCCGCCTCGACCGCCTCGTACAGGAAGGAGAAGACGACGCCACCGAGGATCTCGTATTCCTTGAGAATCTCATAGGCATCGAATCCCTGCGAGTGGCGCAGCGCGCCCAGCTCCATCGCCTTGGCCGACATCGCCGAACCGTCGTCGGGGTCGTCGGGCCGCTCCAGGAAATCGGCGATCCCGTCGATGAGCAGCGGAACGTGATTCAGCAGGTCATCGGTCGGAAAGATCTTGTTCGGGGCCAGCGACACTCTCGCGCTGATCCGCTCCAGCCAGCGGGAGACGAGCTCGTCCTTCGAGCCGCGCAGCAGGTTGGCCAGTTCGGAGGCGAGCGTGTGAAGGGAGTCACCGGGCAAGAGCGATCAATCCGTCGGCTGGGTGGAAGAGAAGCGATGCGACAACGATTCCGAAATGAAGGGAGGCGCGAACGCTCGCGCCAGTCCTGGTGGGCAGTGCGGACTGCGGACTCAGGACCTTTGCGGCCTCAGGACTAACTACCATCGCGGATCTACGATTAATCGAGGACTCGGGACTGAGGAGGGACCGAGCATAAATCCGGCGGAATGTTTTTCTCCGCGATCCTCACTTAATCGCCGATCCGCGATGGCCGTTAGTCCTGAGGCCGCAAGGGTCCTGAGTCCTCAATCCGAAGTTGCAACTTCCCGGCGAAGCTACTTGTTCCCCGCCTGCCGGTAGTGCTGGAAGCGCTCGAGGATGATCGAGACGTAATTCACCGGCTCGATGCCGCGGGAGTAGCCGTATTTCACGACAGGATTGGTGTACACCTCACGCTTGGACTTTTGCAGCAGCCAATAGGAGACATCCGCCCATTTCGTCGGGTCGTCGCCGGCCTGCCGGGCGAGCCGCTGCGCATCCTCCACGTGGCCGGAGCCGGTGTTGTACGACGCGAGAATGAACTTGAGCCGCTCGTCCGGGTCGTCGATCCGCTTCGTCCAGTAGTTCGTCAGCCAGTCCAGGAAGCGAACGGCTCCGGCCACGTTTTCCTGCGGATTGTTGGAGTTGCGCACCTTGAACTCGGCGGCAGTCCTCGGCATCAGCTGGAGCAGGCCGGTGGCGCCCGCCCACGACCGCGCTCGCGGCTGGAACTTGGACTCCTGGTACGCCTGCGAGGCGAGCAGCCGCCAGTCCCAGCCGATCTTCTTCGCGCCTGCCTTGAACAGCGAGTCGTATTCCGACAGTTGCCCTGTCTCGGACGTCAGGAACGGGCTGTCCATGCGCTGGTTGTACGCGGCGCTGTTGATGAAGTACTTGATGTACAGCGTCTTCAGCACCGGCGCATTCTTCTTGTCGGCGATCCACTGGTCGAGCCGCGCGAGCAGCTGCGGCGCGTTCGGGCGCACCGCCCACGCAATAGGCGCGGCCTCGCCGAGCGCGGGGCGGACTACGATGTTCGTGTAGTGCTCGCTCGATATGTCGGCGAGGTTCCCCTGCGCGACCGTGTAGCGGATCGTGCCTTCGGAGACCGCGCGGATGAGCGATTCCGAGGAGGCGTCCACTTCGACCACGTGGATGTCGCCCGAGAGCGTGTCCGCCAGCTCGATCAGCGTGCGGGTGTAGGGCGACTGCTCCGGCACGTCCACGCGCTGCCCCTGGAGCTGCGATGGGCGCTGGATCTGGCGGACGCGCGCGGGCACGATCGGAGGAGGTGTCGCGGGCTGGGCGGCGCCGCCGAGCGTCGGTGCGGTGTCCGCGACGACTACCGCCGGAGGTGCGCTTGACCGCTGGACCAGCACCGGCTCCGTGGTGTACAGGGGCCGCGTGAACCGCACGATGCCCGAGTCCTCCTGCGCGGACACCAGCCGGGCCGCGACGACGTCGCCTTGCCCCGCGCGCAGAAGCTTGAACATGCTTTCGCGATCCGCCACCACCAGCATCCGGAGCTTCACGTCCATCTCTTCCGCGAACTTCTTCAATAGTTCGTACTCGTACCCCATCGGCTCGGCGCGGTACAGGAAGTACGTGGTCGAGTTGTACGGGGCGATGATCACCAGCGTGTCGCTCTGCTGGATGACCGCGAGATCGCGCTCGATGGATGGGCCCATCTCCGCCCTGCGCTGCGCCTGGTAGATCGCCTGCGAGAGGTACGGCATCTCCCCGCCGCAGCCAACGATCCCGGTCAGGAGGGCAAGCAGCGCGATTCGACCGGGCCTGAGGGGGGTGCGTCGGGGAGTCACGCCCTTGCGTCATGCGAACTTCGGGCCGCCAGTACCTGGGGGCCCGGCGGCCTGCCGCGGCCTGAGTTATTGTGTGGCTGATGAGTGAGCTGGGGCGCGTTCGCGAGCTCGTGCGGTATCCAGTCAAGTCCATGGCTGGTATCCCGACGGAATCCGCCTTTCTCGGATGGCACGGCCTTACCGGCGATCGTCGCTTCGCCTTCCGGCGCATTGGCAACGACAGCGGCTTCCCCTGGCTGAACGCAAGCCGCGTCGCCGAACTGCTGCTGTACCGGCCTGACGGTCTCGATGAGAGCACGGGGGAGCCGTTGCCGACTCACGTGCGCACACCGGACGGAAGGCAGGAGGAGCTGCGCAGCCCGGCGCTTCAGCGTGAGGTCAGCGAGCGCTTTGGGAATAACGTGGAGCTGATGGCCATCCGGAGCGGGATATTCGATGCCGCCCCGGTATCCGTGATTACCCTCGCGACTATTGCCGGCATCGGCAGCGAGGCGGGCGTGAGCCTCGACACAAGGCGCTTCCGCGCCAACATCGTGCTCGACACGGGTGACCGCGAGCCGTTCCTCGAGGACGGGTGGGTTGGCGGCACGCTGGTGTTCGGCGACAGCGAGCCGCGGCCGGCCGTCCGGGTGACGGAGCGCGACGTGCGCTGCATGATGATCGGCCTCGATCCGGACACGGCCAAACAGGACGCGCGGGTGTTGAAGGCAGTCGTCCGGCTGAACGAAACCAACGCGGGCGTCTACGGAACGGTGGCTCGAACCGGTTCGATCCGGGTTGGCGACCCGGTGAGCCTCGTATTGGACGCGCCGCGCTGAGGCGCTACGCTTCCTGCTCCTGCCGCTGGGCGAACCAATCCTTGATGTAGCCGATCAGCTCGCTGGTGTGGGTGCCCGGGCCGAACAGCTTGCCGATCCCCATGGCCTGGAGCGCTTCCATGTCCTCTTTGGGAAGAATCCCGCCACCCGTGATGAGGATGTCGTCGCGTCCCTGCACCCGTAGCAGCTCGACGACGCGCGGGAAGAGCGTCATGTGCGCGCCGCTCAGGATCGACAGCCCCACGACGTCCACGTCTTCCTGGACGGCCGCGGTGGCGATCATCTCCGGCGTCTGGTGCAGACCCGTGTAGATGACTTCCATGCCGGCGTCGCGGAGCGCGGCGGCGACGACCTTGGCGCCGCGGTCGTGCCCATCGAGGCCCGGCTTGGCAACGAGGATGCGGATGGGGCGGGTCATGGCGTCAACTTACAGGGAACAACGGAACTGAACCAGTAAGGCCGTGTATCGGCCGATATGACGAACATTCAGCGGTCCCTCAGGGGAGCGTTGCTGGCCGGTCCCGTCGCGCTGCTCCTGGCGTGCGGCGACTACGCCACCGATCCCCGCTATCGGACGTTCATGGGTTGCGACGTGCGCGACATCTACGCGGGCCAGGCGCTCGGTGGCACGCTGTCGAGCGGCGACTGTCGGGTGCAGAACGCGTACACCGACATGTACTTCCTCGACCATCGCAACGACCAGGACTTCCTGATTATAGATCTCGAGTCGTTCGACTTCGACGCGTATCTTGCGATCTATGATTGGGACACCCGCGAGTTGCTGTACGAGAACGACGACATCAACGACTTCGATACCGACGCGCGTCTATCGGGCACGTTGCCTCGGGGTCGGTACGTCATCGCGGCGTCGTCGCTCGCGGCGGGTGAGACGGGTCAGTACGTGCTGACGGTAGACTAGAAGAACACCGGCTCTCTGTACGCCCCAAACACGTCCTCCAACGCCGCTCTGATCTCGTACAGCGTGCAGTACGCGCGGGCGCAGTCGAGAATGAGCGGCATCAGGTTCGCGTCCGTGCGCGCGGCCTCGCGCAGCTCGTTCAGCCGGCGATCAACCAGCGTCTGATCGCGCTTCGCCCGCATTGCAGCCATGGACTTCCGCTGCTCGGCCTCGGCTTCCTTCCCGATCTTCAGCAGCGGGATCGTCAACTCGGGCTCGTCCGTAACAAACTCGTTCACGCCCACCACCAGCTTGCGCCGCTGCTCCAGTTCCCACTGCTGCCGCGCGGCGGACTCGGCGATCTTCCGCTGGAGCCAGCCCTTCTCCAGCGCGGCAACCACCCCACCCTGCTGCTCGATGTCGGCGAAGATGCGCTCGGCCTCGGCTTCGAGATCAGACGTGAGCCGCTCGACGTAATACGAGCCGCCGAGCGGATCGCTCACGTTCGCCGCGCCGGTCTCGAACGCAAGCACCTGCTGCGTGCGCAGCGCGACCTGCACGGCCTCCTCGGTCGGCAGCGCCAGCGTCTCGTCCATCGAATTGGTGTGCAGCGACTGCGTCCCTCCGAGCACTGCGGCGAGCCCCTGGTAAGCGACGCGCACGATGTTGTTCATCGGCTGCTGCGCGGTGAGCGTCACGCCGGCGGTCTGCGAGTGGAAGCGCATGATCCACGACCGCGGATCCTTGGCGCCATACCGCTCCTTCATGTGCCGCGCCCAAATCCGGCGCGCCGCCCGCAACTTGGCGATCTCCTCGAAGAAATCGTTGTGGATGTCCCAGAAGAACGACAGCCGCTTGCTGAAGCCGTCCACGTCGAGGCCGCGCGCGATCCCCCGCTCCACGTAGGTGAAGCCGTCGGCCAGCGTGAACGCCAGCTCCTGCGCGGCAGTCGCACCCGCCTCGCGGATGTGGTAGCCGGAGATGGAGATCGTGTTCCACTGCGGCACGTGCTCGTCCGACCACTCGAAGCAATCTACGATCAGACGCAGCGCGGGCTCGATCGGGAAGCACCAGGCGTGCTGCGCCATGTACTCCTTGAGGATGTCGTTCTGGATCGTCCCCCGGAGCTGCTTCGCGTCAATCCCCTTCTTCTCCGCCGCCGCGATGTAGAAGCAGTACAGGATCACCGCGGGCCCGTTGATCGTCATGGACACCGATACTTCGTCCAGCGGAATCCCGTCGAACAGTGTCTCCATGTCCGCGAGACTCGAGATCGCGACGCCGCACTTGCCGACTTCGCCGAGCGATCTCGGGTGATCGGAGTCGTAGCCCATCAACGTCGGGAAGTCGAACGCCACCGAAAGACCGGTCTGGCCGTGCGCGAGCAGGAACTTGTACCGCGCGTTGGTCTGCGTCGCCGTGCCGAAGCCCGCGAACTGCCGCATCGTCCACAGCTTGCCGCGATAGCCCGTGGCGTGCGCGCCGCGCGTGAACGGATACACGCCCGGCAAGCCGATTTCCGCCGGATCGATGTCCTCCGTGTCGAGCGCGGTGTACACGGGCTCGACGGTCTTCTGCGAGTTCACGAAGCCGATGTCGCGCTTGGACGCGGCCTCGTACTTCCGCCGCCACTCGGCGACTTCCTCGCGCAGGCGCTCGAGCTCGGCGTCGCGTTCGTCCGCCAGCTTCAGTTGCTTGCCGTCGAATCCCTTGATAGCGGTCATTTGCTCGCTCGCTTGTCTCGTTGGGCGATCAGCTCGCCGCTCTTCTCCAGCAGCTCGTCGGCGACCGTGAACGGCGTCGCCGATCCGCTCTCCATCTCCTCTACCCTTCCGTCGAGCCACTGCTGCGTGCCGGAATCGCTCCACAAGCGGCTGCGCACGCGCTGCTCTACCACGTCAATAACGCGGTCACGAAGGCGGCGACGACGGCGGGTCCGTAACTCACCACCGGCTTCAAGATATGTAAAGTGGGCATCTATGGCGCCTAACAGCTCGGTTACCCCTTCTGCCTTTGTGGCGATGGTGCTCAACACGGGCGGAACCCAGGACGGAGCTAGCTGTTGGCTATTGGCTGTTGGCTCTTGGCTAACAGCTCCCGCAAGCTGGGCCTTTGCCGCTTGGCGGGCGAGCCGCGCTGGATTAACTGCCTTCATGTCCACGCCGTGGTGGGCGGGCATGTTCTTCATTGTTGCGCCCGAGCGGAGGCCGAGCATCAGCTCGATGTCCATGCGCAGCCGGTCGGCGCCGGGACGGTCGGCCTTGTTCACCACGAAGATGTCGGCGATCTCCATCAGACCGGCCTTGAGAGTCTGGATAGAATCGCCGGACTCGGGCACCAGCACGACGACGCTGCTGTCGGCGATGCGCGCGATGTCCAGCTCCGACTGCCCTACGCCCACGGTCTCGACGATGATCCGCTCGAAGCCGAAGGCGTCCAGCACGTCCGCGACCTCGCGCGTCGCCGCCGCGAGCCCGCCGAGTGAGCCGCGCGTGGCCATCGAGCGGATGAAGACGCCGGTATCGAGCGCCACGCTCTCCATGCGCACGCGGTCGCCGAGCAGCGCGCCGCCGGTGAACGGCGAAGTGGGATCCACCGCGACCACGCCCACGCGGTGTCCTGCGCTGCGCAGCTCGCGCACCAGCAGTGTGCCAAGCGTGCTCTTCCCCGCTCCCGGCGGCCCCGTGATCCCAATCCGCCGCGCGCGCCCGAGCTTGGTGTGCAGCCGGCCGAGTATCTCGTCGAATCCCGGCCGGTGGTTCTCCACGATGCTGACGACGCGCGCAAGCGCCGCCGACTTCCCCGCGTCGAACTCCGCCAGCAGCTGCTCGAAGCCCGCCGGGCGCGCCGGCGCCACGCTAAAAGGCATCGGTGAGAATCCTCTCCTGCCTGCGCCACATGTCCGAGCCCACACGCTCCTCACCGGGTTCGTGATCGTAACCGAGAACGTGCAGCGTTCCGTGGACGACGACGCGCGCAATCTCTTCACGCATGCCGGCGCCGTAATGGGCCGCGTTTTTTCGGACGACATCCGGACAGACGTAAATGTCGCCTACGATGGAACCTTGCGAGGGGCCGGCCGCGTCGCGGTCGGCCCCTGGCGCAAAGCCCAGCGCAAACGATATCACGTCCGTCGGTCCCGCGTGACCGAGGTGCTCGCGGTTGAGCTTCGCGATCTCGCGGCTGGAAACGAACGCGACCGAGATCCTCGCCTCCTGCACGCGTTCCGCGAGCAGCGTCCGGCGCACGAGATCCCGCACGCGGTCGGCTGACAGCGGGATGCGCTGCCCGCCGAGCGAGACATCCACCGCGAGTCGCGACGGGGCCGTGTCAACCGCCCGAGTCGTCGGCGTACGCCTTGATGATTTCACGCACGAGCCGGTGCCGCACCACGTCCGATTCATCGAGGTAATGGAATCCAATTCCCTCTATTCCGGGAAGGATGCGCTCCACCTGGAGCAGCCCCGATTCCTCGCGCCGCTGGAGATCTATCTGCGTCTTGTCGCCGGTGATTACCGTCTTCGAGTTCACGCCGAGGCGCGTGAGGAACATCTTCATCTGCGCGTTGGTGGCGTTCTGCGCTTCGTCCAGGATCACGAACGCGTCCGACAGCGTGCGCCCGCGCATGTACGCCAGCGGCGCGATCTCGATCGTGCGCGTCTCCAGCGCCTTCACCACGCGCTCCTGCGGCATCATGTCCTCGAGCGCGTCGTACAGCGGGCGCAGGTACGGATCCACCTTCGCCTGCATGTCGCCGGGGAGGAAGCCGAGCGATTCGCCCGCCTCGACGGCCGGGCGCGCGAGCACGATCCGCCGCACGCGCTTCTTGCTGAGCGCGTCCACGGCTGCAGCCACCGCGAGATACGTCTTGCCGGTACCGGCGGGGCCGATGCCGATCACGATGTCGTTGTCCATGATCAGCCGCAGGTACTCGTTCTGTCCGCGCGTCTTGGGGCGGATGATCCTGCGGATGCCCGGCAGCACGATGCGCGTCTCGCTGTCGTCCAGGCCGGAGCCGTTCCCGCCAGCGGTGTCGGACACATCTTCCAACGTCATCCGCAGCACGTCGTCGGCGGTCAGGGGCACGCGCTGCTTGGCGGCGTCTATCATGCGCTGCGCGATGGGTGTCGCGCGATCCACCGATTCGTTCGAGCCGCTCACGGTGAGCGTGTCGCCGCGCAGCGCCACCTTGGCCCCGCTCTGCTTCTGTAGCTCGATCAGGTTCTCGTCGTTGACGCCCGCGAGCGTCAGCATGTCCGCGCCTTCGGTGGAGAGTTTGTGCGTCTGGAAATCGTCGGCCATGAAGAGAAAGTGACTGGTGACTAGTGACTAGTGACTAGTAACTGCTTACTGCTTGCGGATGTGGAGGTCCTGCAAATCTTCGTCCGCTACGGGAGATGGTGCACCTTCGAATAGGGCACGCGCGGCGGTCGTCTTCGGAAATGCTATTACATCCCTTAGTGACTGGGCGCCAGCGAGCATCATGGCGATCCGGTCGAACCCGAAGGCGATGCCGCCGTGAGGGGGAGCGCCGGAGCGAAGCGCTTCGAGCAGGAAGCCGAAGCGGGTCTGCGCATCCGCCTCGCTGATTCCCAGCGCGGAGAAGACGCGCGACTGAATGCGGGGATCGCTGATTCTAATGCTGCCGCCGCCCAGCTCGGTTCCATTCAGCACGAGATCGTAGGCGAGAGCGCGGACGTGCTCGGGATCGCTCTCCACCTTCGCGAGATCGCCGGGATGCGGCGAGGTGAAGGGATGGTGCACGGCGCCGAGTGCGCCGGTAGCGGCGTCGCGGATGAACAGCGGGAAGTCGGTCACCCACACCAACGCGTTGGAGGCGCCGCCGAGTCCGAGCCGGTTGGCGACTTCCTGCCGCACGCGGTCGAGCGCGGGGTTCGCCGCGGCGTCGGGCGCGGCCGCGAGCAGGCAGAGGTCCCCTTCGTCGATCGCAAGCTGATCAGCGGCGCCGGCCGGCAGGTGCTTGGCCAGCGGGCCGTCGAGCACGCCGCTCACGCGCTTGGTGCGCAGCAGCCCCGCAACGCCCGCCGATTTCGCGATCGCTTCCAGCTCGTCCACCTGCTTGCGCGAGAAGGCCGCGCCGCCGGGGATGCGCAGACCGCGCACGCGCCCGCCCGCCTCGATCGCTGATTTCGTGATTCCGAAATCAGCGCCGCGCACGATGTCCGTCGCGTCGAAGATCTTCAGCTCGTACCGCAGGTCCGGTCGGTCGGTGCCATAATTCTCCATCGCGTCCGCGTACGTCATGCGGTCGAAGCGATCGGGCACGCTCAGCCCGGCCACGCGGAACAGTGCTGCGATCAACCCTTCGGTCAGCGCGTAGATGTCTTCGGGCGCGATGAACGACGCCTCAATATCTATCTGCGTGAACTCCGGCTGCCGGTCGGCCCGCAGGTCCTCGTCGCGAAAGCAGCGCGCGATCTGGAAGTACCGGTCGAAGCCGGACACCATCAATAGCTGCTTGTAGATCTGCGGCGACTGCGGCAGCGCGTAGAACTCGCCCTTGTGCACCCGGCTCGGCACCAGGTAATCGCGCGCGCCTTCCGGCGTCGGCTTGGTCAGGATCGGCGTCTCGATCTCGAGAAAGCCGTGCTCGTCGAGGTACCGCCGCGTGGCCTGCTGCAGCTCGTGCCGCAGGATCATGTTGTCGCGCAGCTCCGGCCGGCGCAGGTCGAGATGCCGGTAGCGCAGCCGCAGCTCTTCCGACGCGAGCCTCTCGCCCTTGCCGAGCGACACGGGGATCGCGGGCGTCTCCGCCGGGCCGACGACCCTGATCGTCGCCGCGCGCACCTCGACCTCCCCCGTCGCCATCTCCGGATTGCGCCCCTCGGGCGGGCGCAGCGCGATCTCGCCCTCGATCAATACGACGCTCTCGACGCCGGCACTCGCCGCCGCTGCGATGGCCTCGGGCGAGGCCCAGCGAGGATCGAAGGAGACCTGGACCAGTCCGGAGCGATCGCGGAGATCGAGGAAAAGGAGTCCACCGAGGTCGCGGGTGCGGTGAATCCAACCGCCGAGTCGGACGCGGGTGCCAGCGTCCGCGGCGCGGAAGCCGCCGCACATGTGCGACCGAAGCGCGGTGCTCCGGGTGCCCGGCTGGGCCGGCGAGGGCTTGGCAGTCAATTAGACCGGGCTGAGAACGTCATCAGGATGAGTTAAATTTAAGGCCTACAACGCTTTATTGGTAATACTTAATGATGAATCAGAAGGAAAATCTCCTCAACCTCGCCCCGCCCGCGGCGGCCGAGCGCCTGCGCCTGTTTGCCATCGAAATGGGGCAGCCCGCGTACCGCGCGTCGCAGGTGGCCCGGCATCTCTGGCAGGTGCCGCTCGCCGGGTTCGAGGCGATGACGAATATCCCCCTCTCCTTCCGGGAGCAACTCGCCGACCGGTTCGACATGCCCCGGCTGGAGTTTGCCACGCGCCAGCTCTCCGCCGACGGCACGCAGAAGTTCCTCTTCCGGCTCGCGGACGGCGAGATGATCGAGACCGTCGCGATCCCCGAGGACAACCGGCTGACGCTGTGCATCTCGTCGCAGGTGGGGTGCGCGCTGCAGTGCTCGTTCTGCGCGACCGGCGCGATGGGCTTCTCCCGCAACCTCGAGACGTTCGAGATCGCGGGTCAGGTGCGCGAGCTGGCGCTGCTCGACCCGCCGCTGCGCGCGACCAACATCGTGTTCATGGGGATGGGCGAGCCGATGATGAACTGGAAGGCGGTGGATCGGGCACTCACGATCCTGAACGCGCCCGATGGGATCGGGATTGGCGCGCGGCACATCACGGTCTCCACGGTCGGCGTGCTTCCGGGTATCGTAGCGTTGAGCGAGCGCCCCGAGCAGTTCCGGCTCGCGCTGTCCATCCATGCGCCGACCGACGAGCTGCGGCAGACGCTCATGCCGATCAACACCAAGTATCCGCTGGCCGACGTAATAGACGCCGCGAAGAAGTTCGACCGGCGCGTGACGTTCGAGTACGTGATGCTCGGCGGCGTCAACGACACGCCGGAGCACGCGCGGCAGCTCGGCGAGCTGGCGCTCGAGTGCAAGGCGTTCGTGAACCTGATTCCGCTGCACCCCGGCGGCGCCGGCGACTTCAAGCCGACGTCCGCGCGCGACATCTCGATCTTCGCGCGGACATTGCGTGGAATGCGCATCCAGGCCGCAATCAGAAAAAGTCGCGGGATGGACATCGCAGCCGCCTGCGGCCAGCTACGGGTAGAACGGCAGCGCCGGCGGGCGCCAGTCGCCGCCGACAAAGACCGTCACGTCCAGGTAGCGTGATGTGTCCGGGCGACTCTCCGCTCTCGCCTTCATGGCGGTAGCGACGAGCGCGGCCCAATCAGCGTGACCCGAGCGATCGAGTACTAAAGTCGAATCCCGCCGCTCCGACGCGTTGCCGAAGGCCACGACGTCGAAGCCGCGGTCCCGCAGATAGAGCGTCGCCTGCCGGGCGAGTCCGCGCGTCGCGGTCGCGTTCTGCACTTCGACCTTGATGCGCACGCCCGCGGGCGCGACGACGTTGTACGCCGCGTCGTCGAAGGTCCCCGGCGCGCCCGCGACCGGCCCGGCGGCGCCCTGGTAGTAATCCCATCCAAACCACCCGCCCGCGGCCAGCAACAAGAGGAGGAGCAGCCACCGCCCGATCTTTCGCCGCGGCTTCGGCGGCTCGATATCCTCGAACTGACCCGGGTCCGTCACCGCTCAGCCAACAGCCAATAGCCAATAGCCAATAGCTGAGTAGTCACCGCAGCTCATTCCACAGCGCGACGGTCTCCGGATAGATGTAGTTCCCTTCCCGAATCGACCACTCCAGTCGGAAGCGCACCACCTGCCGGAAGACGCCCTCGAACGCGTGCGGCACCTGGCTCGCGAGAAACTCGCGGTCCTCGTGCAGAAACTTGCGGCCCGGCTCGAGGTAGTCGGCCATGTACAACGCCTTGCCCGTGGAATCCCACTTGGGCGAGCCGACGGTGTGATAGCGGACCGCATCCAGCAGGCCCGACCGCTTCTCCCCTTCCTGCGCGAGCCTGACGGCGGCCGCGGGGCCGTGCAGCAGCCCCACCGGCGACCTCTTGTCGCCGGTGAGCCGGCGCAACTCCGCCTCCGGCGCCTCGCGCAGCGCGTCGTGCAGCCGGCCGGCGTCGATCCACTCGTTGGCCTTGGCCGGATCGAGCCGCATGCCGACCGCCCAGGCGGACAGCAGCGCGGTCACGCGCGCGATATGCGCGCGCCGCTTCGGCCCGACTACCGCCCACGAGGGCAGCTCCACGTAGGGGGAGGAATACGAATCCGAATCCGTCAGCATGTCATTCACGATTCCAGAAGCTCGTTGTCTATCAGTCTAGTGGCGCCGACCCGTACCGCGGCGATCGCCGCCGCGCTCGTGCCCACGGTCTTGACGCGCTGGAAGGTGCGAGGGTCAACGATCGCGAGGTAATCGAGCTCGATCCCGAGCTCCGCCGCCAGAACCTTCTCGGCGACGCGCTCCAGATCTGCGCCGCTCCGCGCGCCAGCCATGTGCGCCGCGCGCACTTTCGTGAGCGCGCGCGGGAGCGCCAGCGCCGCCTTCCGCTCGGCCGCGCAGAGAAACTGGTTCCGGCTCGACAGCGCGAGCCCGTCGGCGTCGCGCACCGTCGGCTCGATGAGCACCTCCAGCGGGAAGTCGAGTTCGCGCGCCAGCGCCTGCACGAGACACGCCTGCTGGAGGTCCTTCTGCCCGAACACCGCGAAGTCCGGCTGCACGATGTTGAACAGCTTCGCGACCACAGTGAGCACGCCGGCGAAGTGGCCCGGGCGCGACGCGCCCTCCCAGTCGTCGGCGATGCGGATCGCGTTGACCTCGATGATGCGCTCGCGTCGGTAGAGCTCCTCCACCGACGGCGCGAACACCAACGAAGTCCCGCGCTCGCCGGCCCGCCTGCAGTCGCCCTCGAGATCGCGCGGATAGCGCGCGAGATCCTCGTGGGGCCCGAACTGGAGCGGGTTTACGAAGATGCTCAGCACCACGTAGCCGCCCATGCGGCGCGCGGCGTCCACCAGGCTCAGATGACCTTCGTGCAACGCCCCCATCGTCGGAACGAACGAAATCGTCTCGCCGCGGGCGCGCGCGCCCGCGACCGCCGCGCGAACGTCGGCGATCGTAGTCACGACGTTCATCTCAGAAGCTGTGCTCTGAGTCGGGGTACTTGCCGCCGCGGACATCGCTCGCGAACCGCTCGACGGCGCCGCGCACATCGGTCGCCAGCTCGGCGTACCGCTTGAGAAACTTCGGCGCGAACCGGTCGTTGAGGCCGAGCAGGTCGGGGAGCACCAGCACCTGCCCGTCGCACCCCGCGCCCGCCCCGATGCCGATCGTCGGAACAGCGACGGCCTCGGTGATCCGCGCGGCCAGCTCGGCGGGGACGAGCTCGAGCACGATGGAGAACGCGCCCGCGTCCTCGAGGCGACGGGCCTCGTCTATCATCCGCGACGCGTCTTCCGCGCCCCGCCCCTGCACGCGCGCGCCGCCGAGCGTGTGCACGGACTGCGGCGTGAAGCCGATGTGTCCGACGACGGGTATTCCCGCGCCGACGACGCGCCGCACGGTCTCCGCCATCTCCTCGCCCGCGCCTTCCATCTTCACCGCGCTCGCGCCCGTCTGCTGGAGCACGCGGCCGCAGCTCATGATCGCCTGCTCGACGCTCGCCTGGTAGGTGAGGAACGGCATGTCCACGAACAGCAGCGCGCGCTTCACTCCGCGCCGCACCATGGTGCCGTGGTAGATCATCTGGTCGAGCGTGACCGGGAGCGTCGTGTCCAGCCCCTGGACCACGTTGCCGACCGAGTCGCCCACGAGCACCGCGTCCACGCCCGCCTCGTCCACCAGCCGGCCGAACAGCGCGTCGTAGGCGGTGACCATGACGATCTTCTCGCCTTTCTCTTTCCGCTGGACGTACTCGCGGATGGTGAGAGCGCGCACGGCGTCGCCGGTCCCGCTGCTCACAGCCGTTCCTCGAGCTGCGCGATCTCGCGCCGCCAGAAGTCACGCTCCGGGAGGCCGGGGTGCGGCAGCGTGAGTTGCGCCGTGGCCAGCCTGGTGTCGCCGTACGCCACGATGTCGAGATCGAGCGTGCGCGACGCCCACCGCTCGGCCCGCGTGCGGCCGTTCGCCCTCTCGATCCCCTGCAGCTCGTTCAAGAGCTGCAGGGGATCCAACGTGGTTCTCACGGCGAGCATCTGATTCAGATACTTCTCCTGTTGGCGTCCGCCGAGCGGCTCGGTCTCCTCGACATCGGACTCGGCGACAATGAATGTATCCGGCAGAGCGGCAATCGCGATGCGTGCGGCTGCCAGGTGCTTGTGGCGGTCCCCAACGTTTGATCCGAGTGCAATAAAAACCAGGTCCATAAGCTGGTGACTAGTGACTTGTGACTAGTGACTAGTAAAAGCGGTGATGACGGCGTGGTGGATATCAGGTTGGCAGTTACTAGTCACTAGTCACGTGTCACTAGTCACTTTTTTCAACCGCTCCACCGTAACCTCCGCGTACGCCAGCGGCCCCGGCAGCGCGACGTGCGGCTTTCGCACCGAGACTGACACGCGCGTGACCAAACGCGCCTCCAGCACCTGCTCGGCGATCCGCTCGGCGACATCCTCCAGGTACTTCATGTGCCCGTGCGCGAGCACGCCAGCCGCGCGGTCGTACAGGTCGCGATAGTCCGCGACGTGCGCGGGGCCGTCGCCGGCGGGGCGCTTCACCCAGACCGACACGTCCACCTCGATGGACTGAGCCACCTCCGCCTCGTGCGGCAGCACGCCGATGTGCGTGTGGAAGCGCATCCCTTTCAGGGTCACTACGTCTTCAGCCATCCATCGCCTCCCGCATCGAGCGGACGAGATTGAGCGCCGTATCGGTGGACTCGCCGGCGGCCTGCACAATAGCACTTCCCACCACGACCCCGTCGGCCAGCCGCGAGACGGCGCGTGCCTGCGCGGGAGTCGAGATTCCGAACCCGACGCAAACGGGGAGGTCGGTTACCTCACGCAATCTCGCGACCATCGGCGCCACGTCGGGCGGCGCATCGTCGCGCGTGCCGGTCACGCCCATCCGGCTGATCAGATACACGAACCCGCCGCCGTGTTCGCAGATGCCGGCCAGCCTCGAGGGCGGCGTGGTGGGCGCCACCAGCCGGATGAAGTCGAGGCTGCTCTCCGCGAGCCAGCGCTCGCGCCCTGGATCGGCGCCGAGCGGGAGATCGGTCACGAGGATGCCGGCGATGCCGGCAGCGACCGCGCGGGTCAGGACCTCCGGACCGGCCGCGAGCAGCGGATTGAGATACGTGAAGAGCACCACCGGCACCGAGACGTGCGCCTGGCGAAGCAGCTCGAGTGAGATGTCGAGCGTGACTCCGTTGGCGAGCGCGGTGGATGAGCTCGCCTGGATGATCGGACCATCCGCGACGGGATCGGAGAATGGCACGCCGAGCTCGATTACATCCGCGCCCGCGCTTTCCAATCCTTGCAGCAGATCCACGGTTGCGGACGGCGACGGGTGACCGGCCGTGACATAGCACACGAGCGCGCGGCGCGATTCCGCGCGCAGCGCCTCGAACCGCCTTGCTATCAACTCAGAGGAAATAATCCCCGACGCGGATTCCATAGCGCTCCGGGTCCGCGGTCTTGATGATCGTCCTCAAGAATGTCCCCTCCCTCGTCTGCTCCGCGAGGTCAACCTCGACGGGCGGAGTGATCAGATTCCCCTTCGGATCGCTGACGATCTTCACGACCGGTCGCGCCAGCAGATCGGGATTCACATTGGCCGTTTTCACAATCGCGAGCTCGAACGTGTCGAGCACTACGAGCGTGCCAACCGGGTAAATGCCCAGCAGGTTGATGAACGCCTTCACCACCACGGGGTCCATTCCGCGGCGCGGATTGTCGCGCATCTCCTCGAGCACCGCCGGCGGCGGCAGCGGCTCGACCTGGTAGCTCCGGCGCGACGTGGCCGCGTCATACCCGTCGGCGACGGCAACGATCTTCGCGGTCATGCACAGTTGACGCGCACGGATCGGCTTGGGGTAGCCGCTGAGGTCGCACTTCATGTGATGCTCGTAGGCCACGACCATCGCCCTGTACGGCATCTCCGCCTGGCCGCGCATCTGGAACAGACCCAGCACGCCGAGCCACGGGTGCGCCATGATGAGCTTCCACTCCTCGTCGGTCAGCCCTTCGGTCTTCTGCAGCATGTCGATCGGAATGCGCGACTTGCCGATGTCGTGGAACAGTGCGGCCATGCCGAGATCGTACAACTGCCGCTTGGTGAACCCCAGCCGCCTGCCGAGCGCGACGGAGAAGATGCAGACGTTGACCGAGTGCGTGAACGTATACTCGTCGTAGTCCCGGATCGTCGTAAGGCCGACGAGCGAGACCTCGTTGTTCAGGATCTGATCCACGATCGTCTGGACCAGCCGCTTGATCTTCTTGAGACTGGGCGTCTTGCCGAGGCGTACCGAGTTCATCACGTCCTTCGTGACCGTGACCGACTGCGCGTACGTGCGCACGGCTGCGGCGTGCACCTGTTCCGTCGCTTCGCGGTCGGTCTCCGACTCCGAAGGCTGCTCCAGCTCGAACGCGGTGACGCTCGCGTTGCGGAGACGCTCCATCAGGCGCTCGAGACTTCCCTCCGGGTCATTCTTGAGTGGCGTGTCGAGCGCGTTCAGGAACACCAGCCAGTCATTCGCGGTGGCTGTTTCGGCAACCCTGATGACGCCGACTCCGCTCGCCTTGCAGATGTTGAGCACCTGCCCGAAGCTGGCGTAGTTCGTCAGGTCGAGGCGCAGCCGCGTCTCGTTCAGGAAGATGAATTCGCCGGAAACTTTAAACTCCAGCTCGTGCTCGTGCTCGCTGATCTCGCGCGAGGTGTTCGCGACTTCCTCGAGAGCGCGCTGCACCGAGGTATGCTCGGGCGGGTACAGCTTGACGGACCGCATCGCGCTGTACATGCCGATGATCAGCGTTCGTCCGATCTTACGGAGGTACGCCGGGTGCCCGTGCTCGCTGTGCGCGCCGGCGCCGGACGGCGGGGTCGTCAGCTGCGATAACGTCATGTGGTACCACCCCGCGTGGCGCGCGTCACGGCGTTTTTCACCACGGCGTCTTTGTCGCCGGCGGCCTTCTCCAGGGATTCACGCGCGCGCCGCGTATTGATCCTGCCGAGCGCCATCGCCGCGCAGGCGCGGAACTCCGGCTCTTCGCGCTTGCCGAACGTTCCCTTTCCGTTCAGCGCTACATCCAGGAGCTCCACGCCGGCGTCACCCGCGAGCGCGCCGTAGGCCTCGAAGAACGCCATCTTCTCCGTGAGGTTCGTCTCGCGGAGCGGCTTGCCCCTGAGCGCCTTCTCCACGCGCGGGAGCGCCGGCCGGTACGACCGCGAACCGAGCGCGCGCACCGACGCGACACGCACGTCGCGCTCGGCGTCCTCCACGCACTTCTCCAGTACCTGGAGCGCCCCGGGCGACCCGATGTCCGCGAGCGCGAGTACCGCGGCCAGCCGCATGGACGGATCCGCGCTCGTGCTGATCACCTGACCGAGAGCGGGCACGGCCGCGGCCGTCTTCATCGCCGCCGCGCGCTGAATCGCTTCCTGCGCCACCACCGGGTCCGCGACGTTGATGAGTCGCACCAGCTCCGAGGTGTGCGAGGCGGCCAGGCGGTCAGCCGCGTTTTCCAGCAGCTCGCACAGCTCCCGGTTGTGCGACCGCGGCGTGAACGCGAACACGGTCTCGAGCGCCGTGGGCCTGAGCTGAAGGAATAGCTCGGAGATGTCGCCCTGCGGGGGCGACAGCGGCGTCTCCTCGAGAGTCTCGAGCAGCTGACCGAGCACCGCGCCTTCGGACAAACGCTCGGGCAGGTTCCTGAACCGCTGCACCTGTACTTCGGTCAAGTCCTTGGCGCGCTGCGCAGCTTGCGCTACCTCGCGCAGCAGGTACGCCACGGTCCGCACCTGGTTCGCGGACAGCAGGTTGATCAGCATCCCATCGAGGATGCGCGCGATCTCCTCGCGCACGCCGACATCCACCTGCGTCTCGAACGTGTCGAGCAGCGACGCGATCACCAGCGGGCGCAGATCGGCCGAGTAATCCTTGGCGATCTCGTTGTGGATGTACTCAATCTCGCGCTCGTCGAGGAAATAGAGCGTGGAGTCGAAGTCATCCATACTGACGACGCCGACGGACTTCGCCGACGACACCAGCTGCTCGCTGCCGCCACGCTCCACCTCTCCCGGCGGCGGCAATCGCTCGGGCGCGGCCCCCGCTTCCATCGGATCGTACGGCGTGTCCCCCGTCCCGCCGCCTGCGCCGACGTACTTGTACTCGAACGTCGAGAACTCCTGCTCCCAGAGAATCGTGAGCATGTCGTCGTCGTCCGCGGTCGCGGACCGGGCGCGCTGGATGATCTCCATGATCGCGTCCATGTCCGTCATCTCGAAGCCCCTGCAGATCCTGAGCTCGCGCAGGCCGTCCTTGAAGAACACCCACGCCAGGTTCTCGGTGGACTTCTCCGCTTCCTCGTACACCACGAGCTCTTCCCAGAGGCACTGGGTCTCGGTGACCGCGAGAACGATCTCGTCGGTCTGCTGCCAGAGTCCCTGGAACGCCGTGCGCGCCGCTTCCATCGAGCGCGCGTGCATCGGGTTGTTCGGGAGATACAGAGCGTGCGCGCGCACGGCCTTGGAGAAAGTCTTCAGCACGTCCGTCACGATCGCCGCCGCGAACGGCGGCGGCTCGGCGGAGCCGGGTTCCTGAGTCGGTGCGGATGTCGGTGAAGTCATCAGCTCGAAAGGTCCATCTCGCTTACCTGCGCCACGTCCTTGTCGCCGCGCCCGCTGATGCAGATCAGAAGCGAGTCACTGTCCGACCAGCGGTCACGATTTTTTGCTACCCAGGCAACAGCGTGCGCGGATTCCAGAGCCGGGATAATCCCCTCCAATCGGCTCAGGAGCGCGAAGCCCCGCAGAGCCTCCGAATCCGACACGGAGACGTATGTAGCCCGATGGAGATCCATAAGATAGGCGTGCTCGGGTCCGACGCCAGGATAATCCAGGCCCGCGGAAATCGAGTGCGCCGGCCGGACCTGCCCCTGCTCGTCCTGGAGTAGATAGCTGAGCGAGCCGTGCAACACGCCGGGCGAGCCTCGCGACAGCGACGCCGAGTGCTCCGCTGTGTCGAGTCCATGCCCCGCGGCCTCGACGCCCACGAGCTCGACGCCAGCATCCTCGACGAACGCGTGGAAGATCCCCATGGCGTTGGACCCGCCGCCTACGCACGCCACCACCACCTTCGGCAGCGAGCCGGTGCGCTCCAGCATCTGCGCCCGCGCCTCACGGCCGATGACGGACTGCAGGTCGCGCACGATGCGCGGGTACGGCGCCGGACCGACGACCGAGCCGATGATGTAGTGGCTGTCGCCGACGCTGCCGACCCAGTCGCGAATGGCTTCGCTCGTGGCGTCCTTCAGCGTCCGCGTTCCGGACAAGACCGGTACGACCGTCGCCCCCAGCAGCCGCATGCGAAACACGTTCAGCTCCTGCCGGCGCATATCCTCCTCGCCCATGTACACCACGCAGTCGAGCCCGAACCGCGCGCACACGGTGGCCGTCGCGACTCCGTGCTGCCCCGCACCGGTCTCCGCTATGATCCGCCGCTTGCCCATGCGGCGCGCCAGCAGGGCCTGACCGACGGTGTTGTTGATCTTGTGCGCGCCGGTGTGGTTCAGGTCCTCGCGCTTGAGGAAGACGCGCGCGCCGACGTGCTCCGACAGGCGCGGGGCGAAGGTCAGCGGCGACGGCCGGCCGACGTAATCACGGAGCAGCTCGTCCAGCTCCCGCGTGAAAGCGGGATCCGCCATGGCGTCGGCGAACGCGGCGGTCAGCTCGTCGAGCGCGGGCATCAGCGTCTCGGGGACGTAGCGGCCGCCGAATTCACCGAATCGATCCAGCGAGCTGTTGGCTGTTGGCTGTTGGCTGTTGGCAACTGCCTTTGTCCGCTTCTTACTCGGCATCGGCCTGGGCTACGGCGGCCGCGAAGGCGCGCATGCGGGCGTGGTCCTTCACGCCGGGAGAAGACTCCACCCCCGAAGAGACGTCCACGACGTCCGGGTTCAGCGCGCGGATCGCGCCGGCGACGTTGTCCGGGTCGAGTCCGCCCGCGACGATCAGGCGCTTGGCGCCAATCAGCCGGCGAATAGCCGCGGCCTCCCGTTCCCAGTCGAAGGTGCGTCCGGTTCCGCCAAGTCCCGATTCGGAGAAACTGTCGACAAGTATCGCGTCCGCGTCGCCCGATTCGCCGGCCACCGTGAGCGCGCCCGCTTCGCCGATGCGGATGACCGACCAGATCTCGCCCCGGAAGCTCGCGCGGAGCTGCGCGATCACGCCGATCGCAGCTCCGCCGTGCAGCTGAACCACGTCGAGACCGGACACCTCAGCGCCAGCAAGAATCTCGTCCACCGATGCGTCGCCGAACACGCCGACCTTCTTCGGGTACGGCGCTGCGGTCCAGATGTCAGCGGCGTCCTCCGGGCGCACCCGCCGCGGACTCTCGGTGAAAATGGATCCGACGTACGCCGCGCCGAGCTCCGCGGCAAAGCTCGCGTCCTCCGGGCGCGTGATCCCGCAGAACTTCATCGCGATGCTCATCGCCGCGTCCGCCCAACGCCAGCCAGGTCGCGTACGGCCTGCTCCGGATCGCGCGAGAGCGAGAGCGCGCTGCCCACGAGCACGGCGTCCGCGCCGGCGAGAGCCACCGCTTCCACCGCGGCGCGATCCCGGATTCCGCTCTCGCCGATCGCGATCGCCTCGCGCGGAACGAGACCCAGAAGCTCGCGCGGCACGGAGTCGTCCACGGCCAGCGTCTCGAGATCGCGCGCGTTCACGCCGATTGCGGTCGCGCCAGCGCGCACCGCGCGCGCCAGCTCCGCGCGGGAGCGGACCTCCACGACCGGCTCGACGCCGTGCGCGCGAGCGGCGCGGACCAGCGCGTCCAGCGCAGATGGCGTGAGCGCGCGGGCGATGAGCAGGACCGCCGCCGCGCCCATCGCCCGCGTCTCCAGGACCTGCACCTCGTGGACTATGAAGTCCTTCCGCAGCACCGGCACGCCGGCGGCAGCGATCACCTCGCGGAGATCGTCCGCGGACCCGCCAAAGCGCGCGGGCTCGGTAAGGACCGAAATGGCCGTAGCGCCGCCGCGGACGTAAGCCGCCGCGCGCTCGCCGGCCCGCAGCGTCCGGTCGAGCTCGCCCCTGGATGGCGACCGCCGCTTGACCTCGGCGATGACCGACACCGCCGGGCCGTGGAGCGCTTCGAGAAACGAAGGCGCCTCCGGTGCGGCCGCCGCCGCTTGCTCCAGCTCGCGCCTTTTCGGCAGGAGCAGCTCGATTCGAGCCTCCGCCAGCTCCAACAGCTCGCCGAGAGTACCTCCAGGCGCGCTCCAGAAAGATTCCTGTTGCGCTTCGGGGGCTGTTCGGCTAATGTGTGAGTTCGGCAAATCTTCGGTGCGGCAGGGGTCACAACCTTAATACGGGGCTCAAACAAGATATGTCGCTCACGAAACGGCAGCGCGAGATCCTCACATATCTGGCCGATTACTCGGAGGCCAACGGGTACGCGCCCAGCTTCGAGGAGATCGCCGAGCGCTTCGACTATAGCTCTTTGGCCACGGTGCACGAGCACCTCACCAACCTCGAACGGAAGGGCTACATCAAGCGGCACTACAACGAGAGCCGCGGCATCGAGATCCCCTCCTCCGACGTGTACGGCCGGGCGGTTCACCTGCCGCTCATGGGCACGGTCGCCGCGGGCATGCCAATCGAGGCCATCTCGGTTCCGGAGACTTTCGCGGTCCCGGATGATCTAGTCCGCAAGAACGGCAACCACTTCGTGCTGCGCGTGCGCGGCAACTCGATGGTGGACGAGCAGATCCGCGACGGCGACTACGTCATCGTCAACGAAAAGCAATCGGCGGACAACGGGGAGATGGTAATCGCTCTGATCGACAACTCTTCCGCCACGTTCAAGAAGTTTTACAGGGAAAAAGACGGGCGGATTCGATTGCAGCCGGCGAACGAGACGCTGCAGCCGATCTACGTGCACGAGAATGACGTCACGATCCAGGGTGTCGTTGTAGGAGTGATACGGCGGTATTAGGCGCGCTCCATAACCGCGAGCGTCGTGAGAGCGCCGTTCGATCCGAAGCCGGCCGAACGCTCGGCGCGCTCTGGCCGCATCCGCCGCGCGCTAGGAGTACACCTCTCGAAGCCGCTCCAAAGCCGTCAGACCCGACCCGGCTTTGAGCGCGTCGCGAGCCCGCGTGACTCCCTCGTAGTAGCTACCGGCCTTTCCACTGAGGTAGATAGCCGCCGCCGCGTTGAGCTCGACCGCAGCCTTCGCTCCGGGCGTTCCGCCGCCCGCGAGCAAATCCAGGATCACATGCGCATTGTCGGCGGGTGAGCCGCCGGCAAGATCGTTGGGGCTGACGCGCCCGATCCCGTGCTTGACGGGATCGATCGTCCACTCCGTCACCGCGCCGTCCTTTACCTCGGCGACGTGCGTCGGGCCGAGCGGCGAAATCTCGTCCAGCCCCGGCTCGCCGTACACGACCATCGCGTGCACCGCGCCGAGGTTCGCCAGCGCCGCGGACAGGATCCCCATGCGGTCGCGGTCAGCCACGCCGACGAGCTGGCGGCCGACACCGGCGGGATTCGCCAGCGGGCCGACGATATTCATCACAGTCGGAATCGCCAGTTCGCGCCGGATCGGGCCGACGTGCTTCATCGCCGGATGCATCGCGGGCGCGAACATGAACACCATGCCCGCGTCCGCGAGCGAGCGCGTCATCATTTCCAAGGGCGCGTCGATGCGGACGCCCAGCGCCTCCAGCACGTCCGCGATCCCGCAGGCGGAGGTGAACGAGCGGTTGCCATGCTTCGCGATCCGGACGCCCGCGCCCGCCGCCACGAACGCCGCGGCCGTGGAGATGTTGAACGTGGTGACCGCTCCGCCGCCCGTCCCGCACGTGTCCACCAGCTCGTCCGGCTCGCTCGCGGGCAGCTGGATCATCGCCCGGCGCAGCGCGCGCGCCGCGCCGGTCACCGTGTCGGCGGTCTCGCCGGCGACTCTCAACCCGGTGAGGAACGACGCGATCTGCACACCGGTCGCCTCGCCGCGCATGATGACGTCGAACGCCGCGCCCACTTCGTCGGCGTCGAGCGGACGATGGAAGGCGAGGTCTTTTATCGCGTGCTGAAGAGCGTTGAGCTGGCTCATTCGCGGGCGGCCACGGCGGCGACCACCTCGTCCAGCAGCTTGCGCGGGTCCTCCGCCTTGTCGCGGTGCTCCAGCAGCCGCTCGATGCGGTACAGCACCTTCGCCTGCGCGCGGAGCTGCTGCGTCTGATTGCTCATGTCGAGGTGCGCTTTCTCGAGCTGCGCCACCGCCGCCGATACCTGTTGCTCCACGGCCGAGAGTCGCTCGCCGGCGGTCTGCGCTTGCGCCGCAGCTTCGCGCGCGGCCCGCTCGAGCTGCGCCACCCGCGGGGAGTCGCCGCCTCCCTTCCCCCGGGCAGCCTCGCGCGCCTCCGACAGCTGCGCCTCCAGCTCCTCGATGGTCTTGCCGTACTTCGCGTGCAGCGACTCGCACATCTCCTCGAGCGCGCGAACGGCTTCGGCGCGCGCGTCGCCCTCCGCGAAACGCGCGGCCGCGTTCATGAACAGGTTTATCAGGGGAAGCATGCGATCGCTCGCTCTGCCGCCGAACCGCCGCTTGGGCTCGATCACCGCGATTAAAGCGTACAGCTCGCCGTCGAACCGCAGTCCGTGCAGCAGCAGATACGCCCCGCTCGGCGGCGGCGCGCCGAACGAGAGGAACTTCATGAAGTCATTGGACATGTCACCGAAGTCCACGAGCTTCGCGCCGGCCAGCACGTCCTTCTTGAGCTTCGCCGGCAGGTGATCGGGCGAGAGCTCGATCGGGGTGGTGGTGATCCCCGTCGGTCCCGCAACGAGCCGCGTCGTGAGCAGTCCCCTGCGTGGATCGTACGTGAACAACGCCAGCTCGAGCCCGGGGTCGTTCCCCACCATCTCGGCGTACAGCACGGCCAGCGCGCCCCGGAGATCGGTGGCGGCGGTGAGCGTCTGGCAGAAAATCGGGAACGGTTGGGGCGACATGTCGAATGAAGATTAGCGTCCGAAGCGCTCCCCGAATAGCTTCCGTACAATGACGCCGTCCCCGCCGCCCCCGGGGCCCGAGGCAGGAACGACGCGGATGATTCAGCTCGTCCTGCACTACGACGGCTCCGGTTTCGCCGGCTGGCAGCGACAGCTGGATGAGCCGACCGTTCAGGGAGCGCTCGAGGACACCCTCGCGAAGCTCACGCAAAAGCGGCTAACCGTGACCGGCGCCGGGCGGACGGACGCCGGCGTGCACGCGCGGGGGCAGGCGGCAGGCGTTCGCGTGCCCGAGAAGTGGCGCGCCAACCAATTGCGCCGCGCGCTGAACGCGACGCTGCCCAGCTCGATCTGGGTCGCCGCCGCGCACGAGATGGCGGACGATTTTCATGCGCGGTACAGCGCGGTGGCCCGCCTCTACGCGTACCGCGTCGGGCTCGACGAGGGGGCGCGATCACCGTTCCGCAGGCGGTACGAGTGGGCCATGGAGCGCGAAGTGGACGTCGAGATACTCGCCGCTTCGGCGGCAGCCGTCGTCGGCGAGCACACGTTTCTCGGATTCGCCGTCAAAGGCACGGCGCCCGCCAGCGATGATCACCGGTGTACGGTTCACTCGGCGAGCTGGCAGCCGCGGGCGGGAGGGCTGACGTTGGAGATCGAGGCGAACCGGTTCCTGCATCACATGGTGCGGTACCTGGTCGGAACGATGGTGGAGGCGGCCAGCGGCAGGCGCGCGCCGGATTCAGTCGCGCGGTTGCTGTCCGAGACGGATAACCGCAACGTGTCCCCGCCAGCCCCTGCGCATGCTTTGTTCCTCGAGCAAGTCAGATATCCGCCTGATCTTTATATTGAGTAGAACGAGTAGAACTGCCACTTAGAACTGCCAAGCTGCGAGCTGCCAGCTGGGAGCCACCAGCTTCGAGCTGCTCGCAGCTGGAAGCTCCAAGCTGCCAGCTCGCAGCTTGGCAGTTCTATGTGGCAGTTTAAAGGGATCCAACCCGCATCGCGCCCTAATGCACATTTATGTCCGGAGCGACAGTCTCGCCGAGATCAGCACCGCCGCGGAGGCGGGGCTGGCCGACGGCATCCTGTACGCTGGCTCCGGTGACGAAGCGCACGATCCCACCGAGCTGTCGGTGATCGTGGCCGAGTTCGCGCTACCGGTGTGCGTCGCGATCGGCGCGATGACCACCACGGACATGTATCGCGAGGCGCGCGAGCTGTCGCGGCTGTCCGACCGCATCATCGTGCAGGTGCCGCTCGTAGAGGACGCGGTGCCGGTCATACGCCGCCTGACGGTGGACGGCGTGGACGTCTGCGCCAACTACATCTTCAACGCCGCGCAGGCGGCGATCGCCGCGCGGGCCGGCGCCGGCAAGGTGCTGGTCTCGGTGCCCGACCTCGACGCGCAGGGGCAGTCGGTGGACGAAGTGCTCGGCGAGATTCGCGCGGTATTCGACCGCACGCACGCGGAGTGCGACCTCATGGCGGCGGGACCGCGAAGCGCCGCCGAGTTCACGTCCTGCATTCTCGCCGGAGCCGACATCATCTGCATCACGCCGATGCTGCTGCGGACGCTGATTCTCCATCCCTCCACCGACCGCGCGCTCGACAGGTTTCTCAACGACGCGGGCAGGCGCGGAAAGCGGAGCCTGTCGTGAGTCGCGCGCCGGCAGTTTTCCTGGTGACGCTGGCCCTCGTCGGCTGCGAGGGCGCTTCGCCGAGTCCGTCGTCGGCCCAGTCCGCGGGCACGGCGGCGAGCCCGTTGCAGGTCGATGCCTCGCGGCGCACGGCGATCACCACGGCCGTAGCGCGCGTGGCGCCCGCCGTAGTGACGGTGCAGACGGAGGCGGTCGAGCGGGTCACCGACTTCTGGTTCGGCAGGACGTTCGAGCGCACGCGGCCGGGCCTCGGGTCCGGCTTTATCGTGAAGGACGACGGCACGATCCTCACCAACGCGCACGTGGTCGCCGGCGCGTCGCGAATCTCCGTGGCTCTGCCCGGCGGGGGCACATACCCGGCCCGCCTCGTCGGCGCCGATGAGACCAACGACCTCGCCGTGATCAAGGTTGACGGGCAGACGCTCCCGGTCGCGCCGCTCGGCAGCTCGCGCGACCTGCTGATCGGTGAATGGGCGATCGCGATCGGCAATCCGTTCGGCTTTCTGCTCGGTAACACGGAGCCGAGCGTGACCGCCGGCGTGGTGAGCGGCGTCGGCAGGAACATCGCCGCCGGCGCGGGCGAAGGTTCCGGTGTGTACGTGGACATGATACAGACCGACGCGTCCATCAATCCGGGGAACTCGGGCGGTCCTCTGATCAACGCGTCGGGCGAGGTGATCGGAGTCAACAGCTCCATCTTCTCTCCGTCCGGCGGCTCCATCGGCCTCGGCTTCGCGATTCCGATCGACAGAGCGAAGCGCGTCATGGAAGACCTGCTCGCGCACGGCGCGATCCGCCAGCCGTGGGACGGGATCAACGTCCGCGTGGTCTCTCCCGGCGCGAACCCCCGCGAGATACTCGGCGCCGGGGTCGCGGTGCGCAGCGTCGTGCCCGGATCACCGGCCGACCGCGCGGGCGTGAGGACCGGCGATCAGATACTCCGCGCGGGCGACCGCGCGCTGCGGAATCCCTACGACTGGCAGGCTGCGCGGCTCGACTTCCGCGTGGGCGACGCGGTGCCCCTTGTGCTGCGCCGCGGCAGCCGGGAGATGACCGTCTCGATGCGGATCACC
Organism: uncultured Gemmatimonadaceae bacterium; assembly: GCA_964350145.1. GTDB lineage: Bacteria > Gemmatimonadota > Gemmatimonadetes > Gemmatimonadales > Gemmatimonadaceae > JACDCY01. The sequence continues at coordinate 55,435 of CAYGJL010000021.1, forward strand.
GATCTGCCGGAAGTCACAGCTCCCCGCGTCGCCGTGCTGCAGGAGATTCAGCTTGTCACGCTCTCCCCGCAGATTCGTGAGAGTCGCGGGATTCGCAGCACCGGCGGGGCGCTCGTGGTGAACATCAGCGAGCGCGTCTCCGCCGAGGTCGGGATCGAGCGCGATGACGTTCTGCTCCAGATCAACAACGCGCGAATAGCGTCGGCGGAAGACGCCGCGCGCGCGATCAACTACTTCGCCGGGCGCAGCGTCATCGAGGTATGGTTCGAGCGCAACGGCCAGCTGGGCCGCACCTACTTCCGAGTGAGATGACCGAGCACGATCGCTATTCCTCTCCGCTGGTCGACCGATATGCCTCGTCGGCAATGCTGGAGCTGTGGTCGCCGCGCACCCGCTACGGGATGTGGCGCCGGCTGTGGCTCGCGCTCGCGGAGTCGGAGCAGGAGCTGGGCGTGGCGATACCGGCCGAGGCCATCACGCAGATGCGCGACCGGCTGGACGACATCGACTTCTACGCGGTGCAGGCGTACGAGCGTCGCTTCCGGCACGACGTGGTCGCGCACATCCACGCGTTCGGCGATGCCGCGCCCGCGGCGAAGCCGTTCATCCATCTCGGCGCGACCAGCGCGTTCGTGACCGACAACGCCGACTTGATTCTCATGCGGCGCGGGCTCGACCTGCTGCGCGGCAAGCTGCTCCAGATCATTCGCTCCCTCGCCGCTTTCGCGCGCGAGTGGCGCGGCGAGCCCGCGCTCGGCTACACGCATCTGCAGCCGGCGCAGCTCACGACCGTCGGCAAGCGCGCCACTCTCTGGCTGCAGGATCTCGTGCTCGACCTGAGAGACCTGGACCATCGCCGCGACACGCTCCCCTTCCGCGGAGTGAAAGGCACGACCGGCACGCAGGCGTCGTTCCTCGAGATCTTCGACGGCGACCACAAGAAGGTGCGCGAACTGGAGCGGCGCGTGACCGCGCGGATGGATTTCCCGTCCGCGCTCGGCGTGACGGGCCAGACGTATACGCGCAAGCTGGACGCGTGGGTGCTGGCCGTCGTCTCCGGCATAGCGTCAAGCGCCGCCAAGTTCAGCGGCGACATCCGCATCCTGCAGACGTTCGGCGAGCTGGAGGAGCCGTTCGAACAGGACCAGGTAGGCTCATCCGCGATGGCGTACAAGCGGAACCCGATGCGCGCGGAGCGCATCGCGTCGCTGGCGCGCTTCGTCCTGTCGCTCGAGTCCAACGCGCATCAGACGCACAGCACGCAGTTCCTCGAGCGGACCCTGGACGACAGCGCCAACCGCCGCATCGTGATCCCGGAAGCGTTTCTCGCGACCGACGCGATCCTGCTGCTCATGGGCAATATCGTGACCGGCATGGAGATCTATCCGAGCCAGATCCGGCGGCGGATAGACCGTGAGCTGCCGTTCATGGCGACCGAGGAGCTGATCGTACGGGCGGTGCGGGCGGGCCGCGACCGGCAGGTCGCGCACGAGGTGATCCGCCGCCACAGCCTCGCGGCCGCGCGAGCCATGAAGGAAGGCGCCGACGACAACGACATGCTCGACCGGCTCGCCGCCGACCCGGAGTACGGCGTCCCGATGGACGACCTTCGCGGCGCGCTCGCGCCCGAGAGGTTCGTGGGGCGGGCGCCGCAGCAGGTGGACGAATTCCTGGCGGAGGTTGTGGAGCCCTTGCTTGCCGGAACTGCTCCGGCGCAGACCGCAGACGAAATCCGTGTTTGAGGAGGCGTTTTTGGATTTTGGATTTTGGATTTTGGTTAGCGGAGGCCGCTGCCCTGGGTGATTCCACAAACCACAATCCATG
>CAYGJL010000022.1:0-10395 GCA_964350145.1 uncultured Gemmatimonadaceae bacterium
CGCTGCGGCAGTAGTTGAACTACCACTTAGAACTGATAAGCTGCGAGCTGCCAGCTAACCACGCTGCCAGCTTCGAGCCGCCTACGATGTGGACTTGGCGGCGCGCGACGCAGGCGAAGCACAACGACCGGTCAACATCGCCCGCAGCTCGTAGCTGACAGCTCCCCGCTGGCAGCTCGCAGCTTGGCAGTTCTAAGTGGCAGTTAAAAAGCCGGCAACCTACGAAACCTTCCGCGTCTTTCTTTTGAGGAAGTCCATCAGGATGAATTGGCCGAGCGTCATCGTGTTGGTGAAGTAGGCCTTGCCCAGGCTGATCTCCGACACGCGCTTGACGAACTCGACCAGCGCCCGGTCGCGCGCGAGCATGAACGTGTTGATCATGATTCCCGAGCGTCGGCAGTTGGCCACCTCGCGGAGAGTCTCGGCTATCACCGTCGCGTCGAGGCCCATCGAGTTCTTGTAGATCTGCCCGTTCGGCATCGTGAGCGCGCTCGGCTTGCCGTCGGTGATCATGACGATCTGCCGCATGTCCTTCTTCTGCGACAGCAGAATGCGGCGCGCGAGCTTCAGCCCTTCCGCGGTGTTGGTGTGGTACGGCCCGACCTGCGCCTCGGCGAGCTTCGCCAGCGGTATCTCCTCGGCTGAGTCGTGAAACAGCACGATCCGGAGCGTGTCGCCTGCGAATTGCGTCCGGATCAGGTGCGTGAGCGCGAGCGCGACCTTCTTGGCGGGCGTGAACCGGTCCTCGCCGTACAGGATCATCGAGTGCGACGTGTCGAGCATGAGCACGGTGGCGCACGACGAGCGGTACTCGGCCTGCCGCACCATCAGGTCGCCGGAGTCCAGATCCAGCGGTATGTCGAGCGAGCCCGTGCGTCCGAGCGCGCGCAGCAGCGTCTCGTTCACGTCCAGGTTCAGCGTGTCGCCGAACTCGTACTGCTTGCTCCAGCCGTCGGCCTCGACTCCCGTCGCGAGGTACTGCGTGTCATGGCTGCCGAAGCTGGACCTGCCGAGCGAGCCGAGTATCGAGCGAAGCGTTTTGTAGCCGAGGAAGTCGATCCCCTTGTCGGTGAGATTGAACTGGACGGAGTTCGCAGCGGCGTGCGACAGGCTGCCCTTGCCGACGACGGGCTGGTGGCCGGCCGGCATCTGCGGCGGCGCCTCGACGCCGATGTATCCCTCGCCTGCGAGCCGCTGGACCAACTCGTCGAGCAGCTTCGCGAGATTCGCTTGCGATTCCTCGTCGCCGTCACCGCGCAGCGCCTCGAGCATCTCGGGCGTGAACTGCCCGCTCTCCAGCAGCGCGTTGAGGATCGCCTCCTTGAGCGCGTCGAGCGAACGGTCGGAGTCCTCGCCGATGTTGCCCCAGTACGGGTGCTGCGCGGGCCCGCCGGCGAAGCCGGATTGGAGGAGGAAATCGGCCAGCTTGTCGAGCAGGGCCTCGAGGTCAACGGCGTCGGCCAGGTCCGCGCTGAACTTCGAGTAGGTATGAAACCTCATGGTCAATTATAGAGCGGGAGTCGGGGACTCTCGCAAGGAGGGGAGGTCCGGGCGGTGGCGCCTGCGGGATCCAAGTTTGGAGTGTGGCAGTGGGGAGAAATGAGTTTGGAGTCACTCCTAACTGTCCCACTCCTTACTGCCACACTCCGAACTTGGATTCCGTCTGCCCTAACCGGTAGCTTCCATTCGTGCCCCGATCTCTCAACCCCTTCCGGGCTCTCAAGGCGCACCGGAACTTCCGGATCTTCTGGATCGGGCAGGCTGTCTCGCTCACCGGAAGCTGGGTCCAGATAGTAGCGCAGGGGTGGCTCGCGCTCGAGCTGTCCAACGACCCATTCATCGTCGGGGTAGTGAGCGCGGCCGGGTCGTTTCCGGTGCTCGTGTTCTCGCTGTACGGCGGCGTGATCGCGGATCGGTACGACAAGCGAAAGCTCGTGATGATCGGGCAGGGGCTGCTCGCGCTCGAGGCCGCCTTGCTCTGGTGGTTCGTCGTGAGCGACACGATCACCATCCCCTGGCTGCTGGCGCTCGCTACGTTCGCCGGAGTTGTGAGCGCGTTCGAGATACCCGCCCGCCAGGCGCTGCTCATCGAGCTGGTCGTGCGCGACGACCTGATGGACGCGATCGCGCTGAACACGAGCGCGTTCAACCTCGCGCGCATCCTGGGGCCGTCCATCGCGGCCGCGGTGATCGCGAGCGCGGGGCTCGCGTGGTGCTTCGGGCTCAACACGCTCAGCTTCTCGGCGGTGCTCGCCGGACTGTTCCTGCTGCGCTTGCCGCCGTACGTGCGTCCCATTGATCGGCCTTCTCCGATGGCGGGGCTCAGGGAGGGCATCGCCTACATGTTCGCGACGACGGAGATCGTCGTCGTGATGCGGATGGTGTCGGTGTTCTCGATCTTCGGGGTGCCGTACCTCACGCTGATGCCGGTGTTCGCGCGCGAGGCGCTGGGCCTGGGCGCGAGCGGCTATGGCCTCCTCATGACGGTAACGGGAGTGGGCGCGCTGTCCGGCGCGCTCTTTCTCGCCGCGGTCGGCGGCCGGATCCAGCGCGGGCGGCTGTTCGCCACGGCGTCCATCGCGTTTCCCCTGATGATCCTCGCGCTGTCCGCGACGCGGCAGCCGCCAGTCGCGGGCTTCGTGCTGCTGCTGTGCGGGCTGTTCATGATCCTGCAGACGGCGCTCGCGAACGGAATTCTCCAGGCGATCGTGCCCGACGAGCTGCGGGGCCGGGTCATGGCGGCGTACGTCGTGGTGTATGTCGGGTTCGCGCCGATCGGATCGTTCACCGGCGGGGCGCTGGCGCGGGTAGTGGGAATCGAGTGGACGCTGGCGGCCGGAGGCGGAGTCATGCTCCTGTTTGCGCTGTGGACGTTCTGGAAGCATCCGGAACTGAGAACGCTTTAGCCGCTTGAATGCTGCAGCGGGATCCTAGCTGTTAGCAACGAGTGGACTGATCTGTCATGAGCAGGAAGTACCGGCGGGCCTTCCTTTCACCGCGGCGGACGCACGGTCGTGAAACCAATATCGCCAGGCGGTGCTCGCCTGTCACAGTGGTGAGTAAAGTTTGCCGTCACGCATGTGATGTAGGCTCGCGCGATACTTTACTCGCTACTTGGCAGTCCGCAGGTATCACTTCCAGACTGACCCCTGATTTTTCGACTCACCGCTAACAGCTAGGATTACCCTTCAGCTGCACAGTGGCCAGTCAAGCAGTCCACCATATTCGCCCGGCAACGATTACAAGAAACACCGCAAACACTCGCTTCAGTGTTGCGTCTCCCATCGTGTGCGCGAGCTTCGCCCCGAACCACGCGCCGGCGAACAGTCCCAGCGCGACAAGCAGTGACGCCCTGATGTCGATGTTTCCGTTGCGGTAGTACTCCCACGCGCCCAGCGCGCCGACCGGCAGCAGCAGCGCGCCGAGCGAGGTTCCCGTCGCCGTCAGCGGCGACATCTTGGCGATCAGCAGCAGCGCCGGCACGATCACGATCCCGCCGCCGATACCGAACATCCCCGACAGCACTCCGGCGAGCGTTCCGATCACCAAGAACAGGAATACGGTCATTTGGCCGCCTCGTGATATGGATCGCGCAGCTGCACCGGCGCCGCCTTGCCGCGAATCCGCAGGTTGAGCATCTCGACGAACAGCGAGAAGCCCATGGCGAAGTAGATCATCCCCTTCGGCAGATGGAACTCGAGACCCTCCGCGACGAGGCTAACGCCGATGAGCATCAGGAAGCTGAGCGCCAGCATCTTGATCGTTGGGTGCTTGTCCACGAACCGCGAGATGACTCCTGAAAACGCGATCATCACTCCCACGGCTACGAGGACCGCCGCCACCATGATCGCCAGCTGGTCCACGAGGCCGACGGCGGTGATTATCGAGTCCAGCGAGAACACGATGTCGAGCAACAGGATCTGGCCGATGACGCTGGCGAAGTTCGCCGCCACCTTCGCGGCGACGCGGCCTTCCTCTCCCTCGAGCTTGTCGTGCACCTCGTGCGTGCTCTTCGCGATCAGAAAAAGGCCGCCGAGTATCAGGATCAAATCCCTTCCAGAGATCTCCTGTCCGAGCACCGTGAAGAGCGGGGCAGTCAGCTTGATCATCCACGCCAGCGTGAAGAGCAGCATGACCCGCGTGATCGCGGCGAGTCCGAGGCCGAGCCGCCTCGCCTTCGCCTGTTGGTCGGCCGGCAGCTTGCCGGCGAGAATCGCGATGAATACGACGTTGTCTATCCCGAGCACGACCTCGAGCGCAAGCAGCGTCGCGAAGGCCAGCCAGGCCTGGGGGTCGGTCAGGAGCTCGATCACGAAAGTCCTCTGTTGATTGCGCTTAGAACCTTGTCGGCGAAGGTGTCGACTTCGTCGAGTGTAGTGTACACGTTCGGGGTAATCCGCAGCCCGCTGTACTCCTCGTGGGCGATCGGCGTGGTCACGATGCGGTGCTTCGCCATGAGCCAGCCGCCCAGCGCGCCGCTCTCGATTCCGTCCACGTTGAAAAGCGCGATCGCGCCCGAGTTTCTGTCGTCGAGGTGCGTGAGCACGTGAACGCGGTCGCTCGCTTCGGCGAGGCGCTTCGCCCAGCGGTCGCGCAGCAGCCGCAGCCGCGCGGCCTTGCGCTCGGCGCCGATGCCGCGGTGGAAGGCAAGCGCGGCCGATATTGCGTTGTGATTGGCGGCGGGGTGCGTGCCGATCTCTTCGTACTTCCTGACGTTGTCGTCCAGATCCGGGCCGGCCGCCATGAGCGGCCAGAGGCCGCGCTGCTTCTCCTTCTTCACGTACAGGAAGCCGGTGCCGATGGGCGCGAGCAGCCATTTGTGCAGGCTCGTACCGTAGTAGTCGCAGCCCAGGTCGTCGCGCTTGAACGGAAAGTGGGCGTAGGCGTGCGCGCCGTCCACGAACACCTCGATCCCGCGCGGCCGCGCCAGCTCCACGATCTCGCGCACCGGCATGATTTGCCCGGTGAGGTTGGTGATGTGCGTCACCTCGATGACGCGCGTGCGCGGCGTGATCGCTTGCTCGAACTGCCGCACCAGGTAGGACATAGACGGTGGCGGCACGTCGAAGGAAATCTGCTTGACGACGATCCCTTCGCGCCGGGCGCGCTGCTCCCAGCTCGTGATCATGCGGCCGTAGTTCTGATTGGTGAGCAGCACTTCGTCGCCGGGCTTGAGATCGATGCCGAAGATCATCGTCTCCAGCGCCTCGGACGCGTTGCGCGTGATCGCCAGCTCCTCCGGATCGCAGCCGAAGTCGCGCGCGAGATCCCGGCGCACGCTCTCGATGCGAGGCTCGAGCACCCGCCACATGTGCTCCACCGGCAGCTCGTTGGTGAAGCGGAGATCGCGGATCATCGCTTCGAGCACGTGGCTGGGCGTGGGACTGACGCCGCCGTTGTTAAGGTTGATCATCGTCCGGTCGGCGTCGAACGCGCGCTGGATCTCCGCCCAGTACGCTTCATCGTCGGCGACGGCGGAGGGCAGTCGGTCGCCGGCCACTCCTTCGGCACGAAAGAGCTTCCGGATCGCGTCCTCACGGAACAGCGGCGCGGCTGCTCCGGCTACTGCGAGTCTCGAGACGAAGTCACGGCGTGAGGACATAAGAAGCTCTTGGCTCTTGGCTGTTGGCTTTTGGCTGTTCCTAGTCACTAGTCACTAGTCACTAGTCACCGCTGTCACCGTCCCTTGCTGCCGAATATCGTCGTGCGGCCGGCGCTGTCCACGCTGAGTATGTCATAGGGCTCCGGTGGCCCGACTTCCATTCCCGGCGATCCTATCGGCATCCCCGGAACCGCAATTCCGGCGATGGGCGGTCGCTCGGCGAGCAGCTTCCGCACTAGATCGGCCGGCACGTGTCCTTCCACGTAGTAGCCGCCGACTTCCGTCGTGTGACAGGATTGGAGATTGCCGGCGATGCTGTGCTTCTGCTTCACCGCGTCGAGATCGTTGACGTTGTACGTCACGACGCGGAAGCCGTTGGTGCGCATGTAATCCACCCACGCGTTGCAGCAGGGGCAGGTCGACTCCTTGTATACCACGAGCGTGGTGCTGTCGGAGGCGGGGACGGACGCTAACACTGGTGGGGGCGCGGCCGAGGACGCCGCCGGCTCCAACTCCGGCGTGGAGGGGGAGCACCCGGCCAGCACAGCAGCCGATGCGAGCAAGAGGATCAGAGAGCGGGACATGACGGACCTCTGTACGGTTGTACGACTCCAATGGTAATCCGGCGGCGCTGGTTGTGCGACAACGGCCGTGACTAGTGACTGGTGACTAGTGGCTAGTGAACGACAACTTCTCCCGCAATGGGAGCGCCGGTCAGGGTATGGAAGACTGCCGCTTGCGGTGCCGGAACACGAGCCAGTACACGACCGCGTTCACCAGTACGACGATTCCGGCCAGCACGAGCTGCGTCGACCCGGCAAGCCCCGGCGGGTAGATCACGGGCTCAAGGTACCGCTCGATGAAGCCGCCGCTGTAGCCGCTCTCGCCGCCGAGACGGCGGAAATGGTTCTCCAGCGGAGTCAGCGGGCAGGTCCAGCCGCGTAGTTCGATCAGCACTCCCCACGCCGCCGCCGGCAGGTGCAGCCACATCAACCACGGCCGGCGCAGCACAAGCAGTCCCCCCAGCACCACGAACGCGACGAACGCCAGATGGGCGATCACGGTTGCGTCTGCGAGCAGGCGGTACGTCACGGTCCCGATGAGCCGGGCGAGACCATGCTAGGCGTGCGCGGGCACCTTCGAGTGCGCTCCGTGCGCGCGAGCCTCCTCGATCACGCTGTGCGTGGCCTCGCTCGGCATCTGCTCGTAGCCGTGGAATTTCTGGCTGAAGCCGCCGTAGCCGTGCGTCATGGACTGCACCTCGGTCGCGAACCCGTGCAGCTCGGCCTGCGGCACCACCGCGCGAATCACCGCGCCGGCGTCCTGTGAAGCTTCCGTCCCAAGGATGTGGCCGCGCCGCGCGGAGATCGCGCCGAGCACGTCTCCCATGTATTCGTCGGGAGTCGTGATCTCGATCTCGTCCAGCGGCTCGAGCAGTACCGGTTTGCACTTGGACGCGACGGTGTTGAACGCCTGGATGCCCGCCATCTTGAACGACTGCTCGCTCGAGTCCACCGAGTGGTACGAGCCGTCGTACACCTCGACCTCGAAGTCCACCATCGGATAACCGGCGAGCACGCCGCGCACCGACGCTTCCTGGATCCCTTTGTCCACCGCGGGGATGTATTTGGACGGGATCGACCCGCCGACGACGGAGTTGACGAAGTTGTAGCCGCGCCCACGCGGAGCGGGCGACATGCGGATCCAGCAGTCGCCGAACTGGCCCCGTCCGCCGCTCTGCTTCTTGTGGCGACCCTGGCCCTCCGCCTTCGCCACGATGGTCTCGCGATACGCGATTTTGGGCTTGGTCAGCTCGGCGCCCACGCCGTACTTCCGCTTGAGCTTGGCGAGACTGACCTCCAGATGCCGCTCGCCGAGCCCGGACACGATCGTCTCGTGCGTCTCCGAGTTGTAATGCGTCTCGAAGGTCGGATCCTCGTCGTGCATCCGGTGCAGCGCCTGCTGCAGCTTCTCCTCCTCGGCGCGCGCGGTCGCGTGCACCGCGAACCCCACGCGCGGGTGCGGGAACTCGATCTGCGGCAGCCGCACGGGATGCTCGCGAGTCGAGAGCGTGTCGTTCGTATGCGTGTTCTTGAGCTTCGCCACGCAACCGATGTCGCCCGGGTGAAGGATCGGAACCTCGATGCGCTCGCGCCCCTGCACGATCGCCAGATGCGACATCTTCTCGGTGCCGTCGCGGGTCGCGTTATACACGTCTTGCCCGTTGCGCAGCGTTCCCGAGAACGTGCGGAAGTACAGCACGTCGCCCACGTGAGGCTCTGACGTCGTCTTGAACACGAGCGCGGTGAACGGCGCGTCGTCGTTGGCGTGGATCTCCACGGTTTTGTCGCCCTCGGCGCCGACGAACGCGTGCAGTTCCTCCATCTCGTACGCCGATGGCATGAGCTCGACGATCTTGGTGAGCAGGGCCTGCGTGCCGTACGTCAGCTCGGAAGAGCAGCAGAAGAGCGGAAACAGTTCGCCGCGCTTCATTCCCTCTTTCATCGCGTTGAGCGCGTCGGTGCGGGAGATCTCGCTGCCGTCGAGATACCGCTCGAGCAGGGTGTCGTCGGTGGCGGCGATCGTCTCGATCAGTTGCTCGTAGTACTGATCGAACAGCGCGCGATGCTCGTCGGGCACGTCTACCTCGTCGTACTCCCCTGTCTTCGTGCCCTTCTTGAAGAGGTGCGCTTTTTTGTCGAACAAGTTGAGGATGCCGTGGAAGTCCGCGCCTTCGCCGATGGGGACCTCCACGGGAATGACGCGCGAGTCGAGCCGCTGCTTGATCTCGTCCCATACGTTCTCGAAGGAGGCGTGCTCCTTGTCCATCATGGAGACGACGACGAGCACCGGGTCGCGACGGCGAATCGCTTCGCGGAACATGCGCTCGGTGCCGACTTCGACGCCTGAGGCTCCGCTCACAACCAGGAGCGCGCCGTCAGCCGCGGCGATCCCCGCGATGGCGTCGCTCTGAAAGTCGAGATAGCCGGGCGTGTCGAGCAGGTTGATCTTCGTGTCCATCCATTCGGCGTGCGCGCAGCCGAGCGAGATGGAGAAGCCGCGCTCGACTTCCTCGGGCGAGAAGTCGGTCAGCGCGGTTCCGTCACGCACTGAGCCGTGGCGCTTGCTGGCCCCTGAAACGAAAGCGAGCGCGTCGACCAAAGTGGTCTTCCCGCTCGCTCCGTGTCCGACGACCGCGATGTTACGTATGTCCCCGCAGTGGTATTCCCTCATATGACGATCAGGCCTCCATTAGCTGTTGGCTATTGGCTATTGGCTGTTGGTTCTCGAATGAGCCAACGGCCCGAGCCAAGAGCTTGCTTTCCGTAACATGGACGGGGTTTTCGGGAAACGGGAGGGGTGAATCCATCACCCTGGAGAGGGGGATTCCCCGATGCGGTGTTATGCGGGCTCGTCGTCGTCCTCGACGAGCGGCCCCTTGAACTCCCCGGTACGGCGTCTGTCGTCGATCGCGTCGCTCGAGACGTCGAGATAGATGAGCTTATTCAGTACCACCAGCAGGATGACGGTGGTTCCGCTGGCCACCAAGTAGAGGCCGTAACCCGTTGCGGCGCCTACCGCTGCGGTTCCCCAGACCGAGGCCGCGGTCGTCAGCCCCTTCACCCGCTCGTCCTTGGGAGAAAAAACAACCAGCCCCGCCCCGAGAAATCCTATGCCTACGGCGATCGCGTGGATCGTGCGCGTGGGATCCACGTTGACGCCCTCGCTCGTGCCGTACTGTTCGACGGCGAGGATCCCGGTGATCACGAACAGGGCAGCGGTTACGCCGACGACGATGTGGGTCCGGAAGCCGGCCGCCTTTCCTGCCCGCTCCCGCTCCCAGCCCAGGGCCGCGGAGAACATGGCCGCAACGAAGATCCGGAGGAGGAATTCCGCTTCTATTAGAACGTTGTGAGGCATTCCCGAGGCTCAGGTTTGGGTAACTGCCAAATAGGACTGCCAAGCTGCGAGCTGCCAGCTTGAAGCTACCAGCTACGGGCTTAAAAAGCGTGGCTCGTAGCTGGCGGCTACCAGCTGGCAGCTCGCAGCTTGGCCGTTCTATGTGGCAGTTCAACCGTCCTTGCCTTCGGTCTTTCTTCGGGCTAAGCTGAGGGGTATGTCCGCGCTTCCTGCCCTTCGCGAGCTCCTCGAGCAGCGGTTCCCCGATGCGACCCCGCTCACCCACCGGACCGCGGAGCCGGTGGCCACCGGAATCCCGGGGCTCGACAAGATCCTGCCCGGCGGTGGGCTCCCGCGCGCCCGGCTCACAGTCTGGCTTCCTAAGGGAGGGGCGACGGCGATCCTGACCGCCGCTGCTCAGAAGGTCGTGTCAACCGGTGAGCGCGCGGCCTGGATAGACGGGCTTGGCCGCATCTCGGGTCCGTACTGGAAAGAGGGACCGCTGCTCGTCAGGCCGACATCGCGCAAGACAGCTCTGCGCGGCACCGAGGAGTTGCTGCGGTGCGGCGGGTTCGCGCTGGTCGTGCTATCAGGCATCGAGCCGGATGCGACCGAGACCGTGCGGTTGTCGCGCGCGGCGCGCGAAGGCGGCGGAGCCTTCGTGGCGCTCACTCCGCACGCGGCGATGGCGAGCCTGCGGCTGACGTCGAGCATCCTACCGCGCGGGTACGACTGGGACGCGAGCCCGTTCGGCGAGCCGGCGCATGTCCGGCGCGCGCGTGTTCTGGTGCATGCCCACTCGCTGGGGTGGAGCGCGAAGACAGAGCTGGTGCTGCCGGTGTCGCAGCATGCGCTCCGCATGAAGATCGCCGTCAAGAAGAAATGTTTTAAGG
>CAYGJL010000022.1:10405-12451 GCA_964350145.1 uncultured Gemmatimonadaceae bacterium
CATGCGCTCCGCACCGCGCTCGATTCCGGAATCGTGGATCGGCGTGGAGTGGTGCCGTCCAGGAAAAAAGCTACGCGGCAGCCCGCACGGCGGTGACGAAGCGCTCGAGCTTGTCCTGGTCCAGCGCGCCGTCGGTGCGCAGCCCGGTGCACACGTCCACGCCGAACGGCCGCACGCTCGCGATGGCTTCGCTCACATTTTCCGCGCGCAGGCCGCCGGCGAGAAACACCGGCACTTCCACGTTCTCGCGAATGCGGCGGCTGATCTCCCAATCGTGCACGCGGCCCGTGCCGCCGAGCTCCTTGATCGCGAGCGACGGATTGCCCGAGTCGAGCAGAATGGCATCCACGTGCGGCGCGACCGCGGCCGCGTCGCGAATGGATTTCTCGCCCTCGACGTGGATGACCTGCACGATGGACACGTCCGGGAGCGCGTCGCGCAGCACGGCGTACGTGCGGGGACTCACTTCGTCCACGAGCTGGAGCGTATTGGCGCCGCTGCGGCGCTGCTGGTTCATGATCGTTCTCGCGTCAGTCCCGCACGTCAGCAGGAAAGTCGCGATGTGCGGCGGGACGGTGGCGATGATCCGCGCGATCAGATTCTCGTCGATCGGCCCGAACCCGCTCGGCATCGCGGTGACGAAGCCGAGACCGGATGCGCCGTGCTCCACGGCCAGCCGCGCTTCCTCGATGTTTTGCATGCAGCAGATCTTGAACTTGGTAGTCATCACGTGAGCGTAGTGTGCGTTGCGGTGCCCGGCGTACCGGTCGAGAAGTTATCGCAGTTGGCGCCGCCGCTGCTGGAAATCGTGCCGCGGCTGGCGCTCGGCACGCGCGGCGTGATCTGGGCCGACGCGCGCAGCCTGCCGGCGCGCGGGATCGCGGACGCGCTGCTCGACAGTGTGACCGACAGCGGATTTCCACGTGCGCGGGCCGGAATCGCGCTGACACCAGTGGCCGCGGAGCTCGCGGCGAGAACAAAGTCCGTGCGACCCACGCCCAGGGTCCTGGCGGTGGCCGCCGGCGACGACGCGAAGTTCATCGCCCCGCTCGCGATCGAGCTGCTGAATCCGTCGGACCAGCTGTTCGCGATGCTGCTCGCGGTGGGGATCGAGACGTGCGGCGATCTCGCGGCACTCGATCATCAAGCCATAGAGGTCAGATTTGGGAGCGAAGGCAGCCAACTCTGGCGCCTCGCGCGCGCGGACGACCAGCGGCGGCTGTTCGCGGAGATGCCGCGTAATCTGCCGAGCGCGTCGTTCGAGTGGGTGGAGTACACGCTGCGGGATCCGGAGCGGCTGCTGTTCGTGATCAACTCGTTGATGGGCAACGTGTGCACCGCGCTCGCCGAGCGGGGCGAGGGCGCGCGCGAGATGGTGCTCGCGTTCTCGCTGGCGAACAGGTCCACCGCCGAGTACCGGCTGCGTCCCGCGCGCGCGACGTCGAGCCAGAAGGCGTGGATGCGGCTGGTGCGCGCGGAACTGGAGAAGGTCCGGCTGGCGGATTCGGTCACCGGCATCTCATTGCGTGTGGAAGCCGTGGTCGCGCACGCCGAGCGGCAGGGCGATCTGTTCGACCGCGGTTTCGCGACCGCGCGCGCGACGGAGGAGACGATCGCGCAGATGCTGGACGATCAGGGCGCGATCGTGGTGCTGCCGAGCAATTCGGCGCATCCGCTGCTGGAGCGGCGTACGCGCTGGGTACCGCAGGAGCCGGGCGAAGCGGCGCGGCCGCGGCTGGCATTTCGGTCGGGAGCTGTCGAGCCGTCGCCCGAGCTGACTCTGCAGATGCTGCCCGAGCCGAAGAGGATCACGGTGCTGACGGAGCACCGGCGGGACCACGATCTGCCGGTGCGGTATCGGGAATCGGGAGAGTGGGTGGTGGTGCTATCCGCGCTGGGGCCGGAGCGGGTGTCGGGTGGAGAGTGGGCAGGGGATCACTTCGCGCGAGAATATTTCCGCTGCGTTACGCGAGAGGGAACGATGGTCTGGATATACCGAGACGTACGGCGGGGCGACTGGTACCTACACGGATGGTGGGATTGAAC
>CAYGJL010000022.1:12551-57208 GCA_964350145.1 uncultured Gemmatimonadaceae bacterium
ATCGATCTTCGGATCCTTGCCGAGCGCGGAGAACACCGCGTTGGCCAGCGAGTTCCACGTCGCCGCGTGACCCGACCCGATGTTGAACAGTCCGTTGTGTTCGCCGGCCGCGATGTGCAGCGTCATGTCCACCGCATCCTTCACGTACAGGAAGTCTCGCTGCTGCTCGCCGTGCGCATAGTCCGCGCGGTGGCTGTTGAACAGGCGGATGCGGCCGGTCTCCGCGACCTGGCCGTACGCCTTGTGCACCAGGCTCCGCATGTCGCCCTTATGATCTTCGTTGGGGCCGTACACGTTGAAGTACTTGAGCCCGGCCATCTTGTCGAGCCAGCCGTTGTGCGCCGCGTGCACGTCGAACAGGTGCTTGGAGTAGCCGTACAGGTTGAGCGGCCGCAGCGTGTGCAGGTGCTCGAGCTCCGCTGAATCGCTCATTCCCGCGGAGCCGTCGCCGTACGTCGCCGCGGACGACGCGTACACGAAGCGCGCGCCGCTCTTCAGCGAGTACTCGGCCAGGTCCTTGGTGTACTGGTAGTTGTTGCGGATGAGATACGCCGCGTCCGACTCGGTGGTGGACGAGCACGCGCCCATGTGCAGCACGAGATCGAACTTGCCGAGCCGGTCGCTGCACAGCTGGTGAGCAAGGTCGTCGGCCTCGACGTAATCCTCGAAGCGGAGCGGGCGCAGGTGCCGCCACTTGTCGGTCTGCCCGAGGAAGTCCGCAACCACGATCGAATCGCACCCGCGCAGGTTCAGCGCCCACACCAGGGCGCTGCCGATGAAGCCGGCGCCGCCGGTCACGAGCACCCGTGCTTTGGAGAGATCTAGCATCCGACGAATCTAGCTTTCGTCCCCCGGGAAGCCGCCCCTTGTATTCGGGTTTTCTTCGGGCCATACTCCGGGCATGCCTCCCCGCTTCGCCGAGCTCCGGGCGCACTCCGGATTTTCGTTCGGCGACGGCAGCCTCACCCCCGAGAAGCTCGCCGCGTTCGCCGCCCACCTGGGCTACGCCTCACTCGGATTGACCGATACCGCCGACCTTGGCGGAGTGGTCCGCTTCACCGAAGAGGCCCGGCGGCAGAATCTCAAGCCCATCATCGGCGCGGAACTCAACGTTGAGGGGCACACGGCCGCGTTTCTCACGCGGACGGAAGCAGGGTTTCACAACCTGGCCGCGCTCGTCACCCGCTCGCGCGTCGGCGATCTGCATCTCTGGAGCAAGGACGCCGTCAAGCACACCCGCGGCCGGCCACGCGTGACGTGGAGCCAGGTCGCGGAGCGCAGCGCCGGACTGCACGCGATCACCGGTCCGGCGAGCGGAGAGATCGCTTCGTTGATTCTGTCGCGGAGAAAGAGCGAGGCGCTGTACGCGCTGTCGCGCTGGCGCGATGTGTTCAACGACAGACTCGCGGTGGAAGTCCAGCTGCATCACACCGGCGGAGAGGAAGCCGCGCTCGCGGGCGCGCTCATCGAGCTCGCTGGGCAGTGCGGCGTGCCGTGGGTCGTGTGCCAGGACGCGCGCTACATCAACGGCGACACGCGGCTGGTGCACGACATGCTCACCGCGCTGCGGCACGACATGGACCTGGATACCGCGCTGGCGAAAGGCGTGCTGCACCCGAACGGCGAATGGCGGCTGCGTTCACCGGAGGAGATCGCGAAGCGGTGGAAGGGACGCGAGGAAGGAATCGCCGAGAGCGAGCGGATCGCCGGCGAGTGCGACTTCAAGCTCGGCTGGCTGCGGCCGCCGCTGCCAAGCTTTCCGAAGCGCGACGGACTCACCGACGACGAGTTCCTGCGGCGCAACACGTTCGAGGGCGCGCACCAGCGCTGGGGGAAGATCATGCCGAAGGAAGAAGCGCAGTTGGAGCACGAACTGGGCGTGATCGCGCGGCTCGGCTTCTCCGGATTCTTTCTGGTGATGTGGGACGCGGTGCGGTTCGCGCGGCACAAGGGAATTCTCTGCCAGGGACGCGGGAGCGCGGCCAACTCCGCAGTGGCGTACTGCCTGGGAATTACCGCCGTGGACCCGGTGATGAACGGGCTGCTGTTCGAGCGGTTCCTCTCGGAGATCCGGATGGACGGACAGACCGAGGCGCCGGACATAGATCTCGACATCGAGCACGACCGGCGCGAGGAAGTGCTCGACTACGTGTACGGCCGATACGAGCGCGCGCACTCGGCGATTACGTGCATCGTGCAGACGTACCGCGCGCCCAACGCGGTGCTCGACTCGATGCGCGCGCTCGGCTATCCGCCCGAGCAGTCCGGCGAGATCTCCAAGCGGCTGCACCGGTTCGATCCCGACGCCGGCGCGGGCCACATGCAGAACGGACTCGCGAAGCAGTTCTCGCTGGATCTCGAGACTCCACGCGGGCGCGCGCTGTTGCGGGCGGTGCGGACGTTCGAGGGATTGCCGCGGCTGCGCTCGACGCACGTCGGCGGGTTCGTACTGTCGTCGTCCCCGCTCGGCGACTACATGCCCATCGAGCACACGACGATGGGAAGGACGATCATCCAGTTCGACAAGGACGACCTCGATGCCATAGGTGTGCCGAAGTTCGACTTTCTCGGGCTGGGCGCGCTGTCGCTCGTGCGGAGATCATTCGACGCGATCGAGAAGCGGACGGGCTCTCGTCCGGAGATCTATCGCTTGCCGGTGAATGACAGGAAGACGTACGACCTGATCGCGAGCGGGGAGACGATCGGCACGTTCCAGATCGAGAGTCGCGCGCAGATCGCGTCGATTCTACATACCAAACCCGAGCGGATGTACGACATCGTGGTGCAGATCGCGCTGATCCGGCCCGGCCCGATCCAGGCGAAGTTCGTGCATCCCTACACCAATCGCAGACTCGGCCGCGAAAAAGTGCACTACGTCGACGAGCGATTGCGGCCGATCCTGGAGCGCACTTACGGCATTCCGATCTTCCAGGAGCAGGCGATGTCCATCTCCATGGCGCTCGGTGGATTTTCCGCCGCGGAGGCGGACCAGCTCCGCCGCACCATGGGGAACATCCGCAAGAAGGGAAAGCTCGAGGCGGTGCTGGAGAAGCTGCGGCTAAGGATGATCGCCAACGAGGTGAAGCCGGAGGTCGCGTCGCAGATCTGCGAGGATCTGCTCAGCTTCGCGAACTACGGCTTTCCGGAGTCGCACGCGTGGAGCTTCGCGCTGATCGCGTACGCGTCGGCGTATCTCAAGGCGCATCATCCCGCCGAGTTCTACATGGGAATATTGAACTCGTGGCCGATGGGCTTTTATCCGCCGTCCACGCTGATCCACGACGCGCGGCGGCACGGTGTGGAGGTGCGGCAGCCGTGCATGCGCGACGGCGACTGGGAGTGCACGGTCGAAGAGACCGCCGATTTTACGAGGCCGGCGCTGAGAGTAGGTTGGCGGCACGTGCGGGGTCTGGCCGATAAGACGATCGAGCGGCTGCGGGCCGCGCGCGCGGAAGCGTCCTTCACTTCCATAGAAGACGTGGCGCGGCGGTGCGAGCTGTCGCGCGCTGAAGCGTTGACTCTTGCGCGCGCCGACGTTTTCGCGGTATGGGAGCAGGACCGGCGGTGCGCGACGTGGGAGGCGCTGCGGGTGGCGGGCGATTCGCTACCGCTCGCGCCGGCGGGGAACGGGATGAACTCACCGCGTCCGCTGAGCCAACGCGACCTGATCTTCATGGATTATTTCGCGCTGGGGCTGAGCGCGCGCGGGCATCCGATGGAGCATCTGCGGTCGAAGCTTACCGGCGCGGGCGTTGTGGGGAGCCGCGACTTCCCGAGGCTGAAGCACAGGGAGAGCGTGCTGGTGGCGGGGCTGGTCACGGTGCGGCAGCGGCCGGAGAGCGCGGGCGGGACGATTTTCCTGTTGCTGGAGGACGAGCACGGCTTCATGAACATCATCGTGCCGAGCAAGCTGGTGGACGAGTTCGCGGAGCCGGTCAAGTTCGCGACGTTCATCATGGTGCGCGGGCGGTTCGAGCGGGACGGGGCGGTGATGAACGTGGTGGGGGAGAGGTTCCGCGAGCTCAAGGTCAGAGGGCTGGCGCACCAGTCGCATGATTTTCATTAACAAACAGCGCTATTGGCTGTTGGCTTTTGGCTCCTGGCTTGGCTGTTGCAGGTTATCGGATCCCCCCACCTGGAGTGCCCGATGACAGACCCCAAAGATCCGGTTTGTGGAATGGTCGTCATGCCGGAGTCGGCTGAAGGGAAAGCCGAATATCAGGGCAAGACGTACTACTTCTGCTCCGACCAGTGCATGCGGCAGTTTCAAGCCGATCCCGGCAAGTACGCAAAGTGAAAAAAGCCCCCCGTCTCTCGACGGGGGCTTTTCGTCTAGCTGCCGTCGAACCGGGCCCTTGCCACCTGAACCACCAGGTCGGCCGCCCGCCTGATCCCGAACCACTCGGTGTCCAGGCTCATGTGGTAGTTCTCGTGGGCCCGCCACGAGCGGGACCAGTGTTTCCGGACCCATTCCTCGCGGTGCTTGTTGGTCTCATCCACCAGCTTCGCGGCTTCCTCGGGCGTGACCTTCTCGCGCGCGACGGCGCGGGCGATGAGTGCGGCGCGCGGGGCGTAGCAGAACACGTGCAGCACGTCCGCGCGAGCGGCGAGCATGGACTGAGCCCCGCGCCCGACGACGACGAGCGGACCGCGCGCGACCGCTTCCTCCACGACCCGGGTCGTAACCTCCACCAGGCGTTCGTCGCTCGGCGGTAGCTTGGCATCCGTCATGGGCGAGATCCATTCCTGCGAGCTGAGCGCCATGGCGCTGGCCAGCCGCTCCACCAGCGACGGCAGTCGCTCCTCGCGGGACGCGACCTCCTCGTGCGTCGCGCCGATGCGCTCTGCCACGGCGTCCACCACGGCGTTGTCGAGCAGCACCCAGCCGAGCTCCCCCGCGATGAGCCGCGCGACTTCGGAGCCGCCGGAGCCGTACATGCGTGAGATGGTGATGACGGACATCTATTCTCCTTCAGCCCGCGGGAATCGGTGGATGCGCAGCTCCTCGACCGCGGCGAAGCCGAGCGAGCTCCACGCGGACCGCGCAACGTCGTCCTCCATGGAGACGTACAGACGGAACTCGCTCAAGCCACGCGCTCTGCACCAGCGGACACCCTCGTCGAAGAGAGCTTTCAAGATACCCATCCGCCGCTCGCCCGGAACGACGTACGCCGAAGACAGATAGGCGTAGGCCTCGGGGAGAAGGAGGGGCGAGCTTAGGGCGTGCACGCAGCGGAGAATGCCGACCGCCACGCCATCGCGCTCGGCGAGGAGAATGACCTGGTCGGGAGCGGCGAGGTGCGTGCTGTACAGCTCGCGCGCCCTCGTCTCGGCGTCCGGGTGCAGCCGCTCGAACAACGGGTTCTCCCTGTGTTCCCGCAGCAGCGCGAGGCGGAGCGCCACGACGGTATCGAGGTCGGCGGATCGGGCCGCGCGAACGGTGATTGACATAGCTATTAGCTATTGGCTGTTGGCTATTGGCTAGCTAACAGCCAACAGCCAAGAGCCAACCGCTGCCGTTCATGCCGACATCCCGCCGAAATAGTCCTGGCCCGGCCGGCGCCGCTTCTCGTCCAGCGCGCGGCCATAGCTGCCGCCGTCGGTCCGCGAGATCTTGCGGCGCGCGACCAGCGACTCGAGCACCAGCTCGCACGCTGCCGCGGTAACCGCGATGTCGCCCGGCTTCGCGAGCGAAACCAGCTCGACGATGTCGATCAGTCCGGGCACCGTCTCGAAGCCCCGCACCGCGGCCTCAGCCGCGACGTCGTCGGTGACCTGCAGCGCGCCGCCGGCGTCGAACCACATGATGATCTCGTCGGTGTTGACTCCGCCGGCGCGCGCCCGGAAGGTCTCGTCCGCCGCGCGGCGAATGAGCTCGCGCGCAATGGTCTGACTACCCACGATCTCGCCCTCGTACTCGAGCTCGAGCTTGCCGGTGATCGCTGGGAGCGCGCCGTACACGTCGGCGATCCGCGGCACGATCTCGAGCTCGCCGGAAGTGATTGCGCGCCGCTCCGCGTTGGAAACCATGTTCTCCATGATGCTGATCGGCAATCGCTGTGACACGCCCGAGCGCTTGTCCACGCGCTTGTCAGTGCGCGCTTCGAACGCGATGCGCTCCACGAGCTCCGCCATGAAATCCGGAATGCGCACGCACCGCCCCTGCCGCGCGGTCCAGGCTTCCTGCGCGGTGATCTCCATGCCGAGCTCGACCGTCTCGGGGTAGTGCGTGGTTATCTCGCTGCCGATCCTGTCCTTGAGCGGTGTGATGATCTTGCCGCGGGCGGTGTAGTCCTCGGGGTTGGCGGTGAAGCACAGCATGACGTCGAGCGCGAGCCGCACCGGGTAGCCTTTGATCTGGACGTCGCCTTCCTGCATGATGTTGAACAAGCCGACCTGGACCTTTCCCGCGAGGTCCGGCAGCTCGTTCAGCGCGAAGATTCCGCGGTTGGCGCGCGGCAGCATCCCGTAGTGAATGGTGAGCTCGTCGGCGAGCACGTGTCCGCCGCGCGCGGCCCTGATCGGGTCCACGTCGCCGATAATGTCCGCGATGGTGACGTCCGGCGTGGCCAGCTTCTCCACGTACCGGTTGGATCGCTCGACCCAGGCAATCGGCGTGTCGTCACGCGCTTCAGCGAGCAGCTGGCGAGCGTACTTCGAGATTGGAGCGAACGGATTGTCGTTGACCTCGCTGCCCGCGACGATCGGAATGACCGGATCGAGCAGATCGGTGAGGGCCCGGAGGATCCGCGATTTGGCCTGTCCGCGGAGGCCAAGCAGAATGAAATTGTGTCGGCTGAGAATCGCATTGACGATCTGCGGCATGACCGTCTCTCCGTATCCGATCAGACCCGGAAAGAGCGCGTCTCCCTGGTTCAGGCGCCGGAGGAGGTTCTGCCGCAGCTCCTGCTTCACGGAGCGGGTGGCCATTTCGGGCCTGGCAAGCTCGGAGCGGCGTAAAACGCCAAATGTTTCCGCTAGTTGCGACACGGTGCTACTCCGCCCGTCGGGAAGAATGTGGCTGGGAGTCGGAATGTACTGAGGTAGTCCGACCCCTTCCAGAGTGAGCTAAGTCTTGACACCTTAGTCAGGTAGGGTAAATTCTTGCCGCGCCTGTACCGGGCACTGCGACCGCTGATCCAGCCCGGCTTTCTAATCATCAGCCCCTCTCCAAGGAGATCTGTACATGAAGCGCCTGGCTCTTGTCGCCGCAGTGCTGTTCGCAGTTGGATGCACCGCAAAGGACGACGCTGCTACGACCGATACCGCCGCGCCCGCGATGGCGCCCGCTCCGGCCACGATGGACACCGGCATGGTGATGGACACGATGCCGATGGATACGACGACCCGCGACACGACGCCGTAAAGGTTTTTTCGCAGCATCAAAAAAGGCGCGACCATATCGGTCGCGCCTTTTTTGTTGGCGGCCGTCCTTCGCCGGCTAGAGCACGACGACGCTGGTCGCGCTCTCGTCCCAGCGGGCCGACATGGTCGCACCGGCGGCAATCTCCCGGCGCACCATGGCAATCCCCACTCCCCTGGACCGCGGCGACATCGCCGCGCTCCGCACGTCGCCCACGATCTTTCCCGTCGCGTCAACCAGCTTGGCGCCTCGCGGTGGAACGCGCTCTCCTTCGAACGTCACGCGCCGCAGCATCCTGTTGACGTGGCCGCGGAAATGGATCCGCGCGACCACCTCCTGGCCGACGTAGCATCCCTTCGAGTACGAGATGGCGCCGAGCTGGTCGAGGTTTGCCTCCTGCGCGAGCGTGTCCTCGCTCATGTCCGTACCCCACTCCGGGAACGCGGCTTCGATCCGCGCGACGTCGAACGCTTCGCGTGACCCCCGTACCGCGCCCAGCTGAATCAGCCGGTCGCTAATCGCCTCCGCGGTTGCGGGGGAAGCCACAATGTCGAATCCCGGGATTTCTCCGAGCTCGGCTGCGCGGACGACGAGGGCGTCGCCGGCCGTCCCGAAGCGAGTGCGGATGTGCGCGTGCGGCGGAAGCTGATCGAATGCGCATCCTTCGTCTTCGAACAGCCGCGACAACAACTCGGCCGAGCGGTTGCCGAAGACGCCGACATCGCGCGTCTGCTCCGTCATCTCGCTGAACGGGGCGACCCGCGGATTCACGAACTTGCGCGTCATCGCGCGCCAGCCGGCGGCGGCCGCCGGACCCGTGTCCACGAGGTAATCGTCGCCGTCACGCAGGATCCGCAGGTCCGCGACGATCTTTCCTTTGGCGGTGAGCGCCGCGGCGTACAGCCCCTCGCCCGGTTGCAGAGCGAGAACGTCGTTGGTGACGAGCCCGGTCAGCGTCTCCGCGGCCTTCGGTCCGGTGAAGCGCCAGCGGCCGCGGTCGCTCCGGTCCAGCACGATCGCGCCCGCGCGCAGCGCGTCGTAGCCGGTTTCAGTGTCCGCGCTCACGGGGACTGCGTCACCCGCGCGCGGCGTACGAGGCGTCCAGTAAATCCACTGGATGGACGGTCCGGGCCGGTATCCCCGCGCGCAGCATTCCCGCGCCGATCTGCATCATGCACCCGGGATTCCCCGTCGCCACCCACGGCGCGCCGGTCGCCTGGATGTTCGCGAGCTTGGGAGTCAGCACGCGGTCGGAGATATCGGGCTCGATGAGGTTGTAGATGCCGGCGCCGCCGCAGCACTGATCCGAGTCGTGCAGCGGAATCAGCTCCAGCTCGGGAATCGCTCTCAGCACCGCGAGCGGCGCCTGCACTACGCGCTGTGCATGCTGCAGGTGGCACGGGGCGTCGTACGTCACCTTGAACGGCAGCGGGTTGCCCCGCAGCGGACCAGCCGCGGCGAGCAGCTCGCTCACGTCCCGCGCCTTCGCCGCAACGGCGGTCGCGCGCTCGGCCCACTCCTGATCGTGCTCGAGCAGGAGCCCGTAATCCTTCACCGCGGCGCCGCACCCGGCGGCGTTGACCACGATGAAATCGGCGCCCGACCGCTCGAACGCTTCGATGTTGCGGCGCGCGAGACGACGCGCGGTCTCGAGGTCCCCGGCGTGCGCGTGCAGCGCGCCGCAGCACCGCTGCCCGCGGGCTTCGCGCAGCTCGTAGCCGTTGACCGCCAGCGTCCGCTCCGTCGCGCGATTGGTCGTCGTGAAGAGCCCCTCCATCACGCATCCCTCGAGCAGCGCGAACGACCCGCGCGTCGGCGCGGTGTTCGGCTTGTACCTGCCGCGCTCGAGCCTGCTCTCGGTTGCGGCCAGCATCGCCATCGCGAAGCCTATCCTCCCTGGCAGGCGTGACAGCAGCCACGGGAGCGGCGTGGCCGCGAGCAGCCTGCCCCCCGCCATCGCGACCGCGAGCACCCATGGCCGCGCGAACGACCAGAGCATGAGCCGCGCGAGCAGCGGAATCGGGCGCAGCTGCGTGAGAGTGGCGCGCGTCGCTTCGAGCAGCTGGCCGTACGGCACGCCCGACGGACACACTGTCTCGCACGCCCGGCAGCCAAGACAGCGGTCGATGTGCTCACGGACATTGGGATCGTCCACGGCGACCGTTCCTTCGAGCAGCGAGCGCATGAGGAAAATGCGGCCGCGCGGACTGTCGTTCTCGTCCTCCATCGCGATGTACGTCGGACATGCCTGGAGGCAGAAGCCGCAGTGCACGCACGCGTTGATTCCCGGCAGCGCGCCGGCGAGCGGCGTGCCGGGCAGCGCGCACGCCACCGCCTCTTCCGGCGGAGTGGCGCTCGCGGCCGAGCCCGTGACGTTCGCTGCCGTTATCACGAGACGGCTCCGAGAATTCCGGGATTCAGGACGTTCGCCGGATCGAAAGCCTGCTTGACTCTGCGCGAGATCGGATCGCCGACGGGTGTCGGAGCGAGGCGGCTCCATGCTTCCGGGCCCAACCGCTCGGGGATCATCCGCGTGCTCTCCACCGGTCGCATTAGCGCCGCCAGATCCTCGTACCGAAGGCGGTCGGAGGCGGCCGGCGCCGGCACCAGGCAGCGGATGATCCCGCGCAGCACGGTCGCATGCCGCGGCAGCTCGCTGCCATCGCCGGCCGCGTCGCCCAGCGCATCCCACGAGCGAGGCAGGCCCGCCAACGGCGTGGAGCAGCGGAAGGTCGCGGCGGACTCGGCGTCGAGCGCGCGTAGCCCGTCCCAGCAGTCGTCCGGAGCGGGCACGCTTTCCCCGAGCAGAGCGAACTCTTCCAGCTGCGCGCTCACGCCCTGTTCGTTCCCGCCGAATCTCGCCAGCAGCACGCTCTCCCTCGCGAGCCCGATCCGTCCCGCGACCGCCGGGCTCAACAGCTCGAGTGCAACCGGCGCGAGCCGCGCGGCGCGTATCGCGGCCAGCACCGCGGCCAGCTTCTGTCCGCGCGCGCGAATCACGACCGCGGCGGTTCGATCGACCTCGCCGCGTGCGCGCAGCCGCAGAGTGATCTGAGTGATGACGCCGAGCGTGCCCCAGGAGCCGACGAGCAGGCGGGTGAGGTCGAAGCCCGCGACGTTTTTCACGACGCGGGAGCCGACGGTGATCACTTCACCCGTGCCCGATACCGATTCCAGGCCGAGCACCTGGTCGCGCGGGCGGCCGAACGCGGTAGCCAGCGGGCCGTACGACCCGGTCGCGATCGTCGCGCCGATCGTGCCGTCCGGCGAACCCGGAGGATCGAGCGGCAGCCACTGTCCGTGCTCGCGCGTCGCCGTCGCGATCTCCGCGAGCGACGTTCCCGCGCGGACGGTGATCGTGAGATCGCCGGGCACGTAGTCGACGATGCCGGAATACGACGCGAGACTGAGCACGTCGCTCGCTACGACAGGTCCTCCGCCGTCGAGCCACGAGCCGCGTCCGGCGATCCGGAGCGCGCGGCTTTCGCCCGCGGCGGCCGCGACCGCGGAGCTGATGCCGTTGAGCGTGTCGGGCGCGATCATCGCGCGCGTCCCGCGGGCGTGGCGTGCCATTCGCGGCAGGAGTGCAGCGGCACGACCTTGCCTGGATTGGCGCGGTGATCCGGATCGAACACCTCGCGCACCCGGCACATCGCCGCGAGCGAGTTGGGCGTGAAGATCTGCTCCATGTAGCCGATCTTGTCGAGCCCGACGCCGTGCTCGCCGGTGATGGTCCCACCCGTGGCGATGCAGACGGCCATGATCTCGCGCATCGCCGTGTGCACGCGCTCGCTCTGTTCGGCGTCGTCGGCGTTGTACGGAATGTTGGGGTGCAGGTTCCCGTCGCCGGCGTGGAAGATGTTGCACACCATCACGCCGTGCTTCTCCGAGATGGCGTGGATCGCGGCCAGCACCTCGGGGATTCTGGTCCGGGGGATGACCGCGTCCTGCACCACGAGATGCGGCGCAAGCCGACCCATGGCGCCGAACGCCTTCTTCCGCCCCTGCCACAGCTTCATCCGCTCGGCGTCGTCGCGCGCGACGCGGACGTTGCGCGCGCCGGCGTCCATACAGATCCGCTTGACCCGTTCGACGTCTTCGTCTATGCCGTCGAGCAGGCCGTCCAGCTCCACGAGCAGGATCGCTTCCGCGTCCGTCGGATAGCCTGCCGCGTAGATGGACGATTCGACGACGCGCGTGGTTGGGCCGTCGAGAAACTCGAGCGCAGCGGGAACGATTCCACTCGCGATGATCGCGGAGGTAGCGCGCGCACCGCCGTCAATCGTGAGAAAGTCGGCGAGCATCGTGCGAATCACCTCGGGCTTCTTCAGCAGGCGCACGGTGATCTCGATCGCGACGCCGAAGCACCCCTCGGACCCGACGAAGGCGCCGACGAGGTCGTAGCCCGCGCGGTCGCTCACGTCGTCGCCGAGTTGCACGACGGTTCCGTCAGGCAGCACGACTTTCACAGCGAGGATGTGATTCATCGTGACGCCGTACTTCAGGCAGTGCGGGCCGCCCGCGTTTTCCGCGACGTTCCCGCCGATGGTGCAGGCCGCCTCGCTCGACGGGTCGGGCGCGTACAGCAGCCCTTTCGGCCCCGCCGCTCGGTTCAGGTGGAGATTTACCACGCCGGGCTCCACGGTCGCCGTGCGGTTCTCCACGTCGATGGAGAGGATGCGCTTGAGGCGATTGAGCCCCAGGAGCACGATGCCGTCGGCCAGCGCACCGCCGGATAGACCAGTACCCGCTCCGCGCGGGACGAAGGAGGTGCCGGCCTCGTACAGCGCGCGCACCACCTCGATGACTTCATCGCGCGTACCCGGAAATACCGCGAGCGAAGGCTGGCGCCGGTAGCCGGGCAGGCCGTCGGAGTTGTATACAAGCAGCTGTGATTCCCGCGCGAGCACGTGGTTCCCCCCGACGATCCCGGCAAGTTTCCGCGCGAGATCGGCGTTGGGCGCGTAGTCGCCACCGGCCGGACGCGCGGGCTCCGCGGCAAGCGTCATCCGGCGGTCACGACGTTCAAGGCGTCGGCGGCGAGCCGCAGCTCGAGCGGCGTATTGGCGTGCTTGATCTCGCCGTCCACGGCGATCGGCATCACCCGCTTGCGTTTCATGTGAATGGTGCAGCGGCTCACGACGAAGCTGTCGAGCTCGGCGCCCTGCGCGGCGTGCGCCACGCCGCGCAAGGCGGCCGCCATCGCGAGCGCGACCAGCCGCGCCCGCCGGCGGCCGGTGACGACCATTACGTGTAGTCCGCGGCGCCCGCCGGAAACGCGCGCGCCGAACTTCGGCGCCTGTAGCTCCCGCTCGCCGACGCCGACGAATACCAGCGCCGTCTTGTAAAAGCGCACTTTCCCGTCCACCTCGAGCTCCACGGACATGGTCCACATCCGCACGAACGTACGCAGCAGGGCGAGGAAGCTCGCGATGCGATAGCCGAACCGCTTCTCCAGCCGGTCGCGCGCGCGCACGTAGCCGACGTACATGCCGACGGAGAACGTGTTCAGGAAAAGACTGTCGCCGACGTAGCCGACGTCCACGGCGCTGGTGTGCTCACCCATCGCGATCGCGACGGCGTCGGCCGCGAGGACGGGAATCGCGTGATCCCTGGCGAAGTGATTGAGCGTGCCGCCGGGAACCACGGCGAGCTCGACGTCAGTGCCCGCGAGTGCGTCCGCGGCGCAGGCAATCGTCCCGTCACCGCCGCAGACGAGCACGCGCCTCGCGCCCGACGACACAGCGTCGCGCACAGCCTGCGCGAGGGAGCTCGCTTCCGTGTCGCGGATCTCGAACGAGCCCGCGGACTCGAGCGCCTTGCGCGCGGCCGCGGCCGACCCGCCCGCGGCGTTGAAAAACGCGATGACGGGAGTGTCGGCCGATCGGTGGTCGCTCGGGGTTACAGCGGGGCTCGCCATCCCTTGAATCAAAACAGGGACGCCGGCATTAGCCAACCGATTGCGGCCTCAGGACCAACTACAATCGCGGATCGGCGATTAATCGAGGACTGAGGATCGCGGAATGCCTCTCTCCTCTCTCCTCAGTCCTCACTTGGTCGTCGATCGTCGATTGTAGTTAGTCCTGAGGCCGCAAGGGTTCTCAGTCCGTAATCGTATCAAGCGGTTGTCCAGAATCCGGAAAGGGCCGCTCCGTCGGGAGACTGGCGCAGCTTCTCGAAGGCGCGCTCGCGGATCTGGCGAATGCGCTCGCGCGTGACCCCCATCAGCGCGCCGATCTTCTCCAGCGTCATCGCCTCGGAGCCTTCTTCCAGCCCGTAGTACAGGTACAGAATCTTGCGCTCGCGCGGAGTGAGATAGATGCGGAAGACGCGATCGATGAACTCGCGCATCAGGTTGAAATCGGTGACTTCCTCGATCTCCATTCCATCCACGCCGGCGAAGCGCTCGCCGAGGGTGGATGCTTCACGATCGGAGCGATCTATCGGCGCGTCGAGGGAAAGCTCGGTCGCCGACATCTGCTTGGCGGAGCGGACCTGTTCGGGAGTTTCCTCGAGCAGCCGGCCGAGCTCGTTGTCGGTCGGGTCGCGCTTCAGCACCTGCGAGAGCACGGTCTCCGCGCGCGAGAGCTTGATGAGCTGCGAGTTCTGGTTGAGCGGGATCCGCACCGACCGCGTCTGCTCGGCGAGCGCCTTGAGCACCGCCTGTCGCACCCACCACACGGCGTAGGAGATGAACTTCACGCCCTGATCGGGATCGAACTTGCGCACGGCCTTGAGCAGACCCTCGTTGCCGATCGCGACTAGCTCGCTCAGGTCGAGCCCGTGCCCCTGGTACTTCTTTACGTATGAAATAACGAAGCGGAGGTTGGCCGTAACCAATCGCTCCGCCGCCTGTTCATCTCCCTTCTGCGCGAGTCGCGCGAGGCGCCGCTCTTCCTGGACATCCTTTATGAGCGGAAGCTTCTGGATGTCGTGCAGGTACTGGTCGAAAGCGGTGGAAGGTGAGGAGCGAAAAAACCCTTTGGACCTGCTTTCGGCCGTGGTCTGCATAAGCTGCCCTGAATGGAGAGTCGGGCGGCCAGTGACGAGCCGCCGAGCCAGCTGGGGGGAAGTCGGACGGCCACGATAATGTCACGCTCGGGAACGGTCAACAGACACGTTGACGCCATTTCGGAGGGCCTGTTGGCGCGGCTCTTAGCAGCTAATCGGCGTGCTTAAGGGCGGGCGATAAGCCCGCCATCGGTCATACCGTGGGCGGGTCTTTGGGCTTCGTTCGGCCGGTGGCCATCAGGATGCCGAGGCCGACGAGGACGATCACGCCGACCGCGATCCACATCGCTGGCAGGTTGAGCAGATAGGCGCCGATGGCCAGGCCGAGCACCAGCACCACGAAGCCGATCATGTACGTCGAGAAGGAAGACATAGGAAGTGACTGGTGACTAGTGACTAGTGACTAGGGAACTGCACCCGGGACAGTATGCAACGCGGGAAGCATGCAAGAGCGCTACCAGTGCGGAGCGGTTACCAGTCACTAGTCACTAGTCACTAGTCACCATTACTACTTCTGTCCCCGCGCTACCAGCACGGCGTGCCCCCACTTCCGTCCGAACCTGCGGGCCTGGCTGCAGTCCTCGGTCCAGATGTCGAGCGTGGGGCCGATCACGTTCTTGCCGGTGTCGTCCACGAGGAAGCGGCCGAGGTATTCCTTGCCGAGGAACACTTCGACGTACCGCGCCAGCGGGAACACTCTGGGGTCCGCCGCGACGATTCCCGGCCGCACGTAGCGGCCACGGCGCGTCGTACCCTGGAGACAGTACTGCGTGAGCGAAACGGGAACCGCGCGGCCCGGAGCCGCGCGATCGAACGGCCCCGCTAGCCCAGGCTTCAGGAAAAAGCTGCGCTTCGCGCGGACCAGCATGGGCGGGAGCGACGGCTCACCATAGACGACTATGGGAGCGTGCTCGAGCACGTGGGTCCTGTACGGCATATGTACGACATCCGCATATACCAGCGCGGCGGCTGCTACGCTCGCGACCGCGGTCCGGATCAGCGTCTGAAATTTCATTGCAGTGCCTCCTGAACGAGGGCGTCGGGCAACGGCAGCGTCCATCCGCTGTCACGGCCAGCCATCCTTCCCACTCTCTCGGGCAAAGCGTACTCGATCCTGCCCGAGCGCTTCTTCTTGTCGGCCCGCGCGAGCTGCAGCACACGCTCGACGCCGACGTCCAGCGGCAAGGCGGTCGGCAGCCCCGCCCGGCAGACAGCATCCCGGACCGCCTCGGCCGTTCCGGCCTGCGCGATCCCCGCGCGCTCGGCCGCCCGGGCCTCCGCGCACATCCCGATCGCCACGGCTTCACCATGGAGCAGCGAGTATCCGCTCGCCGCCTCGATCCCGTGACCGAGCGTGTGGCCGAAATTCAGAACCTTTCGAAGGCCGTGCTCCCGCTCGTCACGGGCCACGATCTCCGTCTTTATTTCTACACTACGGACGATGAGTCGGACGAGGGTGTCACCTGAAACCCCGGACTGGCTGAGCAATCCGGGCAGCTCGGCAACGACGTCCGTGAAATATTGCACGTCTTTGACGATTCCATGTTTCAATATTTCAGCCAGGCCGGATCGGAATTCCCTAAGTGGAAGCGTAGCAAGCACTTCCGGATCGATGAAAATTGCCGAGGCAGGATGAAACGCCCCCACCAGATTCTTTCCGCCGATGGAATCCACGCCCGTCTTGCCGCCGTGGGCGGAATCCACCATGGCCAGGAGGGAAGTCGGGACGTGGACCAGGGGAACTCCCCTCATGTAGGTAGCGGCGACGAACCCGGCGAGATCGCCGACCATGCCACCCCCCAAGGCGACGATGGTTGTGTCACGTCCATGGCTAGTGCTGCTTAGCTGGTCGGTTAATGTCGCCCAACTGTCTCTAGTTTTATGCGTTTCTCCAGCAGAAACGGTCAATATTGAAACACTACCTCGATCTGTGAACGAGGCCGCGACGCGCTCGGCGAGCAGCGGGCCCACGTGGGAGTCGGTGATGATCGCGTAGCGGAACGCCACGGCCGCTGCCTCGATCTCGAGACCCAGCCTCGCCACAGCGCCGGGCGACACGACCACCGGCGGACCGGCGACGGACAGCTGCTTCATGGCACGCATGAGGCCTGGCCTACCAGGTGACTTCGCCGGCGGCCGCCCTGTTGTTGGCGAGGCGGGCCAGCACGAACAGCAGGTCGGACAGCCGGTTGAGATAAATCACGACCACGGGCGGGATCGTGGTGGATCGAGCCAGCCCCACCACGGCGCGCTCCGCCCGGCGACAGACCGTGCGGGCCAGGTGCAGCGTAGCGCCCTTGGGGGACCCGCCAGGGATGATGAAGGCCTTGAGCGGCTCCAGCTCGGCCTCGCACGAGTCGATGGCGCGCTCCAGCTCGAGGATCCGGGTGGCGTCGATCCGCGCCTTGGTGAGATGCTGCTGCATCTTCTCGAGGTCGGGCGTGGCGAGGAGCGCGCCGATCCCGAACAGGTCACGCTGGATCCCCACGAGCACTTCGTCCACTCGCGGCAGCGCATCGGCTGACCGGGCCAGGCCGATCACGGAATTCAGCTCGTCGACATCGCCATATGCGGCGACGCGCGGGTCATCTTTCTGAACGCGCCCGCCCCCAAAGAGGCCGGTGTCTCCCAGGTCGCCAGTGCGCGTATAGATTTTCATCCCCGTTGAACATAATGAACCACGAATCAGTCGACATTACGATCATCGGTGGCGGGCCCACAGGCCTGTTCGCCCTTTTTTACGCGGGCATGCGCGGCGTCAGCGCCCAGATCGTGGACGCGCTCCCCGAGATCGGCGGTCAGCTCACGGCGCTGTATCCGGAGAAATACATCTTCGACGTCGGCGGGTACCGGCAGGTGCTCGCGAAGAATCTGGTGCGCGAGCTGGCCGAGCAGGCCTTCCAGTTCGGCGCGCCGGTGCATCTCAATCAGAACGTCACCGCGCTCGAGGAGGACAACGGCGGATTCGTGCTTGCGACCGAAACGGACCGCTTTCCCACGCGCGCGGTGGTGATCGCCGGCGGCCTCGGCGCGTTCTCACCGCGCCGCCTGCCGCAGAAGGGGACCGACGAGTGGTACGGCCGCGGCGTGTACGACCGCGTCGTGGATCCGACGCAGTTCCAGTCGCAGAAGATCGTGATCATCGGCGGCGGCGACTCGGCGTTCGACTGGGCGCATCAGCTGCGCGACGTGGCGACGGAGATCACGCTGGTGCACCGGAGCGACCGATTCCGCGCGCACGCGTCGACGGTGGCGGAGGTGGTCGCGGCGTGCCCGCCCGCCGGGCGAACGACGCTGCTCCCGTTCCACGAGCTGCAGGAGATTCTCGCCGAGGGCGGCACGCTGCGTGGCGTGCGCCTGCGCGACGTGAAGGAGAAGACGACGCGCGACATCGGGGCGGACTCCGTGCTGCCGATGCTTGGCTTCCACAGCGAGCTCGGCGCGCTCAAGGATTGGGGGCTCACCTTCGAGGGCAACGACATCGTGGTGAACAGCCGGATGGAAACGGGACGGACGGGGATATGGGCCGCCGGCGACATCACGACCTATCCCGGCAAGCTCAAGCTGATCGCGACCGGCTTCGGTGAAGCCGCGGCCGCCGTGAACCAGGCGGTGCACTGGATCTACCCTGAGAAGAAAGTCGCGCCCGGGCACAGCTCGAACATGGCGATCTTCGGGCAGAAGGACGACTAGTTGTTCCAGCTGGCGCTTCTCGACCTGCCCGTGGACGCTCAGCTGAGGGCGGTCGACGCCGCGCTGCTTAAGCATCCGATCGAGCAGCTTCCCGTGCAGTCGAGACCATACCTGCCCCTGGCGATCACGTTCGCGGTCGCGGATCGCCCCGAGCGCGCCAGGGAGTTCCTGCGGCGATACCACGCCGAGGTCACTGACTCAGTGATCCGGAGGATGCAGCGGAGCGGGGTCGAGACTGCCGAAGCGACGATCGCGATGGCCGAAGGGCGATGGGCGGAAGCGTCCGAGATGATCCGGAGGACCGATCGCCTCCCCGACGGACCAGCGGGCCGGTGTGAGGTCTGCCTGTCGTACAACCTCCTCTGGCTCTTCTCGCAGGCCGGGATGGCCGACTCGGTGCTGGTGGAGTACGATGCCTACCGCGCCACGGGGTACGGCGGGCGCGAACGTGACGGCCCGGACGTCGACCTCGGCGCGACGCTGTACCTGAGCCTCGCCCGGATCTTCGACCAGAAGGGCGACACCGCGAGCGCCATCGCACATTATCGCGAGTTCATCGAGCTCTGGAAGGACGCCGATCCGGAACTCCAGCCGCGCGTGGCGGCGGCGCGCGAGCGGCTGCGGCAGCTGACACCGACGGAGAGGCCGCGCCGATGAGCACCGTTCCCGACCGCCTCTCCGCCGCCCTCGCCGACCGCTACCGCATCGAGCGCGAACTCGGCCAGGGCGGCATGGCCACCGTCTACCTCGCCGAGGACCAGAAGCACGACCGCAAGGTCGCGATCAAGGTCCTCAAGCCCGAGCTCGCCGCCGTCCTCGGCGCCGAGCGCTTCGTGGTGGAGATCAAGACCACCGCGGCGCTGAGCCATCCGCACATCCTCCCGCTCTTCGACTCGGGCGAGGCCGCGGGCTTCCTGTTCTACGTGATGCCGTACATCGAAGGCGAAACAATCCGCGAGAAGCTGAACCGCGAGACCCAGTTCGGGATCGAGGAGGCACTCAGGATCACGACCGAGGTCGCTGACGCGCTCGACTACGCGCATAGGCATGGCGTGATCCACCGCGACATCAAGCCCGAGAACATCCTGCTGCACGACGGGCGCCCCATGGTGATGGACTTCGGCATCGCGCTGGCGGTGAGCGCGGCGGCCGGCGGCCGGATGACGGAGACGGGACTGAGTCTCGGCACGCCGCACTACATGAGTCCCGAGCAGGCGACGGCGGACAAGACGATAACGGCGCGCAGCGACATCTACTCGCTGGCTAGCGTGCTCTACGAGATGCTGGCCGGCGAGCCGCCCCACAGCGGCGGCTCGGCGCAGGCGATCATCATGAAGATCATCGCCGAGAAGGCGCAGCCGGTGACCGAGCTGCGCCGCTCCGTGCCGCCGAACGTGGCGGCGGCGCTGGAGAAGGCGCTGGAGAAGCTGCCGGCCGACCGGTTCGAGAGCGCCAAGGCGTTCGCCGACGCGTTGGGGAACACGGGGTTCACGCATGCGTCCGTCTCCGCCCCGCCGGGCGCGCTCGCGCGCGGCGCGACGCGGCTGCGCGACCCCATCTTCGCGACGGTCGCGCTCGTCGCGGTCGCGGCGGTGGTCGTGGCGGCTTGGGCTGTGCGCGGTGACGGCGCGTCGGAGGCCGTGTCGCGATACAGCATCCGGCTCCCCGAGGGCCTGTACGCGACGGGACCCTTCGCCCGGCTCGCCATCACCCCCGACGGCCGCAAGATGGTCTTCACCGCCGGCCGCTCCGGCGAGTGGGAGTTGTACGTCCGCGATCGCGGTGAACTGACGGCGACCAGGATCACGGGGACCGTCGGGGCGTACGCACCATTCCTCTCGCCCACCGGCGATCGCGTCGCCTTCTCCACCGTCAATGGGCTGGGGATCGCCTCGCTCGACGGACGCGACGCGCGCCGTCTCACCGACTCCGTCCGCATCCCCGTGGCCGGAGGCTCGTGGGCGAAGAACGGGCGCATCTATATCGGAGCCAACAGCCGCGGCATTCGGTGGCTGGAGGCTACTGGAAGCGGGCTCTCGACGCCGTTCACGACGATCGATCGCACGCGCGGGGAGAGCGAGCACACCTTCCCCGACGCCCTCCCGAACGGCAAGGGCGTCCTCTTCGTCATCTCCCGCGCCGACAAGGGCGAGGAGTTCAAGGAGATCGGCATTGCGCGCGTGAAAGACGGGAGCCACACGGCCCTGGTCCGCGGGGTGTACGCGCGCTACGTCGCGTCCGGCCACCTCCTCTACGCCACGATCGACGGCACCCTCTGGGCGCAGCCATTCGACCAGGACCGCCTGGCGCTCACCGGTCGCGCGGCGCGCGTGCTGGACTCCCTCTCCCTGCGGACGATCGATGCCCCGGATCTCGCCGTCTCCAGCGAGGGCACGCTCCTCTACTCCACCGGCGGACCGCGATGGGATTCCGAGAACGTGCCGGTCTGGGTCGGGCGGGACGGCGGGGCCACCGACGTGGACCCGAGTCGCGCCCAGCTGGCGGCCAGCCCGGCCCTCTCCCCGAACGGCGCGCGGCTCGCCTTCGCCGCGGTGCGCACCACCAACGCGCCCGACATGTGGGTGCGGGAACTCGCCGCGGGGACGGTCGAGCGATTGACCTCGCAGGGCCTGAGTTTCCATCCCGCCTGGATGCCCGACGGACAGGACCTCCTCTACATCGGCGCGCACGACGGGCGGGGCCGCCTCCGCGTCTATCGGCAGCGCGTCGGCACGCGTGACGCCACCGTCCTCGTCGAGCATCCCGAGGGGATCTTCGAGGTGGAGGTCTCGCGCGACTCCTCGTGGATCGTCTATCGCGCCGGCACCGACGGCGCCACGGGGGACATCCACGCCCGCCGCCTCCATGGGGACACCACCTCCATCGCGCTCGCCGCCACCGAGGCGCGGGAGGTATCGCCCGCGCTCTCAGCGGACGGTCGCTGGCTCGCCTTCCACTCCGACGAGACGGGCGCCGCCGAGGTGTACGTGCAGCGGTTCCCCGACTCGGGGGGGCGGAGGTGGCCGGTCTCGACGCGGGGAGGCACCGAACCGCTCTGGTCCCGCGATGGGAGCGAGCTCTTCTACCGGAACGGTGCGAACGAGATGGTGGCCGTCACCGTGGACCGGTCGTCCGCGCCCCCAACCGGCGCGCAGCGGGTGCTCTTCTCCGCCAGCGCCTTCGCGCGCAACGGGGACCACCGCACGTACGACGTGAGCCCGGACGGGCGGCGCTTCGTGATGCTGCGCCTCCTGCCGGGCCAGCGGGAGGAGGACTTCCGGCTGGTCGTCGTGGAGAACTTCTTCGCGGAACTGAGACGGTCGGCGCCCCGCTAGCCCGCGAGCAACTCCTCGAGCGCGAGCCGCGACTTGGGTGGGATCTGCGCCTCGTCGAAGTACTGCGTGACGATCGCGAGGGCCGCCGCGGCGCTCGTGATGTTCAGGTAGCGCAGGAGGAAGCGGACATCGTCGAGGTCGTGGAACTCCTCGCCCAGGCGCATGGCTGCGCACTTCATCGCGAGCAGGTACGCAGGTTGCGCGACGAACACCTGGAGGTGTGAGCGCGGGATAGGAACTTCAATCGGGGTCGATCGACTATTCGTCGAGTCTACGGCGCGATCGCCGACCTCGCCAGCGCCGAGTGACGGGCGGCGGCGCGCCCCTATTTCGGCGCGCCGCCCATCAACCGGGCCAGGTCCGCGGCGAACAACCGCTGTACCACCGTCGTGCGATTGAATACCACCGTCTTGCCGTCTCGCGTGATCTCCGAGCCCCCCTCGTTCTCCGGCGTCGTGGTCAACCGTCGCCTCGTCCCAGTCGCGACATCCACGGTACCGATGTCCTGCGCGCCGTTCACGAACTGCGTATAGAGCAGGGTCTTTCCGTCCTGCGACCAGACGCCCGGC
Organism: uncultured Gemmatimonadaceae bacterium; assembly: GCA_964350145.1. Classification (GTDB taxonomy): domain Bacteria; phylum Gemmatimonadota; class Gemmatimonadetes; order Gemmatimonadales; family Gemmatimonadaceae; genus JACDCY01. The sequence continues at coordinate 34,523 of CAYGJL010000022.1, forward strand.
ACGTCACCGGGTGAGAGGATCATTCGGCCGCCGCCTCCGTTCGCGGCGAGGATCATCGACCGCCGCGATCCATCGGGCTGCTCCACCATCGCCGCCAGCGAGTCACCGGATGGTGCCACAGTCCACGCGAGAACATTGGTGCGGTCCCAGATGCGCTGCACGGTGCCGTCCGGGCGCAGTCGAGCGATGGAGAACTGGCCGTCCCGCTGGCCGAATCGCTGGAAGAAGACGTCCGGACTGCCGGGTGCGATCTCGGGGTTCTGGGCGCTGCCGATGTTCGTGAGGCGTGTCGCTTCTCCACCTGAGGCGGGCACCCGCCAAAGATCGGTCAGCGTGGTCTCCCGGTCGGAGAGGAACACGACCGCGGAACCGTCCCGGCTGAAGACTGGGTTGAGCTCCTGCGTGTCGCCCCACTCGAGCAGCCTGCGCGGCGGACCGCCCGCCACGTCCACGATCCAGAGGTCGTTGGTGCCCGCGCGATCGGAGTCGTAGACGACGCGCTTGCCGTCGGGGGACCATCGCGGATTGCTGATGTTCCCGCCACCCGCCACGACGACGCGCCCGGCGCCCCCGGCGCCCCCGGCGATCGGCGCTACGACGAGTTCGTGGATGTTCCCGCCGCGGATGATCCGATAGAAGAACTGCGTGCCATCGGGGGAGACCCAGAACCCTCCCGTGCGCAGCGAGTCCGGCGTGAGTCGCCGCTCCGCGCTGGTCTCCAGGTCGAGCGCGAAGACGCCGGACGCGACGTTGTTCTCGCCGTAGGTGAGCCGCGCCTGTCCGGGATGCCAGAGCAGCGGAGCGATCTCCTCGATGGCGCTGTCCGTCACCCGGCGTTCCTCTCCCCCTGCGGCCGGGACCATCCAGACGTCGGTCTGCCGGCCACGGTCGGAGAGGAACGCCACCCACTTGCCATCCGGCGACCAGGATTCCCCGTAGTCGTTCCGTACGTCGCGCGTCAGTTGGCGCGGCGCACCACCGTCGATCGGGGCGATCCAGAGATCGGTCGTCCCCGTCCGGCGCGACAGGTAGAGCACCTCCTTCCCGTCCGGCGACCAGGCGAGCGTGTTGGTACTCGCAGCCTCGTAGCCCTCGGTCGTCAGCTGCCGGGGATTCTGACCGAGACTGTCCGCAATCCAGATCGTGCTGCGCGAACCCTCAACGACGAAGAATCCGATGTGCAAACCGTCCGGCGAGGGCCCACCCACGTGCGGCCGATTCTCTCCCCGGACGAGCGGCACCGATTCGCCACTGGTGAGAGAGACCACGAAGGTGCGGATGCTGCCCTCGATCGTCGCGAAGTATGCCAGGCGGTCGCTGTCCGGGTACCAGGCGAGCGGACCTTCGGCACCGGAAGCCGTCGTGATGCGACGCACCGTCCAGTCCCTCGTGGAGATCGTTGCCACGTCGCCGATCCCGAAGTCGCTCGACGCGACGGCGAGCAGCGACCCGTCTGGGGACCAGAGCGCCGGGAAGCCGAAGACCGTCGTGACCGGCAGGCGCGTCGGATTGCCGAGGTCGGCATCGGCAACCCACAACTGTCTTCCCACCCGGTCCTCGGACATGGTCCAATACGCGATGCGGGAGCCGTCCGGCGAGTAGCTCGGATCCAGATGCCGCGCCCCCTCGCCCGAGAGCGCTGTCGTCGCGGGCAAGTCCGAACCCGCCTCCGTGCAACCCGCCAGCAGGAGCACCACTGCGATCCGTCCGAGCATCCGCATCACCGATCTCCAGGTCCGTTGGGCCCCGCGAGCACGCCACCGATCCCGGAGGCGACCCGCGCGACCACGTCACTCTGCGCTGCCAGCACATCCTGCACGTCCCGTTCGTACGTGTCCGACCAGAGCGCGCGGCTGGTCGCGGGATTCGCGAACTGCACGTTGATCCGCATCACGTCCCCGGCGCGGAACACGGTCACCTCCACCACCGCGCCGAGGTTGAGCTCCCGCGCGATCTCGCGCGTGGTCTTCTCGCCCCCCTTGAACCGCATCATCACCGAGCGCGACTCCACGCCGACGAATCCCGAGCGCAACAGGGCGTTCGTGAGCGCGTCCTGCATCGCCGCCACGAACACCGAGTCCTGCCCGGAGATGTCGTCGATCGGCAACACGCCGATCTTGTCGATGCGGCCGCCGCCCCCGCTGCCCAGCACGAGGACAACGATGGCGATCGTGGCCACCACGAGCCCCGCCGCGATCCCGGCGAGCATCGGGCGGCGCTTCGCCTTCCGCACGAGGGTCGCGGAGAGGGGACGCGTGTCCGTCGGCGTCAGTCCGCCGCTGGCGGTCGTCGCGATCGCCTCCAGGCGGACGATCAACTCCTCGGCACTCTGCCACCGGTCCGCCGGGTTCTTCGCGAGGCAGCGCATGATCGCCTCGGCCAACAGTGGCGGGATCCCCGGGCGCGCCTTCGTGATGTCGTTCGGTTGCTCCATCACGTGCGCGGCGAGCAGCGCCTGCGGTGTGGCCGCATCGAACGGCGCCTTCCCCGTCAGCATCTCGTAGCCGAGGATGCCAAGGGCGTAGATGTCGGCGCGGTGGTCCACGTTCCCCTGCCCCATCGCCTGCTCGGGGGCCATGTACTGGGGGGTGCCGACCGCCATCCCCACGGTCGTGACGTTGTCACCACCCGAGGCGACGAGCGCCTTCGCCACGCCGAAGTCGGTCACCACCGCGTGACGGCCCGAGAGTAGCACGTTCCCCGGCTTGATGTCGCGGTGCACCACGTCGCGCGCGTGCGAGTACGAGAGCGCGTCGGCGATCTCGCGGAGGATCCGGATCGTGTCGCTGATCGGCAGCTGCCGTTCGCGCGCCAGACGGTCGGCGAGCGACTCCCCCTCCACGAAGGGCATCACATAGTAGAGAAAGCCCGCGACCTCGCCGGAGTCGTAGAGCGAGAGGATGTGCGGATGGTTGAACTGCGCGACGGTGCGGATCTCGCGCGGGAACCGATCATTGCCCATCGCCGCGGAGAGCTCGGGCTTGAGCACCTTGAGCGCGACCTTGCGACCGTGCTTCAAGTCCTCGGCCAGGTACACGGTCGCCATGCCGCCGACACCGACCTCGCGTTCGATCGTGTACTGCTCGGCGAGGGCCGCGGCGAGGCGGTCGCGAGGGGAGTTCATCCTGCCATCGTACGACTTCCAGCGGACCTTGGGAAGACCGTCCTGACGCCTTTAGAGGACGACCGCGTCGAGCATCGCCTGCCCGCGCGGATCCGCCCGGAACGGGCTCCATCCAGGCGCGAGCGTGAAGATCACGGGTGACTCGCGGGCCTCGATGCCGCGCGCGACGAGCGCGAGCGCCTCGTCCATGCGGCCCGCCGACGCGGCGGCGGCACCCTGTTCCATGAACCCGATGTAGCCTGTCGGGATAGGAACTTCAATCGGGGTCGGTCGACTATTCGTCGAGTCTACGGCGCGATCGCCGACCTCGCTCTGCGACGCGTGGACATGAGGAGGCATCTGGTGCTTCTCCGGCGCCATGAAGACGCATTCCGCGGAAACCAAGCCGTCGGGATCGCGTTCGCATATGGCGCAACCCGGGCGAGTCAAAAAGGAATCGCGAAGAACCGTGAAAAACACGGGTCTAGCCGCGTGCGGCCTAACGAACGTTGCAGCTGACAAGGGAGCTATGGATTTGCGCCGGCTTCGCCGGCGCTTCTTAATTTGATTCCCTTGCAGCTGAACTTGGGCGTTAGGCAACATCCACGACTTTTCTTGGATTCCGCTTCAGGACACTCATCGCGTTCTCGCGGACATTCTCGGGTCGGATGCCGAATCCATCGACGTTCTGCGGACCGCGGAGCTCCATCGACAATACTGGCGCCCAGCGGCAACGAGAGTGGTCCTACTCGCTTAATCGCACGTCTACACGACACCCGGCGAGTTACAGCATGCCCTGCTGGCATTGTCAGAGCTTCCGACGGACCTCCCGCGGCGATTCGTAAGGTTGGTTTACTGCCTCGGCTACGGCGAGGACGAACTACTCGACCAACCCATTCCGTCACCCCGCAACTCCGGTACGCCCCAATACTGGAAGATCTTTCAGAGCTACTTGACGCCCGTCGGTTCAACAATCGACAGCGGACCGATCCAAGTCTCGCGCACGCCCACCCGGGCAGCCCGCTAGTTGGCGGTCTTGTACGCAACGCGCGGATCCGCCTTCGCGTACGCCAGATCGGTGATCAGGTTAACCAGCACGAACACCGTGCTAAGAAAGAGTACCGATCCCTGAATCGCGGGTAAGTCGCGCCGTGCGATGGCGTTCACAACGTACCGGCCGAGCCCGGGCCAGCTGAAGATCGTCTCGGTAAGAATGCTGCCCGTGAGGTAGTAGCCGAAGTCGAGGCCGAGCACGGTGATGATCGGGATGAGCGCGTTCCGCAGCGCGTGCCGCGTGATCACCAGCCGCTCGCTCTGTCCCTTCGCGCGCGCGGTCCGAACGAAGTCGCTGCCGAGCACGTCGAGCATCGCCGAGCGCGTGACGCGCGCGAGGAAGGCGATCGAGCGGGAGCCGAGCGCGAGCGCGGGGAGGATCAGGTATTCGATTCCGCCGTACCCAGACGGTGGCAGCCAGCGCAACATCACCGCGAACACCAGAATCAAGATCAGTCCCACCCAGTACACGGGGAAGGAGATCCCGAGATACGCGATGCCGAGCGAGATGCGATCGAACCAGCCGCCGGGAACGCGCGCGCTGAGAATGCCGATGGTGATTCCCACGATCGATGCGAGCAGCATCGCGGCGCCGGCGAGCTGCAGCGTCTTGGGAAACCGTTCTGCGATGTCCTGGCGGATCGGGCGGCGCGTGATGTACGACCTGCCGAGGTCGCCCCGGAGCACGCCGCCGGTGTAGTGAATGAACTGCGTGTGCAGCGGATCGTCGAGCCGCAGCTCGGCCCGCAGTCGCGCGACAGTCTCCGGGTCCGCGCGCTCACCCACCATCTCCTGGACCGGATCGCCCGGCGCGACGTACAGCAGGAGGAACACGACCACCAGCACCCCGAATAGCGTCGGGATGGAAAGCAGCAGGCGGCGGAGGATGAAGGAGAGCATAGCTGTTCGCTGTTAGCTGTTGGCTATTGGTCAGCTAAGAGCCAATAGCTAACAGCCAATAGCTCATCGGGCTATCGACACGCCGGTCCAGTTCTGCCCGTTGAAGATCGTCGGGATAGCGAAGTCCTTCACCCAGGGTTGAATCGCGTACAGGACCCGGTGATGAAAGAGGAAGATCATCGGCGCTTCCGTAAAAGCAATCTGGTCTGCCTGGCGGTACAGGGCGGCGCGCGCCGCGTCGTTTTGCTCGCGCCTGGCTTGGTCCACGATACGGTCGAAGCCGGGATGGCTCCAGAACGAGATGTTGCCCCCCACGCCGCGATTGGTGGTGTGCAGCAGCGGATACAGGAAGTTCTCGGCGTCCGGATAATCGGCGAACCATTCCTTGAGAATCATGTCGGTCTCGCCTTTGCGTGACGCCTCGCGCACCGACGACGCGTCGCGCTGCACCAACTTCGCGCGAATTCCCGCTTCGGCGAGATACGCCTGGATCACCTCGGCGATTCTCGGGAACGGCGGCGACTGCGACGACCACAGCTCCACGTCAATACCGTTCGGGAATCCTGCTTCGGTGAGGAGTTGTTTGGCGCGCGCAATATCGCGCTTGTATGGAGCGCGCGTGGTGTCGGCGCCGGCGAGCGTCGGCGGTATCACACCCGCTGCGACGCGGCCGTGGCCGCTGACCATGCGGTCGAGAATCGTGGGCACGTCCACGGCGAGATTGAGCGCCTGGCGCACGCGCACGTTGCGCAACGGGCCGCGCGTCGTGTTGATGCCCACGTACCAGAACCGCAGTGCCGGCGCGGAAGAGAGCATCGCGCTCCGCTCGTCGGTCTGCTCCCAGTTGCGCGCTTCCTGCTCCGGCACCTGCAACACGTCCACGTTCCCCGTCTCGAACTCCGCCACCGCCGTGCTCGGCTCCGCGATGATGCGGGCCATCAGCGACTCGGCCTTGGCGGCCCCGCCCCAGTACGCGTCGTTGCGCGCGAACAGCAGGTAATCGTCATGCCGCCACTCGACGAACTTCCACGGCCCGGTGCCCACCGGGTGCTCGCCGAAATTCGCCGGCACGGAATCGGGAATGATCGAAGTCACCGGCATGGCCAGGAGCTTCGGGAAGATCGCCAGCGGCTCCGTGAGCGTGATCACTACCGTCGAATCGTCGGGAGCGGCGAGCCCGGAGATCGTCGCCGCGGCACCGTCGGCGTACTCCCTCGCTCCGCGGATCGGGTACAGCGGCCAGCCCCGGCCGCCCGTGGTCTCGGGGTCGAGCACGCGCTGGAAGCTCCCGAGCACGTTCCGGGCGGTGAAGGGGCGCCCGTCGTGGAACGTCACCCCCGTCCGGAGATGGAAAGTGTACACGGTCCCGTCGGACGACACGTCCCAGGATTTGGCCAGGCCGGGTACTAGCTGCGCGTCCGGTGTAAAACGAACGAGGCCGTCGAACACGTACGCGACTGCCCGACCCGTGGGCACGTCGGTGGAAAGCGCCGGGTCGAGCGAGCGGGGATCGTACGTGTCCCGTGAATCGATCAACGTCCGGCGCGACGGCGAGGAATCACCACCGCGGCACGCCACTGAGGCGAGCAAAAAAAGGATTAGGTAGGCTCGGCGCATAGGGCTAAACTGTTGACTGGTGGTGAGATTCGCGTGAACTTAGTGAACCATTTTAAGAGCATAATACGTGATCGCGGAATACAACTATCGCCGACGACTTGGCTTGGCCGAGCTGCTTCCCGCGATCGCGGTCGGTCTGGGCGCGGGACTGGCCGGATTTTATCTCGCGCGCGTAATGGCCGAGAAGACGCCGCTGGTTCCACGCTCGGACGGGACGAAAAGCATCGCACGTTCCGAGCCGCCGACGCGCCCTCGCGCAGCGATAAAGCCGGCAGCGCGTTGATGGATCGCCGCTTCGCGCGGCTCGTCTGTTCCCTCACATCGCTGCTTCTGGCGCTCGCCTCCTCGGCAGCCGCCCAGACGGCTCCGTGCGGACCGGGCGATCTCGAGGTGCGCTCCCTGCAGTTCGCGGGGAACAGCGCCTTCTCCGATGGACAGCTCGCGCAGACGATCGCCACGACGCCCTCGGGTTGGACCCGGCGCGCGCTCCGGCTGCCGTTCGCCGTGCGCCGCTGCTTCGATCCGGCGGAGCTCGTCAACGACCGGATCCGGCTGGTCGTGTTTTATCGCAACCGGGGATACTCCCGCGTCTCCGTGGACACCGCCACGACGCGGCTCGGTTCGAATGCGATGGCCGTCCACTTCCTGATCGATGAGGGGCCGCCCACGCGACTCGCGACGCTTGCCGTGATCGGGCTGGAGGGTGTGCTGGATTCGGCCCGCATGACTCGCGATCTTCCCATCCGCGCCGGCGATCCATTCGACCGGGTGCGGCTCGAAGCGGCGCGGGACACGATCGCGCGCCGGCTGAGAAACAACGGCTACGCCGCGGCCGTCGTCACGAACTCGTTCGTGGAGGATCGGGCCACCCTGGTCGCGTACGACACGCTGCGGGCGGCGAGCGGGCCGTTCACCCGGATCGGCAGCGTCCGAGTCGTTGTCACGCCGCGCGCGGGTACGGCGCAGCAGATCCCCGACGCCGTAGTGCGCCGGATCGCGGGCGTGAACAGCGGCGCCATTTATCGCGAGCGCGATCTCCTGAACGCGCAGCGCGCGCTGTACCAGACCGAGGCGTACCGGCAGGTAGCGATCGGTCTCGACGACACCGTGCCCGGCGATTCCGTCGCCGACGTCCGCATCGCGCTCGCGGAGGACGCCATGCGCTCGGCGCGGGTCGGCCTGGGCTACGGCACGCTGGATTGCGTGCGCGCTACGGGCGAGCTCACCAACTACAATTTACTCCGAGGCGCGCGCCGCCTCGAGCTGAGCGCGCGCGTGTCGAAAATCGGCGTGGGACATCCGCTCGACGGCGCCCGTGACCTCTGTCCGCAGGCGAAATCCGATCCGTACAGCAGCCGCTTGAACTACTACGCCGGCGCGACGCTGCGGCAGCCGTCTTTCTTCGGCCTCCGCACGGTGCCGACCATTACCGTGTACAGCGGCCGCACGTCGGAGTACAAGGCGTATCTCCGCACGACCGCGATCGGCGGAATCGTCGGGCTCGACTGGCGCGGGTTCCAGCGCACGCCGGTCGGCTTCGCGTACCAGCTCGACTACGGGAAGACGGAGGCCCAGCCGGCGCTCTTCTGCGCGGTGTTCAACCGGTGCGACCTGGAGGACCGTGAGCGACTGCAGCGACTTCAGCGGCTCGGTATCGCGAGCATGGTGGTCTCGCGCAACGCGGCCAACAGCGCGATCTATCCTACAGGCGGATACACGTGGCGCGCGGAGGCGCGGCACGCGTCGCGGCTCACGCTGGCCGACAAATCGCTCGGCTTCAACAAGCTGCTGGGCGACGCGGCGCGGTACTGGGGGCTCGGCGGCAGGAGCGTCTTCGCGTTGCGGCTGCGCGTGGGAGGACTGCTCGGTCCCTCGCTCGGCGATCTCACGCGCTTTGTGCCGCCGGAGGAGAGGCTGTTCGCCGGCGGGCCCACCACGGTGCGCGGTTTTCGGCAGAACGAGCTAGGCTCGGCGATCTACATCGCGACGCAGTTCGACACCTTGTACCCCGGAGTCACGGGTCGCAGTGACACGCTGTTCCGCGTCAGCGAAGGCGAGCGAAGGTTTCGCCGGGCCGTCCCGGTAGGCGGCAACTCTCTCCTGGTCGGGAACGTCGAGCTGCGCATGCCGGCTCCGGTCTTCTCCAACGTGCTGCAGCTCACGCTGTTCACCGACGTCGGCGACGTCTGGAATCGCGGCACCGACGACGTGTTTCTGAACTTCCGCCTCAAGGCGACGCCGGGCATTCAGTTCGGCGCGCTGTCGCCGGTCGGGCTGATCCGACTGGTCGTGGGCTACAACCCGTACGACCGGCCGGCCGGACCGCTGTACTACGAGGTACCTATCGCGCTCGGCGGCTCGCTGCCGTGCGTGAGTCCCACGAACGTGCTGCCGGTGCATGCGGTCGAAGGGGGAAACGGTACCGTACTGGCGCAGGAAGAGGGACGCTGCCCGCGGGGCTTCGCGCCCGCGCGCGACGGCAGCGTCGCCTCGCGTCTCACCTTCAGCTTCGCCATCGGGCAGGCGTTCTAGCCGATGTCGCGTCGGCGGAAGGTGGTGCTGTCGAGCGCCGCGATTCTCATCGGCCTGATGCTGGCGGTCGTCCTGCTGATCGTCGGCGGCACGCAGACGCGGTTCGGGCAGGAGCGCGTCCGCGCGTTCGTACAGTCGTGGCTCGCCGCGAAGGTGCGCGGCACGATGCACGTCGGACGCATCAGCGGCGGCCTGCTCAACGGCGTGGTCATTGACTCGATCGAGATCCGCGACGAGGACGACTCGCTGTTCTTCGCGACGGGGCGGGTCCTCGTGCGGTACGAGCTGCGCGACCTGTTCGACAAGCGGATTCTCGTACGCCGCCTGGAAGTCGCTCACCCGAACGTGCACCTGCGGTACTACCCGGATGGAACGTGGAACTTCGAGCGGATCTTCCCGCGCGGCCAGCCCGCGCCGCTCGGACGCCGCCGCGGTTTCGGCGAGTTCGTGCAGCTAGACTCTGCAACGATCCGCGACGCCAGGTTCGCCGTGACGATCCCGTGGCGGGTGCTCGGGAATCCACCGCGGCGCGTGCGCGACAGCATAGTGACGGCCGCGTTGACCGATCCGGCGCGGGAGGTGCGACGCTCTGGCGCGGGCTTCACGCGCACATGGCGCTGGGAGCAGGGGAACGTCGTGCTCGGACCGTCGCGCATTGCGGACCCGGACAGCGCGGCGCGAGTGTTCACCGTTCGCGATCTCGCGGTCAAGGGTCTCGATCCGCCATTCCATTTCAGGAACGTGCGAGGCACGATCAGGCATCTGGGCGATTCCGTGTGGGCCGACGCGCCGCACTTCGATCTCCCGGGATCCACCGGGAGCGGCAAAGCAAAGGTCGTCTGCTGCGGTGGACTGCCGCTGCGGTACTACGTGGACGTGATCGGCGACTCCGTGTCGCTGGCCGACGTCGCGTGGGTGTATCCGACGCTGCCGCGCACTGGCGGCGGGCGCATGAAGCTCGCGATCCGCAACTCGCCCGGAGACCTCGGAGTCCTCGACTACCGGATCTACGATATGGACGTGCGCAGCACCAAGTCGCGGCTGCGCGGCACGATGACGTTCGGCGTCGGGCGGCCGCTGCTCATCGCGAAGGATGTGCGGCTCGAGGCCGCGCCGGTGGACTTCGACCTGCTCCGGACGCTGGCCGGCGGGCCCTTCTCCTACGATTGGCAGGGAAGGATCACGGGAACCGTGGCGGCGTCTGGCGGTCCGCTCGACCGGTTCCGGGTGGAGCGCGTGGATCTCGTGTTCGCGGACGCGCACGTGCCTGGGGCGATCTCGCGCGGCACCGGCCGCGGCGTGCTCGACATTAGGCTCCCCGCGCTCGCGGTCTTCCGTGGCTTCGACGTGAACGTGGCGCGCTTCGACCTGCGCACGCCGCAGTATCTCAATCCGGAATTTCCGAGCCTCCAGGGCACGATAGCCGGAACGGCCAGACTCGACTCGATCTGGACGGACGTCCGATTCAGCAACGCGGACTTGCTGCACCGCGACGGACCGGGACCGGTCTCGAGAGTGACGGGCGCGGGGCGGATGACGCTTGGCGACGAGTACGTGACGTACGACGTGGACCTGGTCGGCGCGCCGGTCTCGCTCACCACGCTCGCGCGGTCGTACCCGGCGATACCGCTGCGCGGAGCAATGAGCGGGCCGATCCGCGTGAGCGGGACCGCGGCCGGGATGACTCTCGTCACGACTCTCGCCAATGACCAGGGCTCGATCTCCTTCGACGGACACGTGGACGCCGAGGCGCCGGGGTACGCCGTGAGGGGATCCGGCGGTGTGACGCGCGCGAACGCGCGCGGGCTGCTGGCCATGCCGGATCTGCCGATGACGTCGGTGAACGCGGAGTACGCGGTGGATCTCACCGGCTCGGCCGCAGAGGACCTGCGCGGGACAGTGCACGTCACCGCCGCCGGCTCGATGGTGGATGAAGTGGCCATTGCCGGTGCGACGGTGCGAGTCGCGGTCGCGGACGGAATCGCGCGCGTGGATACGCTCACGATCGTTTCGCCGGCCGGCATCGCGTCGGCCACCGGCACCGTGGGATTGACGTCCTCCGCGACGGGCGCGTTCGACTTCGCGTTGCGCGTGGACTCGCTGGGCGCGCTGCGGTCGTACGTCGGCGACGGACCTGCGTCGGGAACGGTGATCGTGCATGGACATGCGACGACAACCGCCGGAGTGCTGCTGGTCGAGGGGACCGTGTCCGGCGGCGACGTCGCTGTAGGCGATAGGCGGACGGAGCGGCTCGGCGGGACGTTCGACGCGCGGCGCGAGAACGGCGCGCTGTCAGGCTCGGCGCAGCTCAGGGCCGACACCGTATCGATCGGCAGGATCAGACTCGCCTCGATCGACGTCACCACCGATCAAAGCCCGACGGGGACGGGCACCGCAGCGGCGACTCTGACCGGCGTCAATGGCGCGAGCACGAGGCTCGCGGCGCGGACCGAGCGGCGTGGCGACACGGTGCTCGTCGCGCTCGACACGGCGTCGATCGCGGCGGACAGCGCCCATCATTACCGGCTCAGCTCGCCGGCGATGATCACGCTCGCGCGGCGGCTGGTGGAGCTCGATTCGTTGCGGCTCGAGCTATTCACCAGGGAGGGCGCCGCGACCGACCGCTCGGGCGGGAGCCTGCTGGTGCGCGGCGTGCGCGTGGCCAACGATTCCGTCCGCGGCTCGGTACTCAGCTCGAGCGTGGACCTGTCCGTGCTGCAGACAGTCCTCCCGGTCACCAACGCGCGCGGGGCACTCGACATCAATCTCAGCGCCGAGGGGCCGGTGACGCAGCCCGTCCTGAACGGCACGCTGCGCGTGGTCGATGGGCGTTTCGTCGTTCCCGCGACCGGAGTGTCGTACGACAAGTTCGACGGCGAGATCGAGCTCGTGCAGGACACGCTCTACATCCGCCGGCTGACTGTGTCCACTCCGCGCGGCGGCGGACGGAACGGCGGGGCCGCGGTGATCGGCAACATTGATCTCACCACCTATACGCGGCCGCGTTTCGACCTTCGCGCGCGGGCGGACCACTTCCGCGCGGTGCAACGCCCCGGACTCGCAACGCTCGACGTCTCCACCGGCTCGGAGATCCAGCTTGTGGGGGACTACGATGCCGCCGTGTTGCGCGGCGAACTGGTGGTGAACGAAGGCACCGTGCATCTCCCCGAGCTGCTCGGCAAGGACGTCATCGATCTGGACGATCCCGAGCTGTACGGTCTCGTGGATTCAACTCTGCTCCAGGCGCGGCGGTTTCTGCCGAACGTTCCGAGCGCGTTCGCCACCAACTTGACGCTGGACAACGTCGCCGTCACGGTGGGCGACAACGTCTGGCTGCGATCCTCGGAAGCGAACATCAAGCTGGGGGGGCGGCTCGGCCTTGTGCGCGGCCGCACGGAGTCGGTGATCACGGGCGCGGCTGAGAACACGCCGCGGCTCGCGTTCGCCGGCACGCTCAACGCCGAGCGTGGCACGTACGTGCTCAACCTCGGCGTGGTACAGCCGACGTTCGAAGTCGAGCGGGGGACGCTGCGGTTCTTCGGCGAGCCGGAAGTGAACCCGTCGCTCGACATCCGCGCCATTCACACCGTGCGCCGTCCGCGGCAGAGCTTCAATCGCGAGGACGTGCGCGTGCTGGTCGCGATCACCGGGACGCTGGGCGCGCCCGTGCTCTCGCTGGCGAGCGCCGACAGCCTGTCGCTGTCGCAGTCCGACCTACTGAGCTACCTGGTGACGGGGGGCCCCGCATTCGCGCTGAGCAACACGTCTTCGCAGTACACGGAGCAGCTGCTCACGATCGGCGGCAGGCTCGCGGGCACGTTCATCAGCAGTAGAATTCCGCGCAGCGTGTTCGACATCGTGGAGGTGCAGACGGGCACCTTCGGAGGAGAAGGGGCGGCGGACGGGTCGTCCAGCTCATACCTGAGCAGCCTCTTCACGACGCGCGTCATCCTCGGCAAGCAGCTCAGCGAGCGGTGGTTCCTCGGCTTGAGCACGGGGCTGTGCCGGGCGAATTTCGCCGAGAATCTCGGACTGCGCCTCGAGTACAGAATCAGCAGCACGCTGTCGGCCGAGGGCGGGATCGAGCCAGGCTCGGGCGAGCTGGCGTGCGCAGGCACGTCCGCCGCCCGCGGTTTTCAGCAGACGCCCCCGCAGCTGGGTGTCGATGTCTTTCGAAGTTGGAGGTTCTAGCTACTGGGATGTTGCAGGGGGATCCTAGCTGTTAGCTGTGAGTGGAAGAATCAGTTATGAGCAGGAAGTACCAGCGGGACTTGCATCATGCGAGGCTGTGAGCTCGCATCACGTCAATAATTCCGGTGCGGCCCTTACTGTAGCAGTTGTGAGTAAGGTTCGCCGCCGCCCAAATCGAGACGCCTTCCGACTTTACTCATCACTTGGCAGTCCGCAGGTATCACTTCCGAGCTGACCACTGATTGGTCCACTCGCCGCTAATAGCTAGGATCCCCTTTCCAAATCCACGGAGCCAGCCCCAGACCGATGCGTTGTCCGGACCCGATCAGTAACTTTTGATTATGGCAAAGCAGCTCACGGAACGGGACGCGATGATCTGCCGCTCATGCGAGCGGGAGGAGCGCGCGTCGGAGGGATATCCGTGCGCGGTGTGCGGCACGTTCATCTGCCTCATGTGCACGTTCCGTGGCGTCATCCGCTGCAAGAGCTGCGAGGCCAAGGCGATCGTGCCGGTCGTGGCGCGCACGCCCCCCAAGATCGACTGGCCGGATCACTGAGACTCATCCGCGCGCAGGTGAGGACCGCGGTCGCGCCGCTGCTGGCGGAGCCCACGGTCGCGGCGACACAGCTTAGCCAGGCGCTGCGCGGCCATGAGCTCGACCTGATCGAAGAACGCGGGACGTGGTGGCTCGCCCGCGGTCCCGACGACTACGAAGGCTGGATCCATTGCGGGTACCTCACGCTGGCCGGCCCCGCCGGCAACGGCCCTCCCGCGCGCGCCTGGGACTTCGACGCCCTGCTGTCGCTCGGCTGCGTGGTTCGCGGATTTGCGGGCGGCATCCATGCGCTGCCTCTCGGCGCGCTGGTGCCGCCGGACGTTGAGGTCGTCGCGGGGGAAGTGCGCACGCTCGAGGAGCGGCGTCGCGCGTTCGTCCCCGCAGGCGCGGCGATCGTCGAGTCCGCGCGGCGGCTCTTCTCCGGGACGCCCTACATGTGGGGTGGAGTCACGCCCTGGGGCGCGGACTGCTCGGGGCTCGTGCAGTCCATCTTCGGCCTGCACGGTGTCGCCCTGCCTCGCGACGCGTGGCAGCAGGGCGGCGCTGGCACCGAGCTGGTCGGCGGCTTCGGTGCGCTTCAGCCCGGCGACCTGCTGTTCTTCTCGGAGCGCGACGATCGCCGAATGACGCACGTCGCGATCTCGGCGGGGGGAGCGGATATCGTGCACCTGGCGGTGGGGCGGGGAGGGTACGCAGCGGAATCGCTCGAGTCGGGCGACCCGGTCTCCGCCGCCTTGAAAAGCAGGTTTCTGTTCGGGAGGAGGGTCCTCCCTGAGAAGTAAGCCCCGAGACGTTGGAATATTCCCGGAGCCAGTTTACCTCAGCTGTATAACGCCCCAGCCTGCTGCACCACCGGCACCCCGCTCGTGACGAGCAACGGCAGCTCCCCCTCGAACTCCCCGTCCACCTCGAGCTGCATCACGTACCGCCCGGGCTCGGACAGCGGCAGGTCGATCAGCGCGATGACCGGCAGGTCCATCTCGAAGTTGGGGTCAGCCGGCGCTCCGACGTTGAGCTCGCCTCCCGACACCCACAGCTCGTCGCCGGACGGGTTCAGCCAGCGGAGCGTCATGGAGTGCTTGCCCACGTCCTCCACGTTCCCCTTCAGCCGCACGACCAGGTGCGTGCGCGGATGCACCGACGGGAAGGACGACACCTGCACGGCGTCGAACACGCCAAGGATATTGAGCTTGCCCTCCTGCGAGAGGTTGGCGGCGTCGGCGAAGACGGCGAAGGAAATGTGCATCGTCGGAAAGTAGCTGCTGCTTCACGCGGGCGGCTAGCTTACTCCGCCATGACCATGTCGCAGCGGGGTTTTACCGCGACCGATTTCATGCTGTTCATGATGGCCACCATCTGGGCAGTGAATTTCAGCGTCGTGAAGTTCGCCACGGGGATATTCACGCCGCTGGCATTCACCGGGCTGCGCGTCGGAATGGCCGCGGTGGTGCTGGTGGTGATCGCCGTCACGTCGAAGAGCGCCTGGCCCGGCAAGCGGGATTTCGTGATCCTGCTCCTGATCGGTGTGTTGGGGCACGGGCTGTATCAGTACTTCTTCGTCGAAGGGCTGTCGCGCACGCGCGCCGGCCACGCGGCGCTCATAGTAGCGGCCGCGCCCGCTTTCATCATGGTTGCGAGCCGCATTCGCGGGATCGAGCCGATCAGGCGCAAGATGCTGATCGGTATCGCGCTGTCCGTGGTGGGAGTGGGTCTCATCATCTCGGACAGCGCGCAGTCGCCGCACGGACAGGCCACGCTCGCGGGCTCGCTGCTGATGGTCGCGGCGGTCATGACCTGGACGACCTTCACCGTCCTCCTGCAGCCGTACACGCTGCGGTTCAGCCCCCTCAAGCTTTCCGCGATCACCATGGTCGGCGGGCTGCTCCCGCTGCTCGTCGTGAGCGGGCCGGCCCTCGCCGCGACGGACTGGCTCGCGGTGCCGTTCCGGGCGTGGGTAGCCGTGTTCTACGCGAGCATAGTCTCGATGGTGATTGCGTACTTGTTCTGGTACCGCGGCATCAAGCTGCTTGGACCTACGCGCACGTCGGTCTACTCCAACATCCAGCCGGTCATCGCGCTCGCCATCGCCTGGATCTTTCTGAGCGAGATTCCAACGCTGTGGCAGACGATCGGGGCGACCACGATCATCAGCGGCGTGCTCTTCACCCGCGCATGAAGCTCGTTCTGTTCGACATTGATGGCACGCTCCTCTCGAGTGAGGGAGCCGGCATGCGCGCGATGCGCGCGGCGCTCGACGGCCTGTTCGGCACCAGTGGCGACCCGGCGTACCGGTACGACGGCAAGACCGACAAGCAGATCGTCCGCGATCTCATGCGCGGACACGGGCACGACGACGCGTACATAGACGGGCGGATGGACGCGCTGCTCGAGCGGTACCTCGAAGGGCTCGCGCGCGAGGTCAGATCTGGCGAGCGGATCCCGCGGACGCTGCCTGGAATACCGGAGCTCCTCGACGAGCTGGAGTCGAAGGAGCACGTCACGCTCGGCCTGTTGACCGGCAACATCGAGCCGGGCGCGAAAGTGAAGCTCGCCGCGGCTCGCGTGGACATCTCCCGATTCCGCGTGAACGCATTCGGCTCGGATCATGAGCACCGGCCGGAGCTACCCGGAGTCGCCCAGCGGCGCGCTTTCGATTTCCTGGGGCGCGAGCTCGCGGGCGACGCGATCTACGTCATCGGCGACACTCCCGCCGACATCAGGTGTGGCGAATCAATCGGCGCACGCGCGATCGGCGTGGCGACCGGACACTACTCGGTGGACGACCTCAGACGGCACGATCCGTTCGCAGTGTTCGAGAACCTGGCCGAGACCGGCGAAGTCGTGCGGGTGATCCTCGATGATTGAGGTCGAGGTGAAAGCGGTGGTAGACGACGTCGCCGCGCGCCGGGAGCGACTGCTCGCCGCGGGGGCGCGCGCGGAATTCGCCGGCCGGATGCGCGATCTCAGGTACGACACGCCCGATCACGCGTTGGCCGCGGTGGATCACGTGCTACGCGTGCGGGTGTACTCGAGTCCGGCCGGTGAGACCGCGCACCTCGACTGGAAGGGAGCCACCCGGATCGAGGCGGGGCTCAAGGAGCGGGAGGAATACACCACTGGCGCAAGCGACCTGGGCGGCCTGACCGCGATTCTCGCGGCGCTCGGGCTCGTCGCCACGCGCGAGATCGAGCGCGAAGTCTCCATGTACAGGCTGGGCGACGCCACGGTGCGGTTCGAGCGCTACCCGCGAATGGATGATCTCGTGGAAGTCGAGGGAACGCCGGACGCGATCGAGCGCGCCATCGAGGCGCTGGGAATGGAGCGCTCGGCGTTCACCGCGGAGCGGCTCCCTGATTTCGCGCGCCGGTTCGAGGCACGGACCGGCGAGCGCGCGGCGCTCTGCGCGGCGGAACTGGCTGGTGAATACAAGTACGACCTCGAGCAGGGCTGAGGGCTAGCCCGCCAGCTCGGCCGGAGCGAAGCAGCGGATCGAGTGCGCGCGCGCCACGATGCGAACCCGCGCTCCGACATCTACACGGTGGTTCCACGCCGACGGAACCACGCACTGGAGCAACTGCCCGGAAGCCGTCCGGACCGAGTACGTCACGGTGGATCCCGTGAAGATCGCCTGTTCGACCATCGCCGTGCCTTCCGGATCGTACTCGGGCGCCAGCTCGTCGGCCCGCACCATCGCCACGAGCGGTGTGCCGATCGGCTCGCCCTCGGACAGCGCGCAGGGAAGGCACCCGATCTCCGTCTCGACGCCGAGTTTACAGTGCCTGCCGGGAAGAAAGTTCGCGTCGCTCACGAACCGCGCGACGAACGGCGATGCCGGCGACCCGTACACGGAGTGCGGGCTCCCCACCTGCTCGATCACGCCGTCGCGCATCACGGCGACGCGGTCGGCGATCGCGAATGCGTCCGCGTGATCGTGTGTCACGAATACCGCCGTGATGTGGCTCGCCCGGAGAATGCTGCGCAGCTCCGCGGCGATCGTCGCGCGCAGCCGCACGTCCACGTTCGACATCGGCTCGTCGAGGAGCACGACTCCGGAATCGCGCGCGAGCGCGCGGGCCAGCGCTACCCGCTGCTGCTCGCCGCCCGAGAGCTGATGCGGATACCGGTCGAGCAGCGGCTTGAGGGCGCACAACTCTACCACGCGCTCTATGGCCGCCATCCGGTCGGTGGCGCTCAGATGCCGCAGCCCGAAAGCGATGTTCTGCCGCGCGTTGAGGTGTGGGAAGAGTGCGCTCTGCTGGAACACGAACCCGATGCCGCGAGACTCGGCGGGCACGTTCCGACTGGTCCCGCTCATCGTTTGTCCGCCGACCGTGATCGTCCCCGCATCTATGCGCTCGAATCCGGCGATCAGCCGGAGGAGCGTCGTCTTGCCCGCGCCGGACGGGCCGAGCAATCCGAGGATCGACCCTGGCTCGACGTCAAGCGACACGTCGTCAACCGCAGGGCGGGCCGAGCCGGGGTAGAGTTTGGTGACCCCGCTTATCGAGAGGCGAAGTTCGTTCACGGCAACGCTCTCTGGCGGGCGCCGGTCCGCGTGAGCCACCCGACCAGCAGCGCGCCCAACGTCACGATGGCGAGTGACGGCGGCGCGGCCTCGATCCACATGGCATCGTTGGTCCGCTCCCAAACCTCCACCGCGAGAGTCTGAAAACCGAACGGCCGAATGAGCATCGTCGCCGGAAGCTCCTTCAGGACTTCGACGACGACCAGGATGGACGCCGCCACTAACGAACCGCGGAGCATTGGCGCGTGCACCTCGCGCAGAATCCGCCGCGGAGATGCGCCGAGCGCGCGTGCCGACTCGTCGATCGCCGGGGAGATGCGCGCCAGCCCGGCCTGCACGGGGTAATACGCCGCCGCCACGAACCGCACGGTATACGCGAACAACAGCGCTACCACCGACGACGTGATCAGGAACGCGGGCGGCGAACCGATGATCGCCCCGGCGATCCGGTCGGCGAAAGCGAGCACCAGCAGCACTCCGACGGCGACGACGGAGCCCGGAATCGCGTAGCCGAGCAGCGCGACGGCCGTGAGCGCGCGCAGCTTGCGCGAGCGAAGCTGCCGCGCGGTGTACGCGAGCAGCAGCGCGGCCCCGACGGTGATCGCCGCCGCCGCGACCGCGATCGTCAGCGTGTTCGCCACCAGCGTGGGATACGTGCTCGCGACCGTGCCCGCGCGAACCGAGCGCACGGTCCACACCACCAGCATCGTCGCGGGAAGGACGAAGGCGACGCCGAGCACCGCGGTGCAGATCCCGGTGGAGAGCCACTGCTTGCCGCGGCTTACCTCGATGCGGCGTGTCCGGCGCGCGTCGCTCACCGTGTGCGCCGCGCGCCGGCGGGCGAAGCGCTCCGTCGCGACCAGCGCGGCGGCGAACAGGATGAGGACCAGCGCGATCTGGCTCGCGGCCGTGCGGTCGAGCATCCCGAACCAGACGCGGTAGACGGCGGTAGAGAAAGTGTCATACGAGAAGACCGACACGGTCCCCACGTCGGCGAGGGTTTCCATGAGCGCGAGCGCGAGTCCGGATGCCAGGGCGGGCCGCGCCAGCGGGAGCGCGAGACGCCAGAACGCCGCGCGCGGTGACTGGCCGAGGCTCTTCGCAGCTTCGACCAGCAGGATTCCGCGCTCGGCGAACGCCGACCGCGCGAGCAGATACACGTACGGGTAGAACACGAGCGACATTGTCAGCACGACCCCCCAATACGACCGGATGTCCGGCAGCCCCGCGCCCTGACCCAGCGTGCCGCGCATCCATGTCTGGACCGGTCCCGTGAAATCGAAGAACGCGATCATCACGAAACCATATACGTACGCCGGCATCGCGAGCGGAAGCACGAGCGCCCACTCGAAAAACCCGCGGCCCGGAAACCGGTGCACGGCGATCAGCCAGCCGAGCAACACGCCGAGCACCCCGGCTCCCAGCGCGACGCCCACGAGCAGCCGTGCGGTGTTCCAGGCCAGCGACGCCAGCCGAGTCTCGAACAGGTGCCGCCACACCTCCCAGCGCGGCTCCATGGCGGCGATGGCGACGGCGATCACCGGCGCGGCGACGATCGCGGCGAGCAGCATCACGGGCCACGCTCCCCGCGTCCGTAGAGACGGGCGCGGGAAAGCGAGCGCGGGAGCGCCGGCCGCGCTAGCGATAGTTGGCCCGGTCGGCGAGTCGCACCGCCGCCGCCTGATGCATGCCTGCCGCGGCGACTCCGACCGACTGCGGCTTGAAGCTGCCGAACCGCGCGAGAATTTCGTGGGGCTCCACCGCCGGATTCGCCGGATACTCGAAGCTGCTGGAGGCGAGCAGCCGCTGCGCCTCGGGTGTGCTGAGATACTCGAGCAGCCGGATCGCCGCCGCGCGGTTCGTTGCGTACCGCGTTATCCCGCCGCCGGAGATATTGACGTGAACGCCAGCTCCGTTCTGGTCAGCCCAGAATGGCGCGACGGACACCGTGGAATCCTTGGCGAGCAGCCTCGCCAGGTAGTAGTGATTCGTGATTCCGACGTCGCAGCGCCCGGCGGCGATCGCTTCCAGAATCTGCGTGTCGCCGTTGATGTAGATCGGCTCGTTCACGATCCAGCCGCGCACGATCCGCTCGGTGGCTTCCTCTCCGTGGATCGCAATCAGCGACGCGAGCAGCGATTGGTTGTATATCGCGGAGGAAGAGCGCAGGCAGAGCCGTCCTTTCCATTTCGGATCACCCAGCGCTTCGTACGTGGAGAGCTCCAACGGATTGACGCGTGCGGGGTTGTACATGATGGTCCGCACGCGAGTCGCTATCGCGAACCACTGATTCCCCGGATCGCGAAGATGCGCCGGGATATTGGCCGTCAGCACTTCCGACTCGACCGGCTGCAACAGGCCCTGCTCGGCGGCGTTCCACAGATTTCCAGCGTCCACCGTCAGCAGCAGGTCCGCGTTCGTCCGTTCGCCTTCCGTCTTCAGGCGCTCGAGTACCTCGTTGTTGTTTCCTTCGAAGAACTCCACCTGGATCCCGGTGGACCGGGTGAACGCTACGAACACCGACTCGGCGCCGTAATGCGAGCGGGAGGAATACACGGTTACGGTTTGTTCTTTGAGGGCCCGGTCGCAGGCGGTGACCGCCGTGGCCACGATAGCTGCTAGCAGGGCGATGCGGGCCGAATTCTGGTGAATGGGCATGCACCAAAATCGCACTGCGGAGACATATCCGACAAGTCCAGTCGGAATTACCCTTACAGAGCTAGGCCGAGCCTTTGAGCTCCTGGAGCAGCTTTTCGTGCAGCCCTCCGAAGCTGCCATTCGACATGATCAGGACGACGTCTCCGGAGCGGGTCGTCGCGGTCAGCGATCTGACGATGTCCGGCACGGCGGGGATGTAGGCGGCGGACTTTCCGGCCCTGGTCCAGCGCTCGACGAGGGCGGCCGGGTCGAGTGCGTTAGAGGCGTACCGTTCCGGGTGGAAGAGCCCGGCCAGGATCACCTCGTCGGCAGCCGCGAACGCCGCTTCGTACGCGTCCTCGAATTCCCCGAGCTGGGCGGTGTAGCTGCGCGGCTCGTACACGGCGACCAGGCGGCGGCCCGCGTATTTCTGGCGCGCGGCGGCGATCGTCTCACGGATCGCGGTCGGGTGGTGGGCGAAGTCGTCGATCACGGTCACGCCTCGCGCTTCACCGCGAACCTCCATGCGGCGCTTGACGCTCTTGTAGGTACGGAGCCCTTCCCGCACGCGCTCGGGATCCGCTCCCACGGATTCGGCGGCGGCGATCACGGCGAGGATATTCCGCACGCTGAAGGCGCCGGCCAGCGGGGACTGCACAGATCCCCATTCCGCGCCGTCGTGGACGACCGTGAACGTGGTTCCTTGAGGTCCAAAGCTCACGTCGTCCGCCAGCCAGCGCGGATGCTCTCCGCCGGAGACCGGCTCCTGCTCGGCGGTGTAGGAAAAAGACTCGATCGGCGCGAACGATTTTGCGGCCAGCTCGCGCACGATCGGTGAGTCCCAGCCGGCGACCAGCGTGCCGGTGGCCGGGATCAGGTTGATGAAGCGCGCGAATGAGAAGTTGTACGCGATCGCGTCGCGATAGATGTCGGCATGATCGAACTCGATGTTGGCGACGATGGCCGTGTCGGGCAGGTAGTGCCACATCTTCGGCCCCTTGTCGAAGTAAGCCGTGTCGTACTCGTCCGCCTCGATAACGAAGTACTTCGAGTCAGTCAGGCGAAAGGAGCGGCCGAAGTTTTCGGCGACGCCGCCGATGAGGAACGCCGGGTTGAGCCCCGCGCTCTCGAGCACCCAGGCCAGCAGCGAGCTCATGCTGGTCTTGCCGTGCGTGCCGGCGACCGCGAGCGAGTGCCGCCCCCGGATGAACTCCTCCTTGATCACCGCCGCGGCGGACGTGTACCGGAGCTTCCCGTCGAGCACCGCCTCCAGTTCGACGTTTCCGCGGGAGATCGCGTTTCCCACGACGACGATGTCCGGCCGCGGCTCGAGATTCGCGGAAGCGAACCCGGAGTGGTACGGGATTCCGAGGGCCTCGAGCTCGCGCGACATCGGGGGGTAGACGTTCTCGTCCGACCCAGTGACGGTGTGTCCGGCGGCCTTGAGGAGCCCGGCCAGCGAGGCCATCGCCGTGCCGGCGATTCCGATCAGGTGGTAGTGCAGGTGACGGGCTCCGCGGTTTGGTCGAGGGTCAGTTTCACCATGTCGTGTTCGCGAGTTCGGACTGAGG
>CAYGJL010000023.1:0-56710 GCA_964350145.1 uncultured Gemmatimonadaceae bacterium
GGACGGGGCTCGACTTCGTCTCCGCCGCCGATCCGCGGGTGCCGACCGACTCCCTGGCCACAGCGCGGGACGGCGTGACCATCCTGTATGGCATCGCCAACTACCCGAACGGGGGAACGCCGATCGTAATGGCGAGCGGCGTGGAGGCGCGGCTGATCGAGGCCGAAGCAGCGCTGAACGCCGGCGATCCGGGCACATGGCTCACTACGCTCAATCAGCTCCGGCAGACGGTGGCGCTGCCCGATACCACGGATCCGAGGAGCGATGCCGCTCGGATCGACCTCACCTTCCGCGAGCGCGCGTTCTGGCTGTTCGCGACCGGGCACCGGCTCGGCGATCTGCGGCGCCTGGTCCGGGTCTACGGCCGCGCGGCCGAGAGCGTATTCCCCACCGGCGCGTATTGGCGCGGTGGCGTCTACGACACCGGAACCAGTCTGCCCATCCCCACCGCCGAGACAACGGCCAGCCCGGCAGTGGCCGGATGCACGAGTTTCTGAAACTTCGCGTGGTCATGACTGGGGTGCTCGCGGTCATCCTCGCCGCACCCCTGGCGTCGCAGTTGCCGGCGCAGAACCCTGCTTCGGCGGAGGAAAGGGTGGGCGGGGAGACCACCACGTTGCCCTTGCCGTACCCCCGCGCGGCGAGGTTCACGACTGATGAGGGCACGTGGCTTTCGATCGACGTCTCGCCGGACGGCCGGACGATCGTTTTCGATCTGGCCGGCGACCTTTACACGCTTGCGATCGGGGGAGGCAAGGCCACCCGCATCACCGCCGGTCCCGGCTACGATTCGCAGCCCAGATACTCGCCGGACGGGCAGCGGGTCGTGTTCGTCAGCGATCGGAGCGGGTCAGAGAACCTCTATGCGGTGCGGCCGGACGGTCAGGACCTGAGATGGCTGACGACCGGGAAGGGGCAGACTTTTCGCTCGCCCGCGTGGACGCCGGACGGCCAGTACATCATCGCGGCCTCGTACTCCGACCTCTACCTCTATCCCGCCGACGGCGGGGCGGGCACGAAGCTGAATGCTGATCCCCCGGAGCGGGGCGCGGCGCCAAGGGGTGGAATCGTTGGCCGCGGGTTCCTCGGCCCGGCGTTCGCGCCCCAAGGGCGCTACCTCTACTACAGCACCAAACGAAGGGTGCTCCGCCCCGAGAGCCTCGGGAACCTCACGGAGTTCGTCTGGAAGATCGGGCGCTACGATTTCGAGACCGGCGAGCAGACAGACATTGCCTTGGCCCCCGGTGGCGCAATGCGACCGCTGCTCAGCCCAGATGGGAAGTGGCTCGTCTACGCGACGCGGCGCGACGCGGGAACATCGCTCCGCCTGCTCGATCTGGAGACAAGAGAAGAGAAGTGGCTCATCCACGGCGTCCAGCGTGACGACCAGGAATCGAGTTACAGTCGCGACGTGATGCCCGGCTCTGGCTTCACGCCCGACAGCAGGGCGATCCTCACGGCGTACAGCGGCAAGATCTGGCGCGTCGAAGTTCCTTCCGGCCAAGCGAGGGTCATCCCTTGGACGGCGGATGTCGAGGTACGGCTCGGCGAGCTCGTCCACTTCGAGTATCCCGTGAACGATTCGACGCTAACCGTGACGCAAATCCGGGATCCGCGCCTCTCACCGGACAACCGCCGCGTCGTGTTCACGGCGCTCGACAAGGTCTACGTGATGGATCTGCCCAATGGAACGCCGCGGCGGCTCACCAGATCGGAAGGCGGCGAGTACCACCCCGTATGGTCGCCGGACGCGAAATGGATCGCCTACGTCACCTGGGATGATTCCAGCGGCGGAGTGTTCCGCGTGCGTTCCGACGGCCGCGGCGCCCCAGAGCGGCTCACGCGGCAGAGCGGTTACTACCGCCGGGTCAACTACAATCCGAGCGGCAGTCGCCTTCTGGTGTGGCGTGCCGACCGGCGGTCGTGGTTCGATAGGATCGGCGAGGACGAGCCCTCACTCGTGTGGCTGCCAGCCACGGGCGGGGACGTCAACGTAATTACTCGGTTCATCCTCTTTACTCGGGTGTTCGGCGATATCAACCGGCCCACTCCGCTCCCCTACTTCGTGAACGCCGACAGCACCCGTATATACCTTGGAACGGAGTCGGTTCGCTGGGACGGCTCGGACCGGACACGGCACCTGCGCGACGGCACGGGGGTCATGTTCTCGCCGGATGGCAAGAGGTTCTTCAAGGAGCAGGGCGACCCAGCCACGGAGCTGGTGCTTCGCAGGACCCCGTTCGGGCGCGATGTCCCCTTCGAGCTCACCCCGGCAGCCGCTCCACTCCTGGGGCGGCAAGTAAGCGGGATCGCAGCCGAGTTCCCGGCCTGGAGCCCCGATGGCGCGAAGCTCATCTGGGCCGCAGGCCGCTTCCTCTTCGTCTATGATATCGCCAAAGGCGACGCGGCCGTCGCGGACTCGCGCGATTCCGTGAGCCGATCACAACCCCGCTACGAAGCCGAGCGGATCGAGGTCGGGATCACCGTGCCGACGGATCGCCCGAGCGGAGTGCTGGCGCTCCGCAACGCCCGCATCATCACCATGCGGGGCGACGAGCTCATTGAGCGCGGTGACCTCGTGGTGACGAACAACCGCATCACGGCCGTCGGAGCCACAGGGACCGTACCTATTCCGGCCGGGGCGAACGTCATCGATCTCGAGGGGAAGACGATCATCCCGGGGCTCGTGGACATCCACGCGCACCCCTATCTACCCGGCTTCTCGCACCTCCACGCGCGTCAGCCGTGGCAGCATGCCGCGGCGCTGGCCTATGGCGTGACCACGACCCGCGACCCGCAGACGGAGACAACCGACGTTCTCACCTATCAGGACCTGGTGGAAACGGGTGACGCGCTGGGCCCACGCATCTTTTCCACGGGGCCTGGGATCACGGGGGAGGATGGTTTCGCGACGCTTGACGGGGCTCGACACGTCCTCCGCCGGTACTCCGATTTCTACCGCACCAACACGATCAAGCAGTACGGTTTCGGCACGCGCACGGCGCGACAACACCTTCTCATGGCCGCGAAGGAGCTGAAGCTCACGCCCACGCTCGAAGGCGGGAGGGACTTCAAGAAGAATATCACCGAGGCGATAGATGGCTACGCGGGGAGCGAGCACGCATACCCCATCGCACCGCTCTACCGGGACATGGTGGAGATTATCGCGCAGACGGGGATTACGTATACACCGGTGTTGCTCGGCAACTACGGCGGCCCGAGCTCAGAGAACTACATGTACGCCAAGTACCAGGGAATGCACGACGACCCTAAACTGCGGCGGTTCGTGCCGCATCGCGAGATCGACCGGCGCTTTCTGAGGCGAGAGCACTGGTTCGCGAACAGTCAGTATACCCACGAACTCGTTGCCGCACAGGCAACCAAGATCGTGCGGGCGGGCGGCCGCGTCGGACTCGGCGGGCACGGCTACTTGCCCGGCCTCGGAGAACACTGGGAACTCTGGCTGCTCCAGAGCGGCGGGATGAGCAATTTGGAGGCCCTGCGGTGCGCGACCCTCTTTGGCGCCGAGGCGATCGGGCTGGGGAGGGACCTCGGTTCGCTGGAGCCGGGCAAGCTTGCCGACCTGATCGTGCTCGACCAGAACCCGCTCGAGGACATCCGTAACACGCTGGCAATCCGTCACGTGATGAAAAACGGCCGACTCTACGACGGCAATACGCTGGATGAAGTCTGGCCACGCCAACGAGAATTCAGCCGGGTTTGGTGGGAGCGGGTTGACTGATGCGCTGGCGCGTGCGGGACGTGGCACTATGTGCCCTTATCGTCGCCGTTGCCACGGCTGGTAAAGTCGCGGTCGTGGCCAGCCATATCGGCGCCGCTCAGGGACGGATCGTGGTCGGGCCCAACGTCATGGTCAGCGCGGCGTCTCCCGGGCGGGAGCACTCCGAGTACTTCGGCGACGCGCACCCCACTGATCCCAACCGTGTGATGGTGTGCAGCATGAGGTTCTCGCAAGCGAAGAACCAGCTCACCACGGTGATCTATGTCTCGTTCGATGGCGGCAGGACCTGGTCGCTGTCGCTCGAAGACGGGAGATCGCGCTTTTTCCGCGGCGTGTTCGATCCCGCGTGCGCATACGGTCTGAACAGCCGGGCATTCTTCTCCACTATCATAAGTCCTGACACGCTCAGGTCGGAGAGTACGCGGTATGATGTCTATGAGTGGTGGCGGATGGGCGGTGATAGCACGATGTACTTGTACCGTTCGAATGACGACGGCCGCACCTGGGGCGACACCGTCATGCTGCCGCTCATCGACTTTTCCACGGTGATGGTGGATCGTACCCGGAGTCCGTATCGCGGCCGGTTATACATCTATGGTAATACAAGCGGCCAAGGGTTCTGGCTCATTTATTCCGCTGATAGCGGGCGCACGTGGGTTCGCTCGGAGCGCACGGACACTACGGCGAGCATGCCGCGCGCAGGCACCGTGCTGCCGACCGGGACACTCGTGCTCCCGTACACAAACCCGACTTTCCCTGTGACGACCGTCTTGGTCTCGACCAGCAGGGATGGCGGCGTGCATCTCAGCCGGCCGAAAACGGTGACCTACGTGTATCACGGCGAGTGCACCGGCCATGGCACCGTCACGATGGCCTCCGATCATTCCACCGGCCCGTTCCGCGGACGCGCGTACGTTGCGTGGGCCGACCAATACCGGGGGAGATGCACGGTGCGCGTGTCCTACTCCGACGACGAAGGCGAAACCTGGTCTCCGCCCGTCAACGTTGGCGGCGATGAACGTATCGGACCGATCAGGAGACGGAGGAAGGACCGGCTCATGCCGCAGATCGCTGTTAGCCCCAGTGGAGTCGTTGGCGTCACGTGGTACGATTGGACAGCGGACACCTCGAATCGTAGCACGAGGTTACGGTTCGCCGCGTCGCTGGATGGCGGCGAGCGGTGGTTGCCCAGTGCCGTGGTGTCGACGCACGGCTTCGTGACGACGTATCCGCCCGAGTTTCCCGCGCAAACCGTTGTTGAAGGCGGCGGGAAGCGGGGGAGCCGGGAGGGGCGCACAGACGCGGTTCGCGTTGCCGCGCGGCCAGCCCACAACACGTATTACCCGTGGAACTTCTTCCCGGGCGACTATACCGGCGTGGCCGTGAGCGCCGATGGCGCGTTCCACGCGTTCTGGATCGACAACCGGTCTGGTGTAGGTGAGCTGTATACGGCGCGCGTGACAGTCGAAGGCGTGGTGGCGAGACCAGATGCCGATCTGGCACCACTCGCAAACGTTACTTCGATGATCGAGGTCCAGGTCACATCGTCGGTATGGGATGCGCGGACGAGGACGCTTTCGTGGGAGTATCAACTGCTGAACACCACCAAGGACACGATTGTCGGTCCGCTCAGAATGCGGATCGTGCAGCTCAAGTCGCACGTGGGCATGCCCATGTTGGTGCTGGATCGCGGCCGCGGCGGCGGGGTGGGCACGGTCATCGATCTGTCCCACGCGCTCGCTGGTGGCCACCTGTTGCCAGGTCAGACCACGCCGCCGCACCGGATTCGGGTCCGGCTGGATGAGTTGGTTGAGGTGCCTGAGGACATTTCTGGAATACTCGGCGGGCTCGACCTGGTGCACATGGAAGTCAAAGTGTATGGGAGGGGAACCCGTGCCGGCAAAAGGTGAAGCGTCGACCGATCGCCGACCACGATCCGAGTCACCGCAGATCGCCGTGAGCCCCAATGGGATCGTCGGTGTCACCCGGTACGAGTGGGCAGAGGACGGTCGCGCCACGAACCTACGATTCGCCGTCGCCACCGGCAGCCGTCTTGGCGACCTGCGGCGGCTCATCCTTCAGTACGGCCGTACGAGCGAGAGCGTGTTCCCCACGGGATCGCGACCAGCATCCCATTCGGCGCCCGCCTCGAGACCCCCTTTAATCCAGCGGTGACCGGATGCATCAGCCGGTAAGCGTTGGAGCGTGGACGGTCAGCCATTAATCAGTTCGCATCAGGTGGGACCTGCATTATGATGCGACGTTTCTCCATCCTCGTGGTGGGCATGCTCGCGCTCGTGTCGGTGTCCGGAATGTATGCGGGGCTGCTCCAGGCGCAGGGCCATGATTCGGCGGCGACGGCGGGCGGCGAGACTATCAGGTTGCCCTTGCCCTACAACCGCGCCGCGAAGTTCAGGACTGATGAGGGCACGTGGCTCTCGCTCGACGTTTCTCCAGACGGCCGGACGATCGTATTCGATCTGGCCGGCGACCTTTATACACTGCCGACGAGCGGAGGAAACGCCACCCGGATCACCGACGGGCCAGGCTACGATGCGCAGCCTCGGTTTTCGCCGGATGGGAAACGGATCGTGTTCGTCAGCGACCGGAGCGGCTCCGAGAACCTCTATACAGTCGCCCCAGACGGAGTGGAGTTGCGGGCATTCACGACCGGCGAAGGCCAAAGATACGCGTCTCCGGAATGGACCCCTGACGGCCAATACATCGTGGTCTCACGTGGCCACTACACGGCTGTCTCTGAGGATCTGTACCTGTACCGCAAGGACCGAGCCGTGGGTACGCAGCTCAATGTGAGCGCTGACGCTTCAGAGCCCAGCGTACACGCGCGTGGTGGCATCAGGGGCCAGGAATTCCTGGGCGCCGCCTTCGGGCCGGATGTCCGCTTTCTCTACTTCAGCACGAAAGGCGAGGGGCCAGGTTCTCGTTCTCAGCCGCTCTGGTGGATCGCGCGCTACGATTTCGAAACGGGAGAGCAGAAGGTCGTTTCGAGGGCGAGTGGCGGCGCAGTGCGCCCACTCGTGAGCCCCGATGGGAAGTGGATCGTGTACGCGACGCGGTACGACGGCGGCACCTCATTCCGCCTCGTGAACTTGGACACGCAGCGAGAGAGCTGGCTGATCCACGGCGTACAGCGTGACCAACAAGAGAATTACACGAATACGCGTGATCTCATGCCCGGCTCAGCCTTCACCCCCGATGGCAGAGCGATCATCACGGCCTACGACGGCAAGATCTGGCGGGTCGAAGTGCCTTCCGGTAAAGCAACGATGATTCCGTTCACGGCCGACGTGGATGTACAGCTCGGTGAGCTGGTCCACTTCGAGTATTCCCTGAACGATTCCATTCTGACCGTGATGGGGATCCGGGATCCGCAGCTCTCTTCGAACAACCGCCGAGTTGTGTTCACGGCCCTCGACCGGCTCTATGTGATGGATCTACCGAATGGCACGCCGCGGCGGCTCACCCAGTCCGAGGTCGGCGAATACCACCCGGTATGGTCGCCGGACGGACGGTGGATCGCGTATGTGACGTGGGATGATTTGAACGGCGGCGCAGTGTACCGCATGCGCACGGATGGTCGTGGGGCACCCGAGCGGCTCACGCGCCAAGGCGGGTATTACAGCCGCGTGAACTACGATAGGAGCGGGAAGCGGTTGCTTGTGTGGCGCTCAGTCCAGCCACCGGAGCCGAGGCGTGCGTATTCGCAGTGGTTCGTGAGTCCCGCCGAGTCTGAACCGTCCCTTGTGTGGCTTCCGGCCACCGGCGGTGACCTGACCGTCATTATTCGAGAAGAGGGGGAATTCCAGCCCGACCGGCGTCCCTACTTCGTGGCCGGCGACAGCACCCGCGTCTATGCCGGGGTGGAGTCGGTCCGATGGGACGGATCGGACCGAAGACAACACCTGCGGGACAACAGCTCGGCTCGCAAGATGTTTTCTCCGGACGGAAAGCGCGTGTTCCGCCGAGACACTGAGGTGGAACTTTGGCTCGGTACAACACCGCTCGCGCGGCACGTTCCCTTCGAGCTCGCGCCGCCAGGCTTCCCGCTGCTGGGGCGGCGGGTGAGCCAGACCCGCACGCTGGTCGAGTTCCCGGCATGGAGCCCAGATGGATCCAAGCTTATCTGGGCTGGCGGAAGGTTCCTCTTCGTTTACGACATCGCCCGCGGAGACTCGGCCGTCGCGGACTCCGTGCGTCGCGCCGAGGACAGTGCCGCTTCACGGAACGGAGTCGCCAACGAGGCCGAACGGATCGAGGTCAAGATATCTTTGCCGAAGGACCGCCCGACCGGAGTCCTCGCGCTGCGGAACACACGCATCATCACGATGCGCGGCGACGAGGTGATCGAGCGTGGTGATCTCGTGATCACCGACCACCGCATCACAGCCGTCGGGGCCGCCGGCACCGTCCGCATTCCGGCCGAGGCGAGAGTCGTGGATCTCGCGGGGGCGACGATCATGCCGGGGCTGGTGGATATCCACGCGCACCCCACTCCGCCCGATGACATCCACAGCCGCCAACCGTGGCAGTACGCTGCCGCGCTGGCCTATGGCGTGACGACCACTCGCGACCCGATGTCTGGCTGGGGGAGGAGCGACGTCCTCACCTACTCCGCACTGGTCGAATCGGGTGAGATGCTGGGCCCGCGAATCTTTTTTACAGGCCCCGGAGTCACCGACCACGCCGGGCGGTTCCGTACGCTCGACGGGGCTCGCGAGGTGCTTCGCCGCTTCGCGGAGTACTACGCGCTCAGCACGGTCAAACAGTACAACACGGGCGATCGCAGGGCGCGGCAGCACTTCCTCCTGGCGGCGAAAGAGTTGCGGCTCACCCCCACGGCCGAGGGGGGCGGCGACTTCAAGAAGAACGTCACTGAGGCGATCGATGGCTACGCGGGCACCGAGCACGCGTACACCGTCACGCCGCTGTTCAAGGACATGGTGGAGATCATCGCGCGCAGCGGAATCACCTACACGCCTACACTGCTGATCGCTCTACCGGCTTCGGACGTCTACATGTATGCGAAACACCAGAGGATGTACCACGACCGGAAGCTCCGCCGGTTCGTGCCGCAGGCGGAGCTGGACAGTCGCTTCCTGCGACATCGGCAGTGGCTCGCGGACAGCCAGTATGCACACGAGCGAATCGCGGCCCAGGCGGCGAAGATCGTGCGGGCCGGCGGCCGCGTCGGGCTCGGAGGGCACGGTCAGCTGCCGGGCCTGGGCGAACACTTTGAGCTCTGGCTCCTCCAGAGTGGCGGGATGAGCAACATGGAAGCGTTACGCTGCGCGACTCGGTTCGGCGCGGAGGCGATCGGACTCGGAAAGAACCTCGGCTCACTGGAGCCTGGCAAGCTGGCCGACCTGATCGTGCTCGATAAAAACCCACTCGAGGACATCCACAATACGCTCTCGATCCGCCTCGTCATGAAAAACGGACGACTGTACGGCGGGGAGACATTGGACGAGATCTGGCCGCGTCATCGAGAGTTCGGTCGCCAGTGGTGGCAGGTAGTCCAATGATCCGCCGGTGTGTACGCGACGTGGCCGAGCCGCTGAGGGTCAATCACCGAAAACACGCCGGAGGCCGTTCGGCATGCGTTCTTCCCACATCAGCTTTGCTCGGCCAGGCTGGTTGTCCGCCGGAGTGCCGAAGCGGCGAGCATTGTCGAACCTTTATAGGGGTATATCCGATCTCGTGCGTCTTGTATATGTCACACCAACTGCGAAGACTTGACGGAGAGCCGTACTTCTAGTTACCGTCGCACAAGACAACTGTAGCACCCCGTGGTCATTTGCCGCGTATTGCAGCCACGTTAAACAATTGCTAAAAAGCGAGGAACGCCCGCGGCCTCGTGCCATGGGCGTTCTCCGTTTAAATGCGATCGATTAACACACTGACTATGCGCGGGCTTCATTCGAATGATCGGGGAACCACTCCGAACGAGAAGCTCACATGGAAACGCAATCACAAACTGTACGGCACCGCAGACCGCATGACTCCGTCCGATCAGGCGGGATCGTCGTCATCAAGTTCGGCGGCACCTCGCTTGAAACAACCGATCGCATACGCACGGCGGCGCAACGAGTCGCAGGGCTGCGCTCGGCCGGATTCCGTCCGGTCGTAGTCGTCAGCGCGCGCGGCGACACGACCGACAAGTTGCTTCGGCAGGTGCACGCAGTGACGGGCGTGGCCGCCGACGGCACTTCGCATCGCGAGCTGGATCGCGCCCTTGCGACCGGCGAGCTCCTCTCCGCCGCGCTGCTCGCGTCGGCGCTCAACGCGCGCGGCGTCCCCGCCGAAAGCGTGGGCGCGGCCGATGCGGTCCTGATCGCTGAAGGTCCGTTCGGCGGCGCGTCGTTGCGGGAGCTGCGACCCGGCCGAGTCGCCGTGCTGCTCGAGACGGACACAGTGCCGGTAGTGACGGGTTTTCAGGGCATTCGGGAAGACGGCGAGCTCGTCACCCTCGGCCGCGGGACCTCCGACCTCACCGCCGTATTTCTTGCCGCCGCTCTGGAAGCCGACGAGTGTCAGATCGTCACCGACGTGGACGGGATATACGACGCGGACCCGCGCATTGCGAAGCTCGCGCTGCGGTTCGACCGGCTGTCATTCGATGACCTGGTGACGCTAACGTCATCTGGTGCCGAGGTCGTGCATCGCGATGCCGCGGAGCATGCGGCTGCCAACCAGGTGCCTGTTCGTGTTTATCGCTATGACGCGTCGCTGACCGTGGCAGAGGGCACGGTGGTCGGGCCGGAGCTTAAGCGATGACCGCCCCCATCAAGGTCTCTGCGGTGCTCGAATCGGTTATCGCCCCGACGAAACGGTCCTCGGCGCGCCGGCCGTCAAACGCATTCGCTACAGCGGGACCGGAGCATACGGTTCGCGTCGCGCTCGCCGGCTGCGGGGTCGTCGGCAGCGCTTTCCTTCAGCTGCTCCATCGGTCCGCGCCACAGATAGCGTCCCAGCATGGCGTACGCTTCGAGGTTGTCCGCGTGCTCGTCCGCGACCCGCTCCGCGACCGCGGCGTGCCCGTCGCATCTTCGCTGTTCACCAACGATCTCAATTCGTTTCTCGCGACCGACGCTGACGTCGTCATCGAGGCAATCGGCGGAGAAGACCCCGCCAGCTCGATCGCCCGGAGCGCGCTTGCCCGCGGCGCGCGCCTGATCACCGCGAACAAGCAGCTCATTGCGAGCGTGGGCGCACATCTGAACGACCTGGCGGACTTCACTGGCGGGGCGCTCGACTTCGAGGCGGCAGTAGGGGGTGGCGCTCCGGTCGTGCGCACCGTCCGCGAGTCGCTCGGCTGCGGCAGGCCCGTTTCCGTGCGCGGGATTCTGAACGGTACGTCCAACTACGTCCTGACGCTGATCGAGCACGGACGATCGTACGAGGAGGCTATTGCCATCGCTCGACGCCTGGGCCTGTGCGAGGCTGATCCGTGCCGCGACATGGACGGACGCGATGCGGCTGCCAAGCTGGCGATCCTTGCCTGGCTCACTTTTGGGTTGGATCCCGCGACTCTCAACGTCCGGCGGCGGGGGCTGCCTACCGATCCGACGCGGCTCATCCGTCACGCCGCGGAGCTGGGTGGCAAGGTTCGGCTGATCGCGGAGTGCGTCACGACGGAAGACGGCGCGGTGCTGGCATCCGTCGAGCCGACCGTGGTTTCGGCCGACTGCGCCTTCGGGCGGACGGAGTTCGAGGAGAACCGCGTCGAGATAGACCTCGATTGGGGGAGGCCGATCGCGGTGTCCGGTCCGGGTGCCGGTGGACGGCCCACGGCCGCTTCGCTGCTCAGCGATCTCCTGGGCGAGCGGTCGGCTCTGCCGGCGCTGACGAATCGCCGGCGCGAGCGGGCGGAGGCGCATGTTGTCGTGGAGGACGCGCGGCCGCATGTCTGGTTGATCGTCGCGAACGCAACGCCAGAACTTCTCGGCGAAGTCGGACGCGTCGTGCGAACGGAAACCACATCCCATGACATAGTCCAAACGAGCGTGCTGACTCCGCCGATCTCCGAGAGCGAGCTCGAGACCGCTCTGAAACGCGTCGCGATCGGCGATGCCGACGTGGCGATTGCCCGCGTGGAGCATCCGCCTGAATCCATTTGTAGTCATTCCCGCGCAGGCGGGAATCCACATCTGCGTGCTCTGCCATGAAGTTCACCATCGAGTTCGGGGCAGACACCCTCAACTGCGAGATCATCGGCCCGGAGGATGCGGATGCGCCGGTGATTGCGGTGCTCGGCGGGATCTCGGCGGACTGTCATGTCACAGCATCACCGGACGATTCTGCCCCGGGTTGGTGGGAAGCCATCGCGGGACCGGGGAAGGCCATCGACACACGCCGGTTTCGAGTGCTGAGCATGGACTACGCGGTGCGCCCCGTGATATCCACGAATGACCAGGCCGACGCACTCGCCCTCGCGCTCGACGCTGCGGGAGTGGGCCGTCTGCACGCTTTCATCGGCGCTTCGTATGGTGGCATGGTCGCGCTCGCCTTCGGCGCCTCGTACTCCGGCCGAACAGATCGTCTCATAGTCATCGGTGCGGCGCATGAATCGCACCCGATGGCCACCGCCCTTCGCGCGGTGCAGCGTCGCATTATCGAGCTTGGCCGCGCCGCTGATCGTGCGCGTGACGGCGTCATCCTGGCCCGGGCGCTGGCGATGACCACGTATGGCACGGCGGCGGAGCTCGCCAGCCGGTTTTCATCGATGCCGTGCGACGAAGGCCAGGATGTGATTTTCCCGGTCGAGGCCTTTCTGCTCAGGGCCAGTGACAGGTTCGCTAACACGTGCTCTGTCGAGCGGTATCTCGCGCTGTCGTTGTCGCTCGATCTGCATCGGATCCAGCCAGAAGATGTGAAGGTCCCGACCACCCTCGTTGCGGCAATCGGTGACAGAGTGGTGCCGCGTACGCAGGTAGCAGAGCTCGCGAAGCGGCTCGGTGCTCCGTGTCATCTCGTCGAGCTGCGATCGGTGCATGGGCACGACGCGTTTCTGAAGGAGCCGCATCCGATCTCGGTGGTGGTAACCGAGGTTCTCGATTCGCTGGCAGTGAGCGGCGGCCGGCGCGTCACGCGCTGGAGTGGATCGAGAGGACAGGTGGCCGCATTATGAGCAGCCGAAACGGCCGGCCCCAGGGCGCCGCGACGCGCGCAGTACGCGCGGGCATCGCCAGCGACTGCCACCACGGCGCCGTCATTCCCCCGATTCACCTCTCGGCGACCTTCTCGTTCGAGGGCTTCGGCAAGAAGCGCGCGTACGACTACACGCGCACCGACAATCCGACGCGCGCGCATCTCGCGTGCGCGCTGGCCGATCTCGAGGGCGGTGCGGGGTGCGTCGTCACCAGCTCGGGCATGTCGGCGGTGGCACTCGTGCTCCAGCTCGTGCGACCGGGTGAGCTGATCATCGCCGCGCACGATTGCTATGGCGGCACGCACCGGATCCTCCGTTCGCTCGCCGAGCGAGGGCACTTCGAGGTAGCGTTCATCAATCTCACGGCGGAGGATGCGCCGGACGTGGTGCTCGCCCGCAAGCCGCGGCTGCTGTGGATCGAGACCCCGAGCAATCCGCTGCTGCGCATCAGCGACATAGAGATATTGTCCGCGGCTGGCCATAAGGCCGGCGCGCTCGTGGTCGTGGACAACACGTTTCTCTCGCCGGCGCTTCAGCGGCCGCTCGAGCTCGGCGCGGATCTGGTGGTGCACTCGACCACCAAGTATCTGAACGGACACAGCGACGTCGTGGGCGGCGCCGTGATCGCCGCGGATTCCGCGGTCGCCACGGAATTGGCATGGTGGGCGAACTGCCTCGGTCTCACCGGCGCGCCGTTCGACAGCTATCTGACTCTGCGCGGAGTTCGCACGCTCGCGGCGAGAATGCGCGTGCATTGCGAGAATTCAGCACGGGTCGTATCGGCGTTGTGCAATCATCCCGCGGTAGCGCGGGTCCATTACCCCGGACTTCCCAGCCACCCGGGCCACTCGGTGGCAGTTCTGCAGCAGGACGACTTCGGCGCGATCGTGAGCTTCGAGCTGCACGATGGCGTGGACGCGGCCGAGCGATTGGTGGGCGCGCTGCGCTGTTTCACGTTGGCCGAATCGCTCGGTGGAGTCGAGAGCCTGATCGCTCACCCCGCGACGATGACGCACGCGGCGATGGGTCCGGAAGCTCGGGAAACGGCCGGGATATCCGACGGCTTGCTGCGGCTATCAGTCGGGATCGAACACGCGGACGACCTGGTTGACGATCTCGTGCAGGCGCTGGATGCGACGGTGGTCGCGAGCGTGGCGGCGAGGTCATGAGCTACAGGACCGGCGAGGACCTGCTGGACGACGCCCGAGCGCAGATCACTGAGATCGCGCCTGCGGAAGCGGCAACGGAGCGCGAGCGGAAAGTTGTCTACCTCGACGTGCGTGAGCGCACCGAATGGAACCTGGGACGGATTCCCGGAGCGCTGTTTCTGCCACGGGGATTGCTCGAATCCAAAATCGAGGAGCTGATCCCGCGCGACACACGTGTGATCGCGTATTGTGCTCGCGGGAATCGTTCCGCTCTCGCGGCCGAAACAATGCAGCAGATGGGTTACGCCGATGTCGCTTCGATGTCGGGCGGCTTCGCGCAGTGGGTTATGGAAGAGCGCGAGGTTGAATCCTAAGGCACGAATTCTCGCACACGCTGGCCGTCTGCCTCGACCGCCGCCCACACCTAACGGGCGGCGCCACCTAAACACAAATCACCGAACGAATGCCAATCATACTCTCCCGCGTCACGCGGGGCGCGCTGCTCTCCGTAACCCTGCTTGGTCTCCGACTGGAGGCTCAGAGCTCCGTTACCCTCGACACCGTTCGCATCACCGCGGTCTCACGCATCCCGACCTCCCTCGCGACGCCGCTCCGCAGCGTCGAGGTGATAGATCGTGCTCGGCTCGAGCGCATGCCCGCGGTCACGGTGGCCGATTACCTCGCGACCACTCTTGGAGTGGACGTGCGCGGGCGCTCACCGGCTCAGGCCGACGTCTCGTTACGCGGCTCCACGTTCGAGCAGGTGCTCGTGCTGGTGGACGGAGTGCGCGTGAGCGACGCCCAGACCGGGCACTTCAACCTGGACCTCGCGGTGCCGCTCGACCTGATCGAGCGCATAGAGATCCTCCGCGGTCCGGCCTCCGCCGTGTACGGCGCCGACGCCGTGGGTGGCGTTATCAACGTCGTGACTCGCCGCGGTTCCGGCTCGGCGGACGCTCGCGCCTGGGGCGGCACGTTCTCCAGCCTCGGCGGTGCGGTCTCCGGTGGAAGCACGACCGGACCGTTGCGTCTGAGCGGCGGGGCCGACTACGCAAAATCTGACGGCCATCGCTCCGGCACGGACTTCGATCTGGTCCAGGGGCGACTCGGCGCCGAGCTGCAAGTCGGCGGCGGCCGCCTGCTGAGTGATGTCGGGATCGGCGCGCGCGACTTCGGAGCGGCCGATTTCTACGCGCCTTTTCCATCGCACGAGCGCACTCGCAGTAGCACGGCAACGCTGCGATATGAGTCACGCCCTGACGCTCCATGGACCGTGGGCGTGACGGGCAGCACGCGCCGGCATTCCGATCTGTTCACGCTGGTGCGCGAGAACCCGGCGATTTATCAGAACAGCCACGTTTCTTGGCAGAGTTCAGGTGAGCTGGTCGCGCGGTATGCTTCGGCAAACCCGTGGGGCGTGGCGCTCGGCGGCGAGGTTAATGATCTCCGGCTGCGCAGCGTGCGGCTCGGCGATCGCAACGAAACGCGGAGCGCGGCGTTCTCAGAGGCCACACTCGGGCGTCCACGTGGCCCCATGCTCAACGTCGGGGTACGAGCAGACCGCTCCTCGACGTACGGTGACTTCGTGTCACCGTCCGCGGCAGTGGCACTGCCGCTCCACTCTATTGCATTGCTCCGGGGGTCCGTTAGCCGCAACTTCCGTGCTCCGACGTGGACCGAACGCTTTTACGAAGATCCCGGCAATGTCGGTGAGCCGGATCTCCGGGCGGAGCGGTTCATCGGAAGCGAGATCGGTTTGCGACTATTCCCGTCTAGTCGCATCAGCGTCGACGTCGCAGGGTTTGCGCGCGACGCCAAGGACGTGATCGAGTGGGCGAAGCCAGTCGGGGCGACGCCGACGACGCCGTGGCGCACCATGAACATCGCCTCCGCGACATATCGTGGAATCGAGGCGCAGGTGAGCGCGCCGGAATTCCTCGGAGTTGACTGGCGCATCCACGCGACGGGGCTGCGCTTCAAGCCCGAGGGCGCCGCCGGATTCGAAGGCAAATACGCCCTGCGGCCCGTCAGTCGTACGCTCGGTCTTTCTGCCTCAGCGCCGATCCTATCGAGCTTGCGAGTGAGCGTAGATGGCGTG
The DNA here is from genome assembly GCA_964350145.1 of uncultured Gemmatimonadaceae bacterium. GTDB lineage: Bacteria > Gemmatimonadota > Gemmatimonadetes > Gemmatimonadales > Gemmatimonadaceae > JACDCY01. Next base: position 16,158 of record CAYGJL010000023.1, read on the forward strand.
CAGGTGACGCGGAAGGATGAAGGGTCCCATCTGCTCGCGAACGCACGTGTGGCGTACGGCTGGCGCGCCGTGGCGTTGACGTTGGACGTGCTGAACCTTGCGAACGACGCGTACCTCGATGCGTCGGCGAAGGACGCGGCGGGGCGGGCGGTGTACGTTGGAGCTCGATGGAGGGTTCGGTAAAGGAGAGGCCAAAGCGGGCACCGCTCACGAAGGGGATAGTGTCGCGGCTTTCATCTGACGCACGAACGCCGCAACATTATCCCCTTCGGCGATTCTCCGCACCACCGCCGATCCGCTGATTGCTCCCGCCGCTCCCATGGCAAGCGCCGCACGCACGTGGACGGGGGTCGAGATGCCGAAGCCGAGCACCGGCGGTGGCGCGCCGAGCGCTTTGAGTCGTCCGATCAGCTCGCTCTGATCGCGTCGTAATTGATCATCTGCGCCAGTGACACCTTCGCGCGAGGTGACGTAGGTGAACGCCTCGCCCGCGGCGGCGATCGCCGCGAGTCGGTCATCGTCCGCGTTGGGCGGAGCGATGAAAACCGGCGCGATGCCGTGGGCTCGAGCAGCGGCGGCGATCTCCGCCGATTCGATGACAGGCAGATCCGCGACGAGCACGGAATCCACGCCCGCCCCTGCGGCGTCTGCATAGAACTGGTTAGGCTCCGACCGGTGCAGAACGAGATTAGCATAAATGAGCAGGCCGATCGGCAGCGTGGGGAACTCTTCCCGAACCTGCGTCACGATCTTCCAGCAATCGGCTCGCCGAACTCCGTGCTTGAGCGCCCGTGCGGCCGCCGCCTGAATCACCGGGCCGTCAGCGACAGGATCGGAGAACGGCAGGCCGAGCTCCAGCGCATCAGCGCCCGATGACGCGAGCGTACGGATCGCAGCGAGGCTCCGTGCCGGGTCCGGATCGCCGAGCATCGCAAACGGAATAAAGGCCCCTTCACCTCGATCACCGAGCTCGCGGAACATCGCGGCGTAGCGCGCGCCTGTCACGCTAGCGCTCCATCCGGGGTCCCGTATGCGAGCACCGTGTCCAGGTCCTTGTCCCCGCGCCCGGAGAGGTTCACTACTATAGTAGTGGGCGGCGAGATGCCCCCAGCTTCCCGAAGAGCGACCGCGAGCGCGTGCGCGGACTCGAGCGCCGGCAATATGCCTTCCGCGCGCGCCAATATTCCAAACGCTTCGACGGCCTCCGCGTCGGTGCACGTGGTGTAGCTCGCGCGTCCGATGTCCTGGAGGTGCGCGTGTTCGGGTCCGACTCCGGGATAATCGAGGCCCGCCGAGATCGAGTGGCTCTCGCCGATCTGTCCCTCGTCGTCCTGGAGCGTGAAGCTGTACGCCCCGTGCAGCACGCCGGCGCTTCCTGTCGTCAGCGTGGCGCAGTGCCGTCCGGATGAGAGACCATGGCCGGCAGCTTCGACTCCCAGGAGCCGCACATCGGGATCATCCAGGAACGCAGTGAAGATTCCCATGGCGTTGGATCCGCCGCCCACTGATGCGATGACGACATCCGGCAGCACGCCGTCCGTATCCAACAGCTGCTGCCGCGCTTCGTCGCCGATGACGCGCTGAAAGTCCCGTACGATGAGCGGGAATGGATGTGGCCCGGCAACCGTGCCGATCAGATAGTGCGTGGACTCGTAGCTCGCTGACCAGTCGCGCAGCGCTTCGTTGATCGCTTCCTTGAGCGTGCGCGAGCCGCTGGTAACCGGCACGACCTCGGCGCCCATCAGACGCATGCGCTGCACGTTCTGGCTCTGCCGCTCGATGTCGGCCGCGCCCATGTAGATGCAGGTCTCGATGCCCAGGATCGCACCGGTGAGCGCCGTTGCTACTCCGTGCTGTCCCGCGCCGGTCTCGGCGATGACACGCCGCTTTCCCATTCGTCGCGCCAACAGTCCCTGCGCCAACGCCTGATTGGTCTTGTGGGCTCCGCCGTGCAGGAGGTCCTCCCTCTTCAGATAGATGCGCGAAGCGGATCCCACCGGCAAATTGCGGCAGCGGTACAATGGAGTGGGACGCCCGGCGTAGTGGCGCAGGAGATCGGCGAGCTCGCGCTGAAACTCCGGATCGTTTCTCGCGGCAATGAACGCCGCCTCGAGCTGCTCGAGCGCGGGGATCAGTATCTCCGGCACGTAGGTGCCGCCGAAGCGACCGAACCTGGTTGCGAGTTTCATCTCGTAGCCGCCCAGCGCATGACGTTCTCGATGATGCGTCCGCCCTCCGGCGTGAGGATGGACTCGGGATGGAACTGCACGCCGAGTTGGGGTGCGGTGCGATGTGCCACCGCCATGACGATGCCATCAGCGTCTGCGATGGGTTTGAGACAATCGGGCATCGTCGACGCGGCAAGGGAGTGATAGCGTCCGACGGGGAAGGGAGAGGGAACGCCTTCGAACAGAATTCCTCCGTCGTGGCGGAGCTTTGATGTCTTGCCGTGTACGACGGCTCCTGCAAGCGACACGATACCGCCGAATGATTCGACCATCGCCTGGAGGCCAAGACACACGCCGAACACCGGCACGCGGCTAACGGCGGCGCCACGCGCCAGCTCGATACAGCAGCCGGCGCCCGCGGGAGTGCCTGGTCCCGGTGACAGCACGATGAGCGTCGGGCCAAGACCAGCTGCACGGGCGACGACATGAGCTGCGGTCACGGTGCTGCGCCACACCTCGACCTCGGCGCCGCGCTTGGCGAACTCGTCCACGAGATTCCAGGTGAACGAGTCGAAGTTGTCCACGAAGATTACGCGGAGCGACTCAGCCACGAACGTCCTCGGCAGCGGCGATAGCTTGCAGTACCGACGTGGCCTTCCGCCGAGTCTCCAGCGCCTCGGACGCGGGATCGGAATCGAAGACGATGCCCGCGCCGACACGGACCCGCGCAGTCCCATCCCGCACCACCGCCGCGCGGATGAGGAGCGCCGTGTCCATCCCGCCCTCGTTGTCGATGTAGCCGACGGCGCCGCCGTAGGTCCCGCGGCGTGTCGTCTCCACTTCGCGAAGGATCTGCGCCGCGCGAATCTTCGGCGCGCCGACCACGGTGCCCATGTTCAGCGCCGCGGCGTAGGCGTGGAGCGCGTCCGTGCCGTCGGCGAGCTCTCCTACCACCTCGGACACGAGATGCATGACGTGCGTGTAGCGATCCACGGTGAGCAGCCGGGTGACGCGTCTGGTTCCGGGCTTGCTCACGCGGGCGACGTCATTGCGGGCCAAATCCACCAGCATCATGTGCTCGGCGAGCTCCTTCTCGTCGAGTCGGAGTGCAGCTTCGCGCCGCCCGTCCAGGTCCTCGTCGATCGATCCGTCGGCATTACGTCCGCGCGCCGCGGTGCCGGCAATCGGGCGGATGGTGACGCGTGGGGGAGTGCCGCTCACCTTGACCGCAGTCTCCGGCGACGCGCCGAAAATCACCGCGTCGTTGCCGACGACGTAGAACAGGTACGGGCTCGGGTTCGCGCTCCGGAGTTGGGCGTACGCGGCGAGCGGATCCTTACATGGCGCGGCAAACGTCCGTGACGCGACGATCTGAAAGACATCACCCGCGACGATGTGCCGCTTGAGATCGAGGACGAGCGATGCGTACTGCTCGTCGGACAGATCGGCGTGCATCTCTGGAAGAGCGACGTTGGCAGATCGTAGTGACACACTCGTCGGTTCAGCATGCGCGCTCTCTACAGCCTCGAGCAGATCACCTATCGCACGCACCGCATCGCTGTAGTTGGCTTGTGCTCCGGGGCCGCCGTAGGCATTGGCGACGAGCAGTATCCGGTGACGCACGTGGTCGAGCAGCACGAAACGGTCGGGAACAACCAGCTCGAAGTGCGCTGTGCGCGCGGGTTCCGGCCCGCCGACTGGCAGCGTCTCGAACAGCTCGATCAGATCATAGGAGAACACGCCCGCCGCGAGATGGCAGCAGTCGGTGGGATGCGCGAGCAGACGTACGCTGAGAACTACGGTACGAAGCGCGTCGAGCGGGGAAGGGAGTTTCCCGCGGGCCGCCTCGTCGCGGTCGCCGTCCGCGGGCGCGGGAAAAAAGGCGTGGATCATTCCTCCGTTGGTCGTGACGACGGGGTTATCCAGCGTCGCGAGTCGGTCCGCGATCCACGGGAGGATCGAGTGACCGTTGGCCGACATCGCTTCCACCGACACCACGTGATCGATACAGGTAATGCGGAGTGCGATGCCGACGCCAACGAGGCTCCGCTCTCCGACGCCTCCTCCGGTCTCGGCCGATTCGAGCAGGAACGTGCCCGGCCGGCGTCCGCCATCGGACAGCAGACGGTAGAGCGCGAGGGGATCGGGACTGCCGGTGAGCTCGCGCACCAATGGGAGCACGTCACCGGGCTCCAACGCGACGGCGTCCATCACATCGTCTTCCCCACCGCGCGCGCGATGGGCAGCAGCTCGCGCATCATTCTGTCGAACTGTTCAGGGAACAGACTCTGCCGGCCGTCGGACAGCGCGTTCGGCGGATCGCAGTGGACCTCGACGATGATTCCGTCGGCTCCGCACGCGAGCGCCGCCTTCGCCATCGCCGGCACCAGCTCGCGGAACCCGGTTCCGTGCGAGGGATCGACGAGTATCGGTAAATGGCTGCGTTGCTTGATGACCGGGATGGCGCTCAGATCGAGCGTGTTGCGCGTCGCGGTCTCGAAGGTGGTGATCCCGCGCTCGCAGAGAATGACGTTGGGATTGCCCTCCGCGAGGATGTATTCGGCGGCGAGCAGAAGATCGTCAATCTTTGCGGCCATCCCGCGTTTCAGAATCACCGGAGCTCGGCTGCGCCCCAGCGCCTGCAGCAGCCGGAAGTTTTGCATGTTGCGGGCGCCGACCTGAAAGGCGGAGGCGTAGCGCTCCACCAGCTCGACGTCGGCGAGGTCTACAACTTCGGTCGTAAAGGGCAGTCCGGTATCGCGTGACGCTTCCTGAAGGATTGCGAGGCCCTCCGTTCCAAGTCCCTGGAATGAGTAGGGGCTGGTGCGCGGCTTATACGCGCCGCCGCGGAGCGCGTGAGCGCCGCCGTCTCTGACGGCGCGGGCCGTGGCCAGCATCTGCTCGCGCGATTCCACAGCGCACGGCCCGGCGATGACGGCGAAGCGGCCGCCGCCTATTCGGACGCCGCCGAGATCGATGATGGATTCGTGCGGATGCAGCTCGCGTCCGACCAGTCTATGGTCGGCGTGCTCGTTCGTTGCGCGTTTTTCCAGCGTGGCGATCATCGGTTGTTCTGGGCGATTGGGGAATGGGGCGAAACGAAAAACGCCCCCCGCAGCAGCGGAGGGCGTCGTGAAAGGCTGTCGTCCGGAGTTCTAGACTATGCTATGCGCACGAGGGCTCACCGCGGGGGAAATCGCGTTGCGCCACCAGCTCTGATGAACCGTGAAGTCCTGCCGCGTGCTCTGCATGTGGCGGAAGTATCTACTGTTCAACGCCTTTCGTCAAGCGAGATTCGGAGGAGTAGGGGTTGTCTCGATCTCGTGCGTCTTACTCACATGGCGCACCTTAGCCTCCTCCTTACCAACGCCCTCCGCCTCTCTCTGAGCGGCCGGGGGCTTTCGTGCATGGGAGTCAGGCCCGAGTAGCGCGGCGTTAATCGTCACGAGCGGCCCCTCCCACGCGGTGTGTGAGAGGGGCCGCTTCTTTTGGCCGCCTGCTCGCGTCCGCTGGAATCGCTCGCCGAAACCCCGCGCATCTCGGAGATCGAAACTTACACGAGGATCACCGATGATCGCACACAAGAAACCATTTCCGCCAATGGATACCAACGACCGCCCAGCCGCTGGTGGATCTTCCCGGCCGTCCCCGCCGGCGCCGAACGGCGCGAGCGCACGTCAGCGCGAGGAGCGGAATCCCGATCTCGCGCTTCCACAGGCGGACGGTGAGCCGTGACCGCTGACCTCGTTCGCATCTTCGACACGACGCTGCGGGATGGCGAGCAGGCCCCCGGGTGCAGCATGTCACTCCCTGAAAAGATGCAAGTCGCCGAGCAGCTAGCACGCCTCAACGTCGATATCATCGAGGCTGGTTTTCCAGCGTCGTCGCCGGATGAAGGCGCGGCGGTCATGGCGATCTCCGAACGCGTTGGGATCGCGGGCGGACCGGTTATCTGCGCTCTCGCGCGCGCCACGCTGCAAGACATCGATGCCTGCGCACAGGCGATCGCCCCTGCGGCACGCCGTCGCATTCACACTTTCATGGCGACCTCCGACATTCATCTCCGCCACAAGCTGCGGCTCAGCCGCAACGAAGTCCTCGCCCGGGTCGCGGAGTCCGTGGCCTACGCGCGCGCGCTGTGCCACGACGTCGAGTACTCAGCGGAAGACGCATCGCGATCCGATCCGGGGTTCGTGTGCGACGTCTTTGCAGCAGCTATGGAAGCAGGTGCGACGACGCTCAACGTTCCCGACACGGTCGGCTATGCCACGCCCGCTGAGTATGCGTCGCTGATCGCGCGGGTGGTGGCGCTTGCCGCGACTGGTGACGGCGTCGTGGTCTCTACTCACTGCCATAACGACCTTGGGCTCGCAGTCGCAAATACCCTGGCCGGCATCAGCGCGGGTGCCCGCCAGGTCGAGTGCACCATCAACGCGCTCGGCGAGCGGGCGGGGAATGCTTCGCTCGAGGAGGTCGTCATGGCGCTGCATACGCGTCGCAGCATTTACAACGTGCAAACGAACATCACGACGCAGGAGATCGCGGAGACTTCGCGGGTAGTGTGCAAGAGCACGGGCGTGTCCATGCCGCCGAACAAGGCGATCGTCGGGGCCAACGCGTTCGCGCACGAAGCGGGGATCCACCAGGACGGCATGCTCAAGGACTCGCGCACGTATGAAATCATGACGCCGGAATCAGTCGGCGTGGACCGCTCGACTCTGGTGCTCGGCCGTCATTCCGGCCGGCGGGCGCTGCGCGAGCGGCTTGCCACTCTGGGTCACGAGCTGGATGCGCACTGCCTGAACCTGGCGTTCGAGGAATTCAAGAAACTCGCAAGCCGAAAGAAGAAAATAGAGGACGGTGATCTGCAAGCGCTGATGAGGAGACCACGCACGCTCTTCGAGAAAATCTGGGACGCCCATGTGGTGCGACCTGAGACGCGGGGGACGCCGGCGATCATTGCCGTCGATCTCCACTTGGTGCACGAGGTGACTTCGCCGCAGGCGTTTGCGGAGCTGCGAGCCCGCGACCTGCTCGTGAGCCGCCCGGAGCGCACCATCGCCACGATGGATCACTCCACTTCAACGCTCCCTCCACCAGATCCGGGAATGGGCAGGCTGCCGGTGATCGACTCGGCGGCACAGCGGCAGCTCGACGAGCTGGCGCGTAACTGCGAGGAGTTCGGCGTGCCGCTCGTGCCCCTCGGCGACGACGGCCAGGGAATCGTGCACGTGATCGGGCCGGAGCTCGGCCTCACGCAACCCGGAATGACCATCGTCTGCGGCGACAGCCACACGAGCACGCACGGCGCCTTCGGCGCTCTCGGGTTCGGCATCGGCACGTCACAGGTCGCGCACGTACTCGCCACGCAATGTGTCCTTCAGAAGAAACCGAGGACGCTGGAGGTAAGAATCGACGGACGCCTGGCGGCAGGCGTCACGGCCAAGGACGTGATCCTCGCGATCATCGCGCAGATCGGTGTCGGAGGCGCAACCGGGAGCGTCATCGAGTATCGCGGCTCGACGATCGAATCGCTTTCGATGGAGGAGCGGATGACGATCTGCAATATGTCCATCGAAGCCGGCGCGCGTGCGGGGCTTATCGCGCCCGACGACACGACCTTCGAATACCTCGCCGGTCGCCCGTTCGCGCCGACCGGTCAAGCCTGGGACGCAGCGCTCGCGCGGTGGCATTCGCTGCGCACGGATGTGGATGCGACTTTCGATTCTTTGATCGAGATAGACGCGACCACGCTTGCGCCGATGGTGACCTACGGCACGAATCCCGGAATGGGCGCGCAGATCACCGAGCTTGTGCCTGATCCTGCATCGCTTTCATCGGGCAGCGACCGTGACCAGGCGCTGGCCGCGCTACGCTATATGCGTCTCACCCCCGGACAGCCGCTGATTGGCACGCCGGTTGACGTCGTGTTCATCGGGAGCTGCACCAACTCGCGCATCTCCGATCTGCGAGCCGCCGCGGCGCTGATGCGCGGCCGCACCGTCGCGCCGGGCCTGCGAATGCTGGTGGTGCCGGGATCACAGCAGGTAAAACGCGCGGCGGAGGCAGAGGGGCTGGATCAGATCTTCAAGTCCGCTGGCGCGGAGTGGCGGGAGGCGGGCTGCTCGATGTGTATCGCAATGAATGACGATCGCGTCGCGCCGGGACAGCTCGCCGTGTCCACGAGCAACCGGAACTTCGAGGGACGGCAGGGGCCCGGCAGCCGCACTCTGCTCGCGAGTCCGCTCACGGCAGCGGCCACTGCGGTGAAAGGAGTGCTGACCGATCCGCGCTCGTTGCTCGAAGGATCCCCGTCTACCTCAATCGCAGGAATCTTGTAATGCCGCGACTACCGTTCGAGCCATTTGCGTCCTCATATGTCGTCTTGCCCGTGGACGACATCGACACCGACCAGATTATTCCTGCGCGTTTCCTCACGAGCACGCAGCGCTCGGGATGGGGAGAGCTGGCGTTCAACGATTGGCGGTACGATGCCGACGGAGCGCCCAAACCGGATTTCGTTCTGAATCAGCCCGGCGCATCGGCGGCGAAGGTTCTCGTTGCCGGCAGAAACTTCGGCTGCGGTTCTTCGCGCGAGCACGCCGTGTGGGCGCTTATGGGGGCCGGCTTCCGCTGCGTCATCAGTACGCGTTTCGCGGACATCTTCCGCGGCAACGCGCTCGGCAACGGGCTACTCCCGATCGAGGTCAAACCGGATACGATCGCCGAGCTAATGAGGGGCGCCGAACGTGATTCTGCTGCGAGGGTTGGTATCGATCTTTCTACGCAGGCGCTGATCCTACCATCGGGGCGCGCGGTGAGCTTCGTGATCGACGCGTTCGCCCGACACTGTCTCCTCCAGGGGGTAGATGAGCTCGAATTCCTGCTCGGGGCCGCGAATGAGATCGACGATTACGGGTCGCGGAATCCCGGTCGCGTGGATACTCACGGCGCGCGAGCGGTCACGTGACCGCCGCAATCAAGCGAGCGCGCGCGACAATCGCGCTGCTGCCGGGCGATGGCATCGGGCCGGAGGTAGTCGCTGCGACGCGCATCGTTCTCGAAGCGGTGGCCAATCGGTTCGGACATGACTTCGCGTTCGAGGAAGCGCTCATCGGTGGGGCGGCCATCGACGCGACCGGTACCGCGCTTCCTTCCAAGACGATTGCGCTCTGCCTCCGCGCCGAGGCCGTGCTGCTCGGCGCCGTCGGCGGTCCGAAGTGGGATGATCCCTCGGCTGCGGTTCGACCCGAGCAGGGACTGCTCGGCTTGCGGCGTGAGCTCGGTCTCTTCGCGAACATACGGCCCGTGGCTCCGCATCCTGCGCTCGCGGACGCGTCCCCGCTCAAGCCCAGTCGACTGATCGGGGTCGATCTCGTCGTCGTGCGCGAGCTCACCGGCGGGATCTACTTCGGTGCCCAGCCGCTCGAACGGACCGAAGAGGGCGAGCGCGCGTCCGACATCTGCTCGTACACGGACCGCGAGATCGAGAGAGTCACGCGAGTCGCCGCGGATCTGGCGCGCGCACGCCGCGGGAAGCTCACCTCGGTGGACAAGGCCAACGTGCTCGAGACCTCGCGACTCTGGCGGCGGGTCGTGACTAAGGTCGTCGCGGAAGATTACCCTGACGTAGAGCTGGACCACATGCTCGTCGATTCCTGCGCAATGCGTCTCATTCAGCGGCCGGCTGACTTCGACGTGATCGTCACCGAGAACATGTTCGGGGACATTCTCACGGACGAGGCGGCGGTGCTCGCGGGCTCCATCGGTGTGTTGCCGTCAGCGTCGCTCGGCGCGGCGACCGGCGGGTTGCGGCGCGGCCTGTACGAGCCGATCCACGGCTCCGCACCCGACATCGCGGGTCGTGGCATCGCCAACCCAATTGGCACGATCCTCAGCGCTGCGCTGCTCTTGAGATATTCCCTTGGCCTCGAAATGGAAGCCGCAGCCGTCGAGCTGGCGACTCACGCGACGATCGCCGGTGGACGGCTGACTCCCGACTTGGTTACGAATGGGACGCGGGCGGCGACGACCGCGGCTGTCGCGGAGGAGATTGCGTTGGCGGTTACTTCGGAAACGGCGCGACGAATCGGAATCCCTGCAGGTACCGCTGGATACGGGTAAAGTCACGGGAGTTGTCGGTGATCAGCGTTCGCCCGCACTCACGCACCGTGGAAGCGAGCATGACATCATGATGGAAGGACGGCCGGATCCTATCCAGCTCCAGCCCCTCGACGTCGGCTAACACGCCGAGCACTCGACCGGCCTGCTGAAAGGCGAGCGCGGACGGGGTGAGGACCGCGTCACGCTCGACGAATGTGTCGACCCACTCGTCGAACGCGACCTGGATCGAGCGCTCCCGCACGCCTACTTGCAGCTCGAGCCACACCGTGGCCGCGAGATCGGTCCGGGCGAAGTGGCGGTCGTGAAAGGCATTCAATGCGCCGCGGGCCTCGCGGCTATGCGAGGCCCGGACGTAGAGATTGGTGTCGAGCACCCAGCGGGCCATGAATCAGCGTCCAGTCTCGTATGCCCGAAAGCCGCCTCGCTCGGCAACCCGATCGAGCGCCGCCTCGAACCGAGCTCGGCCGAGCACCAGGTCGAGCGCGCGATCCACTGTCTCGGTTTCGGTCGTGGCGCCAAGCGCCTGCTGCGCGGCTTCGAGCTTCGCCGCGTCCATGTCCATGTTCTTGCGCACCCGCCCCTGTCTTGATATCGGCATAGTTCCTCGCGGTTCTGTATGAATATGTATAACTCACTATAATCCTCTGTAGAACGATTCACAACATCGGCGCGGGATCGGGCGCCCGAGTTGATCGCAACTGACTACGGTGGCGGCGGGACGCTGCATGGTGACCCTGGGGCGTTGCATTGGCCGAAGCACGAACTCCACGTCGTAGCCGTGCATGGCGATCATGCGAATAAGACGGCCGATCGAGAATCCCGCGAGCTTGCCGTTCCGGATTCGCGAGATACCCGCAGGGTCGACGCCCATGCGCACGCACGCTTCGCTAAGGGTCCATCCATCGGGGATCGCGCAGAGCTCCTTCCCGAGCCCATGTTTGATTTGTTCGACGATTTCCATCGTGGGAGCGTACAACGAGGCGGGTGAATCGCTACAACCGCATTATTGCCCGTCGGCGATTACTGTTGCAGCTCGCGCGAGGTGAGTCCCCCAAGGCGACCTGTTGCTGGTATTGGCAATTCCCGTTGGGCAAGCAGGAATATTCAGCGTTAACGCGCAGACTTTGCCAGATCCGGCAACAGTAAGCCGACCAAAGCGCCGCTGGCGCAGACTCCCGGTCGCTGTAGAATTCGGATCATGGAGCCATCGGAAGACCTTGCCGTCGCAGGGGGCAATCAGTCGCCTGATCTACCCGCGGTTATCTCCCGTGAAGACCTCTACGCCCTGGTCTGGAGCGAACCAATGTCGCGTCTGTCGCGGCGTTTTGGGTTCTCGGACGTGGGATTGGCGAAGGCCTGCACGCGCATGATGATCCCTCTGCCTGGCCGCGGGTATTGGGCGAAAAAGGAGGTTGGCCACGCCCCGCGACCAACGCGACTCCCTACGCTTCCAGCGGGCGCCGGCACGGACAAGCGAGCGCTGAGAGTTCGGCGCCGAGAAGCACCGACCGCGGTCGACGCGGTTCGTGAGGAACCCGCGGCCATCCAGGTCATCGTTCCGGAGGTCCTCAGCGACCCACATCCCCTGGTCGCGAAGACCGTGAAGGCGTTTCGTGGCGGTAAGTCGAGCCACGATGGATATCTGCGACCCAAGGCGTCCGATTGTCTCGCCGTTGAGACCACGATGGGTTGCATCGATCGGGCGATGCGGATTTACGACGCAGTCATCAACGTGATCGAGGAACGCGGGCACGTCGTCGAAATTCAGAAGTACAAGCGTGACGGTTTTCCTGAGCCTCACTACCGGACCGTCGTCCTGGTGGATGGCGAGGCGGTCGAAATTGGGATAACCGAGACAACACGACGAATCGAGCGGCCGCGCGATGGACCAGGCGATCTGCACCCCAGGTACGAATTCGTGCCTTCCGGTCGCTTAACGATTGCTATCCGAAACGGCACACAATCACGCTGGAGCGACGGGGCGAAGCAAACGCTGGACTCCCAGCTCGGGAAGTTCATCCACGGGGTGGCTGTCGCCGCCGTGGACCTCAAAGAAGCTCGGAGCCGTCGCGAAGAGTACGAGCGACGGCAGCTGGCAACTCAGCGCCTGCAGTTGGAGGAGGCAGAACGCCGCAGGGCGGAAGCTGGTCGGGTTCGAGCCCTCAATTCTGCGATCGATCGCATGCACAATGCGCGATGGGTTCGGGAGCATCTCGCGCAGCTCAAGGAAAACCTGAGCACATTTCCCGAAGCAAACACACCGGAAATGCAGGAATGGCTCGCCTGGGTCGAGGGATACGCAGGATGCATCGATCCATCATGTTCGCCTGCGGCCGTTCCCAAGGATCCCAATCCGTACGGATGATCGAATGCCAAGGAGATACTGTTGATGACAACCGCCTTGACGAAACCTGTCGCTCGCACCGTCACGATCGGTAGTACCCGATACAAGGCGATCATGACCTCTCACGGTGTAAGGCTGACCGAACACGGCAAACGGCGCGGCATTGAGGTTTCGTGGTCATCCCTCATCGCGCTCATGGAGACCGAAGGTCGCGAGGTCGACACCGTGCACACCATGGGCGGCACCGGAGTACCGGAAGCAATTACCAAAGATGTCGCGCGCGAGATTAGATCGGCGGCAGCGGCGCTCGCCCGCGCGGATGACGCATTCCGCAATGCAGGTATTCTTCCGCCAGAGATTCTCTCCGATGTCGCATCCGATCCGTTCCACGATCGAGCCAATCAGGAACCGGACTGGTTTATTGAGCCGCTCCTTACTCCGAAGGAGCTTTCGTCGATTCTTCGTTTGCCGCCGCCATCAATCCGGAGCTTGCCCATCAAATCCGTTCGGATCGCCGGCGAGGTGCGGTATCGTCAGTCCGTCGTCCGCGCGTATCTGATCGAGCAGGAAGCTGAGGGGAATCGAGCCTCGATCGCGGCTTCGGGGCTCTCATCGACGCCTACAGGAGAGCGCCGGCCGCATCCACAGGCAAGACGCTTCAAGTCCTTTTACAACAGAGAGTGATCTCTCCCAGTCCCATCTATTTCTCACCGACGGCCTGCTTGGTCCACAAGACTATTGTCGGACAGCTTCGCCCCGGCACGATGAACTCCTGCGGCACGAAGTCGCCGCTGTACGCCTCGACCGCGGCGATCTCGTGCACCTTGAACGCCCTGTCGATGTCGCCCGGATTCTGAATGTCCCAGCGGCCGCGGTCAACGAACAGGTTGAGGCACCCGGGCTGACCGGGGGTGGCGCGGGTTGATTCAACGCTGCGCCCGAACTCCGAGTCCACGACCCGAAACCCGGGCAGACGTCTGATGATGTCCGTTACTTCGATCGGTGCGCTGCGCTCGATCTCGGCTGCGTCCATGAACCGGCCCATCCCGAAGCGCCGGCGGTCGGTGAACCCCGCGCGCTGCAGCCCTTGCTCCATCGTCGCTACGACACGCACGGGCGCGAGCGTAGGCGGCGTCACCCCCAACACGAGAGTGACCTGACTCGGCTCGCGAACGGTGAGATCCACGATCGCCGACGCCGGTGAGAATCCGATCTTGCGCGCGAATACCTCGCTGGTGCCGGATGGCAGACTGTCGAGCGTGAAGCCGCCGTCGGCCTGCGTCGTGGCCAGCTGGCTGGTTCCCGCGACGGCCACCTGCGCCTCGGCGACGCCGCTGCCGTCCTCCGCGAGTACCCGTCCGCGGAGTATCGCGCGCCCGGATCTGTTGACGACTGCGCGCGCGGCAGCTTCCGGCGCGCTCTGCACCACAGCCGCAGGGATTCCCAGCGCGAGATTGCGAAAGACTATTTCATCGGTCTCGCGCGTGACCGGAACCTCCGGCGTGCCGACGCCGCGGAATTCCGCCACCAGCGTCCCTGTCACGTCTTCGGGCACCCCGCAGATTGTATAGCTCCCGTCGCCCTCCGTCGTAGCCTGCCTTAATCGCTCCACCTGCTGCAGCCCGGAATCCGCGGAAACCCGTATCTGCCGGTAGAGGAAAGTCACGCGCGCGCCGGCAAGTCCGGAATCGGTGTCGGCGGCCATGACGCGGCCGCGGATCATCGCCCCGCTCGCGGTATCGCGTACCGTGCAAAGGACGTGACGGAGCGTCGCCGCGGATGGCAGTGCGAGCGCCAGGAGCGTTACATGTCCCGGCGGCAGCTCGATCGGCGCTGAGACGATGTCGAGCCCGAGCGAGTCCGCGACCGGGTGCCTCACCACAAACCGTCGGGTTCCCGGTGGAATGCTGTCGAACCGAAAGCCGCCTTCGGAATCGGACTGAGCCGAAAGAGCGGTTCCCTCGATGAGAACTGTCGCGTGCTCCAGCGGGCGCCGGTTGATACTGTCCACGACCACGCCGATGACGCTGGCGGGCCGAGCAGCGTTGTTCGAAGGCGCGGGTGGACGCGTCGTGTCCTGAGCCCACGCCGCTGATGATGCGCACGCACTGAGCGCCAGACTCAGTAGGGTGCGTCTCATGGGCCGCTTGGTTCGCTCATGCCACTAACTATGGTAGGCGGTACGAACACCTCATAGGCCCTGACCACACCCTTCTGGTGCGACCTGGACGCGTTCGCTGACTGGGACTCGATTCGCAATCGAGCGGTCATCGGTTCCATTTCTGACGCCTCGAACTCAGGCATGAGCATGGCGGTACTCTCACCGGCTCGGCACCATGTACCACGACCCTAGACCGTCCACGCCCAGGCTGAACGATAGATTCGAGCGTTCTTCGTCGCCGTCCGCTAACGCTCTTCCCACATTTTCTGCCCATCGTCCCTGCCTTGTGTCAGGTTCGTGGAGGGGATAAGCCGACGTTGCCGCGGCAGCGCCGGCACCTCGGAAACAATCCGCTTTTGTAACGACGGTCAATAGTGAAGCACGAAGCCGGATAGCTACGCTTGCACTGCATACAGCGTTCGCGTCCCGCGATGACCCTTGGCTTCCGTTTAGCAACGTGGTAGTACTCGCGTTCGTAATCGCGCCTGCAGTCTCCGCATCTACTCGCGAGCCGCGCCGAGTACGTGTCAAACTCCGCCACTGATTTTCTTTTGCCACAGCCGGCGCACTTCCGAGTGCTCGGCACACACCTAAGGCAGTAATATTTGAGCCTGTAAGTGACGTAGACACCGCTCTCGTTGAAGGTCCGACAGTACGGACATTGAGTCCCCGACATTCCGCGGTACTTTGGCAAAGCTCCACTGCGCAGTGCAGCCGCGAAATCGGGTAAGGACAGGACCAACGCGCCGATGGGTTTCATACACGAGTCTTGCCGCGGCATTCTGCTGGACATGGCTTCACTATGGTACAATTGTCTCGCGTTCAATGTCCAGCTATACCGGTGCCCCCTCTGAGCCCGAACCACGGCCCTTCTGATCCAGAGTCAAACGTGTCCGTGACCACGACTCAATTCGCAATCCCCTCGTCGGTTCGATCTCGAAGCGCTCGTCGAAGCGTTTACGGTGCTCTATCCGTATCTGGCGCGAAGGGATTTTAAGTCCCTTGAGCGAAGTTCCTGGCCTACGGACTTTTAATCCGTAGGTCGGTCCCCGGTCCGAGACCCTGCCGGGTCATCAAGAACCGCAGCAACTTGCAGCACCAGCTTCACCTGCCCCGAGGATCGCGTTGCAGGGAATGTTGCGGGACACCACGTTGCGGGTTCAGTCTCCGCGTGGCGCGTGTCCGCGCAGATGGCTCGCGTGAAGCACGCTGTACGCGGCCTGCATCCTAGATCCGCGGTTTCTCCCCTCCGCGGCCTCTTGGAAGTCCGGCGATCGCCCGGGGCGACTAACTTTCTCAGCGTCACTAATGCGCGTTACCTCTTCCCTCAACATCCCTGACGAGCTCGAACTGGCCCGAACCGCCGGCGAGCTCGTTGTCTTCGCCGGCGCCGGCGTGTCGATGGGGCCGCCGGCGAATATGCCAGGCTTCGGCGAGTTGGCGCGATACGCCGCTGGGCCTGGCGTGCCCTACGACGAAGAGAGGCATCGGGGCAGGCTCGATGAATACCTCGGCGACGCCATGCGGCAAGGCGTGCTTGTTCATGAGCGCGCCAGGGACCGCCTCGATCCGGCTGGACGTCAGCACACGCCGCTGCACGAGCATCTTGTCGGTCTGTTCGGAACGGCTGAACGCGTTCGACTGATTACAACGAACTTCGAGGATTTCTTTACCACCGCTGCAGACCGCGTGTATCCGAGCACTGGGATTCCCCACTACTTTGGTCCCGCGCTTCCGCCGGGCGATGACTTCACGGGGATTGCGCACCTGCATGGTGCTCGCCTTCGACCCGAGTCCAAGCTCGTCTTGACGGATGAGGACTTCGCGAAGGCCTATCTCTCCAACGGCTGGGCAACGCGCTTCCTCATCGATGTGTTCGCTGGGCGCACGGTCCTGTTCGTAGGGTACAGCCTCAGCGATCCGGTCATTCAGTATGTTCTGCGTGCGATTGCCCCAACCGGACGGTGGCACGCACTCTGCCACGACTCGGAGCAGAGGCAGTGGAAGGGCAGGGGAATCGAGCTGCTGACCTTCGCCACCGACAGCAGCGGCGAGAAGTTTGGTGAACTGCACGCGGGCGTCGAACGATGGCGCTGGTACGCGCAAGCCCCCGCCATCGACCACGACAAGGAACTCCGTCGCGTTCTCGACGGCGGTCCCTCCAGCTCACCGCTCGATGCGGATTACCTGCGAGCCCGACTGAAAACCGAGCCCGGGCGTGAGACGTTCTGGAAGGCGGCGAAGGCAGTCGAGTGGCTGCAGTGGGCTGCCAGCGAGGGATACCTGGATTCACTCACTGAGCCATCCAGTCAGGATCCCGACCTGCAAAGGTGGGCGCACTGGTGTCTTGATAATTTCATGCTCGGCGACAACCCGGCGCTCTTCGGCCTGCTGAGGGCCCGAGGTCCGGTGCTCCACCCATTCTTTGCGCGACTGCTCGCGATGGCGCTCTCGCGTGATGGGGCATTGGGCGAGGCTCCCGCTACGCGGCAGTTCGTGGCGGCGATCGCGAGTAACCCGGCTTCTGCGCAGCGAGGCGAGGAAGAGGTGTGGCTTCTGGAAAAACTCATCGCGGCCGGTCGCGGCGTCGAGGCCCTCGCCCTGTTACGCGCGAACACCGTCGTGCGCCTCGGAACGATTGAGCGCTACCTGGCGACAGCCTTCGAAGCTGATGCTGGCCGCGTTGGCGCCATACCTGCGCTGTCGAGCCGCGTTGTGCTGAGCGGCGACTCATCCGATCTCGGATATTATCTGGAACGCTCGGCGGCCGCCCTCGCAAAGCTCGCGCCGGCAGAACTGTTGGCTCTCGGTGTCCAGCGGATCTCCGAGGCAAACGAGCTTCACGACCTCGCCCGAGCCTCAGATGACGACCAGACGTTCGACTGGCTTGGTTACGGACGAACGGCGATCGCGCCGTCGAATCAGGACCATAATCGGCATGCGCAAGACGTCCTGATTCTGATAGTCCGTTGCGCGCTCGATGAACTGAGCTCATCCGACCCCGAGACTGCGTACCGGTTCGCAGTGTCCCATTCCCGTGTCGGGCGCGTTTTGCTCAAGCGGCTAGCGTTGTACGCACTCGCGAAACTGTCGACGGTCCCGGCGGATGAGCTTCTTGACCGTTGCCGCTCCGAGGGCTGGGCGCGACAGATTCAGCTTCGCCCCGAGATGTACGTGGTCTTGCGCGCGCATTTCCCGCGGGCGACCGAAGCCGCCAGGTCGCGGTTCATCGCGGATCTGCAGGACGATTCCTGGTGGGGGGAGGAATTCGACGAGCACGACGCACACACGCGCTTCAGTCTTGCCCAAATGCTGGCGCGCGTGGCTCCGGACAGCGCCGTGACATCGGCCTTTGCCGCTGCTGAACGAGAAGCACACCCGACCTTTGGCGAGAGCGACATTGATGGATTTCTGACGCGTGTCGAGGTCGGCTGGGGCGGAGACGGACCGTCACCGATATCGCCAGAGGAGATGGTGAAGTGGTCGGCAGAGGAGGCGGTAAGACTTCTCGTGAAGGGGTTGGAGAGTCCTGATGTCCTCAGCTAGCGCGCTCCTGGGCGCTGTCCAGCAGGCCGCAAAGGCAGACCCGTCTTGGGCAATTGGCGTGATCGGTGCTGCGCTTCGGCCCGACGCCCCCGCGAAGGCGGTCCATTTAATCGAATCAATCGGCTGGGGACTTCGAGAGGCGAAGTGGACGCCGGAGGACGGATTACATCTTCTCAGATTGTGCGCCGAGGGTGCGTGGCCGCTCTCTGCAGCGTACGCACTATCATCAACGGTGGAGCGGTGGTCGCGCGGGCTATCTGAAACGGATACAACTTCAGATTTGCTCGATGCTTTCGATCGTGCGGCCGATGCTTTCTACGCCCGTTCAACTGACTTGCCGTCCGGGGTATCGAGCACACCGCCTGGGAGCCTCGACTGGGTCACTCGCGCGATCAACCACCCTGCCGGGCACGCCGCTCAGATTTGGCTTCACGTCGCTGAAGCGCGCGACCATGTGGATGGGCAATTCGTCCTGAGCCTAGACGACGCGGAGCGGGCGCGGTGGGCTCGCGTAGCCTCAGACGCCTCCGCTTCGGGCGATTTCGCTCGACCCATACTCGGATTGGCTTTGGAGCGGTTGACGGCCGGGGATTACCCGTGGGCTGTCAAGAACATATATCCCGCTTTCGATGCGAGCGCCGATCTTCAGCGCGCGCAACAGATGTGGGAAGGCCGCCTCTCACACAGTCGTTGGTCGTGGCCCGTTGTTGAGGCGCTTCGGCCGTACTGGCCGGCTTATCTGGCTAAAGCTGACAGCCTTAATGGGGGGCGACACTCAGAGCACCTGGGTGAGGTCATGGCTTTGTTTGTAGCCGAACACCAAAAGAGTGGATTCACGCTGGAGCTGGTCCAGACGTTCATCATGCACGCGTCGAAGGAGTCGAGGGTCGCATTCGCCCGTTCAATGCCAAAGCATTTGGAACGGCTCACGCCCGATGAACGGCGCGACGCTTGGCAAAGTATCCTCCGTCCGTACTGGCATGGTCGAAGAACTCACGTGCCACGTCCGCTCGACGGCGAAGAGGTTCGCGAAATGATATCGTGGGTCGTCGCATTACCTGAAGTTGCGCCGGACGTCATAGCTGAAATGAAAGCGACCGCGAGTCCGGCGATCGAGCACGGCGACCACATCCTTTGGCAGTGGAGGGAAGATGACGCATGGGTGCGCGGTCACCCTTCGGAAGCGGTAGCAATCCTCCACTACTTGGCTGAGCACCGCGCGATTCAGCTATGGAATGAGGATGAGGCGGTCACGCTTCTGGAGACAGCGCTCGCGGCAGGTGCTCCACACGCAGCCGTCGCTGCGGCCGCCAGTGCGCTTGCTACCGCGCTCCCCGCTGCCCAGCGGCCCTTGCAATTCATGCAGTCATTGCGCGAGGCCGACGCCTAGGTGGAGCACACGTTGTTTGCGGGTATCTCCGAACTGCCTATGCGCGGCGCCATTCGACAACGCCGATCCGCTCCATTTGCGGCATCGTTGCGCATGCCGAGTGGATCCAGCAAATCTGGCTCGTGGATGGGCGCAACAAGACCGTCGAGATCTGTCGCCAGCGGGGCCCGGGCGACGCCGTCCGCGACACCGTTCGCTGGCGCGTACCGGCCACGGATCTCATCGTATTGCTCTCACTGCGCGAGACCTTCGCCGGAATCGAGTAGCTCGAGCCGAAGCGAGGCGCGCGGTGGCCTCGCCACCCACTGGTCCGCCTTAGTGGCAGCTAAACCGGCAATTATTAATCCACACAGCCGCGTTGATAATTCGATAACTTGCCTATTTACAGGTAGTTAGCTATAATTACAAACCGGCAATAAAACCGGCAATTTTCAGGGTCATCAGTGCATCCAACTGCGATGGAGCCGGTGCTTCCCCCGGACGGGGGCAAATTCGAGTCGGTTGCCATCGCCCTTCATAAGGAAGCTGGTGCGCTGGCCGCGTCCGCTCACCCGGCCACGCACGCGGCATTGGCACGGCTCGTTCGCATAGTCAACTCGTTCTACTCCAACCTCATCGAAGGCATCTGGACAACACCCGCCGAGATCGAGGCGGCCATAAAAGCGGATTATTCGCACGATCCTGGGCGAGCGGCGCTGCAGCGCCTAGCCGTATCGCATGTCCGCGTTGAAGAGACGATGGCCATCGAACTGGCCGCAAACCCTGACATGCCGGTTACAAGTGCTGAGTTTGTCCGGCGCGTGCATCGCGATCTCTACGCGGATGTGCCTGATTCAGAACGCATCGTGCGCTCACCCAGCGGACGTGAGTCTATCGTCGCTCCGGGAGAGTTACGGACGGAGGATGTGACCGTCGGACGGCACATTCCCCCGCCGTCCGAGAGTCTGCCTGTATTTCTCGACCGTTTCGACGACGCGTACCGTCCAGAACGCCTTACTGAGCTGCGCCGGGTGGTTGCTTTCGCAGCTAGTCATCACCGGCTGGCGTGGATTCACCCATTTCTTGACGGCAATGGCCGCGTCACTCGGCTCATGACGACCGCATACGCGCGCCGGATCGGCCTGGACGCGAACGGGCTATGGAGCATCGCGCGCGGGTTTGCTCGCTATCAGGATGAGTACTACGCCGCGTTGTCAGCCGCTGACCAGCCGCGTGGGTCCGCGTTGGACGGCAGAGGGAACCTCTCCCTCGACGGACTTGAGGCCTGGTGCGAATTCGTTGTGCGCGTGGCTATGGACCAGATCGCATACATGCGATCGCTGCTCAAGCCGGACACTCTCGCAGACCGCCTGCGCGCGTATTCCGCATATCGCACGAACACCGACGCGACTGTCAAGGCGCCGCATGCATGGCGCGCAGAGTCCGGCGAACTTCTGGCTAACCTCGTCTCGCGCGGCTCGCTTTCGCGAAGCGAAGCACTTCGCTATTTCCCCAAGGGCGAGCGGACCGCACGCGCGGGGCTCTCTGTCCTCCTCAAGGATGGAATACTGGAAGCCGACAGCCATCGGTCCGACATTCGTCTCGCTTTCCCGCCGCACGCCGCGACAATCCTTTTTCCGGACCTCATGGCGATTCCGCCGCGCCGATGACGAGAGCGACTCGTATCGCGTCTTGCCCAACGCCGTTGCGCGGAGCGTGCTACGGTGGGCTCCCCCAGTCGCGCCTACGCTCGCAAACTACGCTCGCTAAGACGGCGCTTTGGGAGAGCCCACCGCGAGCACGCTCCCCCATGGCATGGGCGGCGGTGGCACAGGTTCGCCCGGGACAGGGTGCGTCGCAGGGCGGGCGCGCTGGCTGGCTTGGCCGAATGGGAGCCGGCCGTGGCCCGCGCCACGATGCCGGGGCGGACCGCGGCGCTCGGGTGCTCCGCGGAGGCGCGTCTTAGCGGGCGAGCGTAGTTTGCGAGCCCGCGTAGCGCCGAAGCGGAGTACCCAGAGCCCGCGGTCCACCGCACCAAAGCCCGAGCCCCTAGCCGGCCCAAGCCAACCCCCCAAATTCTCGAACTAAGGGTTCCGATCGTGTAACGCATCGGTATTTAACACACCCACAATCATGTGACTGCTCCCCTCCGCGCCCTCCCCTCGTCCCGAACCATGACAGACGACAGCACCTGGGCTGACAAGCTGCAGGGCGGGGATCAGGCGGCGTTCGAGGAGCTCTTCCGCCGGTATTATCCCGACCTCGTCGCATTCGCCACGCGGCTCACGGGCGCGAAGGACGTTGCGGAAGAGATCGTCCAGGACGTCTTCCTCTCCATGTGGCGCCATCGCGAGCGCGGCGACGCCACCCCGGACAGCATCTCGGCGTACCTCTTTGGCGCCGTGCGGAAGACGGCGACGTCATATCTCCGCCACGCGCACGTCGAGAAGCGGTGGCGGGATCGCATGGGCAGCGGCGAAGACATCGCGATGATCACGCCCTCGCCCGCGGCGGACTCGCAGACCCGCTTCAATGAAGTAGTCGTCGCCGCGCGCGTTGCGATAAACGAGCTCCCGCCGCGCTGCCGGCAGGCATTTCTGCTCCGGCGACAGCACGGCCTCTCCTACGCCGAAATCGCGCAGGTCATGGGCATCGCCGAGAAGACGGTCGAGGTCCAGATCGGCGCCGCGCTGCGCACCCTCCGCGCCCGACTCGCAAAATTCTATGACTGATCTGACTAATGGTTCGAGCGACGATCCGCGACACCATGATCGTATGAATCAAATCGCATGGAACTCTCTCGATCGCTACTTCAGCGGCGAAGCATCCGCTAACGAAACCGCGGATATCGCGCGCTCCGACCCGGCGTTCGTCGATTCCGTCCGCGAGATCTGGGACGCGGCCGGCGTCATTGCCGTGCCCGACTCTCCGGACGTAGACGCCGCGTGGTCCGCGCTATCTCCGCGGCTTACGGTGCCCGCTCCTTCAGCCAGACACGAGCCGGGCCCGCTCGCGCTGCTCCCGGCGCGCAAGCCGCGTGGCCGATTGATTCCGATCTTGCTCGCGTCGGCGGCCGTTCTCGTCGGCGTCGTTACCGTCAATGGCGCATTCAACTCGCGGACATCGAAGAGCGCCGCAACTGATGTCAGCGAGCGCGTGTTCGCGACGCGCAAAGCCCAGCGCGCCGATCTCTATCTCTCCGACGGTACTCGCGTCATCCTCAACGTGGATAGCCGCCTGCGCGTCCCCGCGAACTACGGGAAGCCCAATCGTGCGGTCTCACTCGAGGGCGAAGCGTTCTTCGAGGTTGTGCACGACAGCGCGCGTCCGTTCCGCGTCAGCACTGCCGCCGGCGTCGCCGACGACCTCGGCACAGCATTCATCGTATCGCACTACCCTGAGATGCGCAGCATGCGCGTGGGGGTTTCGTCAGGCAGCGTGATTGTTCGCCGCGAAGCTGCTGCCATGACGGGCACGACTCTCAATCGCGGTGATCTCGCCAGCATGGGTCCCGACGGGCGCGTCACCGTGCGCCGCAACGTCAACATGGACGACGAGCTCGCGTGGATCACCGGCAACCTCGCGTTCGATCGTGTGCCGCTGCGCGACGTCATCCCGCGTCTCGCGCGCTGGTTCGACGCCGACATCAGGCTCGGCGACAGCACGCTCAACGGCGTGCGGTACACCGGGACTTTCAGGAACGAGCCCATCGCGCAGGTCCTCGATCTTCTCGCCGCATCGGTCGATGCCCGCATCGAGCGGGACGTGGCGGCTTATGTCATCTATCCCCGCTAGGCACTCACCAAGGAGACTGCCCGAATGCGACTCATTGTTCGGCTCGCCCTCGTCGCTTTCATTTTTCACGCCTCGCAGGCGGCAGCGCAGCAGGAAGTGGCGTTCGTCGAGCGTGGCCCGCAATTCCTGCTCGCGGCGAACGGGTCTCCGGAGCGCATAGAACCTACCAGGATGCCGCTGCTGCGCCAGCGAATCACGCTGGATCTTCGCGGCGTGAGCATGCATGAAGCAATCATGGCGATCTCGAAGCAAAGCGGCCTGCGGCTCATGTTCGGCGACAACATCCTTCCACACGATCGCACCGTCACGCTACGCGCCGAAGCAATCACCGTCGCGGCGGCGCTGACCGAGGTCCTGCTCGATGCGGAAGTGGACGTCCTCTTCTCACGCAGTGGCAATGCTGCGCTCGTTCGTCGTTCAGCCTCAGGGGCAATGCTCATGGGCACAATCGCCGGGCGCGTCACCGATGCGACCACGCAGCAGGGAATCGAAGGCGTTCGCGTTTTTCTTGAGGGCACGCGTTTAAGCACCGCGACTGGCAGCACCGGCAGCTATCGGTTGACGGCGGTGCCAGCAGGGGCATACACGCTCGTCATCCGACGGCTCGGATACAAGGCATCTGAGCAAGCGGTGACGGTGGAGGATGGTCGGGAGGTCACCGTTGATGTGACGTTGCAGCCAGCGCCGAGCGCTTTGGACCAGGTGGTAGTGACCGTCACGGGCGAGCAGCGGCTCCGCGAGCTAGGCCACGTTGTCGGCCGGATCAACGCCGACTCAGTGGTGAAAGCGGCGCCAGTTTCGAGTCTAAGTGAGTTGCTTACGGGCCGTGTGGTTGGCCTTCAGGTGTCTCAGGCCCAGGGAATAGTGGGCGGCGAAGTCAGTCTTCGAATTCGCGGGCCCAATACAATCCAGTTGAGTACCGAGCCCATTGTCATCGTTGATGGAGTTCGGTACACGAGTCGGCATGCGAATCGAAAGTTCTCATTTATAAGCGACGCAGAGCCTACGAGTCCCTTGAACGATTTGAATCCGAACGAAATCGAATCCATTGACGTCGTCAAGGGTCCGTCGGCTGCGACGCTCTATGGAACTGATGCGGCAAATGGCGTGATTATAGTCACCACAAAGCGCGGTCGGCCAGGCTCAGCTCGCTGGGGCTCGTACGTTAAGGGTGCAACAACGGCGATCCCCGACACTCAGCACGACGACAATTACTGGGGCTGGAGTAGCGCGTTCGGTGATTTCGGGTGGATTGTGCAATGCCACCTCGGTTTTGTGGCGCAGGGCGTCTGTGGCCAGGACAGCGTCACCGTCATACCCAATCCGCTCAATGATCCGCAGCGGACGATCTTCCAAAGCAAACCGCGGTGGGAGTACGGCGCGAACGTTTCGGGCGGATCCCAAACCGTACGCTATTTCTTTGCAGGGGACTTCGAGCAAGCTACGGGGCCACTGCGCATGCCGCCTCGGATCGCTGACTCGCTCGCCTTGGTACGCGGCAAACCGCTTTCCAAGGAGCAGCTGGAGCCCAACGGTTTCTCCAAGATAAACCTGCGATCAAACATTACCGCAGCGCTCGGGAAGACAGCCGAGCTTCGGGTCAACGCCGGTTACGGACAGCGTTCGACGCGCACTGTCTCCTCGTTCGCGCTAAACCCGTATTCCTCGGGCTCTTTCAATGTCATGCCGGGCAACCCGTACGGATTGAACCCACCGGAAGAGAGTTTCGCGCGTACTTCCGAAGAGGACGTGCGTCGTTCATTCATCATGGCAAGCGGCCTTTGGGCACCCGCTATATGGCTGCAATTGCGGGCCACAGGCGGTGTTGATTTGACGAGTAGTGCGCGCGCGAGTGTGGCACCACCGAGCGATCCTCGCCCACCGGGAGCGTTCGGACCTGCTGATGTGATCAATAGGTGGTTCAGCACGGGGGCTGTTGGTGACGACCGTGCACGTCAATTAGCCACAAGCAGCGAAGTAGCTGCGACGGCGAGCTTCTCGTCTGCGAGGCTGACGTCCCGGACGTCGGTTGGTGCGCAGTACGTACGCACCGTAGACAACGTTCTCGCGAGCGTCGGCACCGATCTGCCTCCGGGCGGATCGTCGATCGGCCAGGCGACAACCGTCCAGGCGGCGCAGACGTATTCCGAACAGGTTACGCTCGGGAGTTATTTTGAACAATCGATTGGCTTAAATCAGCGATTGTTCCTCACGGGTGCGCTTCGGGCCGATGGGGCAAGCACTTTTGGCCGGGACTACCGTGCCGTAGTGTATCCGAAGGCGGGCGTCTCATGGTTGGTATCAGAGGAGCCGGTGCTGCAACGTCTCCCTGGCTTGGACGAACTTCGGCTGCGGTATGGGTTCGGAGCCTCAGGGCAGCAACCGCGCCCCGAGTGGGCTCGCCCTGCCTACTCACTGCAACAAATATGGTACAACGGTGGAATAGCGAACGTGTTCGCAGTTAGTGGATTGGGTAACCCGAACCTTCGTCCAGAGCGTGTTCGCGAGCATGAGTTTGGCTTTGACGCGAGTGCTCTCGCGAACCGGATGACACTCGCCGTTACATGGTATCGCCGCAGCACAGTCGATCAGATCGTGAGCGTGAATCTCCCGCCCAGTCTTGGAACCATGCAGTCCAACCTTGGACACATCACTGGACGTGGCTTTGAGGCTGAGATCTCCGGTCGGCTGGTCGATTCGCGTGCCCTCAGTTGGTACGTCGCGCTACAGCATAGTTTTCATCGCTCCACCCTCCGCGAGCTCGGTGGCGCAGCCGCGTTTCGGGACCCTCTCGGCGGCTGGGTGGAAGGCTATCCCATTGGTGCGCGTTTCATGCGGCCACTGCTCGGCTACTCCGACGTTAACGGGGACGGCATCATCACGACCGCGGAAATACAGCTGGGCGACACAGCAATCTATGTTGGTGAAAGCAGGCCTCCGCGCTCTCAGACCGGGACTACGTCACTCGGTCTCTTCAATCAGAGACTGCGCCTTTCAGCATTGGTAGAACGCCGCTCGGGATTCACACAGGTCGACGACATCGCGACTCTCCGCTGCAGAACCTTTACCTGCCGTGCAGCTGTTGTCCGAGATGCTCCCTTGGCAGACCAGGCAGCAGCCGCCGCGATATCACAGACCGACTACGTATTGATCGAACCCGGCGACTTCACTCGTCTGCGCGAGGTTTCGATAGCGGCCGACCTTCCGGCAAACCTTGTGCGCGCACTGCGTCTTGGCACTGCAACGCTCAGTCTCCAAGGGCGCAACCTGGCCCTCTGGACCTCGTACAGCGGCACCGATCCAGAGAGCGCTTCGCAGGTGTCGCCCCTGTTGTCGACCACGGCCATGGAGATTGGAATTCCGCAGAACCGTACGTGGTCCCTGCGCTTCGACGTCGGCTTCTAACTCTCAGCTTGAGGCATTGATCATGATACGCATGACCCGGCGTCTTGTGCGCGGTACCGTGCTCCTGCTCGTAATGGGCGGCTGCGGCGCGCTTGACGTGAGTGATCCAACGGCGATTGAGCAAACCGACGTTGGCAGCGCAAAAGGGGCTGAACTGCTCCGCCGCGATGCGCTCGGCAAGCTATACGTCGCTGTCAGCAACGCTACGATCAAGACCGGTTTGATCTCGGATGAACTGACTGGCCGTGCGACTGCCTTCATACTTCGCGATGCTCTCGACCGCCGGAACAGTGAAGAATACGAGCAGGTGACGGTTATTGAGGGCACAAGCAGCGTTTATGGAAGCTGGCAGGCTGTTCGTCACGCCGCGACATTGGCGATACCAGTGATCAAAGCGAATGGCGCCGAGGGCGCGGCGCAAGCTCACGCGGGGGAAATGTTTGCGGTACGTGGGTTTGCAACTCTTGCTATAGCCGAAAACGTCTGCGCCGGCGTACCTCTGCACGACGTCGTGGATTTCAATCCTGTGTACGGCCTGCCGGCCTCTACTGCTCAGGTGTTCGAGCGCGCGCTGGCCGACGGCGATTCAGCTGTGGGATATGCGGCTGACAGCATCGGGATTCTAAATTTGGCGCGTATCGGTCGGGGGCGCGCCCTCCTCGGACTTGGCCGTTTCGCTGAGGCTGGTGCGGCGGCCCAGTCGGTGCCAACAACATACATCCTGAACGCGGAATTTAGCGCGACATTCAATCCGAATCAACCGAACATGCTTGGCATGCTTTCGGAGCCAGACTTTGAAAAGAGCGTGAGCGTCTCCGATCGCGAGGGCACCAACGGTCTCGACTTTGTCACGGCAGACGATCCGCGCGTCCAGACGTCTTCAATCACCGAGTACGGGATCACAGCAACGGTGCCGGCTAAGTATCTGAATAGGGCGGCGCCGATTGTGATGGCGAGTGGCATCGAGGCGAGACTGATCGAGGCCGAGGCGATGCTTCAGGCCGGGAACGAGCCTGCGTGGCTCGCGCAGCTGAACACACTTCGCACGAATGGAACCCAAACCGACGGCGTGTGGAACCCCGGTACGGGTGGCGTCACGGGCCTGGCTCCGCTCGCGGATCCAGGCACTGACCAGGCGCGGGTGGATTTACTCTTTCGGGAGCGGGCTTTTTGGCTGTTCGGTACGAACCATCGGCTTGGCGACCTTCGGCGACTCATCGACCATTATGGGCGGCAGCCCGAAACAGTATTCCCGACAGGATCTTATCATCAGGGCGGGAATTACGGGACAGCGACGAGTATTCCATTCCCAGCAGCGCTGGAGACGCCGCACAACCCATCGGTGACCGGCTGTACTAGTCGTTGACAGGGTCATTGAGTCCGGGCAACATGACGCACCGGAGTAGTGTGCGGTGCGGCATAGCCGCGGCAACAGTCCTTGCGGGTCTCGTCCTCTGCGGGTGTTCCAGTCGGTATAGCATGTCGTCTGGCACGCCAGTCACAGCCGCCCGAGTGCCCACACGAGAGATAATATTCGATACCGACGAGGTTACATGGTCGGTGCTCGACGTCTCTCTCGACGGGCAGAGTGTCCTCTTTGATGTGTTGGGCGATATCTACACGGTTGCCATCACCGGCGGCGATGCCAAGTCTGTGACTAACGGGCGGGCGTGGGACATGCACCCACAATTCTCGCCCGATGGAAAGCGAATTGCTTTCATCAGTGACCGGGCCGGAGCGTTCGAACTCTGGAGCATGGACGTCAATGGAACGAACCTTGAGCGCTATAAGGGATCCAGAATACCGGAAACGGATAGAATAGGGCAGGTCTCGCCCATCTGGTCGTTCGATGGGCGCCTGCTTTTCTCTTCTAGCTGGGGAGCAGAGATACGACAGGCGGGGCCAGGACTTCCACGAGGGTCCGTGGTTCCTGTACGGTCTGGGCCAGATTCAGTGTTGGCTCGCGTTGTCGACACAGTAAGCATGTCGCGTGGCGGACACGTTCGCATAATCGGCTCTACTTATCGTGTCACTCTACCGGACACCGTCGTCTCGGTCAGCTGGAGTGCACGTATCTCCCGGGATGGCAATCTGGTTGCGTACCCCAGCGAGGCAGACGATAAGGGAGAGTTCGAAATCCTGCGCGTTCTGAACGTAACTTCAGGTGTCACGCAGACGGTGACTGATTCTAGTGAGCGGCCAGTCTCTCCCGGGGAACAGGAACAGACGCGTGCGATTGCTTTTACGCCTGACGGGCGGAGCATCATCTTTGGGAGGCGCGGGCACTTAAGGCGTGTCGACCTTGTGACGGGGCAGATAACGCGTATTCCCGTTCGAGTCCATGTTGTCCGCAATGTCGATGTACCCCTCCACCATGTGCCTCGCAAAATTGCCAATGGTGGTGAGATCATCACGAGAATTATACGATGGCCCACGCTTAACGCGGAGCAGACCCAGGTCATCTACAGCGCACTCGGCCATCTTCACACCACGGACATCGCCACCGGCCGAGCGCGCCGGTTGACTGCGGATTCGGCGCTCGAGTACGGACCCGCAATCTCTCCCGATGGCAAATGGGTCGCCTATACGAGTTGGTCCGATGGACAATTTGGGCACGTGATGATTATCCCCGCTGAGGGTGGCGTCCCCAAGCGGGTGACGTCAGTGGCGGGGCGCTATACCAATCCCGCTTGGTCGCCCGACGGGCAGGCATTGGTGTTCATCGCGGATACGTCCGTATCACGGTTCGGGTTACGCTCCTCAACCGAGTTCAAGGGACCGGCGTATGTGATGCTGCATCAGTTTTCAGCTACCGGTACCGGGTTGTCGCACGAGCTGCTGGCTGTATATCCGCTGGACGTCGTTCCGGGCCGTTCGTTCCCCGTTCCCTCATTTTCTGGGGATGGCAGCCGCGTCTTCGTGGCTAGCCAAGTCAATATTGCGGGTGATGAAAGCCGCTCTGGGAATTTCCTGCTCTCAATCGCCGTCGACAGCAGCACTCCTGTTCAACACCTCCGCTTGCCAAAGGCCGACGAAGTTGTCATTTCACCGGACGGTCGGCGGGTGGCGGTAGTCCGGCGGGATAGCCTATATGTCACGGACGTTCCCGCAGCAGCAACCGAGGCTGAGGTCCCATGGTTCGACACGAAAGCTGCAAGGCTCGTGTCGATTGCCAGTCCGACGTATGTTGCATGGCAAGGCGCACGAACTCTGACTTGGGTGAGCGGGACTTCGCTTTATCGGCAGCGGCTCGACATGCCGAATGCACAGCACATCGTGGAAATCGACGTGCGGCATCCGCGTCCGTTCGCATCAGGGACGTTCGCAATGATCAACGCCCGCATTATTACGATGCGTGGATGGGAAGTCATCGAGCGTGGTGCGGTCGTGATAACAGATAACCGGATCGTCTCCGTTGGGCCAACCGATCGCGTGACGATCCCCAAGGACGCACGCGTGGTCGATCTGGCGGGAAGCACTATTATGCCCGGCTTGGTGGATGTCCACGCGCACTTCCATTTTGATACAAAGGAAGTGTGGCCAGAGCAAAATGTTGTGTACGTCGGCAATCTCGCCTATGGCGTGACCACCGCCTACGATCCCTCGGCGCCGATGCTCGATGCATTCGGCCAAGCGGAGCTAGTCGATGCCGGCTATGGCATTGGTCCCAGAATATATGCGTCTGGGGAAGCCATCTTTGGCCTACCTGATTGGCATGATGGAGACAATAAAACGTCGTACCGCGATATCCGGTCATTCAGCGATGCGCGAGCGATCGTCGCGCACCACGCCCGGTTCAGTACTGCGCCATTGAAGGAGTACTGGCTACAGCGGCGTGAACAACGTCAATGGCTGATACAGGCGGCGCGCGAGCGCGGTATTCCAGTGGTGTCGCATCCGGATAGCTATGACGGGCTCTTGACCAGGATCGTCGATGGATACTTGGGCATCGAGCACGATCTCAACCACAATGAGCCCGTGTATGCCGATGTGCTTAGGTTCATTGCGGCGTCTGGTGTACACATGACGCCGACGTTGATGCCGATCGATTACTACAGCAAACAGCAGGACATGGATGATCCCAAATTGCGCCGCTTCTTGCCAGCACCGACGCTTGAGGAGCTGGAGCGGGGGCGGAGAATGGACTACCAAGGGAACCGGCCTTCGTACGCGCAGCTCTCGCGCCTCATCAAAGCGGGGGTCCTTATCAGCGTCGGGGCGCACGGGAACGGACCGTTTGGTCTCTCATCACACTGGGAAATGTGGTACTTCACCGAACTTGGCATGACTCGGCACGACGCGTTGCGCGCGGCCACCATTATTGGCGCGAAGAAGATGGATCTTGACCAGGAGCTTGGCTCCGTCGAAGCCGGGAAAGTTGCTGACCTTCTGGTCCTCGATGCAAACCCGCTAAGCGATATCAAGAACTCTACCAAGATTCGCTACGTCATCAAAGATGGATTCGTTTATGATGGCGCGACTATGGCACGTATATGGCCAACACGCGCCGAGCTCAGGCCATGGCCCTGGCAGACTGATGCAGAGCGGGAGAGGTACAAGGCACAGAAGGCACAGACGGTTTTTGATTGAGCGCAGGTAGGCAAATTGCCCTGATTTGCTGACACCTTAGCAGCCTTGATTTGGGGCAGGGGGCGCTCAACGCCGAAAGAGGGGCATGAGCGGCAAGTGCATCGTTCTACGAAGCGCCCGATACAACCAGCATTCTTTGATTGGACTCGGTTATCGCGCCGATCACGCGCGGTTAGATCCGACTCCCTATGACCGTGATAAGACCAAATGCAATCCCGAGGCGCTTGTTAGGCGCGGCTGCACTTGTGGCGAGCTCCCTCGACTAGCGCGTTTTTGGGAGTAATAGGAACCGTGCATAATTCTTCACGTCGAAGTACCGCCTAGCCGATTCCTGTACCTGCGCAGCGGTAAGGTTCCTCACCATCTCGTCATACGCGCCTAGCAGGCCACCGATATCCTCACCTGCCTGGTCACGCGCCCTGATGTTGCCCAGCCAATAGCCATTCTGCTTCACCTCGACTTCGCGCGCGCGTATGATCTGCTCGCGCACCTTCTCAACGTCCGCATCCGAGGGGCCGCTGGTCTTCAGCGTGTCGATCAGCGCGAACACCGCGCGACTGAGCAGCTCGACGTTCTCGGGCGACGACACGAACTGCACCTGAATGGTGTAGCCCTGTCGCCGCTCCCGGTTGCAGCCCCCCTGCACACTCGGACTGTACGTGCCGCCGAGCTTCTCCCGCAATGTTTCGATAAGCCGCAACTGGAACGCGTCAGTCAGCGCGCGAATGACAAAACGATTCTCCGGTGAATAGTCACATGGGCCGGTAAACACGATCAACGTGTTCGCCTTCGGCTCGACTCCCTTGCGTACAACTTTCTCGACGATGCCTGTCGGCGGGGCGGGAGCAGCAGCTTCGACCCCGATTGTTTCGCCGCCGGCAGGGAGCGACGCGAGATATCGCTCGACCAGCGGCCTCAGCGCCGCGGTGTCGACATTCCCAACGAAGAGAAAAGTGAAGTCACCCGCGTCCGCGAATCGCTCTCGGAAGAAGCCGAGCGCCCGCTCGGGATTTACCTCGGCAAACGTCGCCGGCGTGAGCGGCCGCGCGCGGAAATCGCCCTGCGCCATCGTCACCTGAATCGTATCCCTGAATACTTCGAGCGGGGCTGCGCCGCGGTTGGCGAGGAATGCGGCGGCGCTGTTCTGGAATGCGCCGAAGGCCGCGGTGTCGAGTCGCGCCTCGGTAAACTCGAGGTACGCGAGCTGGAGCAGAGTCTCGAGATCCCTCGGTGAGGCCAGGCCATTCAATCCGGACGTCGTCTCCCCGATGCTTGGCGCCATGCTCGCGGCTTTCCCGGCCAGCGTCTTTCTAAGGTCGATGCTGTTGAAATCTCCGAGGCCGCTCATGGCGACGATCTGTGAAGCGAACGCCGCCGACATGAAGTCCTGATCGGAAGCGAGCGAGGTGCCGCCCGAAGCATAAGCCGCGAACAGAATCTCGTCAGCCTTGAAGTCGGTCGGTTTGATCAGCACGCGCGCGCCGTTCGACAGCCACCATTCCGTCATGCCGACCGCCGGGATCGACCGCTCGCCAACGACTTTCCCCGGAGCGCGCAGGTCGTCCACGAGCGCGGTACCGGAAACGCTCTCGGTGTAGGCGGTGACTTGCGTCTTACCCGCGCGGTCGAACGCGGCAAGGATGCCGCTCTCAGTGGGGAGTGGGGCGCCGTCCTTCCGCGGCGCCTGCACGATCACCACGCGATTCCGCTCGCCAATCCACTCGTCCGCCATTGCGTTCACGTCGGCGAGCGTGATCGTCGGGAGCAGCAGCTGCGTTATCGCGTACTCGTACTCGATTCCGGGAATCGGCTCCTGCTCCAGATAATTCCGGACGTACTCATCGGCGAGCTGCTCGGAAGGCGCCTTGTCCTGCTCGGCGTTCGCCCGCTCGTACGCGCGCAACAAACTCGCGCGGGCGCGGTCGAGCTCCGCCGGCAGGAAGCCGAACATCTCCGCGCGCCTGGTCTCGGTGAGCAGCGCCTCGATCCCGCGCTCGGCGCCGCCGTCCTGCACACGCGCCGAGAGAGAGAACGGCTGGAGCTCACGCGCGAAGAAACCGTCGCGCGAGGCGGACGCACCGAGGAACGGGGCATCCGGCTTTTGCGTGAGCTCGCTCAGCCGCCCGTTCAACATCTGCAGAAAGAGCCGCCCGACCAGATCGCGGCGGTAATCGCCAACGGTCGTGGTCGCATCTCTCGGCAGTTTGAAGATCACGTTGACGTTCGTGCCGCCCGCCTCAGCGTCGCTGGCGATCGCGACGACCGGCGCGTCATTGTCCGGAACGCTGACGATCCTTCGCGGTGCTGCCCGCGGGTTGCCAGGCATGCTGCCGAAGTGCGTGCGGATCCGCGCCTCGATGTCCGCCGGATCGAAATCGCCCACGGCCACGACCGCCATGAGATCGGGACGGTACCAGTCGCTGTAGAATTGGCGAAGGCTGGCCGACGTCGCCGACATGATGCTCTGCTCGGTCCCGATCGGCAGGCGGCGCGCGTAGAGGGAATTGCGAAACACGATCGGCAGCCACTGATTGAGCAGTCGCTGGCCGGCGCCTCTGCTGCCGAGCCACTCGTCGCGGACCACTCCGCGCTCGGCCACGACTTCCGCCGAGTCGAAGACCTGCCCGTGCGCCCAGTCCTTGAGAATCGTGAACGCGCGATCCACGATGCCGGCGCTGTCGGTCGGGACGGGGAGGATGTACACGGTCTCGTCGAAGCTGGTGTATGCGTTGAGGTCCGCGCCGAACCGCACGCCGATGGACTGGAGATAGTTCACCAGGTCGTTCTTGGCGAAATTCGTCGTGCCGTTGAAGGCGGTGTGCTCGACGAAGTGCGCGAAGCCGAGCTGCGAGTCGCTCTCCAGCACCGAGCCGGCGTTGACGACGAGGCGGAGCTCGGCGCGCTTCTCGGGTTTCTGGTTCTGCCGGATGTAGTAGCGGAGGCCGTTGGGGAGAGTGCCGATCCGG
Organism: uncultured Gemmatimonadaceae bacterium; assembly: GCA_964350145.1. Classification (GTDB taxonomy): domain Bacteria; phylum Gemmatimonadota; class Gemmatimonadetes; order Gemmatimonadales; family Gemmatimonadaceae; genus JACDCY01. Next base: position 50,626 of record CAYGJL010000023.1, read on the forward strand.
ACTTTCGGATCGGTCGGAAGAAGCCCGGCCAATAATCCGGAGCTTGTGTCGGGGATTGTGGAATCGACCGAAGCTGCCAGTTGGACTGGCAGGGACGGAGCAAGGAGAAGCAAGAGCGCCGCGGACAGCAGGCGAGCGGAGGGGAATGGCATAGGGGTAGCTCGGGGCGATTTGAGGCGTACGCGCACTACTTAAGAAGACGTGAACGCGCAATCTTACCCCTACTGCGCGCGCGGTCCCGCACGCCGCTTCGGTGCGCGGAGCGTGCTACGGTGGACTCTCCCAGTCGCGCCTACGCTCGCAAACTGCGCTCGCTAAGACGGCGCTTTGGGGGAGCCCACCGCGAGCACGCTCCCCATCCCTGGTCCGCGCGCGGACCGAGCGCGCGCAGAGGTCCTGCTTCAGCGCAACAGCACGTTCGCGAGCGCTGTCCCCGCCCAGAACAGGAACATCCACTTGATGACCTCGACTTTCGCCGCGTGGATTTCGGTGAGGAGCTCGGTTCTCAGGCCCTGGATCTCGCGATGCATTCCGGTTCTCAAAGCCTGCATCTCGCCGTGCAGCGCGGCCCCGAACTCGGCGAGGCGTTGCTCCAGCCGGGCCTCCATGCGCCCGACCGCGAATTCGTTGGCCTGGTGCAACTCCGTCCGGAAAGCGAGATCCACGTGCGGAAACTCTCGGCATCATTCCCATTCGTCAAGCGGCAGACGAACGCTCCCGCAGCGCGGCGCTCCGGCTCAGCTCTCGCTGAGACGACCCTACGAACGACCCCAGGCCCGAATCGGCCTGACTTAGTGCCTTACCGGTCGGCAACTATAGTAGGGGTTCGGCCGGTTCCGGACGTCTTACAGGTGAGGCCGAATCACCCGTTCGCAGGCTTGCCAGTGACGCCGTCCCAACTCAAACGATCGGCCATCGGGGTCATTCTCCTAAGCCTCGGCGCGTGCTGCCACGGCAGGCAGATCGTGTACACGGACTGGGAGCGCGATCCTACCGGGCGGACCCGAGTTAGAACGTGCGTGGATGAAACCACGTCTAGCCCAAATTCGGAGCCGCGGTCCAGCTTACTCGTTCAATTGACCGCCGCTGACATTAGGGAAGCGAATGTCACGGGAGAGACTGTCGTCACGGCGCACGACGCCGTGGAGTGGCTTGCGCGATGGTGGTTTCACGATCTGTCAGGGGACGCATCGGGTGAACTCGCCGTGTACCTCGATACGAACCAGCGACTCGGCGGCAAGGAATCGCTGCGCGACATCTGCGCGACTGACGTGTTCTTCCTCCGGTACATGAGGTCCGCCGACGCGACGGCGCGGTTCGGGTCGGAGGCAGCCGGAGGCGCGATCGTCGTCACGCTGCGGTAAGGAGCGGGCGTGATGCTCGGGAACCACGGCACGTGATCGCCGCCTTGCTGGCCATCGTCATCGCACAGGCATCCGCGCCGCCGGCTGCACAGGGCGCCGCCGACACAGCACGAGTCGACTCCGTCGTTGCCGTCGTTCGGTGCCAGCTCTCCAACGGCGATCGGATCTCAGGCACGGCCGGAGGCCGCGTCGGCGATACGCTGGTCCTCGAGCACGCGACGCTCGGGCCTATGACTGTCCCCGCTGCAGGCGTGCGCTCGTGCACGGCGAGCGACAGCGCTACGCGCGAGCTGCTCGCCGCGCTGGGCAAGCTCGCTCCGCCGCCGCCTCCGACTCCAGCACCCAGGCAGCGCCCGTTCTGGCGGCAGTCGCTCGCGTTTGCGTACTCGCTCGTGCGCGGAAATGCGGATCTCAACGATTTCAGTATCTCGTCCACGGTGACTCGTATGGGCACCAAGACTCGCTGGACGACTAGTTGGCTTCGGCGCAGCGCCGAGCGGGACGGGGAGCGGTCCGTGGGGATGTACACGGCCGCGCTGCGCCTCAACTACGCGCTGGGCGACGCGGAGATAGAGGATGCTGGTGGCGGCGGCGGTTCGGTTGTGCTGTACAGTCCCGCTGGATCAGGTGGGAGTGCACGTGGCACTCGCACGACCGTCTTCCACGAGATCGGCTACCACCACGACGCATTGACGAAGCTCGACCGGCGCGTCGTGCTCAACACGGGACTGTCCTTCGTCCTGGGCGTGCGTCGGAACTCGCGGACCGCGCTCGACGTCGGGGTCGGCTTGCTCGAGGAGCGCTTCGCGGACACCACCGGCAGAATGATCGGGGGCGGGATCCTTCGGCTAAACAGCAGCCAGCGGCTCCCCGGTGGCGCTTCACTGGAAGAGCGCATCACGCTGCTGCCGGACGTCAGCGAGTGGCGGCGGTACCGCCTCAACGCCGATGCCAACGTGCGCGCGCCGCTCACCAAGACGGTGTCGCTGCGGCTGGGGCTAAACAACCGGTTCGACACGAGCCCGCGGCCGGGCGTGAAGAAGAACGACTTCTCGCTGCAGAGCGGGATCGGGTTCGACTTCTAGCGGGGCTGCTTCCGGCGACTGAGTGGCGCGGCGACGTATGTAAGGAATTGATGATACGAACGGCGCCGGCTGGGGCTACGGTTCTGGATGCGCCGACCTTGCGCGCCTGCCTACGAGCCGAGCAGACTATGCATATGCCAGCCACCAGCGAGCGGTGGACCGCGGCCGCGGTTCGCGAGCTCCAGGACGAGTCCCGCGCGTGGCCGCGGTACGAGCTTATCGACGGCGAGTTGCTGGTGACTCCGGCACCGCGACTCCAACACCAGCGCGCGGTCGGTGCGTTATGCCTGCATCTGTCAGAATATCTGGCCCGGGAGCAGATCGGTGAAGTCCTGTTCTCACCGGCCGACATCGAATTGGAACCGGAGACGGTTGTCCAACCCGATATCTTCGTGGTACCGCTCGTCGCAGGCAAGCTGCCGCGTAACTGGAGGGACGTAAGGTCGCTCCTGCTCGCGTGCGAGGTTCTGTCGCCCAGCACGGCTCGGCACGACCGCGTTACCAAACGGCGGTTCTTTTCCCGCGTCGGAGTCGCTGATTACTGGGTGGTGGATCTCGATGCCGAGATCCTCGAACGCGCAGGCTCGGCGGACGATCGCGTCGAGTTGATGACGGATACGGTGGTCTGGCAGCCGGAGGGAGCGTCGGCCCCGTTCACTCTTGATCTCGCCGTCTTCTTCCGGGCATTGCGACCGGGCACATAGCTGTGCGCCGGACTTGGCTCAAACTGGGGCGTACGAGGACCGCTTAGTTCAGGATAGCGCTTATCCTGAACCAAGGCCGCGATTCTAGTTCAGGATCGCAACGACGTGGTTAAGGTTGGATGCGTCGATATCGCGTCCCAGAGGCTTGCGTCCTATAATAGAATATATTATAATACCTAGTGTTATAGGAGCGGCGTCTGATAGTCTCGTTCAAGGACAAGGGCACCGAGGACATCTTCAACGGTGTGGATAGCAAGGAGGCACGGCGCTCCTGCCCCTCGTCAATTTGGCGGGTCGCCGTGCGAAAGCTGACGATGCTGGAGATGGCGGCGAATCTGAGTGACCTGCGGGCGCCTCCCGCAAATCGCTTGGAAGGGCTGGAAGGCGACCGGGAAGGGCAGCACTCTATTCGCATCAACAAACAGTACCGCGTCTGCTTTACGTGGACCGCTGAAGGACCAGCAGACGCAGAAATAACGGATTACCACTAGTGCAATCCGAAGCGCACCCTAGTCGTTGGAGTTCACTAATGCGTATCCCTACTAATCGAGCACCGGTCACGCCGGGGGAGATGCTGGAAGAGGAGTTTCTGAAGCCGCTGGGCATTTCGCAGAGCGAGCTTGCGCGCCGGCTGGGCATTTCGTTCCCGCGCGTGAACGAGGTCATCAAGGGCAAGCGTCCTCTTACCCCGGATACCGCCCTACGCCTGGGGTACTTGTTCGGGACAACACCCGATTTCTGGCTCAATATCCAGCATGCCTGTGATCTCTACGAGCTGCATCACTCGAAGAAGGCGCGAGCGGTGAAGCGCGAAGTCAAACGTCTGCCAGCGCTGGCACGTGCGAGTTAGGCACATGTCGTGACGAAAACGGTCGATGGCCGATTCGCTCATTCACGTCGGTGCAGAAACGCCGCGGCGAGCTCGGCGGTACGTTCGACTACGTGATCAAAGGGGTGCTGTTCCGTGTCGACGACAGCATCGGCTGACTCGTAGAGCCGTTGCCGGGAAGCGAGCAGCCACTGCAGCTCCGTTTCCGGGTCCGCGGCCAGCAGCGGCCGGTCAGCGGCGGCCGCCCCGAGCCGTAGGGCAGCGGTCCGGGGCTCTACTCTAAGGTATATGGTAGGCCCGGCACGAGGCACCAGAACCCTGACGGCCTCGTTCGAGATCCAGCCCGCGCCGGGAGCAACTATAGCGGGGGTGCGGGGCAGGCGCTGGGTCGCTTCGAATTCGAGCTGACGGAAGCGAGGCTCGCCGTCCTCCGCGAAGATACGCTCGATCGATTTCTTTGTGCCTTCTTCGATTTCGCGATCGAGGTCGATGAACGCTATGCGGAGCTGCTTTGCGACCGCTCGTCCTATCGTTGATTTGCCGGCGCCCGGGAGGCCGACGAGAAAAACGGGCATCAACGCGCGTTGATGCGCGCGATGTAGCCCTCGTAGTTCCGGCGCGTCTCGCCGAGCGAATCTCCCCCGAACTTTTCCAGAAACGCCTGCGCCATCACGAATGCCACCATCCCTTCCGCAATAACTCCCATCGCGGGTACGGCGGTGACGTCACTGCGTTCCGCGACGGCGGCCGCCGCCTCCCCGGTCTCGGTATCGATGGTCGCGAGCGGCTTCATCAGCGTGCTGATCGGCTTCATCGCGACGCGGACCACCAGCGGCTCGCCGGTGGTCATTCCGCCCTCGAGCCCGCCCGCGCGATTGCTGCGGCGGTGGACGCCGCCTCGAAGCCAAGACCCAGCTCGACTCCCTTCACCGCAGGAATGGACATGATCGCGGCCGCGAGGCGGCCGTCGAGCTTCCTGTCCCATGACACGTACGAGCCGAGCCCCACGGGCAGTCCGGCGCATACGACCTCGCAGATTCCGCCGAGGGTGTCGCCGTCGCGCTTGGCCTGGTCCACGCGCGCGATCATCCGCGCCTCTGAATCCTTATCGAGCGTGCGCAGCGGCGAATCGGCGACCGCGGCGTTGATGTCGTCGGGCATGTGCCCGGGAATCGAGGCATCGATCCCGCCGAGGTGGACCACGTGGCTTCCGACGCGCACACCGAACCCGGCGAGGAACCGCCTGCACACCGCGGCGCCGGCGACGCGCGCGGTGGTCTCGCGGGCGGAGGCGCGCTCGAGCACGTCGCGAGCATCCGCCCGATCGTACTTCAACATGCCGGAGAGATCCGCGTGGCCGGGCCGCGGCCGCGTCACGGAACGCTTTCGCTTGGCGGGATCGGATTCCCTGCGCGCGGGGTCCATGATCTCGGACCAGTTCTTCCAGTCGCGGTTGCGGATCAGCATGGCGATGGGGGAGCCGATCGTCTCGCCCGCGCGAACGCCGGAGAGAAACTCCATCGCGTCCGACTCGATCTGCATGCGCCGTCCGCGGCCGTAGCCGTGCTGGCGCCGCGCCAGCTCGCCGTTGACGTCGTCGGCGGACAAAGACAGCCCCGCGACCATTCCCTCGAGAATGGTGACCAGGGCCTGGCCGTGCGACTCGCCGGCGGTGGTGAAGCGGAGCATGGCGATACTAGCTGCTGCAGCCATCGCTGCCGGCGCAGTACGCTACGACACGCTTCAAATCGTTCCAGAAGGTGGGGTACGACACGCTTACACATGCCGGACTCTTGATCTTGATGCGGTTTCCGGGCAACGCCCCAACCATGCCGAAGGCCATCGCGATGCGATGATCGCCCGCCGGATCGATAGTCCCATGTAGCTCCCGCCGCGGCCCCCACACCCTAAGTCCATCTTTCCGCTCCTCGGCTCGCGCACCAATTGCGATCAGATTGCTGACTACGGTCTTGATGCGATCGCTTTCCTTTGCCCGCAGCTCTTCTGCGCCGCTGATCTCGAGATCGACCCCGGCTCCAGCAGCGACGCAGGCGAGTAACGGAAGCTCGTCAATCAACGCTGGCACCTCGGCCTCAGTAATCG